>NZ_CANLVC010000005.1:0-66804 GCF_947494415.1 Aquimarina algiphila | reverse complement strand
TCCAGATATTTTGATAAATCTACATTGGTGGCATCATTGGTAAGACTCAAAGCATCACCTGATAAGGTTAAATCCTGTGCATCGGTATTATCTAAATAGCCTGAAAGGTCTACCGTAGATGCATTCCCAGAAATGCTTAAGGTATTTGTGGCTAATGATATGCCTTGTGCATCAGTATTGTCCAGGTATTTTGATAAATCTACATCGGTGGCATCATTAGTAAGACTCAATGTATTTGATGATAAACTTAAATCTTGCGCATCCGTATTATCTAAATAACCAGAAAGATCGACTGTAGACGTATTCCCAGAAATACTCAGTGTATTTGTCGCTAAGGATATCCCCTGCGCATCAGTATTGTCCAGGTATTTTGATAAATCTACATCGGTGGCATCATTAGTAAGACTCAAAGCATCACCCGATAAGGTTAAATCCTGCGCATCGGTATTGTCTAAATAACCCGAAAGATCAACCGTAGACGCATTACCCGAAATGCTCAAGGTATTTGTCGCTAATGAGATGCCTTGTGCATCGGTATTGTCCAAATATTTTGATAAATCTACATCGGTAGCATCATTAGTAAGACTCAAAGCATCACCCGAAAGGGTTAAATCCTGTGCATCGGTATTTGTAGAAACCGTACTCACCCATGCGATTCCATTCCAAACAAAAAGTGTACTTACATCAGTATCGTATACCATTAACCCGGTATCTGTAGTAGTTAATGGATTACCACTAGCTGCTGCAGTTTCCATAGTAGTACGTTGAGCGGTCGTAAGTCTATTGATTAAAAACCCTTTATCGGTGTCTGCTAATTCTAAAGACGCATTTTGATTGGCTGCCACTGTACCAATACCCACACTAACTCTATTGGTTGTTGTGTTTCCCCCCAGAGCCATCGTATTTCTGGTCGTTACATTTACATTATGCCCTAATGCTATAGAATATGGTTGATTCACTTTACTGAGTGCGCCGATCACAATAGCACCTGTATTATTTCCTCTTGATTCAGCATCATGTCCTATGACTACTTTTTCATTTCCGTCCAATACAATAGAAGACCCCATAAATACATTACGTTGATTTCTATTAGTACCACCATCATCTATAAAATCTGCATTCCATCCTATTCCTACATTATCTGAACCAAATCGATTTGTTCCCCCTGCGGTAGCTCCCAGATATGTATTCCTATTAGAGTCGTTAGTCCCTCTTGTTCTATTATTATCGAAACCTGCTCCATACCCTACAAAGGTGTTTCCATGAGAATTGGTACTATTGGCACCAGCAGCAAATCCTAAAAAAGTGTTTGCTCCTCCTATAGTATTATCAAGACCTGATCCTGCACCCAAAAAGGTATTTCCAACCCCTGTAGTATTATTTGCTCCACTTGCAGCATTAAGATAAACGAAATTATATGAAGCATCGATACTCTCTAATGCAACATATACACTACTTGGAGATTGCCCTCCAATAAAAGTGTTTCCAGATGCTGTAGTGTTATCCTGACCCGCTTGTCTTCCTATAAATACATTACTGGATCCCGTAGTGGTATTTCTACCTGCATCTTCTCCTATAAATACATTCCGATCACCTTCTGTAAGTTTCCACCCCGCCTCTTCACCTATAATCGTATTGTCAAAACCTCCTGTTAAATCTTTACCTGCCTCTGTACCAATAATTACATTATCTGAACCTGTACTATATCGTGCTACCGAGTTACCTATATACACATTATCAAAACTATTTGTTGTTTGGTCTGCAGCAAAAACTCCTATAATCGTATTATCGGTATCACCATCGAGGTTTGCCCCTGCTAACCCTCCAACAAGTATATTTCTAGAACCAGAAGTTAAATTTCCTCCTGCTCCCGGGCCAAAAATAAAATTCCAATCTCCATTAGTTATTTGAGAACCCGGATCGAATGTAGCATTTCCATCATAAGGCTCTGGGGTATTTGTACCATTGCTTTGTGTAGGATCTACACTTGCTCCACTGATTTGATTATCGGTTTGCGCTTGTAATTGTATTACGCCTAAGAAATAAATTGTTGCAATAAGTAGAAGTCTTTTCATATAAGGGGTTTTAAATTGTGCAACAAAATTATAGTAACAGCCTATAAAAATAGTATAAGAGAGGGTTGCAAAAGGGTTGCAAGATTGATTTTACACGGTTACAGAGCATCTATACCGTTTATCGCAAAAAGAAAAAACCATTCAAATGCTCGAATGGTTTAATATTCTAAAATATAGCTAAGTAAGATTTTTTTATTTTTTCTTTAAGAGTATTTTAGCATCATTATGGTTACTAAATAACAAATAATATCTTGAATGATGTATAATCTTAAGGGAATCATTATTATCCAATAAAAACATATTTTCTTTTAAATCAATATCCCATGTTTTTTGATCAAAATGCTTTGTTTCTCCTTGCAGACTAATCAGCGCTTTGTTATCATGTGTTAAATGAATCTGCGTATTTTCTTTAAAAGCTGTATTAAACTTTGTTCCTTTCTTCATTGCCTTTACAATCCAAATACCGTAGATGTCTTTTTTTTCTGTTTTCTCTAATCTTCTAAATACTAACTTCTCTTCTCTGTAGTTTTTTACAATTAATGCATTTTTATGTAACCCCAACACTGTCATCTTATTTCTATATTTTTCGTGTTCTTTGTTTTTAATGTAAATAGTATCATTCTCATACTTCCAAAAAACAGGATTTCTAAATTTGATGATTATTTTATTATTCTGTAAAAATTCTAATAATGGCGGAAAAATGTGTTCCTGCTCCGCATCTATATCATCAATTTTTGTCAGTTGCCATCTTCCTAACAATTCAGATTCTTGAGCATGAATTGTTACTGAAAGGAGATAGATTAAAAACAGTATTGTTTTTTTCATTATAAATAATGTAAGTTTATTTTAGAAATCAGATTCGTTTTTACATGAAAACTAATGCTCAAAACTAACTAGTTTGTTATTTTATCTGCCCCCCTTAAACCGTGAAATTATTTATTGTAAACTCATATCTATATTTGATAGTGTATAAGGTTTATCTCTTTATTGTTTTATGATTTTAAATGCTTTCCCTTCGTTAATCGTGATCAAATAGATCCCTTGCGGTAATTCCTCCATAGGGACTACTACTTGTCCTGATGTAATCTTATATTCTTTATAAGAAACCTGGACTCCAAGGACATTGTATAAGGATACTCGTATACGATTTACTTCAATATTTGGGATAAAAAGTGTAACATCTCCCTGAGTTGGGTTTGGTGCGATGCTTAGCCTATTGATCAAATTCACTTTAGTTGATAATTCCCCTTCGCAATCTACACTTGAAGAAACCTCTACCTCATCACCATGTTGTACATCGACAATGAAGTTCTTTACTGTATATTCTCCTATTATCTCATTATTGATTTTTACAGTATAGGGTGCAGTACCTGTGGTTACCTCAACATTTACTTTTGCCGTTCTCTCTTCGGTAATTAACTCTGTTTTTCCTGCTAAGTTCTCGGCATCTGCGATCACTACTTCAAAACACTGTTCACAATTCGTAAAACCATTTACTCCAATACAAATCGGATACATACCAGGGGCTAGGTCTTCCACTTCTAAAGATGACGTAAAACTGTAATCTGTACCGTTAATCGTAGTGGTATACTCTAATGCAGTAGCAGCAAGGATATTAATCATCCCATTATTTTTATCGGTACAGGTTTCGCCAGATGTAATAATGGTAAAATTATCGGTTGGCAAGCTTACTAACGGACAGTTATCTACTACATTGACTGTTCGGGTCACCTCAACAGCAACGTTGCCCGAAGCATCGGTAGCGTTGTAGCGAATTGTATAGCTTCCTACAGCATCTACAAAATCGGTGGCATCAATGATCACTGTACTTCCATCATCGGTAGTGGCTCCTAATTCTGTATAACCTGATCCTAAGGCTATCTCTTGTGGGTTATCTCCTGTTAAGGTGATTAAAGGTGCAGTGGTATCTACTACATCGACGGTTCTGGTTACTTGTACTGCTATATTACCCGATGCATCGGTAGCATTATAGGTAACCGTGTATTGACCTAACAGGTTTGTATTTACAGATGACGCATCGATCAATACGGTACTTCCATCATCCGCAGTAGCTCCTAACTCAGTATATGCCGTACCCAATTCCACAGTTTGTGGATTAGTACCGGTTAAGGTGATAACAGGAACTACACAATCATCATTAAAACTGGCAATATCATCTTTTTCCCAACTACTTAAATACGCTGCATTAGGATCATCTACCTGAATACATGTAAGGTTATCGTTATATAATACAAAGAAATCAGTAATTAAACTATTGTTTCCATTTCTGACATCTAAAGATTCTAGTAGATTTTGATGAACAGCAAGTTCTTCTAATTGCACACATGAGCTAACATCTAAAGAAGTTAAACCATTTTTTCCTGCTTTTAATTTTTTGAGATTAGGGTTATTATCAACCAATAAACTGGTTAAAGAATTAGATCTCAGCTGCACTTCTTCAAGGGCAGTATACCCAGATAAATCTAGTGAAATCAAATCGTTTTCTGCAGCATCCAAAATTCTTAGGTTGGTATTACCGCTTAGGTCTAACGAATTTAAATCGTTGTAATCTACATTTAATGATTCTAGAGCAGCAAAGCCTTCAATTCCTGTTAAATCTGAAATATCAAGACTACTTATATCTAAATCAACTACGTTATTTATTTTTTCAGTATACACCTGATTGTCATTTGCAATCCCATTCCCCATACTAGATGCATCACCAAGAGCTACTACATTACCGTCGGCATCATGCGTTTCTAGGTAATTTTCAAAATTAGCATCTGCGATATAGGTTAAATCACAATAAATCGCAAAACTCGCCGTAGCATCCATTTGCCAAATATCTGGATATAACTGAACTACTTTATCAGCTTTAATACATGTTAAATCAGGATTTCCTAAAGCATCAAACCAAGTGAAATTATCATTATTTCCATTCGCAACATTTAGCGAAGTTAATTGGTTATTAGCAACACGTAATTGTACAATGCTTGGGTATGCAGAAATGTCTAACTCTGTAAAATTATTATCATTTAAGATTAACTGTCTTAACAATGGATTGTTAGAAATATTTATAGAATTAATACCTGTATTAGATACGCTTAAATTAGTTAGAGCAGTAAGTTCAGAAATATCTACATCTCCTAAATTAGCATTATCGTCGAGGTATACTTGTTCTAGAAGTACATTATTTGTTAAATCTAAACTTGCTAAGTTGTTATTGGCTAAAGTAATTACACTCAGTTTAGTATTATTACTTAAGTCTATACTCGTCAAATTAGTATTGTTACGACATCCTAAAAACCACATGTCTCTAAAATCTTCAATACCTGTCATATCTGCAACCAATCCATTATGCAGATTAAATCCTTCTGAAACCTCAACTAATGCGGTATATACATAATCATCAATGACTCCATTACCAAACCCTTGATTTTCTAAGAAAGTTTCAAAAGCATCATCAGGCACATAGGTTAATCTACAGAATTCTGCATAGCTTGCTGTAGCATCTTTTAACCACCCCCCTATTACTGGAGCAGTTGGATCATCTACCTCGATACAAGTCAAGTCTGGATTACCAGTAACATCTACATTATCTAAATCTGCATTATTTCCACTTCTTAAATTCAAGCCTGTAAGTTGTGCATTTTTACAGGATAAGTTATCGAGGGTGCTCTGTTTTACTAAATCTAAATAGGTAACCGGTGTATCATCGCATTCCAGTCTACTTAAATTGGCATTGTTACTTAGGTCGATATTTGCAATATTCGTATCGCTAAAAGACAAGTAAAATAAATCGGTAAGATGAGTTACATCCAGCGAACTTAATCCATTACTACTACATTCCAGATTTTCTAGCAATGGATTGTTTTGAATATTTAGTGCAGTAATCCTGGTATTTTCACAATATAAAGATGTCAAATTAGCTTGATTAGTTACATCTATAGTTCCTAAGTTATTGTTCGTAACCGTTAGACTCGTTAAATCATTAGCACTTATATCCAAGTTTGTGAGGCTATTATCTGCTACATCCAAAAATCGTAAAGCAGTATTGGTTGAGATGTCCAAACTGGTAAGACTATTATTTGCTGCAGCTAAGCTTTCTAATACCGTTAATCCTGCAATATTAATACTGGTCAATCCTGTATTCTCCGCAGTTACACTTTCTAACAATATATTATTGGTTAGGTCTAAACTTGTATCGGTTAATGAGTTTTCGTCAATCCAAAATCGAATTAAACTCACAAAATCTTCTATTCCTGTAAAGTCTTGGATACCTTCATTTCTGGGTGTTAATAATTGAATAGTTTCTATTTTTGCTGTAGGTACTAGATTGTCGTCAATAATTCCGTTACCTAAGCTGTTTGCACTTCCTACAGCTACACTTCCTCCAAACTCGTTATGCGTTTCTAAATAAGCTTCAAAATTATCATCCAGGATGGTTGTGAATCGACAATATTCAGCAAAATTTACAGTAGCATCCTTTTCCCAACTTGATAAATACCCAGCCGTTGGATCATCTACCTCTATACAGGTCAAATTAGGACAACCCGTTACCCTAAATTCTGTAAAATTACTATTGTTCCCATTTTTAGCATTTAGCTCCACTAATTCATCTATATCTCTTGCACTAAATTCTGTTAAATTTGTATTCTTACTAATATCAATCGAAGTAATATTGGTTTCATCAAAACTTAAATCTTGAAGATTTGATAAGTGACTTACATCATAAGAAGTTAATGGATTTCTAGATAAATTTAAAGTTTCAAGTAATGTATTATTTTGAGTATTTAGCGATGCAAATTGATTTAAAGAAGCTAAGATTCTTGTTAAGTTCACATTAGCACTAAGATCGATACTACTTAATGTTGTTTCATGAATTTGTAAATCTTCTAGTAATACATTATTACTTACATCTAATCCGGATAGGTCATTCGAGGAAAGAATTAATGTTTTTAAAGCTGTATTTGTAGAAATATCAACTGTAGTAATATCATTACGAGGAATATCCAAATGCTCTAAGGCAGTTAATCCTGTTACATTAATACTTGTTAAGCCCATATCTCCTCCATCTATTCTTGATAAATTGGTATTGTTGGTAAGATCTAAATTAGTATCAGTTAATGTATTATTAAACATAAATAATGTTTGTAAAGCTGAAAAATCCTCTAGACCTGTGATATCCGTAACTCCCTGAAAAGCAATAAATAGACTCATTACATTTTCAATATTAGCAGTCTTCACATAATTATCATTTGCAATTCCGTTACCCATACTGGTTGGATCTCCTACAGAAACAAAATTATTATCAGCGTCATGCGTTTCTAAATAGTTCTCGAAATTATCATCTGGCACATAAGTCCAGTTACAATCATCACTATAACCAGCTGTAGCATCTTTTTCCCAGCTGCTACTACTTAAATAACTAGCAGTTGGATCATCAACTTGAATACATACTAAATTTGGATTTCCAGTAGCATAGACTTCCATTCCACTATTATTATTGCCATTCTTAAAGTTTAATGAGGTGAGCTGACCATTTTGGCACTCTACATATTCAATATCTGGACTTCTGCTAAAATCCAAAGTACTAATTGCAGTATTGTTTGTATAAAGTTCTACCAGGCTAATTTGATTCGTAATATCTAAAACAGATAATGATGTGTTGCTTACATCGATATCTTCAAGATTAGTATTATTAGTTATATCTAATACTGTAAGTGTTGGTGTATCTTCTATAGAAAAACTATCAAGATTTGTAAGTAAGCTTATATCAATGGTTTTAAATTGATTTCCTCCACATCGTAATGTTTCTATTAGCGTATTATTTGATACATCTAGAGTGGATAGTGAATTATCATCTACATATAAACTTCTTAAATTGATATTATTAGAAATATTTAAGGTATTTATTGAATTTTCTCTTATTCTAAAATCAATTAATGCAGCATTTGCGCTTAAATCTATGTTGCTAAAATTATTATCATCTAAATTTAATGTATGTAATGCTACATTAGAACTTACATCTATCATTGATAAATTGTTATCTCTAGCTCTTACTATTTCTAATGAAGTTAATCCTGAAATATTTAAACTGGTAAGTCCCATGGACTGGCAGCTAATTTCAATTAATTTTGTATTTGCAGTAAGGTCTAAGTTGGAAATTGTATTACTGTTTGTGTACAATCTTTCTACATTTGCGAAACCTTCCAACCCCGTAAAGTCAGTAATTCCTTGATTACTAAGATCCAAAACAGTGTCGTTTTGTATTCTTTCTGTTCCTACGTAATTATCATCAGCAATACCATTACCTAAACTAGTTGGATCACCAACAGGCACTACTGTACCAAATTCATTATGTGTTTCTAAATAATTTTCGAAATTATCATCAGGTACATAGGTTTCTGAACAAAACAGTTTATATTCAGTTTGAACATCTTTTCTGGTAAATGTTGTATTAGCATATGTTACATCATCTACTGATACACATGTTAATCTTGGATTATTGCGAATGTCAAAATCGCTAGGGTTTAAATTCGCATTATTCCCGTTTCTGATATTGAGATAAGTTAATGCATTGTATGCGCAAGATAAATCTTCTAGAACTGTGTTTTTTGAAACATCTAAACTCGTAATTTGGTTATCTTCTATAAACAGTTCGACCAGTTTTACATTTTTACTTAGATCCAAGCTTGTAAGTGAGTTCTCATAGGCTTGTAGTTCTAACAGTTCTGGATTTTGAGTTACATCTAAAACGGTAAGACCTGTATCCACACAATCCAGGTCTTCTAATAGTAGGTTTTTTGTTACATCTAGACTCCCTAAGGGGTTGCTATAACAAGATAATTTTTTTAACGCAGTATTATTGGAAACGTCTAAACTGTTAATTAGGTTGTTACTACAGCCCAAAGTTTCTAAAAGTGTATTTTGTGATACATCCAAACTTGTAATTTGGTTTCGACTACAACTTACAGAAGTTAGTGCAGTATTTGTAGAAAGGTCTAAACTAGTAAGATTGTTTTTGCCTATATCTATGGTAAGTAATGCTACATTCTGTGAAAGATCAATACTAGATAATGAATTATTAAAACAGTTGAACGTTTGTAATGCTACAAAATCTTCAATACCCGTGGCATCACTAATAGTTAACCCCGAAATATCCAATTCTACAACACTCGAAATATTCGAAGTATGTACTTTATTGTCATTTTCTATTCCGTTACCCATACTAGTAGGATCACCAACAGAAACCACACCTCCACTTGCATCATGCGTTTCTAAATAATTTTCAAAATTATTATCTGGAACAGAAGTTTCCTGTGCAACTATGACATAACCAAATAACAAGAAAAAAGTTAGGAGTAGTTTTCTTTTCATATAAGGGGGCTTTTACGTTTATAGCAATTAAAACCTACATTCATTTTGCAGCTCTTAAATTTTGGGCAATGATACTATAATTATTTAATTTTAAGATAATTTTAACAGTGGCAAAAAG
This sequence comes from Aquimarina algiphila, assembly GCF_947494415.1. Taxonomy (NCBI): domain Bacteria; kingdom Pseudomonadati; phylum Bacteroidota; class Flavobacteriia; order Flavobacteriales; family Flavobacteriaceae; genus Aquimarina; species Aquimarina algiphila. Next base: position 57,231 of record NZ_CANLVC010000005.1, on the reverse strand, counting down.
TGGCAAACCCTTGTTTTTAAGCAAATATACGTGGGGATACGTATAAAAATCAGCTAATATTTTGAATGAATTTTTCGAGTTCTTCCCCAGAGGAAAGCCCTAGTTTTTTACGTATTCGATAACGTGTAGATTTCACTGAATCTAATGAAGCATTACGAGCGATCATAATCTCCTTGATAGATAAATTGAGGCGAAGCAATGCACACATTTCACGTTCAGTTTTAGTAAGTGATGGATATAAGTCTCGAAGCTTAGTATCAAAACCTTTATTGACTTCTTCAATTTTAGATTGTAGTCCCGATAATTTTCCTTCGGTCTTAATCTGCACCTGTAGCTCTGAAGTCAGAGAATTAATTGCTTCTTTCACTGTATTTGAAGCTTCTGGTGCTATTTCATTTTTTAATCGGTCTAATAACTCTTGTTTAAACTCTAAACGCATACTGTTATCAGCAATCAGTCGTTTAGTTTCTTCTTCATTGGCTTTTACTTTTGTCTCTAATAATTCTTTTTGCACTTTTTCTTTTTCAAGCTTTTCGGTCAAAATTCTGGCTTTGTTTTGGTAATTTCTTCTTACTAAAAACCCTATTATTAAAGCGGCTATTACAGCTATTAAAAGCAACGCCAGATATAACCACTTTTTTGAAGCTTCAGTTTCTGCCAATAAAGCTACTTCTCGTTTTTCTTGTGCAAATACTAAACTATCTGCTAATTTTTCCTGATTAAATTTATGGCTTAATTCTAATGCTTGAATTTTCTTTATATTTTCAATATTGAAAATCGAATCTGAATGTCGATTAAATGTTCTATAATCAAAATATGCGTCTTTATAATTCCCTTGAAGATGATTCAAAAAACTTTTCCGAAGATATGCTTTGGCAATACGTTCTCTAAAACCTTCTGCTTGTGCAATCATCAAGGAGGAATCTGCATATTTAATCCCCTTATTAAACTCTTTTTTTCTTTTGTAAATAGTAGATACATTATAATAAGCAGTACATAAAGAAAACTTTTTCTTAAGTCGTTTTGCATATCTAATATTTTCCGAAGCTAATCGAAGTGCTTCGTCATAGTTCCCTTTATCTCTATACACCGCTACCATATTATTATTTACCCGTTGCACATCATCTACACTGTTAATAGCGTTAAATAACCCTTTTGCTTTATCATAGCAAATTAATGCCGAATCTATTCTTTTGGTTTGACGGTATGAAACTCCCATCATATTGTATCCTGCAGCAATACCATGTGTATCTTTTAACTGTGTTTTTATAGTAATAGCCTTTTTATACAGATCAATGGACTTATCATGGGCTTTCTGGTATCGGTATACCATCCCCATATTATGATATACATCAGAGATGTGCAAAGAATCATTTTGACTTTTATAAATCTTCTGGGCTTTGAGATAATACTCCAGGGCTTTAGGATAATTAGCTTCTCGTCTATGTACAACTCCTTTTACAACATAGGCTTTTGCTAATTGTTGTTGACTAATGCTATCATTTTTTAAACCTATTAGCTCCAATGCTTTATCAATAATCTGTTCTGTAATGCTAAAATCCCTATCATATTGAATTTCTCCTAACATCAACATTGCGTTTATGCTATCAGATCTTGTAGATGCAAGTTTTAGTTCTTTTTCTAACCTGACCAACGTGGTATCAGCTTCTTGTGGATAAAAGTAGCATGATATTAAAAAGAGTAGAAAGGGTAAATAGCGTTTCATCATCAACAAACTTACTAATAAATATAATTACCTATTATTTCAGTTTATCATTTTAGGTTCTCTTTATACCTCTTGTAAAAAGACAAAACCACTCGAGTATTTGAGTGGTTCTTAGCATCGATAAAAGTTACGGATCCCTTACTTCACGTTATGTTGTTAATTTATCAAGGTACTTCCGTTCTCAAATTCCATATCTGACCTATGGTAGTCCCTTGTTTGTCATCCTTAACCACAACTCTCCAATAGTATGTAGTATTGGCTGATACAGTCACATCAAATGTTGAAACATTTATGTTTTCTGAAACTAAAACAGGAGGGTTTGTATCTCCAAAATAAAGATCAAAGGTTAAAGGGTCATTATCCTCATCGGTAGCATCCCAATCCAAAGTGATATTAGTCCCTGATACTCTTTCTCCCAATGAAGGACTTATGATCAAAGGAGCATTCGGAATCGTATTTACCCCTGCATCTGGCTCTGTGAAAAACGTCTGCACATCTGAATATTTACTCTCATTACCCATACTATCGATTGCTTTTACTCTCCAAAAATAAGTAGTTCCTTTTTCTAAAGTAAAGGTATTGACTGTCTCTGTAGTAGTAGCTGTAAATAGTATCGTAGTAAACCCACTATCTGTGGCAATGTCAATCGTATAACTCAATGCATCTCCATCACTATCAACAGCAGCTCCCCAATCAAACTCCAGGTTAAAATTGGTGCATACCAAGTTATTGGCAGGAAATACCAAACTCGGTATCGAAGGAACATTATTTACCAATTGAACCACAGTATTATCATCTCCACTACAGGAAAACAGAAATAATGAACTTAATATTACTATATAAAAATGTCTCATTGTTTTACAATTTTAAGGGGTTGTGAAGTTGCTCCATGTATACGAACAAAGTAGATTCCTACTGGCATATCTTCCATAGATATTTTTACTTTATTTGCTGTAGTCTTATACACTCCGGAAGATACTATCATACCTAATGCATTATGAATCTCGATAATACTATTATCTGCTATACGATATGGAAGCGTGAGTTCTACATCAGATGATGTGGGATTAGGGTATGCAGTAATCGTATTAAACCCTTCTATGTTGGTTGATAGTTTTCCTTCACAAGCAAGGCTAGAATGTATTTCTATCAACCCTGATTGATCAACATCTAATGAAAAGGTATTCACATTATATGCTCCAACCACCTCATCATTGATCGTTACCGTATAGGGAGCTGTACCCGAGGTAATATCTACAACTACTTTTTTCCCTACAGCATCAGTCTGTATGCTTGTCTTACCTTCCAGTGTCTCTGCTTCTTCAATTAGCAGTTCAAAACATTGTTCGCAATCTGTAATCCCATCCACAGCAATACAAAAACTGTATATGTCTGGTGCCAAATCAGGAATCACCATGCTGGAAGTAAATGTGTATACCTCATCATTAATGGTAGCGATATAGTTTAATGGTTCAGTAGCACTGATCGAGATGATACCATTATTTTTATCCATGCATGTTTCACTTACTGCTTCAATGGTAAAGTTATCTGAAGGCAAGCTATATAAAGGACAACTAAAAACATCTTCACAAGTTAAAACATCAGAAATTGTAAAGGAGCTTCCTGTAAGATTAAGAGTAGTTTGCCCATCACCATTGGTGACATAAGGATATAATCCACAAAAATTAGTAACCCCGGTCTCTACAATATTGAACCGATTTGCAACTGTTCTCAAACTAGTAAGATTTAGTGAAGTTATCGCATTACCTGATATGGTTGATTGTAAAAACGCTCCCATGTCGGTTTCTGTAGTCTCAGTAAGATTTTGTAATCCATCTACATTATCAAGGATCAAATTATCTCTAATTCGAAAATACCGTGTAGAAGTTATCGATTGTAAGGCATCAATATTGGTTAATACAGAATTTCTTTCGATAGTGATCAATCCAATTGTTCCAGAAATAAATTCTAACCCATTTAAGCTGGTTAAAGAAACATTACCATCCACTGTAAGGGACACTTCAGCAGCAGATACATTACTAAAAGCTTCAAGATTGGTTAGATTTGGGTTATTTTGAATAGTAACCTGCCCTCCAATAGATGTTACTGTAGCAAACGACGAAAGGTCAATAAGACTAGTTCTATCAAGGAAAAAATTGCCCAAGGTCTCTATCGAATCAAAATTAAACACTGTACTATTTACATTAGATATTGAGAAACTTAATCCTACTTCGGTTAATAAAGGAAATGACGTTGTATTAGCTTCTACATTTCTCATCGTAAAAACATTTTCGATATACGTAAGATTGGGAAAGCTAATACCAGAACCTGGCACTATAAGATCTTGAAATGTTATCGATCCCGGTCTGTCAATAGGTGAATTCAATCCTGTTAAGGTTGTTACATTATGAAATACCAATGCGTGATTGAGAGTTAAACCTCGTATGTTTACAACTTCGGTTATGGTAAAATTCAATACTGTAGAAATATCAGTCAACATCACATTATCATATACAAAAAGTCTTTTCACAGGGTTTGTGATCCCTGAAAGTGCGGTAATATCATTAAGTGCATCATTACGAAATACAGCTATTTTTTCGGTTACCGTATGTAAATTTTCTAATCCTGTAAGGTTGGTTATCATATCACTATCACCAATATTTAAAAAGCCATTAATGACTTCAATACCTGCTAAACCAGAAAGATCTGTCACATCGTTAGCTTGTCTTATAATAAGGTTTCCATTCACTGTATTGCAACTCCCCAAAGTAGTAATAAAGGCATCTAATTCTGCTTGTGAGGAAATAGTTGTACCCGCTACGGCACAATCTGTACACATTTCACTGTATGATACTGTAGCATCCTTTATCCAACCATTATAATTACCAGTTCCAGCAGTTGCGGCCGTCGCATTATCTACCTGAATACAGCTTAAATTAGGGTTATTGACTACTGTTACATCGGACAAGGTGCTTATGTTGTTTCCATTTTTGAGATTCAAAAATGTAAGTTCATTATTATCAACTATTAACTCTTCCATTAAAGGATTAGCCCTCAAATCTAGGTTTGTAAGTGAATTATCGTTACCATAGAGATAAGCAAGATTCACGTTGGCACTTAGATCAATACCAGAGAGTTGGTTAAACTCAAATCCCAACTCTTCTAAAAGTGTATTTGTACTTACATCCAAACTCGTTAATAGATTGTTATTACAATACAACTTTTCTAACAGTACATTGGTACTTACATCTAGACTTGTTAACCCGCTGTTATCTATATCTAACCATGTTAATAGTGTATTAGTACTAAGATCAATACTTGGTAATGAAACATCTGTAATGAATATTGTTTCTAATCCAACATTAGCACTAATATCCAAATCTAATAATGCGTTATTGTTAATCCTTAAACTTGTCAATGCTGTATTGGCACTAAGATCTATGGTAGCTAATAATGGATTATTATTAATATTAAAACTTGTTAACGATGTATTGGCTCTTAAATCAACGCTAGTCAATTGCGTATTATATCCTATACGGACTGTATGTAATTTTGTATTGGCACTAAGATCTAAATCTGTTATTTCTGTGTTTCTTAAAAACAAACTACCTAAGTTGGTATTTCCACTCAAATCAATGTTTGTTATAGGATTCCCTTGACTAGATAGCTGTGTTAATGATACAAAATCTTCTATTCCTGTTAGATCGACGATTCCTTTGTTAGCCAATATTCCTCCTATGGCTATAGTTTCTAAACTGGCAATATTGACTGTAGGCACAAAATTATCTAATGGTCCCGAGTCATATCTCGCATCTATTAATGCCTGTTCAAAATTATCATCAGGTACATTGGTGAGACACTGATTTGCATAAGAAGAGGTAGCTGCATCTATTTGCCATCCCGCATAATTATTCAACCCCGCATTAGCATCTGCTGCATTATCTACCTCAATACATTCTAAATCAGGGTTGTTGTGAACTTCAAACTGTTGGATAGTTGTATTGTTCCCGTTTTTTACATTCAAAAACTTCAAGTTTGTGTTAAATGCTCTTACATTTTCAAGATTTGGAAGCATCGAAAGGTCTAGAAAAACAATATTAGTTCTTTGGCATTCTAACCTATCTAGCGCTGGATTTAGACTTAAATCTAAAGAATCTACATCATTACCTCCTACAAATAATTGTCTTAAAAGTGGAAATCCCGAAGTATCTAAAGTTGTTAATTCGTTTCCAGTGATTTGTAAGATTTTCAAGACAGTAGAATTTATAGATAATGTCTCAATAAGGTTTCCATCTACAATAAGACTTTCCAATGCGGGTTGATTACTTACATCTAAAGCAGTTAATTGATTTCTTGTAGCTCTAAAAGTAATCAGGTTCACCAGGGTACTAAGGTTTATTGTTGAAATGTTATTGTCATGTACTTGCAGTGTCTCAAGTGATACAAAATCTTCGATCCCGGTTAGGTCAGAAATATTACTATTAGATATATCTAATGTAGTAAGACTTGCAATATTTGCAGTAGGGACCTGATTATCATTAGCGATATCGTCATAGGCATTTAATGCTGTTTCAAAATTAGGATCTGGAATAGCTGTATATTGAGCATATGTCGAAAAACTAAAGCATAAAAAAGCCACATAAAGTAATCTTATTTTCATATTAAAGGGGTTTTAAACACAATTGCAATAATAGGGCAAAGCCTTGTTTTTAAGACAATTTTAACGGTGTCAAAAGGTGTCATTATCCTGTTTTAGAAAGAAATACGTAGGGATACGTATGTGATTATGTGAAGTATATACTTCATCAGTCCGAGTGGTTTTTTATAATATAGTGGAGAAAAATTGTACTTCGACAAGGCTCAGCAGAACTATCGAGGACTTTGATTGAACTATCTTGTTCCTATTACATCTCGATACAATCCTCCTTGGTCGGATCACTCGATGTGACATAGCATTTAATCTATTCTATCACCATCTTTTTAGTATCGATTTTTCGACTTCCTATGTATAAGGTATAGAAATAGGTTCCTGCAGCCAGGCCATCACTATTAATATTTAGTTCTCCATCACCACTTTGTTTTATGGCTACAGTAGATATCACCTGTCCTACTGAATTACTAAACACAACCGTAGCATTATTAATCCCGGTAGGTAGATAATATTTGATCGATGAAGTACCATTAAACGGATTAGGAATATTTTGATATAAAATCGGTGTTTTACTTTTATTAAGCTGACCAACCACATCACTCTCCAAGGCTTCTATTCGAGTAATCAAATCATCAATAAGGACTTGTTGTGCTGTGTTTTCGGTTTGTAAATCAATAATTTCACTTTGCGCATCACCAAGATCTGTTGTTAATGAAGAAAGTACAGGTGATAAATCTACCGATACTGAAGCGCCATTCTCTATAGCAATCGTTAGATTAGTCCCGTTTAAATTTGCCGAAGTCAAATCCTGTGTATCTGTGTTATCTAAGTATCCTGAAAGATCAATTGTGGCTGTTCCACCAGAAATGCTTAAGGTATTTGTTCCTAAAGAAAGTTCTTGACTATCGGTATTATCCAAATATCCTGCAAGATCAACTGTAGTTGTTCCGCCAGAAATACTTAAGGTATTAGTTGCCAATGAAAGCTCCTGGCTGTCAGTATTATCCAAATATTTTGAAAGATCAACCGTTTTGGTAGCCTCTGCATCATCTAATAAGGATAATTCGAGATCATCGCCATTTAACTGAAATTCATCTATCGTTTGATCATCTGTATCTGTGTTGGTATCTATGGTCGAATTTACCCATTGTGTTCCATCCCATACAAATAAAGAAGAAAGATCAGTATCATACACTATCATTCCTGCTTCAGTAGTCGCCAAAGGGTTACCACTTGCTGCAGCAGTTTCCATAGTGGTACGTTGTGCTGTGGTTACTCTATTGACTAAAAACCCTTTATCTATATCAGCAAGCTCTAGTGATGCATTTTGATTTGCTGCTATAGTACCAATTCCCACACTCATTCGATTCGTAGCAGTGCTTCCCCCAAGCGCCATCGTATTGGCTTGGGTAACATCTACATCATATCCGATAGCTGCAGCATAAGAACCTCCTGTACTACTCAATGCACCTATAGTGATTGATCCTCGATTTCCTGAAGATCTGGCAGCATGACCAATAATCACTTGATCATCTCCAAATACCGACACAGAATTCCCTAAAAATATATTTCTATTATTTTTATTATCTGAGGGTCCATTGACACCATTTCCTGCAAAATCAGCTTTCCAACCTATCCCTATATTATCAGATCCTTCTCTATTGGTGCCTCCAGTAAGTACTCCCATATAGGTATTTCTATTGGCATCATTTCTATTATTGGTTCTATTATTATCCCAACCTGTACCATAGCCTATAAATGTATTTCCATCTGCATGCTGGCTATTAGCTCCAGCTGCATACCCTAGAAAAGTATTTGCAAAACCATCAACATTATCCAGGCCGGCACCAGAACCTATAAACGTATTGGCTTCACCTGTCGTATTTGATGCACCTACTGCTCCACCAATGGTACTAAAATCATAATCAACTCCATTACCCAGAGTTGATGGTGTGAAACTTTTAACCTCTCCACCAACAAAAGTGTTGCCACTAGCTGTAGTTGTTTTTGCTCCAGCTCTACTTCCTACAAAACAATTGTCATCACCTGTAGTTAACTCATACCCGGCATCTTCACCAATGAGTACATTATCTTCTCCATCGATAAGGTTACGTCCAGCTTCTTCTCCAACAATAGTATTATCTCTTCCACTTGTTAGATTTGATCCTGCGCGATGACCTATAATCACATTATCAGAGTTTGTAGCATTTCTTGCCACATAATTCCCGATAAATACATTGTCTTCAACATATATGGTTTGATCGGCAGCAAAATTACCAATCACTACATTATCATTAGCATCTCGAAAACTTGTACTTTCATTAAGTAGTGCTCCTGCCATTCCACCTATCAAAATATTACTGTACGATTCTGTTAAAGCGCTACCCGCGCCAGGTCCTATAGAAAGATTCCAATCTCCTGTGGTTAATGAAGCTCCTGGGGTAAATGTCTCTGTGCCGTCATAAGGAAAAGGTGTATTACTGGCATTAGATTGGTTTGGAGTTATTGCTGAACCGAGAGTCTGATTCCCGGTTTGGGCATTTGAAATAATGGTGAACAAAAGCGACACAAAAACGAAGGGTAGTTGTTTTATCATATTCTGGGGTTTATTATATAGTGATACAATAATACTGTAAACATCTGATTTTAAGGCAATATTAACGGTGTCAAAAGGTGTCATTATTCTGTTTTAGACAAAAATACATAGGGTTACGTATTTGAATGACGAAGTATTATGAGCTTGTCGAAGTGTACACGGGATTGAAGATATGAGATACATGATTTACTTAAGTTAGCTCCTGAATAAACTTCTCCAACTCAACTTCTGAAGGGATTTGCATTTTTTTACGAATACGGCGACGCATAGATTTTACTGAATCTGAAGACACATTACGAATCGTCATGATTTCTTTGATAGAGAGATTTAATCGCAGTAATGCACATACTTCGCGCTCTCCTTTGGTTAAATCTGGATATAACTCTTGTAATTTGGTATCGAAGCTAATATTGTTGATATCAATTTTTCCTTGCAAGCCAGCTAATTTGTTTTCGGTATCGATCTGAAGTCGTAATTGAGCAATTAATGAATTAAGAGATTGCCTTAATTCGTTTGCGTCTGCCGTAGTCAAAATTTCGTTTTTCAACTTTGTCAGCCATTCTTCTTTAAATGCCAAACGCATGCTATTATCTGCCATTAATGTCTTGACCTCCTCTTCTTTTACTGCAAGTTGTTCACCAAGAGCTTTGTTCTCGTCTTCAACCCTACGTATTTTTGAACGATGCTGTAAAAAGCTCCATATAAGATAGCCATTAATAACTAGCATAATACATAAAAGAACATTCGGCAATGTTATTTTCAAAAATAATATGATAAAAGAAATGACGAACAATGGTAGTATTACGTTTTTAGGTTTACGCAATATTACCTACAACGTATACATTCACCAAGTAAATGACGGTGTCAAAAGGTGTCATGAAAGATCTATTATTAAAAAAAGAAGAGTATTTATGTTAATGCCTGAATAAAACTTTCGAGTTCGATATCCTGTGGAACATTCATTTTTTTGCGAATACGACGACGCATAGATTTTACTGAATCTGAAGACACATTACGAATCGTCATAATTTCTTTGATAGAAAGATCAAGACGTAGCAATGCACATACTTCTCGTTCTCCTTTGGTCAATTCTGAAAATTGTTTTTGAAGATTGGTATCAAAATTTTTGTTTACAGCATCTATTTTTTCTTGCAGGCCTGATAATTTACTTTCTGTCTCAATTTGTAATCTTAATTGGGTCGTTAATGAATTTAGGGATTGCTTTATGCTTTGAGGGTCCGAACCTTCAATATCAGTTTTCAACTTATCCAAGAGTTCTTCTTTAAAAGCCAAACGCATACTATTATCAGCGATCAATCGCTTAATATCTTCTTCCTTACCCTTAATTTCCTGATCTAATATCTTTTTTTCATTCTCATACATAGCTCTAGCAATTTTTGAACGTTGCTGATAATTACGACGTATCAAATAACCAATAACAACTGCACCCAAAAGCGTCACTAGTAATAAGGCAAAGTATAGTTTCTTTTTTGAAGATTCTGATTGTGCCACAAGTTCTACTTCTCTTTTCTCTTGCGCAAATTGGAGGCTATCTACAGCAAGTTGCTGTTCATATTTATATTTAGCCTCCAGGTCTACCATCTTTTGATAGTTCTTCTCATTTTTGACTTTTATCCACCACTTGGTATATTCTAAATGATATGAATACGCTTTTTCATAATCTTTGAGATCTGCATAACTATTACTTAGCCCCAAATATCTAGAATGCAAAACAGCTTCATTTTTTTGCTCTTTAGACATAGCAAGAGTCTTATTATATAGTTCGATTGCTTTATGAGGCATTCCTAAAACTCTATAGGTAACTCCCAAAGCAAAATAACCTGACTCTAATCCTATTTGATTATTTGCTTTTCGATGCATCTCTACTGACTTCTCAAGATATGGGATGTTTTCTTTATACTTTTTTTGCCGTCTTAAAAAGAAAGCATAATTCGCATTGGTAGCCGCGATAGATTTGGTTTCATTAATTGAATCTGCAAGTTTAATCGCTCGAAGATGATGTTGTTCTGCCTTAGCATTCTCTTTTGTATTCTGATAAAGAATTCCATATCGACTCAATGTCCTTATGGTTTCTATTATATTATTGTGTTTTTTACTTAGAGCATACGCCGAATCTAAATTAACCTTTGTTTTTTCAAATTCAGACTGATAAAGCCATAACCAAGCTGTTTGAGAATATGTATATGCCAAGGTATATGTTTCTCCTATCTTTCTTTTTATTTTTAAGCTTTCCTGAAGGTTCTTTAGTGCAGGGCCAAACTTGTTTTCTCTTCTCAAAAAATAGGCTAACTGTTCTAATATAGAAGCTTTTTTTAATAAGAATTCATCTTTGGACAATAAGCTCCTATCAATGATCTCTATCGCGCTTTCAAACTTTTTCTTTGCCTCTACAAGATCAGTATCTTTTATTTCAATTGCCTTTGCATATAACTCTTCTACTTGAAGACTATCTTTTTTAATTTGATGATTCTGAGAAAAAACATTAAAAACAGCTAAACAAAGTAAAAATGCAATCACATGTTTACAGACTAAACGTTTTAGCAAACCAACTAATGATATTTGGGGTATAAATAATCTCATGAACTACAAACTTACTAATTTAAAATAACTGGATGAATCGGTTACATATTAGCACTTTATTTTATTCTTTATATTTAGATAAATTTTATAAACAAATGTGATGAAAAAATTGAAATTAATACCATTTATGGAGGAAACAGAAGTTCTGATTCTCTAACTGTTTTGCAAGAACAAAACACCGATGATGCCGGTGATGACAATGAAGATGAGTATTAAAAGAACACAATAATATATAACCAAAAATCACCCGATTAATTGGGTGATTTTTGATATTAATATCTTATATCGATAGACGTTTACTCTATAACCATTTTCTTGGTATCTATCTTTTGGCTTCCAACATATAGTGTGTAGAAATAAGTCCCACTAGCTAAGCCATCACTATTAATATATAATTCTCCATCACCAGTTTGTTTTAATGATATCGTAGAAAACACCTTACCTGTCATATCACTAAATACTACAGAAGCATTAGTAATACTATCTGGTAAGTAATACTTAATCCTAGAGGTACTATTAAATGGGTTAGGAATATTTTGATATAACACAGGCATATTAGATTTTGTCGAAGTATCTTGACTTGTTATACTTTGTTCTAAAGCTTCAAGACGGCTTATCAAGTCATCTATTTGTGTTTGTTGTGCTTCATTTTCGTCTTGCAATGGGGTCAATATCGAAGATAAATCTACGGTGACTGCGTTTCCATTTTCGATGTTGATAGTAAGATCAGTGCCGCTTAACGTTGCAGATGTTAAATCCTGGTTATCGGTATTTACATATGAAGAAAGGTCTACTGCATTCCCATTTGATATGCTTAACACATTTAAAGATAAATCTAATGTCTGATCATCAGTTCCTGTGCCATCTTGTAAAACAGATAAATCTATATTATTTCCTCCAGAAATACTCAAAGTAGTATTGCTTAGTGTAAGCGTTTGATCATCTGTATTATCGAGATAATTTGATAAGTCAATAGTATTTGTTCCTCCAGAAATACCCAAGGTATTTGTGGTCAATGAAAGTTCTTGGCTATCTGTGTTATCCAAATATTTGGCAAGATCTACTGTTGTACCATCATTAGTTAGGCTCAAGGTATTTCCTGATAAATCAAGATCCTGAGCATCGGTATTGTCTAAATACCCAGAAAGATCAACCTTTTGAACAGCTACACCATCGTTTTCCAGAGATATCTCGAGATCATTACTGTTCAATCGAAACGTATCTATAGTTTGAGCATCGGTATTATCCAGATATTTGGCAAGATCTACTGTAGTTCCATCATTGGTTAAGCTCAATGTATTATCCGTAAGATCCAAATCCTGGGCATCGGTATCGGTTACCCATGCCGTGCCATTCCATAAGTATAATTTGTTTTCTTCATTGTCATACACCATCATTCCATTTTCGTCTGCATCCAAACTAGCAGAAAACGTTGTACGTTGTGCAGTAGTCATACTATTAATTAAAAGCCCTTTGTTGGTAGCTTTCATATGTATAGAGGCATTCGCATTTATATTAGGAAATGATCCTCCCCCAAAACCGACGCCAATATTTCCATTCTTACCTATCGCAAATGTATTTGTAGGTGTATTGGGTTGAATTTTAAAAGGTAATTTACTCCCATTTGTTACATCTCGTACAAAAAAGTTGGTTTCATTTCCCGCTACATCCCAGGATTGAATTCCAAAACCTCCATTCTGCGCCAAACGTATCGTAGGAGTGTCATTATCTAAAATATTAAGTTCGATGCTTCCTGGGTCATTGGTTCCTATACCAATATTTCCATCATCTGCGATACGCAAAGCATTGTTAGGTGCTCCTGCATCTATTCTAAAAGGTACTTTCCCCCCGGTAGCATCATCTATTGAAAAGTAATTGCTACCACCATTACCACTATCATTAAAAGTAAAACGCCAATCATTTGATGGAAAAGAAGCGCTTCCTGAGGTATCATCAAAATACATTCTAAGGTTATCCTCACTCATGACAAAAGTATTGAAGCCAAAATTGTGCCCATTTTGAGCACTACCTCCAATTTGCATCGAACCTTGCACAATCACATCAGAAGTAAAGAACTGTGAAAATGCTGTAGTAGAAAAAAATATAAAAATTATTCCGGTAAGTAATTTTTTAATCATATGTATAAGGGTTTGTTTTTTAAAGCTGCAAAAGTACTTATTAACTTTTCTTTAACAAAAATTAATACTGTTAAATATGCTGTTTTTCAATCAGTTTATGTGCACAAAAGTACATATAGGATATATCTTATAATATTAGTAGCCCTACGTAATTATTACCATTTGATTTGAGGTATTTTTAATATACAAATTGAGGTTTAATCCTTATTTTTGATGTCAATACCATAGATATGAAAATCCTTCACTTGGATACTAATCATCCTTTACTATTAAATCAACTTGCGGCAGCTGGTTTTGAAAATGATGAAGATTATACATCGACTAAAACAGAAATTGAAGATAATATATCTCTTTATGAGGGTATCATTATTCGTAGTCGTTTTGCCATCGATAAAACATTTTTAAATAAGGCAGAAAACTTAAAATTTATTGGTCGTGTTGGCGCTGGTCTTGAAAACATCGATATCCAATACGCTCAGGAACGAGGAATCAAACTATTTAATGCTCCAGAAGGGAATCGTAATGCTGTTGGTGAGCATGCATTAGGTATGATTTTGTCGCTATTCAACAAAATGAATATTGCTGATCAAAGTGTACGAAACGGACAATGGTTACGTGAAAAACATCGAGGTATCGAATTAGATGGAAAAACAATCGGTATTATTGGATATGGAAATATGGGTAGAGCCTTTGCCAAAAAGCTACGTGGATTTAATGTAGAAGTTATTTGTTATGACATTCTAGACGATGTAGAGGATAGTAATGCAATGCAAGTAGAACTACAAGAGCTTTTTGAAAAGACTGATGTTTTAAGTCTACATACTCCAGAAACTCCAAAGACTATTGGAATGATTAATAAAACATTCATCAACAAATTCAAAAAACCATTTTGGCTTATCAATACCGCTCGAGGAAAAAGTGTAGTGACCGAAGATCTGGTTAAAAGTATAGAAGAAGGAAAGGTATTGGGAGCTGGATTAGATGTTTTAGAATATGAAAAATCTTCTTTTGAAAATTTATTTACTTCAAAAAAAGATGTTACATCAAGCACTTCGTCTTCGCTCAGCAAAGGCTCTGTCGAGATGCCAGATGCTTTTTCTGCATTGTTAAAAATGGATAATATAATCCTAAGTCCTCATGTCGCCGGTTGGACTGTTGAATCCAAAGAGAAATTAGCACAAACCATAGTAGATAAAATCAAAACTGAATTTTGTTAAAAGAAGTATTTATAACATTACTATCCAACTACACAAAGGATGTTGATTATATCAAATCCTTATGGAGTGATGTTGTAAAGTACCATAATAAAAGGAACAGACACTATCATAATCTCTCTCATCTCGAACATCTTTATCATAACCTGACTGAAGTCAAAAACGAAATCAAAGACTGGGACATGGTTATATTTGCTTTGTTTTATCATGATTATATCTACAATGCGTTAAAACAGGATAATGAAGCACAAAGTGCTAAGAAGGCAGTAGAAATACTACATGCTTTGTCAATTGATAAACATCGAAGTCTCCTCTGCAAAGAAATCATCTTAGCCACCAAAGGACATAATATTTCTAAAAATAGTGATATCAACTACTTTACCGATGCTGACCTTTCTATATTAGGTAGCGATTGGGAAAATTATCAGGTCTATTTTAAAAATGTACGTAAAGAATATAAGTACTATCCTGATTTCATGTATAATAAAGGGCGAATCAAAGTTTTAAATCACTTCATTACTATGCCTGCTATTTTTAAAACCGATTATTTTTATCATAAATTCGAACTCCGGGCCAAAGAAAACCTTAGACAAGAAATTGATTTTCTTTCCTAGAGATTGTTTAAAAATACTTCAACTCAATTTCAGTTTTATTACATTTATAAAGTGAGGAAAACTATTTTTATTTTTACCGCTCTTGTAATCGCATTGCTAGCACTATTTCAGTTAAGCAAATACAGTATTATTACAGGAAATTCTTCTGTAGAAACCATAATTGCCATTATTGCTATTATCTTCTTTGTTATTGGTATACTTATAAACAGAAGAGTCTTACACAAAGAAAAACTTAAACCTCAGGAGATAGATCATAAAAAAATCGAAACTCTTGGTTTAAGTAAACGAGAATATGAAGTATTATGTGAAATAGCTTCTGGATTATCCAATAAAGAAATTGCTGAAAAGCTTTTTGTTTCAGAAAGCACTATAAAAACTCATGTTTCTAATGTATTAGTAAAATTGGATGCTAAACGAAGAACACAGGCTATACAAAAAGCTAAAGAGCTTAAAATCATACCATATTAAAATACCTTATACCAGGTATATAGTATGAATTTCATACTTTAGTATGAGTGTTTTTTTAAGATTCGGATCTACTTTTGAATCAAACATTTAACTACATATTAAAATGAAAAACATAATTATTCGCTACGGAATACGAAGTGCCATTTCTATTTGCGCTTTAGCACTTGCAGGATGGTTTTTAGGGCAAGGTTTGGATTATTCTATCCAAGAAGTAATAGGCTATTTGGGTATGGTCGTGTCCTTACTCTTTGTGTTTTTTGGTATAAAACATTATCGAGATAAAGAAAATAATGGCATAGTAGCTTTTGGAAGAGCTTTATTGATTGGTGTACTTATTACTTTAATTGCTGCCTTAGCATTTGGAATACTAGATGTGATTTATGTAAAGTATATCAATCCAGATTTTATGGCAGAATATTATGCGCACTATGTCGAACAAATGAAAACTTCTCTGCCAGAAGCCGAATTTAAAATAAAACTAGCAGAGTTAGAATCTCAAAAAGAATTATTCTCTAACATATTTATGAACTTCTTTCTTATGTTTGCTACCGTCATGATTGTTGGATTTATCATTTCATTAATCTCTGCACTTATTCTTCAACGTAAACCTACGAGAAGTAACTAAAAAAATCAAAACACATGCAATACGAAGCCAAAACACCTGATGAATATATCGATCTTATTCCTGAAGAAAGAAAAGAGGTCATGCAAAATCTTAGGAAGGTGATTAAAGAAAATCTTCCTAAAGGTTTTTCTGAAGTGATCAGTTATAAAATGATTGGTTATGTTGTGCCTCATCAACTATACCCCGATGGATATCATTGCGATCCTAAGTTACCATTACCATTCATGAATATTGCTTCTCAAAAGAACTTTATAGCGGTCTATCATAGCGGCATTTATGCAAATCCCGAATTAATGAACTGGTTTGTTGGCGAATACCCCAAATATGTAAAAACAAAATTAGATATGGGTAAAAGTTGCATCCGTTTCAAAAAAATAGATCAGATTCCGATGAAATTGATCGGAGAATTAGCAACCAAAATGACTCCACAGGAATGGATTACTATGTATGAATCTAAAGTAAAAAACAAATAACAATATAACTATGAAACGAGTAACAGGAATAGGAGGGATATTTTTTAAGACAGCCGATCCAAAAAAAACAAAAGAATGGTATAGAGATCATCTTGGTTTTAATACCGATGACTATGGTTGTACATTCTGGTGGAAAGATAAACAAGGTAATGATTGCTCGACTCAATGGAGCCCTTTTAAAGATGACACTGCCTATTTTGCTCCCAGTGAAAAAGAATTTATGATGAATTTCAGGGTGGAAAACTTAACTGAACTTCTTGAAACTCTTAAAAATGAAGGTGTAACTGTTATTGATAAGGTAGAGGAATATGAATATGGAAAATTTGGATGGATTGTAGATCCTGAAGGGAATAAAATAGAGCTTTGGGAGCCTGTTGACAAAGCATTTTTATAAATAGCTTTTAATAAAAAAGGTTGGCTTTACGGCCAACCTTTTCATATTTAATTTAAATATATAGAATATACCTTTATTCTATACTTATTATAATCTTGACAAAATAATATTATCCTGCAAACAAAAGGGAAGCTACTATCATCCAGCCGCCAACTATGAGTCCTAAAATTCCTAGTTTACCAAGTTTTGGAGCCAATTTCTCTCGAAGCTGGTTTGCTTTTTCCTTCGCTTCTTCACTTTTAGATAAAAAATATTTACTTATTAGTCCAAATCCAAGCATAAATCCTAATATTGCAGAAACAACATTTCCTGCAAGCCAAGTTATCCACCAAATCGGAAATGATCCAAGCAATCCTATGCTTAAAATGGCAGAAATAATTCCCCATATGCCCCAAAAACAGAACACAAGCCCAATCCAGCCTTGATATGGTTCGATTTTTTCTAAAAGCTCTTTAGCGTTTGGTTTTTTAGATAATAATAACGATGGTACTGCAAGAATACTTAATACGATTAATGAGATTCCCCATATCATAGTTTTAAAATTTAGAGGGTTAGTATTTGTTTTTTATTCAAAGTTGTTTTATCAAATATAGCAATAAATACCAATTATCAAAATTTATGATACTCAAGCAAGGTTATATAACAAAAACCAATAGTATAAATATTATTCGTGATCTTCTGATGTTTAGTCAATATTTTTTGTAATTTTCTCCAAATAAATTAATCATTTTTAAACAATTATGAGCGAAGAAAACAACAACTTAGGCGACGATATAAAGAAAGGTGCCGAAGAAGCAGCAGAAACTGTAAAAGATGCAGCTAATGATTTTGCCGATGGAGCAAAAGAAGTTATCAATTCTGAAGAAAACAAGAAAATGATAGCTGGAATTCTTGCAATTATTATTGGATCTTTAGGTATTCATAAATTCTACCTTGGATATACTAAAGAAGGAATAATACAGATTGTTATCACTTTTGTTACCTGTGGTATTGGTTCTTTCATTGGATTAATAGAAGGTATTATTTACCTTACTAAATCTGATGATGAATTTTATCAAACCTATCAGGTAGGAAGAAAACCTTGGTTCTAAAATATAATCATTGTTAAAAAAACCGGAAAATAATTTTCCGGTTTTTTTATTTCATTTTATTATCGTAATATTGCGATATAATAATATCAATGCTATGGGAATAACCAAGACACAAATATTTGATCAGCGACAAAATGAGTTAGCACAACTATTCAAAATACTTGGTCATCCTGCTCGTATAGCTATTCTTCAATATATAAGCAAACAAAATGCTTGCATTTGCAATGATTTGGTGGAAGAAATAGGTTTAGCTCAAGCAACTATATCTCAACATCTAAAAGAATTAAAAAGTATAGGATTGCTTAAAGGTGAAATTGAAGGTAAAAGTATGTGCTATTGTATTGATATTGATCGATGGAATACCCTACAAAAAAATCTTAATTCATTTTTTAATACCACAAAAATGAATTGTTGTTAAATCTAATTAATTATAAAAATATGAATACATCAGACTTTATAACCGTATTGGCAGAGCACCAAGATAAATCATTGTTATTTGAATATAGCCCAGGAATGCTGGTAGGTACTAACTATCATATCACAGAAGTTAAACACATTACTATAGATGCAGTCGACTGTGGAGCAGGTACTGACTCCTGGAAAGAAACTATAATCCAACTTTGGGAAAGTCCCAGTGAATTAGGAAAACCTAATTATATGAGTGCATACAAAGCTTTGGGAATATTAAGAAAAGTAGGTGAAATGAAAGCCTATGAAATGGATGCCACAGTAAAAATAGAATATGGAAATTCAAGATTCCATACTGCACAACTGCACATTACAAGTACCGAGATTAAAGAAGGGCAACTCATCGTTAAGCTTGCTGTAGACCCTACTGACTGCAAGGCTAAAGAAACTTGTGGAGTTCCAGAAACTAGTGAAGCAGAAGCAACTTCTTGTGCTCCTGGTAGCGGATGTTGCTAATGAGTGAAAGTATCCAAATAGAATATTTTACTCAAAAAGACTGGTCCGTAATTTCTGAAATTTACAAAGAAGGAATCGATACAGGGATAGCTACTTTTGAGACTCAATTACCAACCTGGGAACAATGGGATGCCTCTCATTTTACATCGTGTAGAATTAAAGCTATGGTCAAAAATTCTGTTGCAGGTTGGGCAGCATTAGCTCCTGTTTCAAAACGAGAAGTATATAAAGGTGTGGCAGAAGTTAGCATTTATATAACCTCAAAATACAGAAGATTAGGAATAGGTACATTACTTTTATCCAGGTTAATTGCAGAAAGCGAACAAGCAGGATTCTGGACATTACAAGCTGGGGTTTTTAGTATAAATAAGGCTAGTATTGCTTTACATAAATCTTTAGGATTTAGAGAAATAGGATACAGAGAAAAAATAGCAAAACTGGATACAACCTGGTATGATAATACCATTTTAGAACGCAGAAGTAAAATAATTATATAACCACAAAACACCACAGATCTTCTTACTTAGCTATATCAATACAGTGAGAAAATCATTAAAAATGACAACAATGAAAAACATTTTAGTATTATGTACAGGAAACTCCTGCAGAAGTCAAATGGCAGAAGGATATCTTAAACATTTTGCAAAGGGTAAAGCCACTATCTATAGTGCCGGAGTAGAAACTCATGGAGTAAACCCAAAAGCAATAGCAATAATGAAAGAAGATGGTATAGACATCTCAAATCACACTTCTAATAATCTTAATGAGTATTTGGACACAAAATTTGAGTTCATCCTTACCGTATGCGATAACGCCAAAGAAAGATGTCCCTTTTTTCCCGGGAAAGCAGAACGGCTACATTACAATTTCTTTGATCCATCCAAAGTAGAAGGCACAGAAGAGGAAATTCATGCTGCTTTTACAAAGACCCGAAATCAAATTAAAGAATACTGTAAAGATTTCGTAGAAAAAAACATATTAGAAACGGTATCCTAGAAAGTCTTTTATATATTAAAAACCTCATAGTGCCTTAGAGTTGGATACTATGAGGTTTTCTATTGTTTTTTAATTACTTATCTCCGTTCTTAAAGTATTTCTTCTCCAGTTCGGCCTGAAACTCTTCCATAACTGGTTTTACTGTACTGTCTGGCAAGTCTGCAATACGAATATACATTAGGCCATCTACCGCATTATTAAATAATGGATCTACATTAAAAGCTACTACTTTTGCGTTTTGTTTGATATACTTCTTAATTAAAACCGGAATACGAAGACTTCCTGGTTCTACTTCATCAATAATTTTATCAAATTTATTTAAATCACTTTTACTTTCATCAAAAACAAAATCTTTATCTGCGTCCTTGAGTTTTACCTTAAATTCTTTCTTTGGTCTCACATATTGTGCAACATAAGGATCGTAATAATGAGATTTCATAAACTCAATCATTAGAGATTTTGTGAAATTACTGAACTTATTACTGATACTCACTCCGCCAATAAGATATTTATGCTCTGGAAAACGCAGGGTACAATGTACGATCCCTTTCCATAATAAAAACAATGGCATTGGGCGTTGTTGATATTCTTTAATGATGAAAGCTCTACCCATCTCGATAGACTCATTCATCATTTTATGCAACTCTGGTTCAAATCGAAATAAATCTTGCAAATAAAATCCGTCAATACCACGGTTAGCATAAATCTCAGACCCCATACCCATACGATAGGCACCAACCATTTTTTTTGCGCCGTTATCCCATAAAAACATATGGTGATAATACTCATCAAAAGGATCCAAATCCAGAGAATTATTGGTTCCTTCTCCTATTTCTCTAAATGTGATTTCTCGCAATCTACCTATCTCATGAACTACGTTTGGAATGTATTTCTTCTTGGCCAGAAAAACTTCATAATTTTTACTAATCAATAATCGCTTATCATGATCTCTACAGTACTGTAACTCAGATTCTATAATATTAATATTACCTTCACCTGCAATTTCCTTAGGAGACTTTGGTAATTTCAGATTTTGCGGAATAGATTCACGCAGTGTTTTTTTCTCGAAAGGATTTGCTAACATGTAGGTTTTCTTTCGTAAAAAACTGGTAAAATCTTCCAGGTTCGTATGTTCTTCCTGATCTTTTACAGAAACCGGATTACCAATACGTACTTTGATCACTCTATTTTCTTGCGAAAAAAGCTCACTCGGCAATTTAGCTGTTCTAAGTGTACTGCTAATCGAAGCTAAACGATAAAAAAGTCTGCTATTACGACCGTGAAAATATATTGGTATTACAGGTACTTTTGCTTTATGAACCAAACGCATTGCACTTGGTTCCCATGCTTTATCAACATAATTCTTTCCTTCTTTAATTGTAGACACCTCTCCTGCCGGAAAAATTCCAAGAGGCTTTCCTTCTTTAAGATGTAAAATTGCATCTTTGATTCCTTTAAGACTTGACTTAGCTTCTTTCCTATCTTCAAATGGATTTACCGGCATCACATAAGGTTGTAAAGGCTCAAAACTATGTAGCAAAAAATTACCAATAATCTTATAATCAGACCGATGTGTTAACATTAATTTAAGCAACAACCCACCATCAATACCTCCTAAAGGGTGATTTGATAATGTTATAAAAGCGCCATCTTTTGGCAGTCGTTTTAAATCTTCTTCTGGGATTTCAAAAGTAACTCCATATAAGTCTAATGTCTTACTTATGTATTCTACACCTTCTAAATGGCTAAGTGAATCGTACTGGCGATTTATTTTTGATATTCGGGTAACCTTAAGAAGTACCCAACCAATAAAGGTACCTATAAAACCGAGTTTATCTAATTTTAGCCCTGTGGCTACTTGTCTTGCTGTGACTATGGGCATTAAATACAATTTGCGCTAACTGCAAATATAGCAAAATCCTTCAATTGACGCTGTTAATACCTAGTAACCATTTGATAGGTTTCTCTGGTGATCTGTTTTAACAGAATGTCTTTCTCCTTTTCTAAAGTTGTAATCGCCTCATTTGTAAAATGCCTAATGGTAAATAAGGATACATCTGTATTATAAGTAACTCTAAATTTTGCTTTAAGTTTACTTAAAAGGGATTCAAAATTATTAAACTTATCGTCCAGGCACACAGAAAAACTAATTGCCGAATTCTGGATCAAATCTACTTTAATATGATATTGATGAAAAAGACTAAAAATCTCACTAATGTTATCTTCTACAATAAATGAAAAATCTAATGACGAGAGTGAAAGCAAGATTTGATTTTTCTTTACGATATAACAAGGAAGATGTGGATCTAATGGTTGTCCTTTTTTCACAGAAGTTCCTTGGTTTTGTGGATGTAAAAACGATTTAACGTATAAAGGAATTTCTTTTCGTTGCAAAGGTTGAATTGTTTTAGGATGTATTACAGAAGCTCCGTAAAAAGCAAGTTCTATAGCCTCTTCATAAGAAATATGCGATAACAATTGTGTAGTATCAAAAACCCGGGGGTCTGCATTAAGTACACCAGGAACATCTTTCCATATACTCACACTATCGGCATTTAGACAATATGCAAAAATACCTGCAGTATAATCGCTTCCTTCTCTACCTAAGGTGGTTGTAAAATTATTCTCATCAGATCCGATAAATCCTTGAGTAACACTAAGTCCTTTTTTATTTACTCCTTTAAGTATGCTTTGTTTTGTTACCTCCCAGTCTATTTCTGCATCTCGATAAGCATTATCTGTTTTGATAACATCCCGAGCATCCAACCATTTATTTTGATATCCCTTATAATTTAAATACCTACTTAGGATAGTAGAAGCAAGTAATTCTCCATAGCTTACTATCTGATCATAGATATAATCATACCGGGTCGATTTATTTCTTTTGAGCGTAGTATCCAAATCTACGAACAACTGCTCTACATCTTTAAAAACAGAATGCTGTTCATTATCAAAAAGTTGTAGTACAATTTCTTGATGATATGTTTTAATGTGATCCAGCAAACTGTCAAGATCTGAACCCTTTTTAAGATAAGACGCTACAATTTTCTCTAAAGCATTGGTCGTTTTACCCATTGCAGAAACCACAATAACCAGATTAGAATATCCAGTTTCTTCTAATACTTTAAGAACATTCTTTACCGCATTAGCATCTTTAACAGATGCTCCTCCAAATTTAAAAACTCTCATCTACAGTTTTTTCTATAATTATAATGCTGCTACAAAATTATGAACTCCTTCTTTATCCATTTGGACCAGGTACCAATCTTTTAGAAGTTTAGCTCCACTTTTCTCATAAAAATCAATAGCATGCGTATTCCAATCCAACACCACCCACTCTACTCTTCTTACTCCTTTTGATTTTGCATATTTTAATACTTCGGCATACAATGCACTTCCCAGCCCAGTACCTCTCATAGATTCGCTTACAATAAGATCCTCTAGGTGAATAGAACGTCCTTTCCAGGTAGAAAATCGATAATACACCAATGCTATTCCTACAATCTTATCCTGTACTTCAGCAACAAAACAATGAAAAAGCGGATGCTCTGCAAAGCCTTCACGAATCAGTTCATCAACAGTAACTTCTACTGCATCTGGTTCTTTCTCAAAAGTCGCTAACTCTTGTATTAAAGTAAGAACTTGAGCCATATCTTGTTCTCTGGCATCTCTAATTATATAGTCCATAAAAGAAAAGTTTATCAAAACTATAAAATATGTATTAGATTTTGAGTAATTTTCTAATCTTATACAGCTATATTATATCTTTTGCTAATTATTAAAGAGGTTTGATAATTTAAACTTACGAAAACGTTATAGTTACTTAAAAAATAATACTTTTGCACCAAATAAATTTCACCATAAATGACAAGAAAAAACCAAACCTTAGGAGAATTTATTATTGAAAATCAAAAAGATTTTCCATATGCAAGTGGAGAACTTTCGCGTTTGATTAATTCAATAAGATTAGCTGCAAAAATGGTAAATCATGAGGTAAATAAAGCTGGTCTGGTAGATATCACAGGAGCTGCAGGAGAAACCAATATCCAGGGTGAAGATCAGCAAAAACTTGATGTTTTGGCGAATGAAACTTTCATTAATACTCTTACTAACAGAGAAATTGTATGTGGTATTGCCTCTGAAGAAAATGATGAATTTATTACAATAAAAGGTCAAAAAAATGACCATCGAAACAATTATGTAGTTCTTATGGATCCTCTGGATGGTAGTTCTAACATAGATGTTAATGTTTCTGTAGGGACTATTTTCTCTATATATAGAAGAGTTACTCCAACAGGAACACCAGTTACTCTAGAAGATTTTTTACAACCAGGAAATTTACAAGTCGCTGCAGGCTATATTATTTATGGAACATCAACCATGCTTGTGTATACAACAGGGCATGGGGTAAATGGATTTACTTTAAATCCTGCATTAGGAACCTATTATTTATCACATCCTAATATGAGATTTCCTGACGACGGCACTATTTATTCTGTCAATGAAGGTAATTATATTCACTTCCCTCAAGGTATTAAAGATTATATTAAATATTGTCAAGAAGAAAAAGAAGATCGTCCTTACACCTCTCGATATATTGGTTCATTAGTAAGTGATATTCATCGTAATATGATAAAAGGAGGAATCTATATGTACCCTAGTACCTCTACATCGCCTAATGGTAAACTTCGTTTATTATATGAATGTAACCCTATGGCTTTTATTACTGAGCAAGCCGGAGGGAAAGCAAGTGATGGCTATAGACGAATTATGGACATAAAACCAACCGAGTTGCATGAGCGTACACCTTTTATTTGCGGTAGCAAAAACATGGTCGAAAAGGTAGAATCTTTTATGGAATAAGTTATTATGTCTCTATGAGCTTGTTTAAAAACTCTAAATTAAACTTTTTTACTGTCAATGTGTAAAGGAATAGTTGTATATTTATACTATTCTATACCATTCATATCCCCTAAACTTTAAGAGTAAACACAGCATACAATCTTCCCTAAAAGAAGATGATAACCTTATATAATTAACATTATAACCCATTAACATTATGTTTTTAGCGTTTTTATGTTAATTTTACGTATAGTGTAAAACAAAAATCTAATAAACCGACCAAATGGCTAAAGAAAATAAAGCTATTGAAGAAAAAGTTGATAACGATCCTTCATCAAAAATAGAAGCAATAAAAAATCTGATTTTTGGAGAAAATATTGCAGCTTATAATTCAGAGTTCGAAAAGGTAAAAAAGGACATTGCGAATAAGAAAAAAGAACTCGAAAACTTCATAGAGGATTCTCGTGCAGAACTTAATCAAGCTATAGATAATTTAAGCACAGATATCAATATTAGAATTACAGAATTAGAAGATAATCTTGCCGAAAGGGCAGAACACTTAGATGCTAAAAAGGTTGATAAAAAAGTATTGGGAGATCTTCTTATTTCTTTGGGTGAGAAAATAAGTCAAAAGTAATCCAGGATATCCAAGAGTATGGAGGAACAGGATAAACTTAAGATTCTTAAAGAACTTCTTCTTACCGAAGAAAAAGAATTTGCTGACTCTATTGCTCAAAAAGTAGAAGAACTAACCAAAATTGTTCATCAGAAAAAAGAACTTTCTCATAAAGTTGATCCCATTATTGATGATAAACTAGAGGAGTTTGTACAAGAAATCCCAAAAACTCTGGGACCAACCATCACAGAAGCATTAAAAGAAGAAATTAAAAATTCTCAAGACGCAGTAGTAGAAGCTTTGTTTCCTATTATCGGTAAAATGATAAAGAAATACATTGCTCATGAAATGAAATTGCTTAGCGAAAATATCTCCAGAAAAACCAAACAAGCATTTTCTTTTAAAAACTGGTTTCGTAGAACCAAAGCAAAAGTACAGGGAGTAAGTGAAGGCGATCTTGCCATTAGTGATTATGCAAAACCAAGGTTAATCCAAATGTTTGTGGTCGAAAAAAACTCTGGAATATTACTGGCGGACTATAGTCCGCTATCTGATGGAACTATTGATAAAGAAATGGTCGCTGGTATGTTAACCGCGATAAAAAGTTTTGTAGAAGATGCTTTTCAGGGAGGTGATCAAAACTTAGAATTAATAGAATACGAATTATATACTATACATATTCAAAATTTTTATTCGTATTATGTAGCTGCGGTAATTTCTGGAGCATATAACATGATGTTCAAGGAAGTTTTGGAAGATCAAATTATAGATTTTGCCAAAAATTATATTTCTAGTAAAGATTTAGAAGATAGTACCCTTTTTACTAAAAAATTAAAAAAACATTTTGCAGATGAAATTGTCTAAAAAAGTAGTGCTTTTAGGACACTTTGGTGTCGGAAAAACGTCATTGTTCAGACGTTTTATTGACAATGAATTTTCACAAGAATATAAAGTAACTCTTGGAGTTCAGATTAAGAAAAAAATAGTACAATTGCCTGACGGAAGAGAATTATCTATGATTATTTGGGATGCCGAAGGA
Organism: Aquimarina algiphila; assembly: GCF_947494415.1. Lineage (NCBI taxonomy): Bacteria > Pseudomonadati > Bacteroidota > Flavobacteriia > Flavobacteriales > Flavobacteriaceae > Aquimarina > Aquimarina algiphila. The sequence continues at coordinate 30,223 of NZ_CANLVC010000005.1, read as the reverse complement.
CATTCTAACAGTGTAGAAGATACCCGTAAATCTTATTTACTAGGATCACATGCTTTTATTTATGTTTTTGACCTTGCCAGGGAAGAAACCTATATAAATATTAATAAAGATCTCGAATATCTAAAAGAAAACTATACCAAAGTACCAGCAAAAGTATTAGGTAATAAATTGGATTTGGTTAATGAAAAAGAAATTAGTGCACATCTTAAAACCAACAATATACCTTTCGATTGCTTAACCAGTGCAAAAACGAATAAAAATGTTCAGGATTTCTTTTCTGACCTGGCTGAAGAAATAACGAAGTGAGTATGGCAGACGAATTGCAATTTAACCCCCAAGTACAAGTTCTCAAAGTATCTTATGATGGAATCATCAAAGCAACCGACAAGAACCTTTTTAACTGGCCCAAGCAGTCCTCTATTTTTGATGCTCATCCTTTTTTTGAGATTCTTAGAGAATTTGAACAAAGTGATTATAGTAATCATACTGCATTAAATTTTCCTTGTATTCATTTAGAAGATAGTGATTCAGAAAGAATCTGTGACATTACTATAACATTCGAAAAGGAGGAAATCACCATTATTCTTTTTGATTACACTTCAAAATACAAAGATTTAAATCAAATAGCACAGCAAAAAAACGAATCTATTCTTTTAGCCAAAGAACTAGAACTCAAAAACAAATATCTTCTGGAAAAAGAAGAATTCAAAAATAGTTTTATTGCTAATATTAATCATGAAATAAGAACCCCTTTAACGAGTATATTAGGGTTTGTAGAGGTACTTGAAACCACAAAATTAACTTTTGAACAGGAAGAGCTTGCTAGAATTATAAAAAGAGAAAGTCGACATCTTAACGCTCTTATTGATGATATGATTGATCTCTCTAAAATAGAATCAGGAACATTAAAGATCGTAGAAGAACGTTTTCCTTTTAAGGATATCATGGATGGATTTCGTGAGTCTTATTCTAAAATGGCAGAGGATAAACAAATCGTCTTTGAGACTAATATTGATCCCAACATTCAGGAATATCTGATTGGAGATAGAACAAGAATACATCAAATTATAAACAACCTCCTTACCAATGCCTTTAAGTTTACTGAAGAAGGAAAAATTACTTTATCGGTCACAAAAAACTATCAGCGTACCAATAAACTAAGCCTTACTTTTAAAATTGAAGATACAGGAATTGGAATCCATGAAGAAAACTTACCTCATCTGTTTGAACGTTTCTCACGATTTGATCAGGACAAACAAATTCCGGGAACTGGTTTAGGGCTTGCAATTGTAAAAAACCTAGTTGATCTCCTCAATGGAGAAATAAAAGTAACTAGTGAACCCGAAAAAGGCACGACATTTAATGTCAAATTACCTTTTAAATTTGAAATCACAAAAACTGCTCCTAATAGAAAAAAGAAAAAATATACACTCCCAGAGAGTTCAAATAAGTTTAGAGTGTTATTAGTAGAAGATGAAGAGATTACTCAATATCTCATTATGAAAATACTAATCTCTAAAGGCAATTTTTTTGTTGATATTGCTATCAATGGCCAACAGGCTATAAATTATATTGAGCGCCGTAAATATGATCTGGTTTTGATGGATTTAACGGTTTCAAAAATTGATGGATACCAGGCCACCCATATGATACGTAATAATTATGGTGATAAGTTTATTTCTGGGGTTCCAATTATAGGTTTTTCTGGAAAATCCAATGATACCGCAAGAGATAAATGTATTAGATCAGGAATGGATGATTTTATTGCAAAACCTTTTGAACAAGAAGAATTGATGTATAAAATCATAAAGCAAATAGCAAAAAAGGCTGCCGAATAGGCAGCCTTTTTACATCGTAAAAGAATACTAAATTATCGATTCATATTTTTAATCTCGTCTGCAAAGGTATCTCCATCGACTCCCTGATTTACAAGAATTAAAGCTTTATCAACAACATATTTTGCATTTTCTGATCTAAAACCCAAACCAATGCTCAGTTTCTCTAATAAAACCACTTGTCCTTCACCTTTAACATGATCAGCATATACCATCTTTGCCAGGTCAAATAAACGCTCTAATCTTTTATCATAACTTGTTGGAGGGTTAATCGGATGTGTATTATAATCCTTTAAAATTTCCTTGTAATCATTATCAGAAATATCCAGTCTCCTCGCTAATCTATCCAAAAAGGCCTTCTCTTCATCTGTAATTACCCCATCAGTCATGGCTACTTTAACAATTGCCGCAAAATGGTCCTGGTTTCTCTTCTGAAATCCACTATCAAATAAATCAGATATTGACATCATGTACTTTTGTTTAATTTGCCGCAAATATAACTAAACTATACACCTTTTAAAATTTATAATTATGCTTTTTTTCGTATCATTCTAAAATTATTAATCACTATCTAAATTTAGAATTCCTCATTTATTTCAATATTTTTAACCCATGCGAACTCACTTACAAGATAGATCAAAGATCTTAATAACGATCTTTTTTTTGTTAATTACGGTTTTTGGGTACTCCCAAAAATTTGTGATCCCAGACTCTTTACAAGGAAAAACAATTGATGATATTGAGGACTTAATCGATAAATATTCCAGAGACTCCATCAAAGTTGTCTTTTTTTCAAATGTATTGCTTGCTAAAGCAAAACGAGAAAAAGACACCCTAGGATTAGCAAAAGGCTATTTTCAGGTATCTTTTAATCATTTTAACAATTCACATAAGCGTATAACTTATTTAGATAGTTCTATTGCAATTAGTAATTCCTTAAAACATAAAAAATATCCAGCAGTTTCCTATATCAGTAGAGCAGGAGCATACAAACAAATTGGCAATTATAACAAAGCATTAGACGATTACCTTGTTGCTTTAAACTTAACTGATAAGGTTAATAATAGCCTTTTTTATGATATAAAACATAATATAGGAAGGTTAAAAGATGAGATCGGAGAATATGAAGAAGCAAAGGAAATGTATAAGGATATAGTAATCTATGAAGATCAAAATAACATCAACGGAAGAAAGCATTTGATTACGATTTTAGGACTTGCGAATACCTATAGAAAACTCCATACAATAGATTCGGCAGCATATTATAGTAAAATAGGAATTAGAAAATCTATGAAAGATAATCTTTCTGTTTATTATCTATTTGTCTTAACAGAAGGAATTATTTCATATAATAATAAACAGTATAAGGCATCATTAGATAGCCTCAACAAATCTATTCCATATATCGAAAAATACGAGTCCCACAATATGGGATTTATAGTTGATGGGTATCTGCATTTGAGCAAAATATATGAGGCGCTTGATGATACAGAAATGTCACTAAAATCCTTACAAAAAATTGACTGGTATTATGAGAATCTCAATTATACATCCATAGAAATGCGAGAAGGATATGAATTGCTAATTAACTATTATAAATCGATTGATGATAAGAATACACAACTACACTACATCAATAGATTATTTACTATAGATAGTATCCTGGATAGCAACTATAAGAACCTTAATAAAAAGATTACCAAAGAATATGATACACCTCAATTATTAGAAGAAAAACAGAACCTCATTACTGTTTTAGAACAAAAAGAAAAAACAGCCACCTTAAAATACAGTATTGCAGCATTTTTAATTATTGTTCTCATCATTTTTTTTACCTATATGTATTACAAAAATACACAATACAAGAAACGGTATAAAGAAATTATGCAGCCAAAAAATGAAGACGATGTCGAAACAGCAGACTCTCTAGATTCGATCAAAAATAAAGCTGAAACAAAAGTCATTGATATCCCTGAAAATATTGTCAAAGGAATTTTAGAAAAGTTAACACAGTTCGAAGAAAAAAAGGGTTTTTTGTCTCGTAATATAACTATTACCACATTAGCTAAAAAGTTGAATACAAATTCTAAATACCTATCCAAAATCATTAATCAATACAAACAAAAAAGGTTTAGTTTATACATTAACGAATTACGAGTAGATTATGTAATTCGTACCCTTAAAGATGATCCTAAATTCAGGCGATATAGTATTAAAGCAATAGCTCGAGAAATAGGCTATAATAATGACAGGGCTTTCTCAAAAGCTTTTTATCAAAAGACTGGAGTATATCCTTCATATTTCATCAACCAACTAGAAAAAGAAAAATAGTTAACTAGTTGTTAATCAGGAATCAACAAGTGCCTTTTCCCAGAAAACGCATTATAACTTTTCTAATACCCGCATTATCGATTGATGTAATTTATATCTTTGTTCAGAACTTAAAAGGAAAAATTAATGGCACACAAAAAAAGGAAACAAAAACTTAGTTTACAGAAAATTAAAATTACAAAGCTTAATCGAAATAACTTCTCTGTAATAAAAGGAGGAGATACTGAAATACCTATAGATTTTTCAAATTCTCTTTGTCATACAGATACTTGTCCAACAGATCAACAATCAGATAATTGTGCTAGTTTAGCAAAAAACAATGGTTGTTCTGGTACTTGTAGAACAAATAACAGACAGTGTGGTTTAATTTAAAAGTACTAAGTAAAGTTAGTTTATACCCCCTATTATAACTTCAAGCTATCTATCTGATTATATCTTGTTGCAAAAAAACAGATAGCCCATATTTATAAAATCTATAAGTATGGGCTAATGTAGTATGATACGTTTCTAGACTATTTTATTACTATTCTGATCTACATGTACCTGCGTTAGTACCAAATCCCATAGGACGGCAAACATTACATTCAGAATCATAGCAATCATAAGCAGTAAGATTACATATTCTTCCACAATTACCAGCATTTCCACCACCAGGGAAAGTTGTTTCCTGAAATTCTCCTCCAGATACCCGCTTTAACTCAGATCTATTGAGTGTCTTAGCTCCTTTTTTAAGTAAATCATTTACATTAACTTTTTTCATTATTAAAAATTTAAACATTAGAATTGTATCTGAACATTTAGAGACATTCAGAATATATGTCTATTCAACGCGCGAAAAATATTGTATGAAATTTGTAATCAAATAGTTACACTAATTCATAGTGAAGATGATTTTCTTCTTGTAAATCCTCTATGAAATAGATCAGATCCTCAATAGAGTATTCCTCTCTATTAAACACATAATTATTAATCAATAATGTGGGAGTGAGGTATACTTTCTCATTAATACCCCATGTTTTTTGTTGTTCTAGTATTTCTATAATTTTTTGGTCTATATTAATCAACTGCTTATCTGACCATTTCTCTTTATCACTATTATCCAAGGCATATACTTCGTTTAAGGCAATTCTACATCTATTCTCTCCTTCTCGTTGATATAAATGCAGTAAATGATGAGAAATCAATGTAGCCTTATCTTCTGTATCACTAAAATCAACACTGAACCTAATACGTACTTTAACCGATTCAGAATATACATCAAGGATTTTTTCGACTCCTTCATGAGCACTTTTACAATAAGAACATAAGGGGTTGGTAATCAAAGTCAATTCTATTGGCGCATTTGGATTCCCCAGAATTATTTCATTATGAATGTTGATATTAGGTATTGGATCTTCCTTAAATAATGAAGCTTTAAAAAAACTGAAATTACGTTTGAATTTCAGGTTTTGTACTTTCAAAATAGATAACTCTTTTCCTTTTTTTAATAATGGCTTTACAAATAACCATCCCACAATAGCGAAAGACATACTCATTAAAAACATTAATACCTCTTTTAAAGATGTGGATAACAATTCGGTCAAAAAAGATGATGAATAAAGAAATGTACTAAAAAACTGAACAAGCAAAACACCAACAACACCAAGGCATAGAGGGCACCATTTTTTGATCACAATCCATTGGTATAAAATAGAATACAAAACAACAGGAAGGCTCAGATAACTTGTAAAAACAATCAATGTATCAAATGACACAGTGTTCATTGAATTGAATATCCATAATAAGATTTGAGATGAGAAATAAATAATTCCCATATCACTTAGCTTTAAAACACCAAACAATGAAGCTCCCTTAGAATTAATAGTGGCCTCACAACTTGTTTTTTCTGAAGTATTACAAAATTTGGCTAAAACAGTAGAGTTATATCCTATCTCTTGCTGAATGATCAATACACTAATGGCGATCCCTATAACAGAAAAACTGAAAGAAAGAAGTTGAAATATACTTACACCAGACATTAAAAAAACCGATGTAATAATAATAGAAGTGATGATTTGTGTAATTGAATTGAAAGAAGTTATTTTCCCGGCTCCTTTTTCTGCAATATTCTTTTCTTCAAGGTGTATACAAATCGTAATACCAGACCATATTTTGATAAAATCTTCTTTAGAAATGTTTCTTTTTTCTTTCTTATCCGTTTCTAAAATCAGTTGGTTTCCTTTTTTGGTAATTATTGCTAATTGTGGACCTTTTTTGTCTACAATATGTGCCAAAAAGTGCTCTGGCAATTCTGATAGTATCGAAAGTTCTTTTTCTAACTCTAAAGCATAATGACCGATTCCTAAATGATTAAAAAGATCAATCACTGCTATTAAATTAGGAAAATCAGGATGACTTAACAACTGAAGATTTAATTCATCCATATTAAAACGATATCCCGAAATATCCAGATATTTTTTGACAATATGAGAAATAGGAGTTTTCAAAGTAAAAAGTATTTTTAGAATAAATTTTAGATTTTTTGAAACGTGCTTATAGGCAATTTATGAAGCCAAATATAGTTGCAATACGATCATTGAGACAAGGAATAGCACGTTCAATTCCATGAAAAGGGGCCTCTAACAAAATCTATAAAGCACTGATTTTAAATACATTTACATTCCATTTCTAAAACTTTAATATTTTATCATAAAACCATAAAATATGATACGAAAGCTTATATATTCTTAATAAATATGTCACTTGTTTTATGTAACTCAAAATACCATGCATCGGTTTTTAAACGCTGGTTTTAAAAAAAGATAATAAACAACTCCTAATATTTTCATAAACACTTTCTAATAGATAGAACATTTATTATTTTTCATAAAATCACCTTTATATCTTGAACTCATTTTGACTTTTGGATTAAAGCGAAAATTGAGGGTTTTTGTGCCCAATTGAAGACTTTTTTAAGTTACATAGCAGAGCTACGGAAGGAAAAAAAGACAAAAAGTGGGTAAAAAAAGCTAATTTTTAGCCAATTGAAAAAGTCAAAATGAGTTCCTCACAAAAGATTTAAGGTCAATCCAATGAAAAAACCACTTTTAGAATTTACTAATAAAGGCATTTATTGCGCTGCTGCCAATGTCTATCTGGATCCATGGAAACCCGTAGACAAAGCCATTATTACACATGGCCATTCTGATCACAGTCGTTGGGGACATAAACAGTATATTACTCATCATACTAACATACCCATTATCAAACATCGATTAGGAGATATTAATGTATCCGGTAGAGCGTACGGAGAAATATTTAGTATCAATAATGTAAAGTTTAGTTTTCATCCTGCAGGGCATATTGTTGGGAGTTCTCAGATTCGGGTAGAACACAAAGGCGAGGTATGGGTATTTACAGGGGATTACAAAATTGAAGATGACTCCATATCTGTTCCTTTTGAACCTGTACAATGTCATACCTTTATCACCGAATGTACTTTTGGGCTTCCTGCTTTTAAATGGATTCCACAACAAGAAGTGATGAGTGACATTAACGAGTGGTGGGCGCAAAATCAATCAGAAGGAAAAACCTCTGTCCTATTTGGGTATTCACTCGGTAAAGCCCAACGATTGATACAACATTTAGATTCTTCAATTGGTAAAATATATACACATGGTGCTGTAGAAAACATGAATGAAGTTATACGTACTATTGTTGATCTGCCAACCACTACGCTCATTACGAATCAAACCAAAAAAGAAGAACTTTCTGGTAACATAATCATTGCACCTCCTAGCGTTCATGGTGGTACATGGATAAAAAAAATGGTCCCCTATGTCACAGCATCGGCTAGTGGATGGATGGCTTTTCGTGGGGCAAGACGCAGAAGAGCTATCGACAAAGGTTTTGTATTGTCTGATCATTGTGATTGGGAAGGATTACTATCTGCAATACGAGAAACAGGAGCTTCTAAAATCATAAGCACACATGGATATACTGATATTTTTTCTAGATATCTAAGAGAAATAGGATATGATGCACGTACTGAAAAAACACAATATGAAGGGGAACTTTCAGAAATAGAAACAGAAAAAGGAAGTGAGGTTATAAAATGAAACGCTTTGCTCATCTTATTAAAACATTGGACAGCACTAATAAAACCAATACAAAAGTAGCAGCATTAGCTTCTTATTTTGAAAATGCACCTGATGAAGACAAAGTATGGACTATTGCTATCCTATCTCATCGTCGTCCTCCACGTCCTGTAAATACAACATTGCTTAGAACATGGGCTTCAGAATTAGCAAATATCCCATTATGGTTATTCGAAGAATCGTATCATATTGTTGGAGATTTGGCAGAAACTATCGCACTAGTAATTCCCACCTCAACAGAACATTCAGAAAAAAGTCTAACCCAGTTTCTTCAGGAAATGATCGCTCTTAAAAAACAAAGTGAGGATCAAAAGCAATACTATCTGCATGAAAATTGGAAAACCTTGAATTATTATGAACGTTTTGTATTTACCAAACTCATCACAGGAGGATTTAGAATAGGTGTTAGTCAAAAACTTATGACTAAAGCACTCTCAAAAGCTGTAAACATCGATGAAGACATTCTTGCCTATAAGCTTATGGGAAACTGGGACCCTAATACAATTTCATTTCACGATTTGGTGATCCAGGAAAAAGCAACCGATTTTTTGTCCAAGCCCTACCCTTTTTATCTCGCATATGCTATCGAAGATAGTATTTCTGACCTGGGAAATGTTCAGGATTGGTATGTGGAACATAAATGGGACGGAATACGAGCACAGGTTATTGTAAGAGAAAATGAAATTTTTGTGTGGAGTCGTGGAGAAGAACTCGTTACTGATAAATATCCCGAATTTCAAGAGTTTTTACATGTACTGCCCAACGGAACTGTCTTGGACGGAGAGATTCTTCCTTTTCCTGATGGAAAAATAGGAACTTTTAACGACCTGCAAACCCGAATTGGCAGAAAAACAGTTTCTAAAGCGTTACTAAAAAAAACTCCGGTGGTCCTAAAGGCTTATGACCTATTAGAATGGGAAGGAAAAGACATCAGGAATCATCCATTTTCTGAACGAAGAGCACTTCTGGAAGACCTTTATCAGAATATAAACCACCTTGAACCCGTTGAAGGATTCATGAACAAAACTCCACTTTTATTATCTCAAAAAATATCTTTTACCAGCTGGGATGATGTAGCAAAAGAACGAGAACGATCTCGTGAAGTGTCTTCTGAAGGATTGATGCTAAAACGAAAAGACGCTCCATACCTGGTTGGACGAAAAAAAGGGAATTGGTGGAAATGGAAAGTTGACCCTTTAACGATTGATGCTGTTTTAACCTATGCAATGCGAGGACATGGTAGACGATCAAATCTATTTACCGATTATACGTTTGGGCTTTGGAATAAAGACAAGACCGAGCTGGTTACTTTTGCCAAAGCATATTCTGGACTAACAGATGCAGAATTCAAAAAAATCGATACATTTATTAAAGCCAATACGCTAGAACGATTTGGCCCTGTTCGAAGTGTAACCGCCGAGTTAGTTTTTGAAATTGCTTTTGAAGGTATTGCAATTTCTAAAAGACATAAAAGCGGAATTGCAACTCGTTTCCCCAGAATCTTAAGGTGGAGACAAGACAAGAAAATTGATGAAGCCAATACCCTTGAAGATTTGAAAGCTTTAATTCCAAATACCAGTAGTGAATAATGACGCAGAAAGAGCTCTTTCATATCGGTGAATCCTGGTTTTTACAACAAAACTGGAAAGTCTTTCCGTTTCAGAAACAAGCATGGAAAGCTTTTCTTCAAGGAAAACATGGACTCCTTAATGCTCCTACCGGAAGTGGTAAAACATATGCATTATGGATTCCAATTGTTCTTAATTACATCAAAAACAATCCTGACTACCAGACTAAACATAAAAAGGGTCTTAAAGCGATATGGATTACTCCGCTTCGCGCACTTTCTCAAGAAATCAAACAGGCAGCAGAACGTGTAACCAAAGATTTAAATACTCAGTTAACTGTTGGCATTCGAACCGGAGATACCACTCAAAAAGAGCGCGCTGCACAGAAACGAACTATGCCCGATCTTTTGATTACTACTCCAGAAAGTTTACAATTATTATTGGCATCAAAAGGGTACGATAAAACCTTTAAAAACTGTTCTGCCATTATCATTGATGAATGGCATGAATTGCTCGGCACTAAACGAGGGGTGCAAATTGAGTTAGGTACATCCAGATTAAAAACTATCGCACCTCAACTAAGAATCTGGGGGATATCGGCTACTATTGGAAACCTTGAGCAAGCGCAGGAAGTATTATTAGGGTCAAATTCTAAAGCACTAGAAAATTCGGTATTGATCAAAGCCAATATCAAAAAGAAAATCAAGGTGCAAAGTATTATTCCGGATCAAATGGAGACTTTTCCCTGGAGAGGTCATCTCGGTATCCATTTACTAGATCAAGTAATTCCTATCATCAGAAAAAGTAAAACCACATTATTATTTACCAATACACGGTCGCAATGCGAAATCTGGTTTCAAAAAATATTAGAACGCTATCCAGAATTTGCGGGAGAAATGGCTATGCATCATGGTAGTATTAATAAAGAAACCAGACTCTGGGTAGAGCAAGCTATACGCAATGAATCTTTAAAAGCTGTAGTCTGCACCTCTAGTCTTGATCTTGGAGTAGATTTTGCTCCTGTAGAGACTATTATTCAGATAGGTGGTCCAAAAGGAGTAGCTCGGTTTTTACAACGTGCCGGACGAAGTGGTCATCAACCTGGAAAAACAAGTGTAATATACTTCCTCCCAACTCATGCAATAGAATTAGTTGAAGCTTCTGCATTGCAGCAGGCAGTGCAACAAAATACTGTAGAAGATCGTATACCTTATCTTAATAGTTTTGATGTATTGGTACAATACCTTACGACACTTGCTGTTTCTGATGGGTTTTATCCTAAAGAAATATATCCAGAGATCAAAAGTACGTTTTGCTATCAGGCCATGACTTCTGATCAATGGAGATGGATTTTAAATTTTATTACCATAGGAAGTCAGAGTTTGCAATCTTATGACGAATACAAAAAAGTAACGATTGAAGAAGATGGTTTGTTTAAAGTTAATAACAGAGCTATTGCAATGCGCCATCGATTACAGATTGGTACTATTGTTAGTGATGCCGTACTTACTGTAAAATACTTAAAAGGTGGTTTTATTGGTAGTATTGAAGAGTTTTTTATCTCTAAACTCACTCCAGGTGATGTCTTTACCTTTGCTGGCAGAAATCTAGAATTAGTTCGTATTAAAAGCATGCAGGTTCTGGTTCGTAAATCCAGTAAAAGAACCTCAAAAGTACCTAGTTGGATGGGCGGGAGATTAACACTCACCTCACAAATGTCTGAACTATTAAGACAAGAACTTTACAAAGTTGCTCTTCCTAATGATGCTTTATCAGATGGAAAGAAAAAGTTATCGAAAGAATTAAGATCTCTATCCCATATTTTCGAGAGACAACAAAGGGAAAGTATTGTGCCCGGATCTGGTCAGTTTCTTATCGAAACCTTTAAAACCAGAGAAGGATATCACGCTATTTTTTATCCTTTTGAAGGACGTTTTGTACATGAAGCTTTAGGAAGTTTACTTGCTTATCGCATTAGTTTACTCTCTCCTATCACTTTTTCCTTAGCGTTTAACGATTACGGATTCGAACTCCTTTCTGATCAGGAAATCGATATGCAACAGGTGATCGATAATGATTTATTTACCACCAGTCACCTACATCAGGATTTGCAAAAAAGCTTAAATGCCACAGAAATGGCCAGGCGTAAATTTAGAGATATCGCTGTCATATCAGGAATGGTATTTACAGGATACCCCGATAAAATACTAAAAAGCAAACATCTGCAATCAAGTTCTCAATTACTTTTTGATGTGTTTCGGGATGATGAACCAGACAATCTATTATTTAAGCAATCTTTTACAGAAACTTTTGAACATCAACTCGAAGAAGGTAGGTTACAAATAGCATTAGAACGTATCGAAAAACAAGAAATCGATTGGAAACGATGTGAAGACCCTACTCCATTCTCATTTCCTATCATCACAGATCGTTTATCTCGAGAAAAACTATCCAGCGAAAAACTCGAAGATCGAATTAAAAAAATGACAAAAATACTATTAAAGAAATAAGCGTATCTCCCTCCTAAAAAGGAGGGATTAAGGGAGGTGTTATACTCCATAATCCTTTATTAATGGTAAAACTCCTGTTTCTTCAAATTGTAAAATATAACTTTCAATAGCTCTCAACACATTGCTCATATCATTCATGATTTGATGATCTGAAAAACGCATAACTCTAATATCTAGTTCATTTAACTTTTTTGTTTTCAAAACATCCTTTTCCCATACCTCTATAATTTGATGTGAATATCCATCTAACTCTATAACAAGTTGCAATTTATTGCAAAAGAAATCAACTATATAATTGTCAATTGGTTTCTGTCTATGAAAATCATATGAATACATTTGACCTCTCTTTAATTTTTGCCACAATCTAATTTCTGATTTTGTGGCATTATTCCTTAGTTGCCTAGCTAATTCTTTCAGTTTTGGATTATATTTGATTTTCACGAACTCCTCAATTTATAACAAAGTACAACTTTAATGAAAAATTAGTTTTGAAATACTTTCTTAAGTTAGATTTAATCTTTGTATTTACACACCCCTAACCCCTCTTTTTAGAGGGGAATCTAAAGTATTAATAATAATGACCCAGACCATCCAGATACAAAACCAATCCTTTATTCTTCATTCATCAGGATCATTATTTTGGAAAGAAAAACAAATCGTATTCATTGCAGATGTGCATCTTGGTAAAGTTTCTCATTTTAGAAAACACGGTAGTGCTGTACCGCAAGAAACCATCAAGAAAAATTTTGATCAATTGGATAACGTAATTGAATATTTTAATCCTAAGAAAATTTGTTTTCTCGGTGACCTCTTTCATAGTTATGTTAATAGTGAATGGCAACTTTTTGAAGATTGGGTAATAAAAACCAATAGTCAATGTATTCTGATTGCTGGTAATCATGATATCATTTCACCAACCAAATATGAAAATATCGGAGTAACGGTCGGAATCGAACTTGTTATAGATGATTTTTTGCTTACTCACCATCCAGAAGAAAGAAAAGGACTATTCAATTTATGTGGACATATCCATCCCGGGATTTTATTAAGTGGATTAGGTAGACAGCGACTTAGGTTACCGTGCTTTTTTAAATCTGATTCACAAATGATTCTGCCCGCTTTTGGTAAATTCACAGGGATTCATGTATTAGAACCTTCAGAGAAAAGTGAAGTATATGCAATTACACAAAATGAAGTGATTTTGGTATCCTAATACTTATGCAGAACAATCACAATCATCAACTAATACAAGATTCCATTTGTTATCTGCAATCATAAAATACATAGTTTTTATAATCCATTTATCAACCAAAACATTCACTTTAACCTTTAAACCATTTTTATATTTCTCTGGAATATCAATCTTCTTCATTTCATAATTAACACTCAAATCTGGGTAATCAGGTAAGCTCTCAATTTTTTTATAATATATCCCATCAGGATCAGGACTTTCTTCACAAAAACCATCTTGAAAAGTTCTTTGTGAAAAAAACTTTGGGTTATCTATTTTTGGTGCTATTTTATTATTATGATTAAGGTAAGATGAATATAACGTACATGCAGCACCAGGATTATAAAATCTATAAAAACCAATATCTTCATGTATAAATTGTTTCACATTTTTCTTTTGTGAATCTATCCTTTTTCCATAAAAAGAAGTTTGTAAAAAATATTTTAGAAAAGGTTCAAAGCCTTTAAAATTGGTATTTTGTCTGATTGAAGTTTGTGATCCAAAAACCCAACCTACTTGATCATGATGTTCTATTTTATACCAGAAATCTCTATTTCCCCGTATGATCTGTTCTTCTCCTTTTTCCAAAATACGACATACCTCACCTTCATTTAATGTAAATACAACTTCTCCTGTTTTTGGATAGTCTCTAATCCAAATACGATTTCCTTGTATTACCAACGTTGTATCTTTAGAAATTAAATCATGTTGTTCTATTGGGTTTTCAACTCTGCCTTTCTCTTGACCATAACTTATGAAGTTGAGTGTAATAACAAATAAGAATATCAATACTCCTGTTTTTTTCATCACTATTTTTTGTCACCCCAAATGTAAGTATCATTTGATTAAGACATTACCCTGTTTTCAGTTAAATAGGATTTAGGATAATTGCTTGTCATTGAAGTTATGGAGAAAAAATAAAGATTAAAAGATCTTATTTAATCCAAATATCAACAAATACATCGCAACAATGGTTAGCCATAAAAAAACTGCTATTACAGTTTTCTGTAATGTAATCACATTTCTAATATCTACTTTAGTCTCTTTGACATCTTATATAATTATGCTAAAGAATCTATAAGCAGTAGGATAGCAGCAACACTAGGTACTCGATTTAGCGAGGAAATTAATAAATTAAATATTACATTACTAAAAGCCAATGATTATGAACGAAAACCACACCTTTGAACAAAGGCTTGCGATAGCAAAAGGAAGACGTCGTACAAAAATATTAGGGTTAAGTATAATTTTATTTTCAATAAATGCAGATTTGATCACTTTGTTATCCTATACTGAAGCTGAGATTAGTGCTTTTCTGATTTTTAAGCACTTATTTCGGTTTTTAGCAACAGTGTTCCTTGTAATATCAACTTATAAAGGGAAAAACTGGGCAAGAATAATATTGATAATTTGTTTTTCCCTTGCAATTTTATTGGCATTTTTTATGTTTTTTGTTCTATTGCTTTCTGATATTACGACTTTGAAAAAGGTATTATCGGTAATTATATCTACATTCTTAATTTATGGATTAAGTGTTTATTATTTTATTTTCTCTTTAAATTTTAAAGCGTTTTTTAAAGAACAACAGAATAACAATCAATAAAAAAAAACTCCATAACTATGATTTACAAGACTTAAATTGCATTGATTCAAGAACTATTATTAGTGAACAACTATAAAGATACCTTATCAGAAGAGGGTATAACAAGTTTTGACCTTATGCTCTATGAAAAAAATAAAATTTATAACCAAAATGCTATCATTGTATAATCATTTAATAGTATAGTACACCCCCTATTCTTAATTCTTTAATACTATTCTAAATCGAGCTTTTCCTTTTTCAAGATGTGCAATGGCTTCATTAATTTTTTCCATAGGAAATTCCTCTACTGTAGGGTAAATATTGTGTCTTACACAAAAATCGAGCATCGTCTCTGTTAATGCAGGACTTCCTAAAGGGCTTCCTCCAACAGATTTTTCTCCACCAATCAAACTAAATGCTGGTATAGCCATGGGCTCTAAAACTGCTCCTACGGTATGTAATTTCCCTTTTGGTGCTAATGTCCTTAAGTAAGAGTTCCAGTCTAAAGTAACATTAGTTGTATTCAGAATAAAGTTTAGTTTTCCTGTAATACTTTCTAATTCCTCAGGAGATTTTGAATTGATAACTTGATTTGCGCCCATATTCAAAATTTGCTCTTTCTTATCAGGATTAGAGCTAAAAGCAATGACTTCGCAACCCCAATGTTTTAGAAATTTAAGAGCCATATGTCCTAACCCTCCAATACCTATCACACCAACAGTATCTGTAGGTTGTACTCCTGCCAATATAATCGGATTAAAAACAGTTATACCCCCACAAAGTAATGGGCCTGCTTTACTCATATCAATAGCATCTGGTAGTGAAATTGCCCATGACCAATGTGCGCGCACATGGTCGGCAAAACCCCCATGTCTCCCTACAATGGTAGCTTCATTATTTGCACAAAGATGATGTGATCCATCCATACATTCATGACAACTCATACACGAAGCAGAAAACCAACCTAAGCCCACCTTATCTCCTACCTTTATTTTTTTAACCGCATCTCCTGTCGCTATCACTTCTCCGATAACTTCGTGACCTGGTACAATGGGATATTCTGTTATTCCCCAATCATTATTTATCATGCTTAAATCAGAATGACAAATACCACAGTACGATACTTTAATATCTACTTGTTCTGGTCTTAGTTCTTCTAATTCGTATGAGTGAGGCGTTAACTTTGCTTTAGGTTCTACAGCGGCGTATGCATTTACTTTCATAATTGAAATATGATTAGTTTTTAAAATTTTTATGTGCTAGAAAGATAAAATTATTGATTATCCGTTTTGTCTCATGAATAACTCTAAATTGTCATCCTGAATCAAGTTCAGGATGACAAGCCTTTATGATACATTATGGACATTCATATAAAATTACACTAATACCTTCAGAAAAAAATTGATCTATGGTAATAAATGAAGTAAGTAAGCATTATTTTTCTTTAGTACAGATAAAACCTACCCTATAACGCTACTTAATCTAAACATCGGTAAATACATCGCAATTAAAATTGCTCCAACAATAATTCCCACAAAAATGGTTAATAGTGGATTAAGGACATTAGAAATGATCTGAGATTGATGTTTTACTTGCTGGTTATATTGCTCATTTAATTTTTGAAAGATGAACTCTGTTTGATTGGTTTCTTCTGCTACACGCATCATAGCAATCATTTTCTTATCAAAAATAGGACTTTCAGCAAAAGAAACACTTAATGTGCCTCCTGCAAGAACAAGCTGTTTGGTTCTATACAACCCTTGTTGAAGCGGATAAAAATTAATCATATTCTTAACCAAATCAATGCTCTCTACCATAGGTACTTTAGCAGAAGTCAATAGGGATATTGCCTGGGTAAATTGTGCCATATAAATTCTTTGAAAATATGCACCCAATATGGGTAGTCGTAGCTGAATCGTTCCAAGGATTTTTCGGTACCATTGCTTTTTAGATATAAAAATAAGTACGCCGGCTCCTAAGATAAAAAGTCCAAACAATAATGCTCCATACTCCCCCATAAAGTTAGAGAAACTAATAATTCCTTGTGTAATCCCTGGGAGATCCACCTTGTTTTGTTTAAAAATATCAACAAACATAGGCACTACATATCGAAGCATAAAAACGATAACAATCATTGCTGTACATAATACTATTATGGGATATGTAAGTGCAGAAACAATTTCTCTACGTAGTTCGTTTTTTCGTTTATAAAATTCGCTGAGTTCTAATGTGATTTTGGCTAACTCCCCTGTCTGTTCTCCTATTTTTATGGCATAATATTCATAATCAGTAAAGTTTTTATCGTCTTTAAGAATTTCAGAAAAAGGTGTTCCGGTAATCAGCTTAGAAAGCATAACGGTCATTAGTTTTCTGTCTTTCTCTTTTTTCTGAGTTTCTGACAATAATTCTAATCCGCTTCTAAGGTCTATCCCCGATTTTAACAACACACTAAGTTCTGCATACCACTGTTCCTTTTTTTTGGATGTAAATGCAGTTCCAAATAGTGTGATCTCCTTTGTTAATATATCAGATACATCAAAAGAGTTATCTCTTTGGCTTTGCCTTTTGGTGGTATCGATTTTTATTCCCATACTCTAAAAATGTATCGTTGCATCATTATATTTAAACACAAATAAACGATGTGATTCTTTGGTATTATGAAAGGTAAATTTTATCGCATCTATACTTCCCGACTGTACCGACCTACCTTCAAAATAAAACATTTTCTCTTTTATCGATATTGCATGCTTACTAATATTAGTAACAACACTATCGTTATAAAACTGGTATTTTCTTTCATCTATTGGAGAAGAAACCATCAATGTATTTTCTATCGGATCCCATACCGCAGTTGGGAAAGTATTAAAATCAATAGTTAAAGCCGTTTCAAAAGATTGTATCTGTTCTTGATTTTGATAATTTTTACCAATGTTACGCATGTTTTTCTGTACAATTCCTAATACCGAAAATGCCAAACCTACCACTATTGCAGAAATCACCATAACCACCATAACTTCGGTCAATGTAAACGCTTTTATTTTATGGTTTATCTTCATCTTCTTACCATTAGCTGTTTTTTATATTCAACATCTTCTCTGGTGTATAACAATATCATCTTTTCTTCCTCGGTATTAATAAGAATTTCCCATCCATCAAAATCTTCTGCATACGGTAGTTTTATCCTACCATGGATAGAAAGATATTCTAATTCTTTTACCCGGTTCTCAATAGTACTATGATCCCTTTGTATTTGATTCTTAAAAATGTTATTAAAGCTTAAACTAGCAATCATAAATACAATAATGATCAATATTGAAGCCGTTAATACTTCAATTAAGGTTGCTCCTTTTATTTTCTTTAATATAACCATTTTGCTATACTGTTTTTAGTATTTACAAAAGGTAATCCAGCATAATCCGGCACTGGATTGATCAAAACCCTCCCATTATATATATGGTTTAAATACACAGACCCAGACTGACGAGCAATACATTGTCGCGTATATAAAGAACCTTTTACAGTTCCTTGAAAATCAATATTTCCCTGACAGTATACTTCTCCTGTGATCTCAGAATCAGGTGCTATTTCGAGATGTGTCTTTATTCGGTTTTTAGGAGATATATTTTTATTAAAATATACTACTGCACCTTCAATTTTGGTTCTTTTCCCTATGGTAAAATCAGGATCAATGTGCAGGTTGTTTTTTTCTTTATCTGCTATTATTTTTTTATCCAAAAGGACCAAAGAAGATGGGTATGATAAATAACATCCTTTTCCAATTTTGATTTTATGTGTAGCAATACCCTGAAAACTGCCTTTTACTCCGTTATCTATTTCAATTTCTGGAGCAATCAATACTACATCTGTTAATTGAGATTGAGATCCCACTATGATTTTAGATCGAGACTGAATTATAATATTTCCAATAATCTTTTCATCTTCCAAAAAAATGGGATCAGTGTCATATATTACTTGAACAGGATGATGAAAAGAATTACGAAGTTCTTTCTTTAATGCAACTGTATGAGCATCTTCAATACCTATTCCATTACTTCTATTTTCAAGATACATGATCCATTCTGGTGCCAACTTAGGCAATGTAGTTTTACTTTCTATAGCACGACCATAATACAAGCTATTACCCTGGTAATAATTCCCAGAAATATTACCCGCTTTTACTCCTTGCTTTGGAAGATAACTGTTACCTTCTAGTCTTGTATTACCTACTACCACCAAAGGTGAATTGGTATTGATTACATACAAATTAGGAGTTTTTTCTGATAATTCTGATCCAATATACGCTATTCTGGTTGCTTTTCTTTGATGTATACTTACTTGCGAAAATTGTTTGGACCATACACCATGATAACTCGTTGTTTGTTTAATAATCCTGGCCTCTTCCTGAGAAACGATAGTGTCTGTTTTAATGGTATGGTTTTCTAAAGATTCGAATACAAGCTTATTAGATTGCTCAAAAGCCTGTAACAATTCCTGGGATTTGATTTTAAAAAAAGAGTGTGTATGTGTTAATAATAAGAACGCACTTAATACTAGTGCTACCAATACCGAAATGAGTATGGCAAATTGCATCGCTTGAGCTCTTATTTTTGAGAATATCTTCAATTGGTGATTTTAAAATCTTTTGTTTTTCCTTTGTACCGCAATAAAACCGAACTTGACTTTCCTCTTTGTAACGTTATTCCATCTATGGTTTGTCTTAGGTTCATAAGTTGATCCGTTCCATTAATTTCAATAAGATAAATCGCCTTAGCACTATTCTGTCCAGAGACCACACCTTTGTAACGAATAGAAGGCCATACCAAATCTACTTTTTTAACTATTGATCTAGGTTTACTTTCTTTCTTTTTGGGTTGGTACAATGTTCCTAAAAAAGGATCTCTTTCTACTATTCCTAAAGTGAATTTTTCTCGTTCTTTTGTTTTGAGCGGTTTTATATCTACTGAAGTCGTTCCCAAGCTAACAGGATCGTCATCAGAGAATGCGCCAACTACCTGAACAATAATCGCTCCCCAGATAAGTGCTACCGATGGTAATAAGATATATAGTGCTTTTTTACCTTTTAGCATAGTTTTTAATTTATTGTAAAACGAGAACTTGTACTGGATTCACTTTCATTTTCAGCCTCATCAAATGCTTTTAGAAACCAATAATATGTAGTACTTGCATCAAGTTCTATATCTGTTGGTGATGTTACTCTATTTTTAGACACAAGCTGCGTCAATGCTACATCACTATAGATATAGATACTATCAAACTCTGGAGTACCTGCTACAGCTTCTCTAGTCCAGCTAAAAGTGACTGTCGTACCTGCTTGCGAAGCGTCATTGGCTGGAGCTACAACCACAGGTTGATTTGGCTTCATACTATCTACAGTCAATGATCTTGTGGTATATAGTGTATTTTGCGTATTATTTTCTGCTCTTACCTGCCATTGTGTTACCCCTTCTGGAAAAGTAAATGATATCGAAGTATCTGCTGTAGTTTTTTCTTCTACCACTGCATTACTCTGATTTAATAGCTGAATTCTATAAGAAGTAGCATCGGTTACCGCTTGCCATTGTAGATTTATTGAAGTTGTATTAACAATGGTCGTATTCTCGGGAGCTGTTAACAGCACTTCTCGTGCAGAAAAATCCTCGCTTTCTACAACCGTGAACCCTGATGTTACATAGGGTGTGGCCGTACCAGAATTCTGTCCCCGTACTCTCCAATTGTAACTATTTCTAACTAAACTCGTATTAAAACTAGTTCCTGTTATCGTAGTATCCAATACGATTTGTGCTGCATTTTCAAAATCGGGTTGAGCTACCTGAAGTCGATATGCTGTTGCCTGATCTACAGTTTCCCAATTAAAAGTCACTGAAGTATTGCGCACAGTAGCACCATCAGTAGGTGCATTTATTAGTATTGTTTTATCAGATAGGTCTTCCTCTAAAAGTACTTCTTCACAACTAAAAAATACCAGAAACACTATCCCTAAGTATATGTTTATCCTCTTCATCATTATAATTTAAAATAATTCATGTTTTCTAATGCTTTTTCTGCATCTCTATATGTGTTTTTTGAGCAGGATGATTTTTCATCAATAATATCTACCAAAGTAATTTGTCTTTTATCATTTTCTCTCCAACAGAAATAGGATAAGGTGTATCCAAAAATGGATGTCTTTGCAAAGTCAATAGTCTTATATGTTTCTCCTTCTTTTACCAGTGATAATTGGTATTGCTTGTATGCACTATTGTTTAAAAAAACTACATCAGCATTATCCAGTTCTTGTATTAGCTCCTGTGATATTGCCAGAGAAACCGAAGTCACTATACCTGCTTCTTTTTGACTCTTTATATATCTAAGTGTTTTTGTATTGTGGGCTTCCTCTATTTCGGCCATAAGAGCTACACGATCTAATAACTCAAGAATTACAAACTGTGGTTTGGCTTCCAAAGAATCTACATAATTAATCTTATGTTCATTTCCTTTGGCTGCTTTGAGATAAGTATCAAATGTAGTTCGATTAAAATTTTCTTTGGTGATCTGCACTCTAATTTCAGTCTTATATTCTGGTATTGCAGTCACCTGAAAATCTGAGGCATACACATCTCCTTTCTGCAAACCGATTACTCCTAACGCTATAGGATTAGTTACAGCCGTATGCATCTTGGTATGATTCACCTTTATACTATGACATCCTGTGCAACAAAGGGCCAGAAAGATAATATAACAGTATGCTTTATAATTCATCATATTTCTATTTATGTTATTGGTTCAGACGTTGCAATAGTAACCTACACTGTAAATACCTTGCCCCTGTTCTAAAGTTTTTCTTTTTTTCAAATTTTACCTGGGCAATATTTCCAAAACTATATTGCTGCTCGAGTGCATATATTACCTGGATCAATGCCTTATAATCTCCTTGTAAAATAAAATCATAAGTTGTAGTTCCTTCATTTGTTGTCTCATTAGTGAAGACATGAGGTTCTTCAAAAGCAATGATTTTAATATTTGAAGTATTCGATAACGTATTTAAAGTTTTAAGAAGATTCTGTTGTACCGAGTTTCCTTCTACATTATTTTTTGCCAGAACAGCATCTAGTTGCTGTTTCTTTTTTGTTAAAGCAGCTAGTTGCATTGGTGCCGCCAAATATTTATCTTTTTCATGTTCTAGTTTAGCTACTTCACTTCGTAATGTGAATGTTTTTGCAAAACCATACTGATAAGCGATAAGCAGCATACAGAACAATCCAACGATGAGTAGTATGTTTTTAGTCTTTTGCTGCATCTGGTTTAATCTTAAGTGTTATTTCAAAATCTGAGATATTCTTTTTATCCAAACCATATTGTATTATGGTTACTGCTTCCACAAACGGTAAGTTTTCCATTATTTTTAACCAAGCTGTAAATTCTGTTTTATCTGTTGATTTTCCCATAATAGAGATTATATTTTCTCTGAATTCAATATATTTATTTTTACGAATGGGTTTTGTTAAAGGTTGATATATAAAGGATGTCAAGAGTACCGTAGCTGGTTGTGCTTGCACGATCTGATCTGTATAATATGAGCTTTTAGAAAACCCGGTAGTTAATATACTTTGTACCAAAGCCTCTTTTGTACTTACCTCAGCTTGTTTTTTGGTAATCTGTTCCTTTTGTGTGGTATACACCTGAAGTTCTTCTTGTAACCCTTGCCACTTTTTATAATTTGCATTAAAAACAAAAAAGTTAATCAACAATGTTATTAATAGAAATCCGACACCGAGTTGTAATGTGTTTTTAAAAAAACGAGTTTCTTTATATCGCTTCCGTAGCTCCTGATTTCGAGTTTCGAGATTTCCTGAAATCCTATCAGTATTAAATACAGCATCCAGAATTATAGCTAACGGTAAGGAATGTGTAGCAGGAAAAGTAAGTCCTTCGATATTATATTGCTGTTCTATATGTTCTCTTTTGGATACAATAGAAATCAGTTCTTCATTACTAAAACCTACTTCTGCAGTATAGCTTTTTAAGGTTTCGCCTTGAGCATATCCAGATAAAGCTGTCATTTTTAAAACTCCAAGAGCTATTGTTGTAATAGTATTTCCAGCTTTTTGAAACTGTTCGATGCAGGTTTCAACATATTCTTTTCTACATACAGCTATAAAAGACGAATTTGTACTTCTAAGGATTTGATAATAAAAATCATTCAGATTTAAATTGGGAAAAGCTTCAGCTACAATCTCAGCATCGGTTCCTGTTTGTTGTACTTCTTTAGACAATACATAATCATCTGTAATCACAAGACTTAAATGGGTTGTTTTAGAAAACTTGGATAGTTCTTCAGGTTGTTTTAAAGTAAAGGTCTGATTAATATCCAATTCTCCTTTTTTCTGAACCAGTTCCAGGCCAAACAGTATAGGTTTTCCTTCTTGCACAGAATACTCTACCGATACCAAAGTTTTTCCAATAGGATTATATGACGATAATAGATTTGCCATTAATAGAACACTGTTGGTTTTATAATCACGTTTAACTTCTTCTTAGTATCTTCTCTGGTTCTTTTACTAAATAGCCATTTTATGATCGGTATACGTGCCAATATAGGTACTCCAGAACCCGTATCATTCTTTACTTTTTGTTCAATTCCGCCAAGGATAGCCACGTCATTTGCTCTCATTCTCATAATAGAAGAAAACCTACGACTATTAATATCAGGCGGAGCATTTTCTGCGATGCGTTCTCCACTAAAATTAGATTGGATTACCTGTATATCTAATGTAATTTGTCCATCTCCAGATACAAAAGGCTTAAACTCCAGCGCTAATTCTGCATCAATCGGAAGGTAATTCACCACCTCAGAAGTTTGTGGAATTTGAGATCCAAAAAAGTTTTGATTGGTCACCGCATAATAGGTTGTTTGTCCGCTAGACAAATACGCTTTATGCCCGTTAAGCGTACTTAGCTTTGGCGTAGATAGTATCTTTACATTTCCGTTGGTTTCCATCGCTTTGATATCCATATAGAAATTTGGGACTACATTACCGATGTTGAGTGACCCAAAACCATCAAAGCCTCCTATAATCCTATTTATAGTCGAAGCTCCCAATGTAATATTCGCATTCGGAAAAGTAGTTCCTGCGGTTGTAGCTGGTTCTTTACCAATTCCAAACTCTACTCCGGTTTCTACTGTAGCCGTACGATTAACTTCGAGAATCATAACTTCAATCAGTATTAAAGGAACAGGTTTATCAATATATTTGATAAAGTTTTTAAACTTTTCTACTCGTGTCCCTGGACCACTAACTACAAAACTATTGAGTTCTGTATCTATTTTTACATCTAAACCATCGATGATAGTGGCAGGAAAAATATCTGAAATAGAACCTATCTCTTGTGTTCTTCCAGAGGAAGTGTTTGTATTTCTAAACGATGAACCTCCTCGTTGATTTCTATTTACTCCTCCATTTTGATTAAATCCATTATTAGAAGCCCCAGAGATATAATTGATTCCCCCAGTAGTAAAATTGCTATTATTAAAACTATTTCCATACGAAGTAGAGGAATTTGCATCTCCTAGCATCGCAATAGAGCGATGCATCATTTGTACCAGTTCTATTTTCTTTAGCGCCAGCTGATCTTCTGTTCCAAAATAGTATACATTCCCTTCTCTTTTAAATGTAAATGATCTGGATCCCCCAGAAGTATTCTGTAGATTCTGTTGTCCATTTACATTAGAAGTATTTCTTTGACCTGCGGTATTATTTTGTACAGAAGTTACATTACTTTCAAAGATTTTAACCAATAAGGCATCAAAAGAAATAGACTCTGCCTTTACGGTTACTTTTCCTGCATTTTCTAGCGGTGATGCTGTAAAAATATCTAATTTTAAATCTTCGGATAATGTATAAATAACATCAGATATTGGTGTATCTCTTAAATCAACGGCAACTATTCTTGTTAGCGTATCTATCACTTTATATGAAAAATTTGGACGACGTGAACGTCCACCAACTGCACTATTTCCTGTTTGCGGAAAGGCATCAAATTCATAAAATCCGTCCCTGGTTTTCCTAAAATCCAGATTATTGGCTTCTGCCAGTTTTTTCATCGCAAGATCAAAAGGAACATTGCTGATAAACAAATTGAGGTTTTTATTATTTAGCTCAGGTGTAAACAATAAATTCTTCCCAGACACCTCTGTTATTTTTCTAAATACTTTTGGTAACGGATCATTACTTAGATCTGTAGATAGTGCTGTTGCCAAAACATCGTATTGTACTTTTACTTCTTTTTCTATAGGAGCAACCACCGGAGGAGTATACTTTTTAACGGATAATATATTACCTGTAAATGCGATGTCCAAACGATATTCTTTTACCAGAAATACCAATAAATCCTGTACGGTCACATTATTAAATCCATTAACAATAGTAATATCATTTAATTCATTAGACAGATTGATATTAATCTTGTGTACCTGAGAAACTGCTCTCAAGAAGTTAAGCAACGAAGTATTGGATATGTTTACATTTACCTTTTCTGCTAATCCTGGTATGTCTACATTTAATAATTGAAGTTTATTTTCTATGGTAGCAACACGGGTATTGTCTTGCGCTTGGTTTTGAAACCCATCCTGGGCCCAAATCTGGACTCCAAAGGCAAGAACAATACTTAGTATTGTTATTTTTAATTGTATTCTCATTGCTTTTCTATTTATTGTTTTCCATTCCCCGATGGAATTGTCAATACTAATTTGAGTTGATATTATCTCCTCTTAGTATCTTCATTTATACTATTTAATTATCTGCCAACAAAGCATATACTTCTTCTACCGAAGTTTCTCCATTACTTACCATACGTATGGCATTATGCTGTAATGTTTTTATATTTCTTTCTTCTATATAGGTATCTATCTGCAATTCGTTATGTCGTATTGCTATTTCGAGTTCTTTTGTAATTGGTAATATCTCATAAATGGCTTTACGTCCTAAATATCCTGTATGATAGCATTGGTTGCACCCTATTGCAATATGGTGTTCTGCCATGTCTTCTGGAATCTCAAATCCCTGAGGAAAATCTTTCGCCTCTGTTTTTTTCTGTGTTTTACAATGTGGACATAGCTTTCTTACCAGGCGTTGTGCAATACTCATCGTGATGGTATTAGCTAATAAAAATGCTGGTACTTTCATATCGATTAATCTCGAAATCGTTGCCCAGGCAGAATTGGTATGTATGGTTGATAACACCAAATGTCCTGTAAGTGCTGCTTTTATCGCCATACCTGCTGTACGATCATCTCTAATCTCACCTACCATTATAATATCTGGATCCTGACGTAAAAATGCACGAAGCGCTGCCGGAAAATCAAATTCTATATCTTCTCTAAGCTGCACCTGATTAATCCCTTGTAAGGTGTATTCTATCGGATCTTCTATGGTAAGAATATTTGTTGTTTCGGTATTCAATTCTTTTAAGGTCGCATACAATGTGGTTGTTTTACCCGACCCTGTAGGCCCCGAAATTAACACGATCCCCTGAGGATTTTTTATGGCTTCACGATATAACTCTAATTCTTCTGTAGTAAAACCTAAATCATTTAAAGACACCTCTTGTGTATCTCTATTTAATAGTCGGAGTACTATTTTTTCTCCGTATAGTGTAGGCATCGTAGATACACGAATATCGAATTCGTCTGCTCCTTCTTTAAATGTAATTCGACCATCCTGTGCTAATCGCTTTTGCGAAATATCAAGTCCCGATTGTATTTTAATCTGATTCACCAGTTGCGGATATTCAGTATTAGAAATCGTGTATTGCTCTTTTAGTTTACCGTCTAATCTAAATCGTACTCGACATGATTTTTCATATGGTTCCATATGGATATCACTACTACCAAAATCTTTGGCTGTAGCGATTAGTTTTTGTAAAAATCGATCTTCATAGGCTAATTTTTCACTTGAAGAAGCTGTTGTTTTTCGGTAATTAAACGTCAAATATGACTGGATATGCTCTGTAGTTTCTTGTATAACAACAATAGAGCATCCCAAAATTATTTTTAACTCTTTTTGTAGACCGTCAATATCCTTAACATCAGTTTTAAGGTGTAGTTCATCTCCTTCTTTTGCTACTGGGATTATCCTATAATGAAATGCCTGATTCGAAGTAATTAATTGCTTCAAATGTACTGGTATTTCATATGTTGTGATACTACTCATATCAGGTATAAGGTTAATGTGTTCGTTATCCATTGAGTAATAAATGTTACGATAAGAAATACAGACATGTATCCCGCCAACGGAACCGTATTATGTTTTGCTTTCTTTTTAATCATAAGCCACACTAGCAATGAAAAAACTAATGAAAACACGAATAAAACAATAAATGTCACCGTTGGAAATCCTATTGCTAAGGCAACAAAAAATAAAAGATCTCCTACTCCAAATACTTCTTCAAAAAACGGGCGTTTTATTTTGATCAATGTATATAGATACAACAACCCCATGACCACGATCAATACTCCTACATTGATTACTACTGCATACAAAAAACTAATTTGTTGTGTGTGATGATAATGTAAAAACCCAAGTAAACCCATCAGTATAGGGAACATAAACCAGAAGACCTCTCGATCTTTAAGGTCCTGATATATGATGATTGCCAGAACACTAATTGTGATTATTTTTAAAAGAAGCATTAGTCCTTTACAATTTGTTTTGGACTACCGTTTTCATCGATCTCCCATACATTAAACACTCCATCTCCATCAAAATCGACCACAGCCGTTGCCCTGGCTTTAAAATTTGACACACTAGCTTCCAGAACTTCATAACTATAATTTGCCGTTCCACCGGTTTTTACGGTTTTGGGGGCTTCATAATTAAGTTCTGAAAAATCTAAGGAGTATTTAGAATTGAGATAACGATATTGTGTTTGCATATCACTAATCGTTTTCAGCTGAATTTTAGCTTCTTGTGCCTTAGCCTGTGCAATAAGTGGTAAAAAATTAGGTAAGGCAATCAATAATAAGATTCCGATAATGGCGAGTACCAGGAGCATCTCCTGAAGGTTAAACGCCTTTATTTTTTTGGGTAGGATTTTTTGCATAATTATCTTATAATCAAAATAGTGGCAAAAGTAAGGTTTTCAAAGAAATATTGGAGATCCAAAAAGACAGGAATCCAACTTTATTTATACATTTTCAACACTTACCATATCATCACTTCTTTAATGATTCATTTTTTTATTTTAATAACAATTTTAATATCTATTCTGAATTAATTATCCCTAAAACAGTATTCTACTTTTTCTCATTTTCGTCAGCCTAAGTATTTTCTCATTCTACAAAACCTAATCTTGATAGTCCTGCTGAGCTTGTCGAAGTACAATTTTTCTTCATTTCATTTCCAAAAATTACTCGATTTGAAGGTTTTAATACGATATCAAAGTAATTTCAAACTCCAATTATATTCGATAATAGACCTACTTATTAATGTCGTAAGTTCAATTTTTGTTACCCCGTTAAAAACTTTCAACATTTGTCCTTACATATATTCCTATTTTGTACACCAATATTTCATCTTTTAATACCATCACATCGTTTCATTGGTACAATAATACTATATCTCAGTTTCATTTTTCGGGACTGAGAATTTTTTATTAGACATTAAATGTTAAAAGTAAAAATCCAATTATTTATTTCTCCAATTCTCCTCTTCATTGAGTCAATGTATTTAGTCTCTATCAGGAAGTGCATAGTGAGTTTATGGCACAATAATACCATATCCCAGTATCATTTTTCGAGACTGAGTATTTTTTTGTTAGAATTTTAGAATTAAGTGATCAAAATTTAGAAGTTTATAGGTTTCTTCTTTTTCTCATCTCAAAACACCAACCTCTTCAATCCATTGATATACTATTGATTACAGAATTTTTTAATTTTTGGCACGGCAATTGTTAATACTATAACCAAACAAGAAATATTAATTTAAAATAATGTAGATATGAAAACTTTATACACGATTACATGGACATTTAACTTTAAACCATTTATTAACTTTTTAAAAGAACTTCCTGCATCTTCTAGTTATGCAATCCATAGGTAAGCCATGAGTTGGTACAGGAAAACACCATCCCTACGAGGATTGGTATATAAAACGTAAAAAAGCGAGGTAATTTTGATCTCGCTTTTTTTATTTCATCAATTTTATAACCTTCTACTTCTTACCAAAACCAATTTTTTTATATTTCTTACTCTTAATTTGCTTACTCATTCGCTGGTATAAGTTTGTAATTTGTGCCTTTTCAAACATTATAAAAACACAAAAGCTATGATACTTATCATACCATAGCTTTGTTTTATCTACTTTGTCATATCCTAACTTGTTTAGCTTTGACGGCACCCATCACAGACGAGCGCTAGCTAGTGCGGGTGGTCGGTACATTTTTTATTTTTTTTATCCAACTCAAAGCTTCATGTGAATTTTCAAAACACACATTAGATTCTATACTTAAAGGCTTCCAATAATCTTCTATATTAATTATTAAATCATCAATATCTTCTTTTACTGCTTCCAATTCTATCTTTGAAGACTCCCATCGATGGCGCAAGTTTGCAACTTGTGCCCATAACATTTATTTAGGCAGTACTAACAGAACTCCTTCATTATCAATTTTCAAAACAGTATGATCATCCTGGTAATTCCTAGCACTACTATATTTCCAATCTACTGACTCTACCACAAAACCAGACATTACAGGATTATTATGGATATAGTCTATTTTTTGTTGAATGACTTTATCCGACCATAATTCTATTGGTTTATTATGATGTTGCCAAAATTGATACTTATTTATATTTCCTTTTTCTTTACCTGCTTCCTTAAACATACTTAGTAACCATTCTTTTCTACTTTCTTGCGGATTATCTTGTATAGCCTTTAATACTTTTTTTGCTGTATATTTTTTAAAATCTCGTATCAAACCCGATGGATCTTCATTAGCAGATCTGAATACTAAATGGATGTGACTAGGCATAAA
>NZ_CANLVC010000004.1:0-497569 GCF_947494415.1 Aquimarina algiphila | reverse complement strand
TACAATGCCATAATGGCCCATCGGGAACGATAATA
The DNA here is from genome assembly GCF_947494415.1 of Aquimarina algiphila. NCBI lineage: Bacteria > Pseudomonadati > Bacteroidota > Flavobacteriia > Flavobacteriales > Flavobacteriaceae > Aquimarina > Aquimarina algiphila. Next base: position 497,534 of record NZ_CANLVC010000004.1, on the reverse strand, counting down.
AGTTCATCCCCTATGAATTGATCTTTGATCGGATGAATAAGTGTAGTATACAATTTATGGGCTATTGTTTTATAATGAGATAACTCTTGCGAAGTAATGGCCTCTCTTAGTTGTTCTATCTGACCTGTAAGATCTGGAGTGGATACTTCCTGTACCACCATCTTATGTTTAGAAACCGTAAACACATAGGTACTACTATCAGCAGTAAAAAACTCTACTACTGTTGTGCGTTCATTTAACTTCTTTTGAATATCAGCAATCGATACAATATTATTCTCATGCTTAAGTTGGTAATACTTGGGATAATTTTTTTCTAAAATAGCAGTGAGTGAGTCTTGTCTTCTATTGATCTCGAAGAGTTTGTTTTCATAATGAGTAATCTTCGATGAATCTATAGAGTTTACACTGAGTTTGTCGAAGGGCTCAGGACGAGCTTTGTTGAAGGATTCTGTAATTTTGGATTGATAAAACGCTTTGTCAATTCGTAATTCTTTTTCTAAGATTACTACATCATTGGGTAAGCCTGTAAAACTCTTGGCATTGGCTTCGCTAAGCAGTTCTTTAAGGGTATTGGCTTTACTTTTCTCTGCATAGTAAAAAGCACGCTCTAATGCTTTTTGCTTTTTTTTGGTATTATACAAGAGTAATTGTGTTTGTATCGCTCCTTGATAAACAACCTTTGCTTTTTGAGCAAAGCCCACTTTATCCTGATAGGTAGTAAACGTTTGTCTGATATCATTGATTAATGCATCTGCTTTTTTATAGGTAGTTATAGCCTGATTAAGGTCATCACTATTATTACTTTCTTGATACAAATGAGTATAGGTTTTGGCTTTGCCTAATAACGTGGTTAATAAGATGTTTCGATTTAAATACCGATTCTCCCTTATATTAGCCTTGACTGCTTTTTCATAATACAACAAACTATTTTTATAATCTTTTTGTAGTGTATATACATTTGCGATATCGTTATTGGATACTGCAACTTTGGGATGATGTGCCCCAAAAATATTTTGTCGTATCTCTAATGCTTTTTGGTAGTTTTCCAGAGCCAAATTATACTCTTTTGTATTTTTATAAATATTACCAAAATTCACATAAGAATCTGCTACATCGGAATGATATGTTCCAAACACATTTTGTCTTATTACTAATGCTTTTTTAGCATAGTTTATGGCTTTATTATACTCCTCTTTTATATTATATAATTCTCCTATATCATTATGTGAATCTGCTATATTCGAATTATTTTTATCAAGCATTCTTACTCTTATTGTTAAGGCTTTGTGATAATTTTCAAGAGCTTGATCGTAATTTCCTTTTAATCTATATATATTCCCAATGTTGTTACAGTTAATAGCTACTGCTAAGCTATTTTTCCCCTTGACTTCAAGATTAATATGAAGTGCTCTTTTATAATAATTCAATGCTTTATCATATTCTCCTTTATCCTTATAAATTACACCAATATTGTTATATATACTACCTCCAGCACTTCTAATACCAGAAAAAAAACGAGCTTCATTTTGCTTAGGAACATATTGTTTAATTTTAACTGCTTCTTTATAATAGCGTAAAGCCTTATCGTATTTTCCTTTATACTTATATATAATACCAATTTGATTAAGAGCAGTTGCTACAAGGTCGTGCTCTCTTCCATGTCTATGAATTAAAATAGATAAATACTTTTCTAGATATGGTAGAGCCTTGTCATATTCTCCTTTTTTTCTATACAGCCTACCAATAAGATTATTACAGTTAGCAATTTCTATATGATTTTCACTTAATTGCTTCTCCTTAATTAATAATGACCTATTCAGATATGGTAGAGCTTTATTGTATTCTTCTTTTCTATAATAAGCAAGACCAATACAAAAATTAGAAATACTAGCTTTGACATGATCCGATCCAAATTCTTTTTCTATAACCGCTAAAGATTTTTTATAGAAATTTATTGCTCTATCATATTCTAATTTAAAAAAATATGTACTTCCTAAATCAATGTAGGAATTTGCAATTTTTAAATTGTCTTTTGGAACAATTCTTAATTTGACCTTTAGAGCTTTTTGATAATACTCTAAAGCTATATTAAAATTTAAACTTTTATTATAATAATAATCCCCAATATTATCATACCCATACGCCTTCTCTCTATTATTTTTTGGCAAATATTGATCACTAATCGCTATAGCTTGTTTTGCATTGGTTAGAGATTCATCATACTTTTTATCTCGCCTTAGACTCTCAGAAATTTTATTATAAGATCGTGCTACACACTCCCAGGTTTTAGCTCTTCTATAGATCGGTAGTGCTTTTTTAAAATAGATTACTGCGCTGTCTAGTTTTCTATGGGTTAATAGGGTATCGGCTTTTGCAAAATATTGAGATGCGGGTATGGTGTCGACTGTGGTTTGGGTATGGCCTGTCGTGGATAAAAACAGCATACAACATAGCGTCCATAGTACAATGGAAGTTGTTTGTGATATGAGTATTATGTTGGTGGTCATCGCCTATTTATCATTTTTATTATTAATTATTTGTCATCCCAGCATAGGCTGGGATCTATTCTTAATTTTTGTTACTCTTATAGAGTCCTGTCTACACAGGAATGACAGGCCATTACTTCTCACTTCGTGCTTCCGGTTTCAAAAGTCATAGCACTTGATATGATATTACAATTATGTTCTTTCTTATTAATAGCAAAGAAACTAAAATTGTTACTTTTACGTTTAATTTTATTTCGTCTAAAAGGGTAACAATTTGTTGTATTAGCACATGAACTTATGAGTAGTACCGAAGAGCGCAAAATTTTGGAAGGTATCGTTGCGGGAGATGAAGTCATCATAACCACATTTTATAAACAAAACCTACAATATGTTAGGCAATACATCCTTCAAAACTCTGGTAATGAATCCGATGTAGAAGATGTGTTTCAAGATGCATTGGTTTTGATATACCAAAAATTAAAAGCAGACTCTCTGGAATTGCATTCTTCATTGCGAACTTATTTTTATGGAGTTTGTAAAAATATATGGAGAAACCGATTACGAAAAAATAAAAAAATGGTGATCACAGAAGAAATACCTGATGATGCAGAGAGTATACCTCCTGCTGTTATAGAATATATCGCACAAAAAGAACAAGAACATGTGTATCGCAAGCATTTCTTAAAGTTAAGTGATAGTTGTCGTGAAATACTGCAATTGCTTTTTCAAGGAAAAAGCATGAAAGATATTGCAACTATTACAGGGTATTCTGAAGGATATACCAGAAAGAAAAAATTTGACTGTAAACGATCTTTGATCCAAATGATCGAAAAAGATCCTATATACCAGGAGCTATATTTAACTCCTGAAAAAAAATAACGTTATGGAGAGAACTCCGGAAATATTTGAGAAAATAGAAGGGTATCTTACAAACACTTTACCCCAGGAAGAGCTAATCGCCTTTGAAAAAGCATTAGCAACTAACCAGGAATTACAAGAAGAAGTCGAAAAACACAGAATGATGCACAATGTTCTTGGAGATCAGGACACCTTGGATTTTAAAGAAAAACTTGCAAGTATTGGTACTACGATCAAAGAAGAAGAAGAAGAAAAAATAGTTACTACCTCTTCTTTTTCTTTATATTGGAAAGTTGCTGCATCTATTGTGATTGTATTTGGAGCAGGAACATTGTATTGGTACATCTCTAAAAGCCAGAACAAAACACAAAACCTATATGGTTCATATTATCAAGCTTTTCCTGCAGAAGACAACACTCGGGGAAATACAACTAATGAGATTCAAAAAGTTATAAAACAGTACACTAATGGTGTCTATGACAGTGTTGTTATAGCACTGGAAAACTATCCTAACCTAGAAACCCAAAAACGATTGCAATTATATTTGGGTAATAGTTATTTAAATCTTGGTCAGGAAAAAAAAGCAATTAACCAATTTACAGCTATTAGTGAAACAGATCGGTATTATGAGATTGGACAATGGTATCTGTCTCTTTCTTATTTAAAATTGAATAAACCTAAAAAAACCATTCCGATTCTGGAAGAAATTATGGCATATAATGGTGTATACAAGACCAAAGCGATGAAGTTATTAAAAGAGCTAAAGAAGTAGATATACTCCTTTGCTAATGATCATGAAAACCTTTACTATCATCGGGAGCTTCATCTCTATCAAACATCCCATAATCTCTGCTCACATCGGCAATACGTAAACGATATTCTTTAAAGATATGAGTTCTTCCTTTGGATTGTGCTCTGCGATGAGATTCTATAGTACGCCATTGAAGTATACTTTTTTCATCTCTCCAAAATGATAGCGACAATAGTTTTTCATTTTCTGAAAGGCTTTGAAACCTCTCTATAGAGATAAAACCATCTATAGTTTCTAGTTTTGGTTTTAGTTCCTTGGCAATCTGAAGATATTCTTCTTTACATCCCGTATTAGGAAAGAGTTCAAAAATTACTGCGATCATATTTTATTTTTTAAGTTATCTTTTACCATTTGCATTTTGAATTGGCATTAAAAAGAGAGTGTTATATATTTAGGAAGTCTTGCATGCATTACAGGCTCATACTGCACATCATTTTCGAGTAGTGTAATTGTTTTATACATTTTAAGAAAATGGTATATCGTTTCTGTCGCCAGGTGTATAGAAAAGTGTTTTGCCAAACACATATGACTCCCCATACCAAAGGTTAAGCATTCATTAACATTATGTCTCTCGATACTAAAATTGTTAGGATTATTAAATTTCTTTTTATCCCGATTAGCGGCTGCAAGCATTACAACTATAGACGCTCCTTTTTTAATAGTAATGTTATTAACTACCATATCTTTGCCAACTATTCTTTTTGTATGATGAAACGGGGGATCAAATCTTAAGGTCTCTATCACCATTTTTTCTACCCATTCTTGATGCATACATTTTTGCTCACTAAACTCTTTGGATTTTAGTATCCTCAATATTGCATTACTCAGGATCCCCCTGCATCCATCATAACTCTGAATAAGAAGACCTATCAGGTTACTTATGCACAAAAAAACAGCGTCATTATATTCTAATTTATACTTCATGACTAACCTACTAACCAAACCAGACTGTACTTCTAATATGTGGTTTTCTATGATCTTAAAAATTCGCTCAGCACTGCTATTAATTCTAGCTACTTGTTCTTTATTTTTATGAGGCAACATTATCATTTTGAGTAGCTCTATTTCTCCTAAAATAAGATCACATTCTTCGTCACCAAAATCAAAACTTTGCAAAATCACTAAAGCAGGAAGCTGCTTACAAACTGTATCAACCCAGTCTACTTTGTTATTTTTTGTTGTAGTTGATAATATAGATTGCAAAGTCAGATCAATGCTTATTTTTTTCATCCCATCAAATAAATACATTGTAATTTCTCTGGTTATTTCGTGCTGCATACCATTACTTAATCGAACTAAACCATTTTTTATATGTAATGCGAATTCATTTAATTGGTGTACATTCTTCTCATCAATTTGCGGAATAAGTACATCAGCACTATTTAAAATAGTAGTGCATGCATCATAAGAATATGAAACCCAGGTTTTATTTTCTTTATCCCAATGGATTGCACCTTCCTTCAGCATAATTTCATATAACGCAAATGGATTTTTTACTTCGGACTGTAAGAATAGTAGTTTCTTCATTATTCAATTAGATATAACACAAAAGTATATACCTCTATATCCAAATATTTCATTTTAGAGTGAACCATGAACACGTGCTTTTTTTCAGCTAATAAATACCCCTGACCAGATATCCAACTGAAAAAGCAGGATTAGTTCAACTATCTATTTTGAATGTATTGCTATGTAATTTCTCAAAATCGAGTTTCACTAAGAAAAATTTTAACATGATATCGGGTAACAAAGTCTAAAACCATAACATACACTTATATAACCCCGCAAATACATATTGCTTATTCAAAATCATTCAGTCACTAACAAAGAAGTAATTATGAACGTTATTATCAAGCACATTGAACTTATGGAGCGAATTGATCAGTTAATTCGTTTACAGGCCACGGGAAACCCTGTAGAATTGGCAGCAAGATTAAGAATCTCCAGAACCAAACTCTACCGTACTATCAATATGATGAAAAAACTAAATGCACCCATAGAGTATGACATCTCTATCCAAAGTTTTGTATATGCCGAAGAAGTTGGTTTTAAATTTGGCTTTTTTACAGAAGAAACATATTCCCACGAATTAAATCCATTCGTGGGATGAATACTTTTATTTAAATGCTGAAATACCGGTAATATCCAATCCTGTAATTAACAAGTGAATATCGTGTGTTCCTTCATAAGTGATTACACTTTCCAGATTCATCATATGACGCATGATACTATATTCGCCTGTAATTCCCATTCCGCCAAGGATTTGTCTGGCTTCTCTGGCAATATTGATCGCCATATCTACATTATTACGTTTTGCCATAGAAATCTGAGCTGACGTCGCTTTTCCTTCATTTCGCAAAACCCCTAATCGCCAAGCCAAAAGTTGTGCTTTGGTAATTTCTGTGATCATCTCTGCCAGTTTCTTTTGTTGTAATTGTGTCCCTCCAATAGGCTTATCAAACTGAATACGTTCCTTAGCATATCGCAAAGCAGTATCATAGCAATCCATAGCTGCACCAATAGCACCCCAGGCAATACCATAGCGTGCAGAATCCAAACAGCCTAACGGTGCACCTAATCCGCTTTTGCCAGGCAGTAAATTTTCTTTTGGCACCTTTACATTATCAAAGATTAATTCTCCAGTTGCAGAAGCACGAAGTGACCATTTATTATGAGTTTCTGGTGTTGAGAACCCTTCCATTCCCCGTTCTACAACAAGTCCATGAATCCTCCCTTCTTCATTTTTTGCCCAAACCACAGCGACATCTGCAAAAGGCGCGTTAGATATCCATAGCTTAGCGCCATTAAGTAAATAATGATCTCCTTTATCTTTAAAATTAGTGGTCATACCACTTGGATTAGAGCCATGATCAGGTTCAGTGAGCCCAAAGCAGCCCATAAATTCTCCTGACGCCAGTTTGGGTAAATATTTTTTTCGCTGCTCTTCAGAACCATATTTCCAGATGGGATACATCACCAAAGAGGATTGTACAGAAGATGTAGATCGCACCCCAGAATCTCCTCGCTCTATCTCTTGCATGATCAAACCATAACTGATCTGATCCAAACCAGCTCCCCCATATTCTTCTGGTATGTATGGCCCAAATGCTCCTATCTCTGCAAGTCCATTGATAATCTGTTTTGGAAATTCGGCTCGTTGCGCATAGTCCTCAATAATAGGTGACACTTCACGTTTTACCCAACTACGAGCAGCATCACGAACCAATTTATGTTCATCAGAAAGTAGTTCATCTAAATTATAGTAATCAGGAGCTTCAAAAAGATCAGGTTTCATCAGTTTCTATGTATTATATTGTGAATTCTATCTTGTTCTACAATGTATTTTGCAGTATTATCAAAATTAACACATATAAATGTGAAACAAATGTAAATACTAAAAAAAGAGTAGCTCATTTTATTGAATTTTAAAAAATTTGACATAAATATGGGTATAAACTTCAAAAATTAAAAATGTACACTAAAATCAAACATCTTCTCCAAGTCGTGTATAAATTCCGCAGATCATTACTTTTTTCTACACAAATAGTATACAATCTATAAAAATCACACTAACATTAAAACAATAACAACTGCCTGAAAAACAATGTGTTAAATCTAATTATCAGGTTTCAATTTCTTAATGGCATAATTCTTCTATATAGGTATAGCATAAAGAACGTTAAAACTAAAACAAGATGAAAAAATTATTTGTATTACCAGTAGTAGCTTTCGGATTATTAGTAGGAACTCAAAATATGATTGCTCAAGAAGTAGCTTCTAATGATACAGAAGTAAATGCTCCTGTTCAAGATAAATTTATTGAAATAGCAGTTGAAAATTTGCCCCAACCAGTTTTAGATGCTATAGCCAGTAAAATGCCAGATGTTACTATTGAAAAAGCAGAAGCCAAAGAAGACGCTTCAGAATTTAAAGTAACTGTAAAGCAAGGAGAAAAGACCTCAGAAGTTGTTCTTGATGCAGAAGGAAACATCAAAGGATAAATGTTGATAACAAACTAAGAGCTTTAATTTATAGTGCAATAAATTAAGCTTCATAGAGTGATTGAATTTTGGAAAAAGGAGAGTTTTAACGACTCTCCTTTTTTTATTTTAGAATACGAACCTACATGAACTCAAAAGAATGAAATATTTAATTATACAGTAGTGGTTCAATTCCGTGTATAAATTCCGCAGATCAACGTTTTTTTCCACACAAAAAAGCAATAAAAAAAGAAGTTTAGCTTATCAAATAAAAATATAAATGACTGGTAATTAGATTTTTAAATACATTTTGTTAACATTTCAAAAGCTCTGGCATAATTCTTCTATATAGATATAGTATAACAATAAAGGATTTAAAAAATTAAAACTTAAACAAGATGAAAAAATTATTTGTATTACCAGTATTAGCCTTAGGATTATTAGTAGGAACTCAAAATATGATTGCTCAAGAAGTAGCTTCTAATGATACAGAAGTAAATGCTCCGGTTCAGGATAAATATATCGATTTAGCCATAGAAAATTTACCTCAACCTGTAATTGATGCAGTAGCTAAAGATTTTGCAGGAGCAACTATCGAAAAAGCAGGTGCTAAAGAAGACGCATCAGAATTTAGATTAGTATTAAAACAAGGAGAAAAAGAGATGGAAGTTTTCTGTGATGCAGAAGGTAATTGGATTACCAAATAACAACATCTTTTGATGACAAATAAGACTTTAATTTATAGTGCAATAAATTAAATTCCATAGAGTGATTGAATTTTGGAAAAGGGGGAGTTTTAACAGACTCTCCTTTTTTTATGTATTACATTTTCAAATAAAAATCTTTAGTCAAATCAATATAGGATTTAGTATATTCATGACGAGTATTTTCAATAATCAATTCGTCAATTTCAGGAGTCTTCTTTTCTCGATCAAATAACAATAAACTCCTCTTAACTTCTGAAGTAAGAGTTCCTTTTACTCTTGTAATCTTAAGGGGAAATAATGTTACTTGTGAAGCAAGGTCAATAATACGCTCTTCTTCTTTATAGGGTACAATTACTGCAAATTTTCCTTGATCTGATAGTAATTTTGATACTCCTACTAACAAATGTTCAAAAGGAAGAGCATCTTCAAACCTGGCCATATCTCTTTTTGTATCTGAGGTTTTATAATCTTCTCTATAAAAAGGAGGATTGCTAATTAACAAATCATACTGATCATCTATCTCTGCCATAAACTCCTGAAAGGATGCATGATAACAAAACAACCGATCTCCCCAGGATGAAGCTTCAAAATTCTCTACTGCCTGCTCATAGGCATCTGCATCAATTTCGAGAGCATCGATAACCTCTGCATTAGAACGTTGGGCTGACATCAAAGCAATTACTCCCGTTCCTGTACCGATATCCAAAATCGAATCCACAGCACCATCAATTGGCACCCAGGCTCCCAGTAAAACCCCATCTGTTCCTACTTTCATAGCACAACGATCCTGATGAAGAGTAAATTCTTTAAATTTAAAAGGCTTTGACATCCTAATTAAGATATTGAAAATATTAATCCTATAAAGTATAGTAAAAGGTCTGTATTATAAATAAAGGTCTATCAACCCTTCGGGAGTTTTGACATGAATCACATTAGACTCTCTATCTATCTTATCAATAAACTCATCATTCATAGGAATAAGAATCTCAGTCCCATTGTGATCAATTTCAAACAAAGCCTGAGCCGTTGTATCATTTACAGCTTTAATTATTCCTACTTCTCCAAAAGAAGCATCAACAATTTTAAAACCTATGATTTCATGATAATAAAACTGATCTCCATCAAGTTTAGGTAATAATGTAAGTGGAAGATACAGCTCAGCCTTCATAAGGTCATCCGCATCCTCTTCTGTATCTACATCTTCAAATTTTATACGTAGTAAATCGCTTTTGTGCAAAGCACATCTTTCAATAAAAAATGGAACCAGATTATTGTTATAATTAACAAATACTGATTCCATTCTTGAATAACTTTCGGGTTCATCGGTATCTAGTTTTACTAATACCTCCCCTTTAAAGCTAAATTTACTTACGATTTTTCCTAGATAGAAGCATTCTTCTTTCTTCATCGTTAATAATTGCAACTATTCTTCCTCGTTGCTAGCTTCTTTGGTTACTTCTTCGGTAGTTGCTTCTGCTTCCTCAGCGGCAGCTTCTACAGTTTCTTCTGCTTCTGCTTCTGCTTCTTCAGCTTTTGCAGCAGCTTCACGTTTTGCATTAACTTCTTTTTCAGCTTCAAGTGCTTTTGCTTTTGCAGATGCATCAGCTTTTGCTAATTCTTCTTTCTTAGAATTAACAGCTCCTTCTTTTTCTGATAACCAAGCTTCAAATTTTTCTGCAGCTTGTTCTTCTGTTAAAGCACCTTTCTTTACTCCACCTGCAAGGTGGTTTTTAAGCAAAGCTCCTTTATAAGATAAAATTGCTCTTGCAGTATCAGTAGGTTGTGCACCATTCTGTAACCATTTTACAGCTCCATCAACATCTAAGTCAACACTTGCCGGGTTTACATTAGGATTATACGTACCTAATTTTTCAAGAAATCTACCATCTCTTTTTGATCTAGCATCAGCTGCTACGATCCAGTAAAAAGGTTTCCCTTTTTTACCATGTCTTTGTAATCTGATTTTAACAGGCATAAAAATTAATTTTTGGGTACTCGACCCTATTTATAATTAAGGGCGCAAAGATAACTTTTTTTAACTAAAAAGAATCATTGAAGTGAAGTTTATTCATTGAACTACAAATATTTATATTTTGATCCTAAAAAAAGAACATTTCAAAAGTAGATTTTTAAACAAAAAACGACTATTTAACCTACTTTTTATTCTCACTAAAGCCTATTTTGTGTATTTCATCGATTAAATATGCTTTTTTTCGATCAAAAAATTGTTTTCTTGAAATTTTACCTTTATGTTTGTACACATAACGATGTAATTACGGTAATTCCGTAAAAAAATCATACTAAAGCCCCATACTATGATTAAAAAAATTACTCTATTAATGGCAGTAGTCTGCTTAATTTTTACTTCTTGTTCAACCGATATCGAAATCAACGATCCTGCTCTTCAAGCAAAAGTTGATGGAGAACTATTTAGAACTTCCCTTAAAAAAGCTGTTATCTATGACGATGGAACTTTAGTAATATCTGGAAGTGCAGGAGATCAATCTATAAGTTTTACCACTACATCAACCAAAGTAGGAACGTATAAAACTTCCCAAAAAACGGTAAGTAAAGCCAGTTTTCAGAAAAACCAAACAAAATTTCTTTCAAAAAACGGAGAGACCACTGGACAAGTAACAATAACAGAAGTTTATAATAATGAGGTTTCTGGTAATTTTACTTTTAAAAACCTTAAAGATGATAAAGGTAACATCTTGAATTTTAGTGATGGATGGTTTTATAGACTCCCACTCGAAAATGGAGTGATCGAAGAAGAAGACAATATTACTGAACAAATCAACCCTTGCTTGCTTAATGCATCATTAACTGCTATGGTTAACGACTCTGAAATGATTACCGATAATCATACCGCCAAACTATTTGGTGTTGATGACGCTTCTATATTAATTACTGCAAGTAATGAAACCGAGGAAATTACTGTAGTATTTTTAGCAGATGTAGCTCCAGGAGAATATCCATTATCTGGGTCAGGAAATTATAGTGCTTCATATGCACTAGATAAGGACAAATCATCGGCCTCATCTGGAAAACTTATAATCACAGAACATAATACTGAATCAAAATGTATTAGCGGAAGTTTCGAATTTAGTACCAGAAGTGGTGTCGAAGTATCAGAAGGTTCCTTTGATTTTGGATATTAAACGTATAATTACCCCTAAATATCACTCAACTTTGATGAAAAGCGCTCATATAGATTAATGAGCGCTTTTTAATTTTTAAGAATCAAAAATTTCAAAGGTTGTCATAAACGATGTAGAAGAATTTTTATGTTCTGACTATAAATACAAATCCCTGAACTCCCTCTAAATGTGTTAGCTACCTAACATTTACGGACTTCAATCTCTCTTCCAAAACGTTATCATTCTGTTAATTAATTACTAATATTTCAATAAAAACATTTGTTTTTGAAAAAAAATATTTAGTCAGTTTTCCATCCTAAACCCTTTAGAATAAGATACTTTTTACTTATTACAAAGAAAATATCCATAAATTTTATTTATTCTGTAAGTTTTTATCCTGTAAGTACAAAATATTGTTGTCGTCTCAACTTATATCAAAATTAAAACATCAGTTTTTGATTCATAGAAACGATTGGCCAATTGTTTTTTTTAATAGACACAAACATTTAAAAAACACAAAAATGAAAAAGTTAAAATTAATATTTTTAAGTATAATAACAGCCTCAATCTTTACCGCCTGTAGTGACGATGATGCAGTAATAGTAGTAGAACCACCAGTAGTATCAGAATCCAGTTTATTGTTAGAAAGTATTAGACAAGACGGAGGAATTCCTTTTAATGCAGACAATCCTGCACTTACGTTTACTGCAGAACAAAATGTCTTTCTACCAAGTATATTGGGTATTGATTTTAGAACAGATAGATCAGTAGTTCCGGCAGGTCCAACAGCCAGATTTCCGATGTTTCAAGGTTGGGAAACTACACCTAGTGGGCCTAGAGAATGTTATTATGTAATTACAGAATCATCTGATAGAGAAATGTCAAGAGAATTAGGGGTTATTTTCTCACCTAGAATGGCAGAAGCTATAGGTTCTGGAGGAGAACAAAACGCTACTTGGACCGATGACGGGAGGCTTGTTTTTGAAGGATCTGTAGATTTTTCACCAAAAAGATCTTTGACCGCCGGAGGAACATCAGCAGATGGATTATTATTTGGTTTCCCACCAGCAGAAGTTAATCCTGGTGCGATAGCAGATGGAGCATGGTCTTCTTATGTTGTTTTACCTAGTGGTGTGGTAATCAATGCTCAGTTAGTAGCTAACAGCACTGGTATTCATGATAGAATCCCTCATCCAGATGGTAATGGCCCTGCTCAAGAAGATGATTTAAACAACCCAAATCTTGCTATAGATCAAGCATCTGTTGTAATGCAACTTTTGGATGGATGGCATAATGGTAGTCCTTACTACTTCCATATTGTAACAGATACTTCTGACCCAGGACCGGCAACTATAGAATTAGGAGTTTTTGCTCCAAGATTGGCTAACTTACCAACATTTGGATTATTTCCAGGAGGTTCTATGTTACCTTTTAGCCCAACGGCAAATGGTAGAACTACAGATACTGATGGTTTTGGAGTGCAAGGTTTAAATTCAGCTTCCTTAAGTGATCGACAAGTACAGGATCCTACAAATACATTCCCAATTGATCCTAGTGATGAGAGATATGCTCCTATGTGGGATGCGCATATCACTGAGTTTACAGTTCCTGAATCAGAACGTCCAATACTAAGAAGTTTTGATCAAATCAATCAACTTTTGGCAGATGGTACTTTAATCCCTTTTAGAGGAAATGCAAATCCAAGTCCTTTAGCGAATTCATTATCTGATTTATTAACTGCAACAGGAGCAATTATTAACTGCCCGGTAATTACACAACCTGGAGCAAGTGTAATAGGCACTCAAATCGGGTCTCCTCGTAATAATTAATTAAGCATTAAAAGAACTTATATCTAAAGCTTAGGAGAATTAATTCTCCTAAGCTTTTTTTGTACCTCAAATACAATATTAAGACTAAAAACCTTACTTTTTAATTAAAATCAAATCGACCACTTTTTAAAAAATCAGATCGAATCGTTTATTTTCATTTTTATTGACATTAAAAACCTGCTCTAATATGTTAGCTATCTAACATTTGCGCTTTTCTATCTCATTTATAAGACACAAAAATTCTGTTAATTAATTGCAAAAATCATTGATTTATTATGTTTTTCGCTTAAGCCACATTCCTCCAAAAGACCAATAAAATCAATGCTTTTCTTCAAATTGAACACATAACACTTATAAATCTCAATATTTTTTATTTTTTTTCTCTGTAAGTATGAAATATTGCTGTCGTCTCAATTAACATCAAAACCTAAAGAATATTTTGATACTCTTAAAACGATTGGCCAATTGTTTTTTTAAAGACACAAAAATTTAAAAAAACAAAACATGAAAAATTTTAGAATAATACTTTTAAGCCTATTTGCTGCTACACTATTTTCAGCTTGTAGTAATGATGACAATGTAATAACAGATGACCAATCTGTAGCAGATTCAAAATCCTTTCAATCTTTTAAAGCCTTAAAGGAAGCTAAACTATTACTAAACAGTATTCGCCGAGATGGAGGGACTCCTTATAATGTATTTCGCCCTGCACTTACTTTTACTACAGAACAAAATGTCTTTCTACCAAGTGTATTAGGTATTGATTATCGAATAGATAGGTCAGTAGTTCCGGCAGGTCCAACAGCTAGATTTCCGATGTTTCAAGGTTGGGAAACTTTGCCCGATGGAAGTCGTAGAAAAGGTTATTATGTTATAACTGAAGCATCTGACAAAAAAATGGCTAAAAAGTTAGGTGTTATTTTCTCACCTAGAATGGCAGCATCAATTGGTTCTGGAGGAGAACAAAATGCTTATTTCACTCGTAAAGGGAGGCTTGTTTTTGAAGGATCTGTAGATTTTTCACCAAAAAGATCTTTGACCGCTGGAGGAACATCAGCAGATGGATTATTATTTGGTTTCCCGCCAGCAGAAGTTAATCCTGGTGCGATAGCAGATGGAGCATGGTCTTCTTATGTTGTTTTACCTAGTGGTGTGGTAATCAATGCTCAGTTAGTAGCTAACAGCACTGGTATTCATGATAGAATCCCTCATCCAGATGGTAATGGCCCTGCTCAAGAAGATGATTTAAACAACCCAAATCTTGCTATAGATCAAGCATCTGTTGTAATGCAACTTTTGGATGGATGGCATAATGGTAGTCCTTACTACTTCCATATTGTGACAGATACTTCTGACCCAGGACCGGCAACTATAGAATTAGGAGTTTTTGCTCCAAGATTGGCTAACTTACCAACATTTGGATTATTTCCAGGAGGTTCTATGTTACCTTTTAGCCCAACGGCAAATGGTAGAACTACAGATACTGATGGTTTTGGAGTGCAAGGTTTAAATTCAGCTTCCTTAAGTGATCGACAAGTACAGGATCCTACAAATACATTCCCAATTGATCCTAGTGACCAAAGATATGCTCCTATGTGGGATGCGCATATCACTGAGTTTACAGTTCCTGAATCAGAACGTCCAATACTAAGAAGTTTTGATCAAATCAATCAACTTTTGGCAGATGGTACTTTAATCCCTTTTAGAGGAAATGCAAATCCAAGTCCTTTAGCGAATTCATTATCTGATTTATTAACAGCAACAGGAGCGATTATCAACTGCCCGGTAATTACACAACCTGGAGCAAGTGTAATAGGCACTCAAATCGGGTCTCCTCGTAATAATTAATTAAGCATTAAAAGAACTTATATCTAAAGCTTAGGAGAATTAATTCTCCTAAGCTTTTTTATTGATTATATTTTACCTCCATAATTAACTAGAAAAGAATTAGTTAATAATTAAGGATAACTTTTGAAAAATGAATTCTTGATTTTGGTTATTTTTGAATCTCCTTTGTAAGGGATGATTTTCTAGAAATACTTCTTTTTATGTACTTAGTTTTTGATACTGAAACCACCGGGTTACCAAAACGATGGGATGCCCCTATTAGTGACACAGATAATTGGCCAAGATGTATCCAGATTGCATGGCAATTACATGATGCTATGGGAAATTGTATTGAACATCAAGATTATCTGGTAAAACCTGATGGGTTTAATATTCCATATGATGCCGAAAAAATTCATGGTATTTCTACAGAGTTAGCAGAACAAGATGGTATTACACTAGAAGAAGTTCTTGAAAAATTTAATATAGCCCTATCAAAGACTAAATTTGTTGTAGGGCAAAATGTTGGTTTTGATGTAAATATAATGGGGGCCGAGTTTTATCGCTTAGGCGTAGAAAATGACTTACAAAATCTTCCGGTTCTTGATACTTGTACAGAAACTACTGCTTCGCTTTGTCAGATCCCAGGTGGTCGTGGTGGTAAATTTAAGCTTCCAACACTTACTGAGTTACATCAACATCTTTTTGGTGTTGCTTTTGGAGAAGCCCATAATGCCACTGCTGATGTAGAAGCTACTACACGATGTTTTCTTGAGCTAATTCGTAAACAAATTTTCACACAGGAAGAACTTGATGTAGAATCAGATTACTTTCAAAATTTTAATGAAGCACACCCAGAACCGATCCAACTTATCGGTTTAAAGCATATTAATCTCAAAAAGGCTTCGCAAAAAATACAAGAAGCTCTTACTAAACAAGGATCATCTGATCTATCTCAGGAAGAGATTAATAATAATATTGCAGCACTAGAAGAAGCTAATTTTGCACACCTTCATAACCATACTCAGTTCTCAGTACTTCAATCTACTACTAGTATTCCTGATCTGATTAAAATTACAGCAAAACACAAGATGAATGCAGTTGCCATGACCGATCATGCAAATATGATGGGAGCATTCCATTTTGTTCAAGGCGTTGCTAATCACAATAAAAGTGTAAAAGCTGCAAATGCAGAAGCTATAGAAAATGCGCAGGAACCTGAAGGAATAGAAATAAAGCCTATTGTAGGATGTGAGTTTTTTGTTTGTGAAAATCACACCGACAAATCCAGAAAAGATAATGGATATCAAATCGTATTGTTAGCCAAAAACAAAAATGGATATCATAATCTAGCCAAGATGTCCTCTACCGCTTTTGTCAATGGATTTTATTATATCCCAAGGATTGATAAAAAAGTCATACAACAGTATAAAGAGGATATTATCGTGCTTACAGGAAACTTATATGGCGAGGTACCTAGTAAAGTTTTGAATATTGGCGAAAAACAAGCTGAAGAAGCACTTTTGTGGTGGCACGAGGAATTTGGTGATGACCTGTATATTGAGATTATGCGTCATAACCAAGAAGATGAAAATAGAGTAAATCAAGTACTCATTGAATTTGCAAAAAAACATAATATAAAGACTGTAGCATCTAACAACACCTATTATTGCGAAAAAGAAGATGCTAATGCCCATGATATACTATTATGTGTAAAAGATGGGGAAAAACAAGCTACCCCCATCGGTCGCGGTAGAGGATATCGATATGGTTTACCAAATCAAGAATATTACTTCAAAACTCAGGAAGAGATGAAAGCATTATTCAAAGATTTGCCAGAAGCCATTATAAATATTCAGGAGATCATTGATAAGGTTGAGCCTTTTGAACTTGCCAGAGACGTTCTCCTTCCTGCTTTTGATATCCCCGAAGAGTTTCAGTTTAAAGAAGACCAGATTGATGGAGGTAAACGTGGAGAAAACAAATACCTGAGACATATCACTTATGAAGGTGCAAAAAAACGTTATGGAGAGATCACTCCAGAGATTGATGAACGCCTGGATTTTGAATTAAAAGTAATTGAAAAAACGGGATATCCTGGATATTTCCTGATTGTGGAGGATTTTATCAGAGCGGCACGAGGCATGGATGTTTCTGTAGGTCCTGGACGTGGGTCTGCTGCAGGATCAGCTGTAGCTTACTGCTTATGGATCACCAATCTAGATCCTATAAAGTATGACCTGCTTTTTGAGCGTTTTCTTAATCCGGATCGTGTAAGTATGCCAGATATCGATATCGATTTTGATGATGAAGGTCGTGGTCGGGTAATGGATTATGTAATCGAAAAATATGGTGCTAATCAGGTAGCACAAATCATTACTTATGGTACAATGGCAGCAAAATCCTCTATACGAGATACTGCACGAGTACTAGACCTACCTCTTGGTGATGCCGATCGAATTGCCAAACTTATTCCTAATATGTCTAAGTTAGGAAAGATTTTTGGTGTTGACGAGGCAGTACTAAAGAAAAAATTTAGAAGTGATGAATTAGAAAAAGTCAATGAACTCCTAAATATAGCAGAAGGCAGTGATCTTGAAGCAGAAACTTTAAATCAGGCACGTGTACTGGAAGGGTCTGTTAGAAACACAGGAATACATGCTTGTGGTGTAATTATCACCCCAGATGATATTACCAAATTCGTTCCCGTTGCTTTAGCAAAGGATTCTGATATGTATTGCACCCAGTTTGATAACTCGGTAGTAGAAAATGCAGGATTACTAAAAATGGATTTCCTGGGATTAAAGACATTAACACTAATCAAGGACACTGTTAAAATTGTAAAAGCAAAACATGGAGTAGAACTCGATCCAGAAAACTTTCCTCTAGACGATGAAGAGACATATGCACTGTTCCAGCGAGGAGAAACTGTAGGGGTGTTCCAATATGAATCCCCTGGGATGCAAAAATACATGAAGGAACTAAAGCCTACTGTTTTTGCAGATCTTATTGCAATGAACGCTTTATATCGCCCTGGGCCTCTAGAATATATCCCTAGTTTCATTAATAGAAAACATGGTACCGAAGAAATTATCTATGACCTTGAGGCTTGCGAAGAATACCTGAAAGAAACTTATGGAATCACAGTATATCAGGAGCAAGTGATGTTGCTTTCGCAAAAACTTGCTGATTTTACAAAAGGTGAAGCTGATGTATTGCGTAAAGCAATGGGTAAAAAACAAAAAGCGGTTCTGGATAAGATGAAACCCAAGTTTATCTCTCAAGCATCTGCCAAAGGTCATGCCGAGGATAAATTAGAAAAAATATGGAAAGATTGGGAAGCTTTTGCTGCCTATGCTTTTAACAAATCTCACTCCACATGCTATGCCTGGATTGCATACCAAACAGCATACCTTAAAGCACATTATCCCGCAGAATATATGGCTGCTGTACTTTCTAATAACATGAATGATATTAAACAAGTTACATTCTTTATGGAGGAATGTAAACGTATGAAACTAGACGTTTTGGGCCCTGATGTAAATGAATCCTATCGTAAATTCTCGGTTAACAAAGATGGTGCGGTACGTTTCGGGATGGGAGCTATAAAAGGAGTAGGAACAGGAGCAGTAGCAACAATCGTTGAAAATCGAAAAGAGGACGGCCCATATAGATCTATTTTTGATCTTGCCAAACGCATTGATCTTCGCGCTGCAAATAAAAAAGCATTCGAAAGTTTAGCTCTTGCAGGAGGGTTCGATTCTTTTTCCGACACCCATAGAGGACAATATTTTCACGAAGAAGGCGATGGCGTCACATTTCTAGAAAAAGCAATGCGTTATGGATCCAAATATCAAGAGAGTGAGAATTCATCACAAGTAAGTTTATTTGGAGAAGCAAGTGACGTACAAATCCCAGAACCTATAGTCCCTCCCTGCGAAGAATGGGGTACAATGGAAAAACTGGCTCGAGAAAAAGAGGTAGTAGGAATATATCTTTCTGGACATCCTCTGGATGATTTTAAATACGAAATGAAATATTTTTGCAATGGTACCCTTCTTAATTTTGCTGATCTGGAAAGCAATGTCAACAGAGAAATTTCTTTTGGAGGGGTTATCACAAATGTAGAACACCGTACCTCAAAAAACGGAAAAGGCTGGGCTACTTTTTCTATCGAAGATTATAACACTGCACACGAATTTAGAATTTTTGGTGAAGATTACCTTAAACATAGACCATTTCTTGTAAAAAGTACATTTGTTTATGCAAAAGCATTTATAAAGGAAGGATGGGTCAATCGTGATACCGGTAAAAAAGGAGATCCGAGAGTACAATTTAATAGTTTTCAATTATTACATGACGTAATGGAGACCTATGCAAGAAAATTAACCATACAACTTGATATTAATGACCTTTCTGATCATAGAATCGATGGATTAAAGAATTTGTTAACTGACCATTCTGGTAATCATACTTTAAATTTTGTAATATTCGAAATGGCAGAAAAACTAAAACTACATATGCCTAGTAGAAAACAGAAAGTAAATATATCACCAGAACTACTGGCTGCTTTAGAAAATGATGCAGTGTATTATAAACTAAATTAATCAAAAAAACTAGTGGCCCAATTTTCTGCTTCTTCCAGAGTTGTGAAAAAAGTAAAAGCTTCATCCCACAAGGATTGTTCTTCCATAGCTCTTTGCATCTCTTCTGGATCATCAGAAACTATGGCAAAGCCTATCATATTTTTTAATATTCTGCCTTTATACACATTAAGATCAATATCGTGAGGAAATTTTCTATGGGTAATTAATATAAAGTTTTTTCCCTTATAGTAACTTTCTAAAATAGATGTGATCTCCGCAGCTATTTCTATGGTCATAGCAGACCCCTCATGCATCACTAAAATCACATGAGTATCCTTGAAAAAAAGATCACAATAAGGTAGTTGGGTTTCTCTCATTATCTTTGGCTCATACTCACAAATATAATGTTAATTTTATTTTAAAACATTTCTTTTGCCACTAGAATATGCTTCTTTTTCATGTTTTTCAAAGTGCATAGGCTAAATTGTATTTTAAATCTTTAATTTTATTTTACCTTTGGTATCAGAAAATCAAATGGCTCAATAGTCAAAACAAATATTACGTGTGTAAGCTTTGGCAGAATAATTGACTAATTTTGTGAACATTAAAAATAAGTAAGAATTTTTTAAACAATAAATAACTATGGCACTAGAAATAACCGATGCTACTTTTGATGAAGTAGTACTTAAAAGTGATAAACCTGTATTAGTTGATTTTTGGGCAGCATGGTGTGGTCCTTGTAGAATGGTAGGCCCAATCATTGAACAAATTAGCGATGAATATGATGGCAAGGCCGTTGTAGGAAAAGTTGATGTTGATGCTAATCAAGAATTTGCAGCCAAGTATGGAGTAAGAAACATTCCAACTGTTTTAGTTTTCCAAAATGGAGAAGTAGTAGGTCGTCAAGTAGGAGTTTCTCCTAAAAATGTATATGCAGAAGCACTGGATTCACTTTTGTAAGAGAATTCAATTAGATATAAAAAAAGGTTTGGTCAATGATCAAACCTTTTTTTATGAATACTATTTTGTAATACGTATATTGTTGACATCAATCAATTGACATAGCCCCTCATCTTTCATACAAAAGATTACATCATGGATATACAAAAAGAGATCAACAAAACCGGTGGGTTTACTAACCTGGAACTACTTGCAAAACAAGTTGTAGAAGGCTTTATCTCTGGCATGCACAAAAGTCCCTTTCATGGTTTTTCTGCAGAATTTGCAGAACACAAAGTGTATAATAATGGTGAAAGCACAAAACATATTGATTGGAAACTTTTTGCCAAAACTGATAAACTGTTTACCAAGCGATATGAAGAAGAAACAAACCTTAGATGTCATATCATCATTGACAACTCTTCTTCAATGCATTATCCTGCTGTAAAAGAACATCATTTAGGATCTTTGAATAAAATCAGTTTTTCAGTTCTTGCTACGGCTTGTTTGATGAATATTCTTAAAAAACAACGTGATGCTATAGGTTTAAGTATCTACAGCGACGAATATGATTATTACGCTCCAGAAAAAGGTAGTGAAAGACATCATCAGATGTTACTTAACACGTTAAACAAAACCATACTTCATCAATCGAATAATAAAAACACAGATACTTTTAAATTTTTACATTTAATAGCCGAAAAAATACATAGGAGATCATTACTATTTTTATTTACCGATATGTTACAAGCTTCATCTAACCCAGAAAAGTTATTTGAAGCACTCAGGCATCTTAAATACAATAAGCATGAGGTTATCCTATTTCATACTTTTGATAGTGAAAAAGAATTAAACTTTGATTTTAGTAATCGACCTACCCGCTTTGTGGATGTAGAAACTGGTGATTTCATCAATTTATATGCAGACAATATCAAAGATAATTATCGAAAAGAAGTGTCATCTTATTTTTATGATTTGAAAATGAAATGTGCTCAGTACGGCATTAAGTATGTTGAAGCAGATACCACTAAAGATTTTGACAAAATATTAACCACCTATTTTGTTGAAAGACAGAAATTTGCTTAAACAAAAAAATATAATTGCAAAAAAAACAAAAAAAATATTTGCGGGTATTAAAATGAGGTGTATATTTGCATCCGCAATAAGGCCTTGGTCTGGTAGTTCAGTTGGTTAGAATACCTGCCTGTCACGCAGGGGGTCGCGGGTTCGAGTCCCGTCCAGACCGCAAAATTGCAAAAGCTTCAATTAACATTGAAGCTTTTTTTGGCAATTAAAAATGTTGTGTTGTCTCACGCTAAGCGTGAGTGGTTTCGTAGTAAACCGATGAGAAGCTTTTCCATATAAACTTGGAGAGGCTTTTTTTAATTGCTACCTAAGCAAAGTTTATAATGCACACTAAAAGACTAATTAAATCAAGCCTAAAAATTATATAAGCACAATTTTAGGCTTGATCCAGTTTAAAAATTATTGCATTAAGGTTTTAAGAACTTTTCTTTTTGTTCCTTTATTTAACTCAAGTATATAGATTCCCTTTGGAAAACCTTGGGTAGAAATTACCGAAGTAGTTAAAACACCTTTTTTAACGATTTGACCTGATAAATTATATAATATATACATTACATTTTCAACATCTCCATGTAGCTCTAAATCACTTCCTCTGGTAGGGTTTGTATATACAGCAATCCTTAATTCTTCCTCATTTCCATGCTTAGTTGATACTCCGCTTGTAGAAGCCATAACTACAGGAGCAACCGAACTAGCTCCCGGGTTGCCCCCAGAACATAAAGCTCTAAATACAAAATCATAGTTCGTTCCTGATTGCAACCCTCTAATAGTAACAGAAGAGTTTCCAGCTTCGGCCGCAGCATAACTAACTGCTCCAGAGTTTATATTTCCGGCAAAAACACCTTGCGGAAATGCTCTTAGTTCAAATCTCCTGGTATCAGTACTCGAATTATCAAAAGAAAATGTAATCGAATTTGCAGTTGTGTTAGTTACTTTTAATCCGGTAGGTGCATTGCTACAATCTAATGTAGATGGTGTAGTAGTATTTATATTAAATTCTGCACGATCAAAATTAAACAAGAACCCCGCTGATCCTGTATACGTAAAACGAATTTTCTGAACCCCTGCAACCAAATCTAAATTTGCAGTCACCGGGGTATTATAAGTATGCCATGCATTATTTACAGGTACTGCTAGTGTTGCTAAATTTGTTCCTCCGACTGAAACCACAACATTACCCCCGACTCCGTTTGAAGAAGTAAAAATATCTAGCTTATACGCTCCTGTTTCAGCAACATTGATATTATATTCAGTATAATTATTATTTTTTATAAACCCAAGATTTTGTCCTCCTCCAGGAGTGTTTTCAGTTTTTACATCTCCATTTTTAACTACATAATTTTCTACTTGAATAACTCCCGGAATTACAATACCTGTTGGTGTAGGCGGTGGGGACGGTACTCCCGTGCAATCATTAAGACCACCAATATTAGCAGGTAGTGAATTAGCACCTAAACACATATCTACTATGTTATTAGCAATAATATTAGGATTAGTTTTATTTGAAGTTGTAGTAGTAACTTCAGCAAACGCTGACATATTAGCTTCTGGGATAAATTGATTATTACCACTCCCCATTAAAGGAGCTTTTACCTGCTTAATATTTGTGCTTGTATTGGTACGATAAAATATAGAGTTGTTTAGTGTAACTCTTGAAGGCACTGTGCTCTGCCAAAACATGATATCATTGGCAAAAGTTCCATTTCTAGGTTCATTTTTATAAAAAGTACAGTTATTAAATGACCCTGATTCTGGTATTTTTTGTAAAAAAACAGCTCCTTGTTGTGGTGCATCTACAACATTGAGAAATTTAGTGTTTGCAAAAGTACAGTTACTAAATTCAAAATTATTAATTAATCTAACATTGGCTTGTCCTACTTCATTATTATCAAATACAGAGTTGGTTAACTTCATTTTAGCACTATCCCCATGAAAAACAACACATCCTGCAAAAAAAGCTCTTTGAAAGTTACTTACACCTGCATAATTATTATATATATTGTCTTTAAACTCACAATTATCAATAACTAGAGCTGGTTCATTGGTAGGATAGCCTGGTGAAGACCCAAAAACCGGAGCTATAAATACTTCCATTACTGATACTTTTACATTTGCAGAATTTCTGGTAAAACTAGTTCCATAGATTTCAAGAGGTTTTGTTGTTCTATCCACTCGTAAAGCACCAGCACCCTCTACTACATCCATATAACCAGTAGTCGATTTATATCCATTAGATAAATTAGAGTCAAAAGAACTATTGATAATAGTAAGTCTTTCAATTGAAGTTGCTCCTATGGCTCCTCCTGTAACTGCCTGGTTGTTTTTGAAACTACAACGAAATACCTCTGCAGTACTTTTGTTATTAATTCTAATTGCTGCACCGTTTTGGTTTTCACCTATACCTTTAAAATGTGATACCTTATTGTTAATAAATTGGCAGTTTCTTACTCTTAAAGATGCAAAAAATGATCCGGCTTGTGCTACTTCTATCGCACCACCACCAGAACGAAAGATACTCTTAAGATTTGCTTGAGAGACTCCTTTAAAGTTGGCATTTGTCAACTTTGCATCTTGAATTACTAATTTAACACTACCCCTAATCAAAAAAAGACTAGTATTGTTTTGACCATCAAATGTGATATTCTTTCCTTGAATTATAATTGTTCTTACTTTATCTCTATTTTGATATGACGGATTAAGATGAATAACATTGTTAAAATTAATAGTGGCTGGAGCAGTATTATTGAAACGAAGAATTCCACCATTATTATCCAGAAGAGTTTTTAGCGCTGTTTCTAGGTTACCAAAAGTAGGATCAATTACTATTTGATCTATATTAGAGTTCACATTGAGCGGCACTGCATTGGGCATTTGTGAGGGATTACTTGGATTTCTCCCATAGGCCTCCCATAATGCATTGGCGGCTTGTCGGTGTGATTCAATTACTTGTGCTATACTTAAGTTAACACAGAATAATACGATCATAGTACTAATAAATGTTTTGTGTTTCATGGTTTAAAAGAGTTTAGTTTTAAGAATAAACGTATTAAATAAGTTTTTATGTTTGATAATTGATTAGATATAGAACATAAATAAAAAGCAATAGTAAATCAGGAGGGATTTTTTAATTTAAAATAGCTTCTATTAAGTTAAATTCTAAAACACATTAAGCCTTGCAACTAATCATTTAAATTCAAATACCCCAGAATTCAGGGGATTCTAATATGTTTTTTATCAATATCTTAGACTCATATAAAATCAAAGAAATGAAAACCAATATTAGTTCTATCGTATTTTCAACAGCTATTGTTATTTCGTCCATTGTTCTAGGAAACGCATACATGAATCGAAATAAACCAGAACGAACAATTGCGGTGACTGGACATGGAGTTACAAATTTTACTTCAGACCTGATTGTATGGGAAGGAGAGTTTACTAAATCAAATACTGATTTACAGCAAGCTTATATTGATCTTAAGAAAGATAAGAAAGTAGTAATGGATTACTTAGCAACTCATGGAATCGACGCTACTACAGCGGTTTTTAATGCCGTGATAACAGATCGTAAAACACAATCCAACTACTCTGCTACCGGAACATACATAGGAGAAAATTTTATTGGTTATGAACTCTCTCAAACCATAATGATAAGCTCAAATGAAGTAGAAAAGATCGAAAAAATATCAAGAGAAATTACAGAACTACTTAATAAAGGAGTGCAGTTTTATTCAAAAAAACCTCGATACTATTATACAAAACTTGCAGAACTAAAAATTGAAATGATATCAAAAGCAACAGAAAACGCTAAATTAAGAGCTGAGAAAATAGCTGTGAACTCAGGATCAGAACTAGATGAATTAACGGTTGCTAAAATGGGGATTTTTCAAATAACCGGAAGGCATTCTGGAGAAGATCATTCTTGGGGAGGTGCATTAAACACTTCGTCTAGAGAAAAAACTGCTTCTATCACTACAAAATTAACATATACTCTAAAATAGTGCTCCCCAATTTTCCCATACTTTAATAAAATAAAATATCAAAAAACCAACAGATACAATAAACTTAAGAAAAGTACCTGCCAGAAAACCAATAAAAGAGCCAAAAGCTGCTTTAAGCGCCTTTGAAGACTCACTACTATCTCGTATAAATTCTCCTATAAAAGCTCCTGCAAAAGGACCTACAATGATGCCAAATGGTCCCATAAATATAATTCCGACAATAAGCCCCAGAGAGCTGCCAATCATCCCATATTTTGTACCCCCAAACTTTTTTGTACCTAAAGCAGGAACAATATAATCCAGCACCCATACAACAAGGGATATGGCCAAAGTAATTCCTAAAAATGTCCAGTTTTGTGGAATAACATCAGTAAAATGAATAATCAACAATCCTATCCATGAAGTAAATGGCCCTGGTAACACAGGTAGAAAACTTCCTATTATCCCTAAAAGACAAAATAAAAGACCAATTATGATTAATGCTATATCCATATTCTTTTGCTTATATGACGATAATGTTTCTGATTTGTTACGCTAATATGATTTAACTCTACACTCATGCTTTTAATTTACCTAGTATAGCTTTAAATACATTTTTATTTAATTATTTTGTTTCTGAAAATTATAATCAACATTTAATTGATATAAAACTACCCCCTAAATTATGCAATCTTTTTTAGTATTATCCATCGCGTTAATGATGTCCACTATTTCTTTTTCGCAAAGTAATTTTACTACTATAAAATGCAAAAGCGAAACAAATCAACGTCTCATAAAGAATTGTATCACTAATGAAATCAAAGCATTTGTAGATACTAATTACGACATCCCTAGCGTATTATCTTACACTAAACCTGGTCTTAATAGAATTTATACTCGATTTAAAGTAGACCAGAAAGGTAAAATCATAGACATTCAGGCAAAAGGATCTGCTATGCAACTAGAACTAGAAGCTATAAGAACATTACAATCGTTCCCAAATTTGATCCCAATACCAAAAGAAGTTTCTAAAGAACAGATTTTTGAAGACATTTTCACATTACTCATTACTTTTAATGCTGAAGCACCCAAAATTGATTTACCACAAAAAAGACTAACAGGTAACGACTGATTTGATATATCTATCTCTTGTTAAGAGTACTTTTTGATTTTTTTTAACTAAAAAATTAGTTATAACTAAAAAATTAGTTACATTTGTTTCATTCAACTAGATCTTTAGTTAAAATGAAACAACTTACAAAAGCAGAAGAAGAAATTATGCAATGGTTATGGCAATTAGAAGAAGCCAATGTGGCCTCTATTATAGATAAAATGCCTAACCCCAAACCTGCATACAATACAATCTCTACTATTATTAGAATTTTGGAGAATAAAGAATTTGTATCCCATCGCAAAGAAGGTAAAGGATATATTTATTTTCCTTTAGTCAAAAAAGAAGAATATAGCAATCAATCTCTAAATAAGTTGATGAACAACTATTTTAATGGATCTTTCAGAAATATGGTTTCTTTTTTTGTAAAAAAGAATGATATGGACATCAAAGATCTCGAGAAGATCTTAAAAGAATTAAACAACGAAAAATAATCATCATGCTCCATTATATCCTCCAAATACTGATTTTTCAGATGCTGTTTTTAGTAATTTATGATCTACTTCATAAAAAAGATACATTTTTTAACTGGAACAGATTATACTTAATTATCACTCCAACATTATCTTTTATCTTACCATTTGTAAAGATAGAGTCCTTTAAAACAACAACATCACAAATCTATGCCTCTCAAGTAGAAAGTGTAATTACCATTTCTTCTGAAAGTTTTGCTTCTTTTAGCGCTACAGAAATCAATCAAAACCCAATAAATTGGTGGCTAGTGGCTTATTGCATTGGTGCAGGAATAAGTTTATTATTACTCCTATTTAAACTCTATAAGCTTAAAATTTTAAAATCTGTTGCTGTCAAAACAACATTTAGCAAAAAAAAAATAGCTATCCTACCCAATAGTAGCCAGGCATTTTCTTTTTGGAATACTATTTATTTGGGCGATGCCTTAAATGCTGAAGAAAAAAAACAAATCTTATTGCATGAAATCGTGCATATTGAACAAAAACATTCTATCGATCAGATTTTCTTTGAGTTTTTAAGAGTCCTATTCTGGTGGAATCCTCTCATTTATGTATTTCAATCAAGAATAACCGTATTGCATGAATATATAGCTGACGCAGCAGTAATCAAAGCAGTAGATAAAAGAAATTACATCGAACAATTATTAAATGTAGCTTTCCAAACTCAGGAAATCACATTTGTAAATCAATTTTTTAATCAATCCCTAATCAAAAAAAGAATACTTATGTTACAAAAATCCAAATCCAAAACTATCGCCAAATTTAAATACCTACTGTTAATACCTTTAGTTATAGGAATTTTGACGTACACCGCTTGTAGTGAAGAATCAGATCAATCAACCAAAGCCGTTGAAAATTCTAAAAATAATGAAAGTTCTGATTATTCAAACTTATCTATAAGTCATGAACCTCAATGTCCCAATCAACAGTCTTCATATAATAAAAACCTTGACAATTATTTAAGAGTAAGGAATGGAAAAAACTCTGAAGCTATTCTTGATATTATTTCTACAGCATCTTCAGAAAAAATAAGAACGATTCACTTTTTTAAGAATCAAACCTTTTTTGTTCGAAACATACCTGAAGGGAAATACAAATTATATCTTTCATATGGCGAAGACTACGCAGAAAAGACTGTAGATGGAGTATGTAAAGGCTATTTTAAAAATGAAATATCAACAGAAATAGGCGAAAACATTCTCGATTTTAATGTTACACAAACCGAAAAAGGAGTAAATATACCATCATATAACCTATCCATTAATTTAACAAAAAAAGAATCAGAAGTACCTAATGAAGCTTCTCAAGAACCAAACACAAATGTTAATGACAATAATAATGGAGAATCTGAACCAAAATGTCCCAACCAAAATTCTTCTTACGATAAAAAGCTAGATAATTACCTAAGGGTTACCACTGGTGATAATGCTGACGTTATAGTGCAAATTGTTGCGTTAGCAACAGAGCAAAGTATAAGAACAGTTTATATAAAACGAGATAAAACATATTCTATTAGAAATATACCCGAAGGTAAATATAAACTCGACATTAAATATGGTTATGATTATGCCGAAAAAACAGTAGATGGAGTTTGTGTCGCCTACTTTAAAGATAAAAAAGCAAATGAAATTGGTGAAGATATTCTTGACTTTACAGTTTTTAAAACCGATAAAGGCTATAATGTTCCGTCTTACAATATCTCTCTTGATTTAAACGATACTGATCATATTCATTAAGACTTAAAGATAAATAGAATCTAATATAGATCAAAAATGTATTCAACCATAAGCCGAAGTATGCAACTTCGGCTTTAACAATTTGATCATTTCTCACTCTAAAAAAAAATATGTAGCTTGGCAATCCGAAATAGTTTATGGATTAATGAGTACTAAAAATTGGCATATCATTCTATTGATTTTTACTTTATTTTCTTGTAAAAATTTTGTTCTTAAAAAAGAGAACAAAGAAGATATTGTAAAAGAAGGAATGGATAAATTAAATCGTAATGAAGTAGAACAACCTCCTCTATTTTCTGTTTGTAAAGGAAAAGCAGAAGATGAGTTAGATTCATGTTTTCAAAATACAATTACCAAACACATACATGACTATCTTACCAAATATCCTATCACAGTAAAAAGAACAATTAATGACACTATTTGGGTACCTTTATTAATTACCAAAGATGGTAAAATCATACTTGAAGATTTCACATTACCAGATACTACAATTGCTCAGATTCCAGACCTTAAAAACAGGCTAGAGCAAAGCATTGATTCTTTACCAGAGGTTGAACCCGCACACACGAGAAGTACCCCTGTAACAACACGTTATAAACTTCCTATTGTAATACACATAGATTAGCAGTATACTTATTTTGAATTGCGTAGTTTTGTAAAAACTCTGTATTTCATTGGAAAACGAAAAAATTATATTAGGCATTGACCCTGGAACCACAATTATGGGTTTCGGACTTATTAAAATACGAAATAAGAAAATGTCTTTTTTACAACTTAATGAACTTCAACTTGGCAAATATGATGATCATTATTTAAAACTAAAGCTAATTTTTGAACGTACAATAGAGCTTATAGACACTTATCATCCAGATGAAATTGCTATCGAAGCTCCTTTTTTTGGAAAAAACGTACAATCTATGCTTAAACTCGGACGCGCTCAAGGAGTGGCTATGGCAGCTGGGCTTAGCAGAGAAGTACCTATCACAGAATATTCTCCAAAAAAAATTAAGATGGCTATTACTGGTAATGGAAATGCCAGTAAAGAACAAGTAGCTAAAATGCTACAGAGTTTACTAAAACTAAAAACACTTCCAAAAAACCTCGATTCTACTGACGGACTAGCTGCTGCTGTGTGCCATTTCTATAATATGGGGCGAGCAGATATTGTGGGAAAAAGTTATACTGGCTGGGCTGCTTTTGTGAAGCAAAATGAAAAGAGAGTAAAAAAATAATTTTTTATAATAAAAGCTATACATCAATTAGTTTTCTTATCACTGAAAATAGGGTAATTTAATAAAGGTTAGATGTTTACATTTGTTCTTCGCAGGAATAAACTATATTATTATGATTGAATTAATCTCATGAATTATATAAAGAACCTTATTAAAAACCCTATAAAAATTTCACAACTGTCAATCTTAGTATGTGGTTTTCTTATTATTCTTCTCGGATGTTCTCAAAAAAACAAACAGAATAGCAACGTAATAAAAGAAAACAAAATAGTCGATAAA
The DNA here is from genome assembly GCF_947494415.1 of Aquimarina algiphila. Lineage (NCBI taxonomy): Bacteria > Pseudomonadati > Bacteroidota > Flavobacteriia > Flavobacteriales > Flavobacteriaceae > Aquimarina > Aquimarina algiphila. The sequence continues at coordinate 466,417 of NZ_CANLVC010000004.1, read as the reverse complement.
GTTATTACACAAGAAAAAAATGGATATGAACTCCTTAAGGAAATTCCTAAAGATTGGATAGCATTAACCCAGTACAACAACCAAGATGTTATTTTTCAACCTTGCGATTCTGAAAACCTGAGTATAACTATTCGTAAAAATGCTAATTCTTATGATCTAGGAATATCTCATGGCCATGATATTACTTTTGATTCGATTATCAGGATCACCAAAAAGAATAATAATTATATTTTTCATTGTTCTAATACATCAAACGAACGATTATTCTCACTAACCATCATTAATAACAAAAAAGGAATCGGATTATGGAAAAATGATTTCATTTTTAAAGATGGTGCCAAGTATGTAAATCGTGATCGTGAAAATTTATTTCCAAAAATAGAACAACCTTGTCAAGAATGTTGGGATGATTGTGATTAAACTGTTCTCAACAATGTCTAAGAAGAAGCTTTATATGAAAAATACTATAATAGATCATATAATATAACCAAATTAATTACGATTTTTGACTTCAAATATTTAAAATTTGTAATTCCAAAACCTAAAGTTATTAGCGGTATTTACATCCATATTCCTTTTTGCAAACAAGCTTGTCACTATTGTGATTTTCATTTTTCTACTTCTATGAAAAAAAAAGATGAAATGATTACCGCACTATGTGATGAAATACTGTTGCGGAAATCAGAAATTGATCCTAATGAAAATATCGAAACTATTTACTTTGGAGGAGGTACACCTACCGTATTGTCTATAGAAGAACTCACACGCATTATAGAGGTCATTTATAAGAATTATTCGGTTATCCAAAATCCAGAAATAACAGTAGAAGCAAACCCGGATGATCTAACCGAAGAAAAGATAAAATTACTATCTAGTAGTGATGTAAACCGTTTAAGCATAGGTATTCAGTCTTTTTTTCAAGAAGATTTACAGCTCATGAATCGAGCTCATAATGCAAATGAAGCAAAAGAATGCCTCGCAATGGCTAGTCAGTATTTTGAAAATATTTCGATTGATCTGATTTATGGCATCCCTAATATGTCGATTGATCAATGGAAACAGAACATTCAAGTGGCAATGGACTTTAAAGTACCTCATATCTCTTGTTATGCGCTTACTGTCGAGCCCAGAACTGCTTTAAAAAAACTAATTCAAAATGGTAAAATAGAACCTGTAAGTGATGATCTTGCACAAGAACATTTTGAAATTCTTGTAGATACATTAGAAAATCGAGGATTCGTGCATTATGAACTCTCTAATTTTGGAAAACCCGGGTACTTCAGTAAAAATAACACCGCATACTGGATAGGGAAAAACTACTTAGGTATTGGGCCATCTGCACATTCTTTTAATGGAAAACAACGAAGCTGGAATATCAATAACAATATAAAATATATTAAAGCCCTGCAGCAGCAACAAATCCTCAGAGAAGTTGAAGATTTAAGTAAAACTGATAGGTATAACGAATACATAATGACAGGTTTGAGAACCATTTGGGGAGTGTCATTACAGAAAATAGAACATGAGTTTGGTGAAAAACATAAAGAGTATCTTATGAAACAAGCTCAAAAACATATTGACAAACACCTACTATTTATAGATGATGATACTTTATTGATTACTAAAAAAGGAAAGTTTTTAAGTGACGGCATCGCAAGTGATCTTTTCTTACTAAATTTAGGATAAATAAATAACCATGGGGGTTATTCAAGAAAAATATACTTGTATTGAAACCCAGTACAATATCAAAATAGCCTGAAATCTATGATATGATTACGACAATTGAACACAACAAAACATCCTATACAATTGATCTTTCTAAACCTCTGGATATATCCATACCACTAAGAGCTTCTAAAGAAAACGTAAATGCCTGGTATATTGATGAACCAAAGATTGAACCTGTAACAAATGGTGATTGGATTGGAAAAGTATCTAAAGGAGCTTCTACTAATTTTAATACGATCACATTTAACCCTCATAGCCATGGGACCCATACAGAATGTGTTGGCCATATCACTACAGAGTTTCATAGTATAAATCAGGCTCTACAACACTTTTTTTATATAGCAGAAGTTATTTCTGTTACCCCTAAAAAACAAGAAGAGGATTACGTAATAACAAAAGATTGTATTAAAAATATGATTACTTCATCCACCTCTGAAGCCTTAATTATAAGAACAATCCCTAACGTAAAAGACAAACAGAACAGACAATATTCGAATACTAATTGGCCTTATCTCACCAAAGAAGCAGCTGCTTATATTTCAAAACTAAATATTGAACATTTACTTATTGATTTGCCCTCTGTTGATAAAGAAAAGGATGATGGGAAATTACTTGCGCATAAAGCATTTTGGAACTACCCCTCTGCTCCCCGTTATCATGCTACAATCACAGAAATGATTTATGTAAATGATATAATTTCTGATGGATTATATATACTTAATCTTCAGATAGCATCGTTCGAAAACGATGCTTCTCCAAGTAAACCTATCCTTTATAAAATACTTTAAAATTAAAATCCAAATGAAAACTACTATACAGCTTGAAGAAATTGCAATGTTTGGATTAGGTATTTATGCATTTAGTTTACTTCCTTATTCCTGGTGGTTATTTTTAGCTTTATTTCTTGTTCCCGACATAGGGATGATAGGTTACGTAATAAATAGTAAATTTGGTGCTTTGAGCTATAATATATTTCATCATAAAGGGCTAGCAATTATTATATATGGTATAGGAATTTCTATCTCAAATGAAACGCTTCAATTATCAGGAATCATTCTTTTTGTTCATTCTGCTTTTGATAGAATTTTAGGTTATGGTTTAAAATATGAAAAAGGATTTAAATTTACACACTTAGGTGAAATAGGGAAAAAGAGTTAGAATGGAATTATTATTTGTTGGACTTTTGGGAGGTGCTATTTTAGCATATTTTATTTTTGCACGATTTAGTGCTGCACAAAGAAAATCATCTGTACGAACACAATCTACTGTTCTTATGGAAAAAATCAAAAGCGTTTGTAAACTTGTTACTGTAGAAGGAGATTTTGCAGAAATATACCATTATGAAAGTGTTAAAGATAAATTTTTTAAACTCCTGTCCGGAACTAAAAAAGCATTGATTATTATTGAAGCCAAAGCTTATGTTGGATTTGATCTGTCAAAGGTTTCATTAGAAAGCGACACCAAGAACAAAAAGATAATTCTTACTCATTTCCCACAACCAAAACTATTGACCATAGAGACTGATTTTAAATACTATGATAAAAAAGAAGGATGGTTAAACCCATTTACCTCTTCTGATCTTACTGATCTTAATAAAGAAGCTAAACAATTTATTAAAGATAAAATTCCACAAAGTGGACTCATGGAGTCTGCAAGAAAAGAAGCGTTAACAGCAATTGCACTTATGGAAACTCTGGCCGAATCTATTGGCTGGACATTAGATTACTCTGCTTTACAGCTAGATGACAATAATCCCAATACAAAACAGTTAGAATAGAGAACAATGAGCATAGTTATTTCTACTGATAATGAAAAATTAGATATAGATTTTATTCATCAGTTTTTAACCCATTCATATTGGGCCGAAGGTAGAACCAAAGAAGAAGTAAGTATAAGCATGAAAAACTGCTTGAATTTTGGCATTTACCTTAATAAAAAACAGATCGGTTTTGCAAGAGTCTTAACCGATTATACTGTTTTTGGATACTTGATGGATGTATTTATTACAGAAGAGCATAGAGGAAGTGGATATGCAAAACTAATGATGAAAGCCATAATGGATCATCCAGATTTACAAAATATTAAACGATGGATGTTAGCTACTCATGATGCACATTCATTGTATAAAAAGTTTGGTTTTAGTGCTATTGAGGACCCTTCTAAACTTATGGGAAAACTTGTAAATAATTAAAAATGAATATAGAAGCATTCAGAGAATATTGTCTTGCAAAAAAAGGAGTTACAGAAGAATTTCCATTTGATGAAAATACACTTGTTTTTAAAGTAATGGGCAAAATGTTTGCTTTGACCGGATTAGAAAGAATTCCGTTTAGTGTTAATCTAAAATGTGACCCAGAACGTGCCATCGAACTTCGTGAATATCATCCTGAAATCACTCCTGGGTACCATATGAGTAAAAAACATTGGAATACTGTTAACTTTTCTGAAGGATTAGCTACTAATATAATACTCGAGTTGATAGATCACTCCTATGATTTAGTAGTAAGCGGCTTGACTAGAAAGGTAAAACAAGAATTAGAAAAACTTTAATTAAAAGCACTAGAGAACAAAAAGCTTATAAATAAGAAGTGTATTTGAAACTATACTTTCTTTTATATTATATTCACGTTCTCCTCAAAATATATGAATAATCCACACAAATTTTATAGAGAACAAATTGCTCTACATACCATATCACTCAAAAAAATAAAAAAACAACTAGCTGTTTCCAGTACCATACGATTGTTTGTTTTTTTGATTCTCGTTGCAGCTGTATATTTTGGTTATCCCAACACTCAAATTATTATTGCTAGTATTGTTATAGGAATTACTGCTTTTATATTTTTGGTCAATAGACATACTAATCTTACATATACCAAAAACAAAATAAAACAGTTGATTGATATTAATCAGCTAGAACTTGATGTTTTTGAAGGTGATATAAGTCTACTTGATGACGGAGCATCTTTTATTGATTCGACCCACCCTTATAGCCATGATATCGATTTGTTTGGGAAACAATCTTTCTTTCAATATGCCAATCGTACCACCACTTTGGCAGGAAAAAGTAAATTGGCAAAGATACTTACTGCAAATTCGATAGATTATATTGAAAAAAAACAGGAAGCTATAGAGAATTTATCTAAGTTACCCGAGTGGCGGCAAGAATTCAGTGCCATTGCTTCTCTAGTGAACGTTACAGTTACCGTTTCTTCGATTCAAAAATGGCTTCAGCACTATACTTCTTTTGTTCCTAAACTTATGAGGGTGCTTCCCGCTATTGTTTCGGGGATTTCAATTATCATGTTAATATTACTATTTACAGAGGTAATCACCTTTAATATCTTTTTATTATGGTTTTTTATCGGACTCGGAATAACAGGAACACAAATCAAAAAAATCAATAAACTCTATAGTGATGCCAATAAAGTAAAAGACACATTCGAACAATATTACAAACTTGTCGATAAAATTGAAAACACAGATTTTCAAGCTTCTCTATTACAAGAAAAGAAACAACTAGTCATTAGTGAAACAGAAAAAGCTTCACATACACTAAAACAATTTGCAAGTATCCTTAATGCTTTTGATCAACGTAACAATATGATGTTTGGTGTCTTGGCTAATGGATTAATACTTTGGGATATTTTACAAAGTTATCGTATCGAAAAATGGATTGCCAAAAACCATGATAAAGTTTCTCAATGGTTTGAAGTAATTGCGTTTTTTGATGGGTATAACTCTCTTGGGAATTTTGCGTTTAACCATCCAGAGTATATTTACCCAAAAATAACCTCAGACAATATTATACTTGATGCTAAGGATTTGGGACACCCTATGCTTAACACTCAAAAAAGAATAGATAATGATATAACCATTCATAAAGAAGAATTCTTTATCATCACTGGAGCCAATATGGCAGGAAAAAGCACCTTCTTACGTACTGTTGCATTACAACTTGTGATGTCAAATATAGGCTTACCAATTTGTGCAGCATCTTGCGAGTATCGCCCTATTAAACTTATTAGTAGTATGCGTACATCAGATTCTCTTAGCGATGATGCCTCATATTTCTTCTCAGAACTTACTCAACTAAAAAAAATCGTAGATGCCCTAGAAACTGATGAGTATTTTATCATTTTGGACGAAATCCTAAAAGGCACTAATAGTAAAGACAAAGCTGCGGGATCTCGTAAATTCGTAGAAAAATTAGTAAAAGCTAAAGCCACTGGGATTATTGCTACTCATGATTTAAGCCTTTGTGAAATAGCATCAGAATTACCTCAAGTGAAAAATCGCTTTTTTGATGCACAAATTGTCAACGATGAACTTTATTTTGATTATAAATTTAAAGATGGAATTTGTCAGAATATGAATGCTTCTTTTTTACTAAATAAAATGGGGATCGTTTAATGTTTCAATTAAAAATGAGTTAATTACAACAAATCATAATAACTATGAAAGCATGTTTTTGCTTCTGTCTCCTTTTTTTATTTACTATAATAATATGTTCTGGTCAAGAAAACATTGTTGAATTATGGGAAGGAAAAATTCCAAATCAAAAAGAAACTGATGAAGTTGAGATCAGGAAAAATGAAAACATAGTTAGCATTAAAAATGTACAAAAACCTACACTTGAAATTTATTTACCGTCCAAAAACAACACTACCGGAAAAGGTATAGTGATTTGTCCAGGAGGAGGTTATGGCTCTTTGGCATATGATTGGGAAGGTACCGAGATCGCAAAATGGTTAAATTCTAAGGGAATTGCTGCATTTGTTTTAAAATATCGATTACCACAATCCAAATCTATTATCATTGCTAACGAAGCACCTCTGCAAGATGCACAAAGAGCAATTCGATTGGTTAGGCACCATGCAAAAAAATGGAATGTATCTCCAGAACAAATTGGTATTATGGGGTTTTCTGCAGGTGGACATCTTGCTTCGACTTTGGGAACTCACTTTGACAATAAAACTAGTCAAGTAGATGCTATAGATTCAATTAGTGCTAGACCAAATTTTATGGTGTTAATGTATCCAGTAATCACCATGAAACTTCCTTATACTCACCAAGGATCTAGAGATAATCTTTTGGGCACTTCTCCAAAACAAGAGTTAATCGATTTCTATTCAAATGAATTACATGTAACTCAGAATACACCGCCTACCTTTATTGTTCATGCAACCGATGACAAAGCAGTCCCTGTTGAAAACAGCCTCCTGTTTTATCAAGGTTTAAAAGATGCTGGTGTATACTCAGAAATGCATATCTATCCCAAAGGAGGACATGGATTTGCTTTAGCTATTGGGCGTGGATATTTACAAACATGGAATGATCGTCTTCATGACTGGATACAAAATTTGAATTGATAAATCTCAATCATTCAAAACACGAATATCATATAGATTTTTCCGAAATTGAGAAGGTGTAATTCCTTTAATCCTTTTAAATTTTCTATTGAAATTTGATACATTTTTAAATCCGCTGGAATACGATGCTTGTGCAATAGATATATCTGGTTCTTTTGATAAGATCCTGCAAGAGTGTGTTATTCTCACTTCGGTCAAAAACTGAAAAAAAGTCTTATTCGTTCGTTGTTTAAAATAACGACAAAAAGCATTAGGTGTCATATTTGCCAAATCAGACACTTCCTGTAAGCTAATATCACTATAAAATTTCTCCATGACAAATTGAAAAACATCAGCCATTCGTTTTCCTTCATAATCTGTGTAGTTTTTTCTGGTAATCGATGAAGATATAGTTTCAGTTTTCGCTAGGCTAAAAAACTTTAATATCTGCAAAAATATCACAAAACGATCCAGCCTATGTTTCTTCTTTTTAATAGTAAAAAACAATTCTCTTAATTCTTCTTTTTCAGAAAGTACTCTAATCCCATATGACAAGCTATCAAAAAAAGTAAACAAATCATTAAATTCAGAAAGTTCAAAAAACCCGCTCCCAAAAGATTCTTTGGTGAAAAATAATGAAATCATATATGATTCTTCAGAAGATGAAATACTTTTCAGTACATGAGGAACCTGGCTTCCAAAAACCAGAATATCATTAATACGATAATTAGTAATCGTATCACCCACAATCACACTTCCTTCTCCTGACACAATAAACGATACCTGAATCTCCTCATGCTGGTGTAATGTATCATAAAACTTAAGCCCTCTATCTTCCTGAATGATAAGAGTATCTGTTGAAGTCTTTGGAATTTTAAAAGGTAATACCTGTGTCATATTAGATCAATAATATCCATTTATCAATCAAATTACAAAATATAAGGTAATATAGTATCATATTTGGGTAATTTCAAAAGATATCTCCTCTTAGTTTCATTATACTTTTGAATAAAAATACATTATGACTATAGACTGGAAAGGCGTAATGCCCGCCGTAACAACAAAATTTACAGATCAAGATACGCTGGACTTACAAATGTTTGAGGTGAATATTAATGCACAAATAGAAGCTGGTGTTCATGGTATCATACTTGGTGGAACTTTAGGAGAAGCCAGTACATTGAGCGACGAAGAAAAAAGAATCCTTGTAAAAACTACGGTTAATATTGTAAAAAGCAAAGTTCCGGTAATCATAAATATTGCTGAGCAAACTACAAAAGGAGCGATTGAAGCTGCAAGAAAGGCAGAAGAAGATGGAGCGAGTGGATTAATGATGCTCCCTCCTATGCGATATAAAGCTGGAGACCGGGAAACTGTAATCTATTTTAAAGAAGTAGCCAAAAGTACTCACCTCCCAATTATGATATACAACAATCCAGTAGATTATAAGATTGAAGTGACTCTGGATATGTTTGAAGAATTATTGGCATTTGATAACATTAAGGCAGTAAAAGAATCTACACGAGATATTTCTAATGTCACCCGCATTAAAAATAGGTTCGGAGATCGTTTAAAAATCCTATCTGGGGTAGACACATTAGCTCTCGAAAGTTTATTGATGGGTGCAGATGGCTGGGTTGCAGGGTTGGTTGATGCTTTTCCTGCAGAAACGGTGGCTATTTATGAGCTTCAAAAAGCAGGAAAAATTAAAGAAGCAATAGCAATATATCGTTGGTTTTTACCTTTGCTAGAGTTAGACATAAACCCTAAATTAGTACAGAATATCAAACTGGCAGAAGTAGCTACAGGAATCGGTACCGAAAATGTTCGTGCTCCTAGATTACCACTTGTTGGAGAAGAACGAAAAACGGTATTGAAAGTCATTGAAAATGGACTAAAAACAAGACCAGAATTACCCGATTATAAATCATTGAACTAACGTATTATCGAATTAATTATTAATCCATGACCTCATCAACTATGATAACTGGAAAAAACTATATCGGAAATCAGCTTTCCTCAGAAGGAAATAGAACCTATAAAACATATAATCCCAAACTAAATCTTGAAAACGAACATATATTTTATGAAGCTTCTGATCAAGAGATAGAAAAAGCAGTCTTATTAGCTGCTGAAGCATTTAAAACATATAAAAAAACTTCTGGAGTAAAAAAGGCCGAATTTATAACTGCTATTGCAGATGAGATTTTGGCTTTAGGTGATCTTTTAATACAAACCTATATATCTGAGACAGGCTTACCTGAAGGAAGGGCAAAAGGAGAACGCGGAAGAACCGTTGGGCAACTAAGAACTTTTGCAGAATTAGTATCCGAGGGTTCCTGGGTAGAAGCTACTATAGATACTGCTGATCCCGATAGAGCTCCGATTCCTAAACAAGATATTAGAAAAATGTTAGTGCCATTGGGACCTATAGTCGTTTTTGGAGCTAGCAACTTTCCGCTGGCTTACTCTACTGCTGGCGGAGATACAGCTGCTGCATTTGCTGCGGGGTGTCCTGTGATTGTAAAATCACATCCTATGCATGCCGCAACAGGAGAACTGGTCGCTTCTGCAATTCACAACGCTGCTCAAAAAACAGGAATGCCAAATGGTATATTCTCTAATCTAAATAGCTCGGGTATTGAGGTAGGAGTACGATTGGTAAAGCATCCCAAGGTAAAAGCCGTTGGTTTTACAGGAAGTATTCGAGCAGGTAGAGCATTATTTGATCTTGCTTCGCAACGACCAGAACCCATACCTGTATTTGCTGAAATGGGAAGTATCAATCCTGTTATTTTGCTTCCTGAAGCAACAAAAAAAAGAGGAGAAATTTTAGCTAAAATCTATGCTAATTCCATAACATTAGGAACTGGTCAGTTTTGCACTAATCCGGGCTTGATTTTGAGCATAAAAGGAGAAGCTCTCAATAATTTTATCAATATACTCTCTGATGAAATCATTAGTATGGAACCTTCATGTATGTTACACCCCAATATTATAGCCAACTATGAGAACAATAAAACCAATGTTTTACAACAAAATGGTATACATGTAACCGCAGAATACAATGGTGATTTATTAGTCAATCATGCTAGACAAACGATAATAAAAGTAGAAGGAAAAACATTTTTAGAAAACCCTAAACTTCATCAAGAAGTATTTGGACCTTTTTCTATGATCGTACAATGCAAGGATACTGAGGAATTAGAGCATATAATTTTGAATCTTGAAGGACAGCTTACAGGAACTATTCTTGCAGAAAAAGAAGAAGCTGTACACTACAACTCTGTGATCGAAGCATTACAAAACCGAGTTGGCAGAATCATCTTTAATGGCGTTCCTACTGGAGTAGAAGTATGTCCCGCTATGCTACATGGAGGTCCTTATCCAGCATCTACTGACAGTAGGTTTACAGCAGTTGGCATTCACTCTATAAAGCGTTGGGTAAGACCTTTTAGTTATCAGAGCTGGCCAAATCATTTATTACCTGATGAACTTAAAAACGAAAATCCTTTAGGGATTTCAAGACTTGTTGACGGTAACCCTAGTCAACGTAAAATCTGATTTTAAAATCTACATTTAACATCAATATCAAATGAAAATTTCCAAAATTATCATCATTACAATTTTACTTTTAAATTTTGGGTGCGCCGAAAAAAATGAGGTGAAAGACAAAAAAAATCCATCAGATCAACTTCATGCTATTATCACTGAAATTGATGAAAGAGAAAGTTATGATAAAGAAGAATATCCTTTAGGCATCTTCACCAAAGAATATTTCAAAACCGAAGCAGATTTTGCACAAAAAAAACTACTAGAACTCTCTACCGTTGATAGAAACCAACTTAAAGAGACTGATAGAATATCTTTTGATCTTTTAAAATTTGTTTTACAGAATAAAGTAGATCATTATGAATTCGAAAATTACTTAAATCCATTACTATCAGATTCTGGTTTTCATAGTAATCTTAACTATATGGTTAAGCCATTAACCACCTATGAACAGGTAAAAGAATATCTAAGTAAACTTAATGCGATCCCTGTATTTGTAGATCAACATTTTGTAAATTTAAGAGAAGGTCTCAAAAAAGGAGTTTCGCAACCAAGAATTATATTCGAAGGATATGAATCCACTTACAATAACCATATTATTGATAACATTGAAGATAGTTTCTTCTACTCTCCATTTAAAAATTTGCCAGAGACATTATCACAAACTCAAAAAGATTCTGTAATCACTTCTGCAAAAGAGGCTATAAAAAATAATGTTGTCCCTCAATTTAAAAGAATTAAAGCCTTCTTCGAAACCGAATATCTTCCCAATACAAGAACTACAATTGGCGTATCTCAAACTCCAAACGGAAAAGAATATTATCAAAATAAAATAAACTTTTATACCACCAGTACCAAGTATACTGCAGATGATATTCATAATATTGGATTAAAAGAAGTATCTCGTATAAAAACTCAAATGGAGCAAATTATAAAAGACCTCGAATTTCAAGGTAGTTTTGCTGACTTTTTAAAATTCCTTCGTACCGATGAGCAATTTTATGCTAAGACTCCAGAACAATTATTAATGATTGCCAGAGATATGGCAAAGCGAGTAGATGAGCAGTTACCCAGGTTTTTTAAAACATTACCCAGAAAACCATATGGCGTAGCTCCTGTACCCGATGCAATTGCACCTAAATATACAACGGGAAGGTATGTAGGAACAAAAGCAGATAGCTCAGAACCTGGATATTATTGGGTAAATACCTATGATTTACCAAGCAGAACACTATATACATTACCTTCTCTTACTGTTCATGAAGCTGTCCCGGGACATCATTTACAGGGGAGTCTTAATAACGAACTGGGAGATAGCATCCCAAAATTTAGAAAAGATCTCTACTTATCTGCATATGGAGAAGGCTGGGGATTATATTCAGAATTTCTGGCAGAAGAAATGGGCATGTACACTACTCCTTATGAGCATTTTGGTAAATTAACCTATGAGATGTGGAGAGCTTGTCGATTGGTTGTCGATACAGGAATTCACGCAAAAGGTTGGACCCGCGAACAAGTAGTAGACTATATGGCTTCAAATACTGCATTATCGTTACACGAAATACATACAGAAACAGATCGATACATCTCTTGGCCCGGACAAGCTTTATCTTATAAAATCGGAGAATTAAAAATAAGAGAACTTAGAAAAAAAGCTGAAACTGAATTAGGTAGTGAATTCGACATACGAGAATTTCATGAAGTTATTCTAGAACAAGGAACGGTTACGCTTTCAATTTTAGAAAATAGAATTATTGCTTATATCCAAAGAACAAAAAATGGCTAGTACTTCTTTTAAATGTATTGATGCACATACTTGTGGAAATCCAGTAAGAGTAGTAACTACAGGGCATCCTAATCTTATAGGAAATACAATGAGCGAAAAACGTCAACATTTTCTAAGAGAATATGATTGGATTAGAACTGGATTAATGTTCGAACCAAGAGGGCATGATATGATGAGTGGTAGTTTTTTGTTTGATCCACATGATCTACAGAATGATTTTGCTATTCTATTTATCGAAACCTCTGGTTGCCTTCCCATGTGCGGTCATGGCACGATAGGAACAATCACAATTGCAATCGAAAGAGGTTTGATACAACCAAAAACACCAGGCAAAATTAGAATGGAAGCCCCTGCAGGTTTGGTAGAAATCGAATACCAACAAACAGGGAAAAAAGTAGATTGGGTAAAACTAAAAAATGTAAAATCTTATCTCGCTGCAGAAGATTTAAGCATTGATTGTCCAGAGCTAGGTGAGATAACTTTTGATGTAGCTTATGGTGGTAACTATTATGCTATTATTGATCCTCAAAAGAATTTTAACGGATTACAAAATTATACTGCAGGAAAATTGATTCAATACTCCCAGATCATAAGGGAGCGTGTTAACAAAAAATATCCTAATACGTTTATTCATCCAGAAAATGAGACCATAAGAGATGTAAGTCATATCCTTTGGACGGGAGAACCTATTCATTCTGATTCGTCTGGCAGAAACGCCGTCTTTTATGGTAATAAGGCTATAGATCGATCTCCATGTGGAACAGGAACCTCTGCTAGAATGGCACAATTATATGCTAAAGGAAAGTTGAAAAAAGGAGATGAATTCATTCACGAAAGTTTTATAGGAAGCACATTTACAGGACGTATCGAGGAAGAAACAACACTAGACAATAAAAAAGCTATTGTTCCCAGTATTCAGGGTTGGGCAAAAATATATGGTGACAATATTATTTATATTGATGATGAAGATGACCCTTATGCATATGGATTTCAGGTTATTTAAAATTTCTTCGCACCCTTAAACATCATTTGATAAAGTAAAAAGAAGGCATGAAATTAATAGAATATAACAGAATAAATCAAGTGAAATTATTATCATCCTTGAGCTTGTCTAAGTGTTTATTGTTATGAATAAAGAAGTCATTATCATTGGCGGTGGAATTATCGGATTATGCACAGCATACTATCTAAATAAAGAAGGGCATCAAGTAACTATACTGGATCAATCCTCTATGGATTTTGGAGCATCATATGTCAATGCAGGATATCTTTCACCAAGTCATATCATTCCCCTTGCAGCTCCTGGCGTAATGAAAAAAGGATTGAAATGGATGTTTAATTCTTCTAGTCCTCTATATATAAAACCCCGTCTTAATGCAGATTTTTTACGTTGGACCTGGGCTTTTAATAAATCGTGCTCATTAGAAAATGTAAATCAGGGTATTTCGGCAATCAAAGATATAGCTATATTAGGACGAGATCTTTATGCAGAAATAAAGGAAGAAGAAAAGTTTACATTTCAACTAGCTCAAAATGGACTTCTAATGATCTGCCAGACAGAAAAAATGTTGGAAGAAGAAGCTCATGTTGCAGAAATTGCCAGAAAAGAAGGATTAGCAGTTCGCGATCTCTCTTTAAAAGAATTACAAGATATCGAGCCTAATGTAAGATTACATGCAAAAGGAGCCGTATTGTATGAATGTGATTGGCATACAACTCCGCAAGTATTCATGGAAGAGATGAAAACTCATCTTACTGCAGCAGGTGTTGTTATTCATAAAAATGAAAAGGTACAGGATATTACTTTAGAACATGAGAAAATAATCGCCGTACAAACTACAAGCACTTCCTACAAAGCAGATGAATTTGTTCTGGCTGCTGGATCATGGTCAAATATCTTGAGTAAAAAACTAGGTCTTAAACTATTATTAGAAGCCGGTAAAGGATATCGTATTAATTCGGAAAGAGATTTGGGTATTTCTATGCCTGCAATCTTAACTGAAGCAAAAATAGCTGTTACTCCAATGCAAGGCTTTACAAGATTTGCAGGAACTATGGAAATTGCGGGTATTAATCATAATATTAACAAAGTGAGAGTGGAAGCTATCGCCCGGGCAACCCGTAATTATTATCCAGATATCGAAATTTCACAACAAGAAAAAGATGATGCAGCTTGTGGGTTAAGACCCGTTTCTCCAGATGGAATACCATATATTGGCAAATCCCATCTCTGTAAAAATCTAACTATAGCTACAGGACATGCCATGATGGGATGGACCATGGGAACATCAACTGGAAAATTGGTTTCGGAAATTATATCGAACAAAAAGACATCGTTAAATATTGATGCCTATCATCCTGATCGTAGGTTTTAGCTACAAAATCCCTGTTTGACGTTTATAAAAAGCATCTTGCTGTTTTTTCATCATCTCTCTCGCAATTTTCTTTTTATATTCATATAACTCTTCTTCTTCGGTGAGATCACCATAAACTCGATCATTAATTGCATGATCTGTTTCTAAGGACACTTTTCTTTGATCTTCTTTTTGGGCCACCCATGTCTTTACTTCACTTTCTAGATCTTCTAATTTAAAATCATATTCTCCTTTTGGCGAAAGTAACTTTGCAAAAATAGGAGAGGTTTCTATAGCCAGAAAAAGTAAAAAGATAAAAAACGAAGGGAGCCATGGTAACTCATTCAAAGCAGTAACTCTTGCCATCAAACCATCAAAATTATCAATTACAGGTTGTGAAGTGACTACCTGACTCTCATATTCTGTTGCTAGTTGTGATTTTTGAATTTCTAAGCCAGCTATTTTCTCTGTATTATTTTTTTTTAATGCTGCTAATTCAGCTAGAGCCGCATCGTGTTTTTCTCGTTTTTCTTTATAAACAGGACCTTTTCCTATAATTTCTGTCCCTTTTCTACCTTCTGCTTCTGCGATATACGTTTCATAAAGGGTATTAACCTCTGTCTCTTTTGTTGTCACCTCTTGCTTTAGTGAACCGATTTCAGTTTCAATTGCTGCAATAGCGGGTGTATACTGCGTTGCTATTTGTTCTTTATTTGCAAGTGTAAAATCATTCTTTTGCTCAAGTAATACACGGTCGATTTCTTTTTCAAAAATCTTTAATTCCAAGGGTTTCGAAATAACTATTGCAATAATTATAGCCAAGATAATTCTTGGTGTTGCTTGTAACAATTCATCTATAAAGTTTTCTTTTTTCTTTATAGTCGATACAATAAAACGATCTAAATTAAAAATCAAGAGCCCCCAAATCAATCCGAAAAAAACCGCTGAAAAATAGTTATCGAATACAGTATATAAGGCATAACTAGCAGCGATAAAAGCCATGATTGCAGTAAAGAATACTGTTGCTCCTATACCAGCATATTTGTTCTGCTCTCCTCCAGAACTATCGGCCAATATATCTGCATCGGCTCCAGAACATAAAATAAAAAAACGTTTTAACATGATCTAAGGGTTTTTGATTGATAATAGATATAACGCTGATTTATAGCCAAATGTTGCACAAAAAAACTCCCAGGCGGGAGTTTTGGCTATTAAAATTGTTTGAGAAATGAATATTACATTAATTTTTTCTTTTGTCGATTTTTTCTCTCTCCTTTCTAGCTTTCTCTACAGCCTTACGCGCTTTTTCCCTAGCTGCATTTGCTTCTTTTCTAACTTGCTTACGGGCTTTTTCTGCTTCTTTCCTTGCCTTTTCTGCATTATATCCTGCCATTTCTCTAGCTTTCTCTGCTTGCTTCATTACCATTTTAACCTCTTCCCTTGCTAGTTTTGATCTATGCAAAGCTCGTTCTTCAGCTTTCAATCTCGATCTTTCTGATCTTCTTAATGCTTGTTCTCTTAACTCATGCGATCGTTCCCTTTTAACTCGCACTTCTTCTCTGGCAATCGCTCTAGCTTCATGCGCTTGTTCCATAGCTTCTCTTCTAACTCTATGCGCTTCATGCATAGCATTTCCAGCAGCTTCCATCGCAATTGCTCTTGAGATCTCTGCTTCTTCTCTTGCTTCTTCGGCATGTTTCATTGCAAGAGCTCTTGCTTCTTCGGCATGCTCCATCGCATTTTCAATCTCTTGTTCTGCTATTATTTCGGACTCTTCTCTTGCTATTTCGGCTTCATATCTCGCTTTTTCTAATTCTTCTTCTACTATTTCTGCTTCATTTTCAATTACACTATAATCGGCTTCTATATCAGCATTAGATAAAGGAACTTCGACTGGTTTTAGGTTTTTCACACTTTGTGATACTTTTGGTGCTTTGGCTGGCGGTGGAGGTTTTACAGCTGATGGCGGAGCAGGTGGTAGAGAAACTGCTCCAACTCCTATAGCTTCTGGTGAAGGAGGACTTGGTGGAACAAGATCATGCCCATCAGGATTTGCTTTATATAATCTGGTTTTTCTATATGCTGTATTTAATTTCTTCAGAAAGGTATCTGTGGTATTTTCCATTTTAACATCAAAATGAAATTCTGTAAGTTCATTATCTTTCCATTGCTTAGTAACATCATCAATTACTTTTGCAAAACCAGAAATATCGGTATTAATACCATTTACATTTATCTTTTCTCCACTTAATTTGATTTTGATATTTTTATCTGGATGAGTTGGAGCAATAGTAGTAGTACTCGTTTTTTGTTGTGCTACTATTTTATTATTAAATAAAAGTACACATCCAAAAAGGATTGGTAAAAGCAACAGCATTCTAGCTGTTGCTCTTGTTTTCGAAAATTTTTGTGACATCATAACAATTCGTTTTTTGGTTAATGAATAATTAATGGGACTTGTCAACATAGTGTGATTAGTACTATTTGGATAGCTAACAAGTAAATCCATATATCGATGTATTGAACATTGTTGTTTCAATACTTTTTGATCTGCAAGAAATTCGTGATTTAATCGTACAGATTTTTTAATCCAAAACCATATAGGATTGAACCAAAAAACCATTTGAAAAATCTCTATGCATAAAATATCTAATGTATGTTTTTGTCGTACATGTGTTTTTTCATGTAACAATACTTCTTGAGGGATAGCTTTTTCCCGAAATTCCTTTTTAGGAACAAAAATGTATTTCAAAAATGTATGCGGAACAATGGTATTGTTTAATAATACATTAATATGGGAAGTTTCTTTGAGGTTTTCATTTTGCTTTACCTTTTTTATCAAACTATACATATTTTTAATGAACCTAATTGCAAAAATCAGGAAGCCTGTTCCATATATACTCCATAACACTATAGGCAGATAGTTAATAGAAGATTCTTCTACCTGTGGATCATTCATTACAGGGGCATAAGTAACGTTTGGCTGAAATTCTTCTGGATTGATGACAATATCAGTTTCATATGTTATTGTGATCAAAGGGATTGTATATGCAAAAATCAAACTAAAGAGAAGGTAAAATCTTTTAAGATGATGCATGTTTTCTCGTTCTAGAAACAAGGTATAGAAACCCCATAACAGCACTAAACAAAGAGATGATTTTATGATATATATGATCATTGCTTTTGTTTTTCGATTTGTTGATCCACTATCTTTTTAAGTTCTTCTAATTCTGTAGTAGACAAGTTAGTTTCTGAAGTAAAAAAAGATGCAAATTGTGAAGCAGAATTATTAAAAAAATTCTTAATTAATCCATTCACATGCTTAGAGAAATAATCTGTCTTTTTTACCAAAGGATAATATTCTCTGGACTTCCCGTATAATCTATAATCTATAAATCCTTTATCTGTCATTCTTTTGAGTAACGTAGCCACAGTTGTCGTTGCAGGTTTTGGTTCTGGAAAAGCATCTAATACATCTTTCATAAAGGCTTTCTCTAGTTTCCAGAGATATTGCATCACTTGTTCTTCTGTTTTTGATAATTGCATTTGTTCTACGTTATTAGAATTAACTCTACAAATGTAGAATAAAATTTTATATTTCCAAATTATTTATTCCTAAAAACAAAAAAACCACTCATAATGAGTGGTTTGTATATCTACTTTTATACTTGAATCATTTACTCAATTCTGTAAAGTACTTATAAAAAAGAGGAATAGTTTCGATACCTTTTAGGTAATTCCAAACTCCAAAATGTTCATTGGGAGAATGTATAGCATCACTATCGAGTCCAAATCCCATCAAAATTGTTTTACTTTTTAATTCTTTTTCAAATAATGAGACAATCGGAATACTTCCTCCACTACGTTGCGGGATCGGAGTTTTACCAAAGGTATCCTGATATGCCTTGCTTGCCGCTTTATATCCAATATTATCTATCGGTGTTACATATCCTTGTCCTCCATGATGCGGGGTCACTTTTACCGTTACTGCTTCTGGAGCTATGTTTTCAAAATGTTTGCTAAACAATTCTGTTATTTCTTCCCAATCTTGATTGGGCACTAACCGCATCGATATTTTAGCATAGGCTTTGCTTGCAATCACCGTCTTTGCTCCTTCGCCGGTATATCCACCCCAAATTCCGTTAACATCTAGTGTAGGACGAATAGAATTACGTTCATTCGTTGTATATCCTTCTTCTCCATAAACAGCATTAATATCTAATGATTTTTTATAGTTATCAAGCGAAAAAGGTGCTTTTGCCATCTCAGCACGTTCTTCTGCAGAAAGATCCTCTACTTTATCATAAAAACCTGGAACAGTAATATGATTATTCTCATCATGCAAAGATGCAATCATTTTTGTTAGGATATTGATTGGATTAGCTACCGCTCCACCATACAAACCACTATGTAAATCTCTATTAGGTCCAGTAACCTCAACTTCAACATAACTTAATCCCCTTAGCCCTGTTGTGATTGAAGGTACATCTTTGGCAATCATTCCCGTATCACTAATCAAGATTACATCATTGGCAAGTTTTTCCTGATTTCGTTCTACAAACCAACTTAAACTCTTACTCCCTACTTCTTCTTCCCCTTCTATCATAAATTTAACATTGCAAGGCAATTGACCCGTTTTTGTCATAATTTCTAATGCCTTAACATGCATATACATCTGACCTTTATCATCGCAGGATCCTCTAGCAAAAATAGCCCCTTCGGGATGAATTTCTGTTTTTTTTATTACAGGTTCAAATGGCGGACTGTCCCATAAATCTATTGGGTCTGGAGGTTGTACATCATAATGACCATATACCAATACTGTTGGAAGGTTCTTATCTACAATTTTTTCGCCATATACAATAGGATAACCGGGAGTTTCGCATATTTCAACGATATCGCAACCTGCTGCTCTAAGGCTTTTTTCTATCTCTTCTGCGGTTCTGATTACATCATCTTTATATGCTGTGTCAGCACTAACTGATGGAATTTTAAGGAGCTCAAGAAGTTCGTTTATAAATCGATCTTTATGTTCTTGAACATAGGTGTGTATGTTTTGCATGAATCTGAGTTAATTTTGGTCTAAATGTACTAATACCAATTCTTATATGAAATAACCTTGTAAAATAGTTTCTTTTGATTCTATACTTCGTCACAAAATAGTATCGATAGCTAAGGCTATCCATAGATTTTCTTCCTTGCCTAAAATCAAAACAACTCCATTTATAAAACAGTCATTTCATATAAGAATTGATATAAAAGTTATATTTTTTTAAATGGGTCTTTTTATTTTAAAAGTATTGTTTATATTTGCACTCGCTTTTACAAAGAGTCCTAAGTATTGTAAAGGTTTTTAATGCGGGCGTGGTGGAATTGGTAGACACGCTAGACTTAGGATCTAGTGCCGCGAGGTGTGAGAGTTCGAGTCTCTCCGCCCGCACAGTAAAACAAAAGCTTCTCTTAACCGAGAAGCTTTTTTTGTTTGGGCATATTTCCAAAAAAAGGCCAAATTGAACATTGATGCTCAACATGACCTTACAATAATTAATCTATTACTAATCTATTTTTGGTCTGATGTGGCTTCTGCTTCTTTCTCCTGATCTTCTTTCATCATTTTTTGATCTTCCTCGGTAATATGTTTATGCTCGGTAGATATTTGTTGATGTTCCTTCTCCATATTTTCATGCTCAGCTTTCATTGATTCATGTTCTGAAGTCATTTGTTCTAATGTAATCTCTCCAGAGGCATGTTTTGTTTCTAATTCGGCATGTTTTTCTATCAACGTTTTATGAGCTTCAATAAGTTCACCATGTTTAGCTAATAAAGCTGTGTGATTCTTTTCAGTTATCATGTGAAGAGAATCATTTTCTATGGTTTTATGACCATCTACCATTTGTTGATGATCATCTTTCATGGCATTGTGCTCTTTGGCCATAGTTTCATGAGAAGTTTCCATTTCTTTATGGTTTTCTATCATGGCTTTATGTTCTGGGGCTTCAGCTGGATTTTGTTTACAAGAAACAAAGAAAAATGCTACTGCAATTACTGTTAACTTACAAAGTGTTTTCATGATTTTGTGGTTAATGTGTTTATTATTCAAATTTATCTATTAAAACTGTTTTTTTGATAAAATATTCTCTTTAATATTCATGGATGTTGAGTAATTTATACAAATACTCTGATCTAATATAATTATTGAGGACAAACATTTAAGAATTTCTAAAAAAATGCCAATCCTTTCAATTTTTCTGAAAAGTACCTCTAATGCTTAAAAAATTACTATTTTCGATAAAAGTATAGGGGTTTGAATAACTATCTTATGGAATCCAAAAAAACAAGAAATACCGAAAAGCAAAATCTCGTAAGGAATATTTTATCCAAAACGGAACACACTATGTCTGCCGAGGATATTATTCATGCTATGCCTATCAAAGTAAATAAAACTACTATTTACAGGATTTTAGATCGATTTGCAGAAAAAGGTGAAGTTCACTTTATTACGGGTAAAAATGGCAAGGCGTATTATGCGCTTTGCGATAATTGCGGTGTTTCTCATAAAATTCATAATCATATTCATTTTGAATGTCAGGAATGTAAAGAAGTGACTTGTCAACCAAACACCCTACACATTCCAAATCTAGAAGGGTTTACTATACAGGAAACTCAATTTTTAGTCATCGGTATTTGCAATAAATGTAAAAAATAGGAGAAACCACCTGTTCTCCAACAAGTGGTTTCGTAACTACACGTTCCCAACGTAAGTAAAATGATTATGTCTTTTATCTTACTGCTATGGGATAATTTTCTCCTCTATTACTTACAGAACCCGATGTTCTAGGTCCGCTTCCTCTGGCATGCATAATTCCTGCAACATGAGGAGAGGCCATCGAAGTACCACTTAATGTCGCATATCCTCCATTCAAATATGTACTTGTTACACTACTACCCGTTGCAATAACATCAATTGGATTCATATTATAGTTAGAAAAAGATGAAAACCCACGATTACATGTCATTGAAGCCACAGTGTATATATTACTTCCATTAACACAAGCAGGCTGATAACTAGCCGCATTAGCACTACTATTACCAGCAGCGATAGCGACCAAAGTTCCTGCATTTCCTAGTGCTAATAGTGCATTTCTATATGATGAATTACTTGAACAACCAGAACCAAAGAATCCTCCAAGGCTTAGGTTAGCCACATCTCCTGGTAAATCATACTGTCCTACATGATTTATTCCTGATAATATGGTAGACGTACTACTACCACCACTACATCCAAAAACTCTTACTGGTACAACGCTTGCACCTGCAGAAACACCTACAACACCAACACTGTTGTTAATAGCAGCAGCTGTTCCAGCAACATGAGTTCCATGTCCATTACAATCATTAGGCGACCCTCCTACAAAAGATCTTGCATATGTAGAGTTAGTAACCACATTAAGATCTGGATGGTCCAAATCAATACCACTATCGATTACCCAAATCCATTGATCTTTACCAGCACCGTTAGCTGCCCCTCCTGCTCGTGAGATACCACATGGCGTTTGTTGGGCCATTTTTTGTGATGCATCACCTGGAATAATTTCTTCAATTTGGAATTTTGGCAGCTCTACTACTCTATCATACTCAATACCAGCTACATTAGGATCTTTTGATAATTTTTGAAATTCATCATCTCCCAATTTAATCGTCATCCCAGAAATCTTTGTGGTGTAATAGTCCAGGACTTTAGATTGATCCAAATTATTATCCAATAAAATAGAATTCATCTTCTTGATAGAAACTTCAGAAATATCCCTAACCGATTTGGCTTTTGTCTCCCTACTATAAAATGATGTTTTTTCAAGGACTTTTGAAGCTGGTTGAATTTTTGAATTTTTGAAAACAACAATGTATTGGCCTGGAATAATTTTTCCTTCAGTACTTGTTGGTTCTACGACTGATTCTACCACACCATCAGAAACATTTTCGTCCTGACATGAAGTAATTACTAATGCAGTGAGCAAAGCACTCAACGCAAGTTTGCTAAAATTTTTCATTTGAGTTAAATTTGTGTTAGTTCCCAAAAGTATAAATTCAAAAAAAAAATACACTGTGGTAAAACCGTAGGCTAAACTGCTGATTGACAAAAATTAAGAGGGAATTTTGAGTTAAAAAATAAATTATTGCAACAATGTTGCTTTAGAGAAATCAGTGCTTAGAAAAGTATTTAATAAGAAAAATCTTTCAGGTCAGATTTGTAGGAAAATGGCACTTTAAATACTCTGAACATTTAACACATATTAACTTTAATTAACTTTTTGTTAACTAAATAATATAGATTAACACCTTGTTCTTGTTTGACAAACCCTGAATTTATGTTAAACAAATAAATCATTTTACTTAAAGTTTTACAAAAAAAACATTCTTATAAATATCTTAAGATTAAAGTTTGGAACTAATTCCTATATTTATCAAATGAGGATTAATGTTCTAAAAAATATAATTTCTCTCTTTTTTGTTTCAGCCTTTCTATTTCTTAGAATTGTTGATTTCCATACGTATTCTCATTTTTCTGACGACGAAGATCAGTTACATTGTGAGTTATGTGAAATTATTACCACATCTCATAAACTTACGCCTTTTACAGGTAATACATTTGTTGAAGTAGAACAAAAATTTACAATATACTTTCCAGAACATAAAACTACTTTTGTTTACGAAACATCACAATATAGTGTTACACTACCTGAAAGTATTTACAATAAACCTCCTCCTATAGTAAAATCATAGTATTGTTATACTTTATTAGGGACATCAATTAATAATTGTACACTTCATTTTATTCTAATTTTTAAGTTTGAAACGTATTCAAATCATTAGATTCTGATTTAAGTCAGAGTGATAGGTCTATATTTAATTAGCATTCTTCCTAGTAGTTTTTGAGTTATAAAAATACTTCCTATTTCACCGGATCATATTTTGCAAGACTTCTTAATGATCAATAATTTAACAGATTAGCATTCTATAACTAGTGCTTTTCTTCTTTATACAAATATAAATTCAGTCAAAATGATTACCACAAATAACCTTACAAAAAAATACAACGATCAAACAGCTCTTGATCAGTTAAACCTTCAGGTAGGCAAAGGAGAAATTTATTGTTTACTTGGAGCCAATGGTGCTGGTAAAACTACAACTATCAATCTTCTATTGGGGTTTATTGAACCTACTTCTGGGGATGCTTTGATTAATGACCTTAATGTGTCTGAAAATTCTAAAGAAACTAAAAAATTCCTTGCGTACATCCCAGAAAATCTAATGTTGTATCCAAGTCTCTCCGCAATAGAAAACTTAGATTACTTTTCGGGAATTGCGGGTAAAAAGCTTTCTAAAGAAAGCTTAATCTCCTTTTTGATAGAAGCAGGGTTACAAGAAGATGCCTTTGAAAAACGAGTATTAGCTTTTTCAAAAGGAATGCGACAAAAGGTAGGTATTGCCATTGCTCTTGCTAAAGATGCTAAGGTTTTATTATTAGACGAACCCACTTCTGGTCTTGATCCAAAAGCCAGTAACGAATTTGGACAGCTCCTTCGAAAGCTTTCACAAAAAGGAGTAGCAACATTAATGGCAACACATGACCTATTTAGAGCAAAAGAAGTAGCCACACATATTGGCATTATGAAAGATGGTCAATTAAAAGACGAATTCATTGCGAATGATATTTCTTTACTTGATTTAGAACAAACCTATTTGAGTACCATGAACTATAAAGAAGTAGTGCTATGATCAGAAAAACATTTATTAAAGAAAGTAAAGAGCTTTTTCGTGATGGACGTGTACGTATAGCAATGATTATCGTGGTATTATTAATGGGTGTATCCATATGGATTAGTGCACGACAATATCAAAACACTAATGAACAATATGAAGCAGCCAAAACAGCAGAACGTACTATTTGGGATAACCAGGGTAAAAAAAACCCTCATTCTGCTGCACATTATGGCACCTATGCTTTTAAGCCCAAATACCCCTTATCTCTGGTGGATCAGGGAGTAGACAAATATGCTGGTACTTCTATTTTTTTAGAAGCACACAAACGCAACGAAGCACAGTTTAGCTCAGCAGCCGACCAAACAGGCTTAGCAAGATTTGGAGATTTAACTCCAGATTTTATGTTGTTATTTATGATACCACTACTTATTATTCTTTTGGGGTACAACAGCTTTACAAAAGAAAACGAAATGGGAACACTTACCTTATTGAAAAGCCAGGGAATTTCTTCTTGGAAATGGATTTTAGGTAAATGGACAGCACTTTTTCTTCCCATTTTGATCTTGATTACTGCACTATTTATAGTAGCAGGTTTAATCCTATCGAATCTAAAAGATTTTGGTGTTTTTGATTGGAATTCTTTGCTATGGATGTACCTGATTTATTCTTCGTATTACATTATTTTTATTAACCTCGTATTATTCATTTCAGCCAAAACAAAAAAATCTGGAATTTCTCTAGTAATATCTCTATCCCTATGGATCTTATCATGTTTGGCTATTCCTAAAGTCGCCAGTAATATTGCAGAAGATACATACCCATATCCTACCCGACAAGAATTTGTTGCTAACGTTCTTAAAGATAAAAAGCAAGGTCTAGATGGTCATAATCCCTGGAGTAAAGAAGCCAAACTATTAAAAGAAGCCGTATTAGCAGAACATGGAGTTGATAGCCTGCATCAACTCCCTTTTAATTTTGATGCATATCGAATGCAAAAAGGTGAAGAACATGAAGCCGAAATATATTTTAAACATTATAATCATCTTAAAGATCAGTTTGCAAAACAATCTAATGTTTACAAAGGATTAGCTGCATTTTCTCCTTATTTACCTACCCGATTTATGAGTATGGCTATTGCTCATACAGATTATGCTACTCATTGGAATTTTGCCGATGCTGCAGAAAACTATCGTATAGCGACCCAAAAATTTCTGAATGATGACTTTGCCAAGAATTCAACTTACGGTAACTGGGGATATCGAGCCGATGCTAATTTTTGGAAACGGTTACCTGCTTTTGAATATTCACCACCTAAATTAGGCACAGTACTCTCTGGAAACATCACCAATCTAGGTGTTTTAGGGTGCTGGCTTATAGGTTCTTTTCTCTTACTATTATTCATCAAAAAAATTTAAACAATGTTCTCATACAATTTTAGATACGAACTAAAACTACTTTTACGAAGTAAATGGATACAATTATTAAGCATTATTTTATTGCTATTGTTTGGATTTTCGATTTATAACGGAAAAGGAAAAGTAACAAAACGAAAAACAGATATTGTTGCTGCCAAAGATGAAGTGAAAGAAAATGATGAAATGATGCTTAAATTATTAGATTCTGTAGAAAAAGGAATGCAAGTAAGTGCTTCAAGATGGACTATTCCTACTAGTCCCATGGTAGTAGGTAATTACCATCCTCGTGTTGTTGCTATGGAGCCCCAATCTATGGCATTTATAGCGACAGGACAGGCAGATCTTTTTACACATTATGTAAAACCAAAAGTTACTGGGGATGATTTTGCATTAAACTTTACTGAGATGACCAGCCCAGTTCAATTGTTGTTTGGTAGTTTTGATTTAGCCTTTGTCATCGTATACTTATTACCCTTACTCATTATTGCCTTTTCATACAATGTGCTTTCATCAGAAAAAGAAAGTGGTTCGATACGATTACTTGCATCTCAACCTATTCGAATTCAAAATTGGGTATTACAAAAGCTGTCACTACGCTTTTTTTGGTTATCTGTACTTGTGATATTATCTCTATTAGTTACATTTTTAATTTTCAATATAGAATGGTTTTCAATATTTCAATCATTCTCTATGTTAATCGGGCTTATATTAACGTATATGCTTTTCTGGTTTGCCCTGGCCTTTCTGGTTAACCTTTGGGTAGGAAGCTCTGCCAAGAACGCCATTTCATTGTTGGGATTATGGGTACTCTTTGTTTTATTGGTCCCGTCTATGCTAAATCAATTAAGTACTACCTTATATCCGATGCCTTCGCGTACCTTAATGATAAATGAAATGAGGGGGTTAAAAGCCGAGGTTGCTAAAAAACAAGATAAAATTCTGGATAATTTCCTAAGAGATCATCCCGAATATGCAATAAATGACACAACACAAACCCGTGGGTTTTATCATCGTTATATGGCTTCTCAACGGCTGGTCAAAGAAGAACTAAAACCAGTACTTACGGCTTATGAAAACCAACTAAAAAAACAACAGGCATGGGTAGAAAGATTAAAATGGGTATCACCAGCAATTACAATTCAAGAATCATTAAACAAAATGGCAGGAACCTCTACTGGGGATTATGAACATTTTCGAAAACAAGTAGTTACTTTTTCTGAAACCTGGAGGAGTTTTTTAATTCCTTTTCTGTACAATAATCAAAATTTTACACCAGCAGATTATCCTAAGCTTCCTCAATTTACTTTTCAACCAAAACCAAAAACAAAACAAGCTATGGTTCCAGTTCTTCTTTTAATTATAACAACATTACTTTTCGGCATTGGATTTATTACTTCCAAAAAAGCAAAAGAAAAAAGTATGTTAACTACATCTTGATATGCGGTATTATTTAATGACTCTCGTACTCATGTTGCAATCAGTACTCATAGCCCAACAACGAGGAACAGATAATTTTCCTCCTCCCGAAATACCTGTAGAAATTAAAGCCTCCAGAACTTCGGGAAAAATAATTATTGATGGTAAATTAAATGAAACGGAATGGCAAAATACTGAAGCAGTCACAGATTTTTTTAGAGTAGAACCAGCACAAGGAGGAGTAATCAAAAACCCTACAACAGTTCGCGTACTTTATGACAACAAATACCTTTACTTTGGAGTGTTTGCTAAAGATTCTCTTGGAAAGAAAAATATACGAATGCAGGATTTGCGACGTGACTTTAATAGTGGAGAAAATGATGTATTTGGTATCCAAATTGATGCTCAAAATACTAAACAATATGCCGCATCATTTCAAACCACTCCTTACGGAAATCAGTTAGACCTTCAGAGTTTTAATGATAATAATACCGATCGGGATTGGAATGCCCTTTGGAGTGTACGAACACAACGAACAGATGAAGGATACTATGCTGAGTTTGCCATCCCATTCAAATCTATACGCTATGATAAATTAGTTGAGGGCGTTCCTGTTGAATGGGGAATTACTTTTTATAGACTAGCTCGGAAAGATTTTGAAAAGACAGTATTTCCTGCTATTCCTCAATCCTTCTCACAAAACAGGATGGTTTATGCAGCCAAACTTACAGGATTAGAAGTTCCTCCTCCTTCAGCTAATATTCGCATTGAACCTTATGCTTTGTACCAATATGACGAAAGTAAAACTGGTAATACAATTACAAATAAATTGAATGAACCCAAAATTGGAGGCGATGTAAAATGGGCGATCAATCCAAATGCTGTATTAGATCTTACCATTAATACTGATTTTGCACAGGCAGATGTTGATAGAGCCGTAAATAATTTGGAGCGTTTCAACATATTCTTCCCCGAAAGGCGGCAATTCTTTCTGGAAAATTCAGGTATCTGGGCCGGAGGAGGTAATTCTGAGTTACGTCCTTTCTTTAGTAGAACCATTGGGCTGGAAAACACGTTTAATGCTGCTCCTGCTCCTCTAGATGCCGGAGCACGGTATACAGACAGAAATGAGAACCGAACCATCGCAGCTCTTGCAGTTCGTCAACGGGATACTGACAATAGTCCCGCTAGTACATTTGGAGTAGCGAGATACACCCAAAATTATGGTAAAGAAAATAATGTGGGAGCTATGGTCACATACCGATTAGATGATTCTTCTGAAGATTTAGGTGTTTCTTCGCAAAATAACACAACCATTTCTGTTGATGGGTTTATTCGTCCTAAAAGCGAGATTACACTTTCCTATTTGCTGTCGACCTCATTGCATAGTGAAACCGGAGACACGGGTTATGCCGGAAGAATATTTGCCGGATCCAGGACCAATAAATACTATCTTGGATATGTTAACACCTTTGTAAGCGACACATATACTCCCAGTATGGGGTTTGTCTTTCAGAAAGACGTAATGTACCATAGTCCGGGAGGATATGCAATTTTACGTCCTAAAGGGTTACCTTTTGTGAGAAGATGGGATCCTGGAGCCTTTTTCAATTATTATCACGATTTTGAAGATTTTGGTAACTTTCAACAAGCAAGCATTTACATATTCCCTATTTATACATGGTTTAAGGATAATAGTTTTGTTGAAGCTTCTTTTACTCCTACCTGGCAAAATATCAATTTCAATTTTGCTCCCTTAGGCCTTGAAATCGAAGAAGGAGAATACCATTATACTCGATTTTTAGTTCGATACAATACTGATCAATCTAAAAAGTTATCAGGGTCTATTCGATATGATTTCGGAAATTTCTATAACGGCACACGTACTACTGTCCTCGCTGGATTGCGTTACGCGCCGTCGCCACATATCTCTTTATCTGCAGATTATGAGCACAACAATATTAATGGAGTAGGAATTTTACAGGGGGATTTAGACACAGATTTATATACCGCAAGCCTCAGACTTGCATTAAATCCCAGAGTTCAACTATCTACCTTTTACCAATATAATAGTTTTGATGAACAAGGTAGATGGAATATACGTTTTAGCTGGGAATATATGCCTTTATCATTTATCTATCTCGTATTTAATGATACTCAAACTGATGTCTTTGACCCCATACAACGGAATACACAATTTATAAGTAAAATCACTTTTTTAAAACAATTTTAATATGTTAAATCGCATCACTTTATTTGTTTTATGTTATGTACTGCTCATTTCTTGTCAGAAACCAATACAGCAACCTAAAGAACCTTCTGTTATTGACAGAAAAAAGATTGATGCTGTTTTTCGTAAAGATGTGTCTAAAGTGCTATTAGATCATTTATATGTTGTTGTAGATAGTATTACCTATGCTAAATTAACAAAGGATAATGAATGGAAAGATACATATGCAACCATGGATTTAGGACTTCCTGATTTTGCTCCGGTAACCAATTACTCCTCTACTTGCTATTTGCGTGGACACCAACATTACATTGAAATCTTAGGTCCAAAAAATAAATACAATGAACCAATAGGAAAAAGTGGTATTGGTTTCTCTCTAAAAAATGATGATGAACATTTTCATCTGGGTGTAGAGCCTAAATTTAAAGTAACAAAAGACTCATTTCTTTATGCTGCCGAAACTGTAGAAATGCCTTTGGGCGAACACAAACATACTTGGTTCAAAGCTTTCTACACACCAAGCCCAGGAACCGCCTTGCATACTTGGTATGGTTTTTATAATCCAGCTTTTTTAGAAAGTCTTTATGGAAAGCAATATACGTCATATTCACGCGAAGCCTTTCTTAAATCTACCTATGCAGATCAAAAACTTTTTAATGGAATTAAAGAAATTTATCTCAACTGTATCCCAAATGATTATCGCCGTATCGTCCAAGAGTTAAGATATTTGGGGTGTAAATTTTTAGAACAAAACGATAACGTACTCACTATTGCTGGTGGTGATGTAAAAATTAATATTGGATATTCGAACAATATCGAATATAGCAGAATTACTAAAATAGTTTGTCGACTAAACAACATGAACGACGGCATCACGCAATTAGGCAACCTTACTATTAGTAATAAAGGTACCAAATCCATCTGGAACTTCGATGAACTATATAAAAACAACCCATAGAAGAATTTAACATTATTTAAAAAACTAAAACAAAATGAACAAACACACACACCATCTAGTTATTACAACACTCTTAATGTTTTTTACAATTACAGCGTGCAAACAGGAAAAAAAAGCTCCAAACGAAGAAGATAGCTTAAATAACAACACCAAAAAAGAAGTAGAAACTGTTAGACCTAAAATTACACTAGAAAAATTAGAAGACTCTCCCACCTATGTTAATGCATCACTTGTTTTGGATACTCCAGAGAATATAGAAGTAGTTAAATCAGGAGAAATGGAATTTTCTTTTAAAGTAGAAAACTACGAATTAGGGGCTCAGACTAAAGGTCCAAATGCTCAAAAGCTGGCAAATTCAGGAAAAGGACAACATATACATTTTATTTTGGATAACCAGCCCTATTCTGCTCATTATGAATCAAGTTTCAAGAAAGAAGTTCCTGAAGGGGTACATCACTTGGTTGCTTTTTTGAGCCGTTCATTTCATGAATCGGTAAAAAATGATAATTCGGTTATTGTGCGTAAACTCATAGTAGGAGATGATCCCAAAGATACTCTTGGATTAGACATGAAAGCACCTACACTTATTTACAGTAGGCCAAAAGGAGAATATGTTGGAAAAGACACAGAGCAAATTTTATTAGACTTTTTTGTACTTAATACAACGCTTTCAGAAAACGGTCATAAAGTTCGTGCCACTATTAATGGCGAAGAATTTATGATTACAGAATGGGCTCCACAGGTTATCAAAGGGCTTCCAATGGGGGAAATTACAATTCAATTGGAATTACTGGATGAAACCGGTGCATTAATCCCTGGCCCTTTCAATAAAGTTACTCGCACTGTTGTATTAAAAGAATAAATATATAAAATTAACAGAAAAAACCTGTTATCAAATACTGAGATAGCAGGTTTTACTTAGGTAGGTATTTAATGTATCAATTTACCTATTGCTTCTTTCAAGATATAATTACAGTGATCCACATCATCAGCATTAAGTTCTAGGATTCCGGTAACCTCTACTATTTGATCTGTTTTAAAAGCTGATTTTTGTTTAAAAATAACTTCTACAATGGTTTCGGGGCCAGCACCTCCACAGAAAAAACAAGAAGACATAGGATTTCTAGAAATTATGTAAAATTCTTCTTCATGAGAAAAATCCAAGAAATAACCTTTGATGGTAATTTTGGAACCTTCATAAGATTTTATAATAGGCCCAAATGTAGGTTTCAAAAAATAATCATCATAGTGCACGTTATAAACATCATGAAAACTAACATCTGTTAAATTATTCCAAGATAATTTGTGCTGAGCAAAGAGATGAAATGGAATACTTATAAAAAAAAGTAATAAAAGGATTTTACGCATCAGCAAGAATTTTAGAAACGTTTAATTTATATAATGATGATGAGGCTAAAATTGAGGCCAAAAAAGTGGTTAAAATCACTAGAGCCAGCAATAGTAACTCTTCTTGATTAGGAAAGTCAAACACCAAAAGATGTCCATATGTGTCTTCTATAAAAACTGAAAATACCCAAATACTTATTCTTCCTAAAAACCATCCTAAAACAAATCCTACAAAGGATAAAAAAAATGCCTCTATGAAAACTAATTTTATCAACTGAAAAGTATTGACACCATAGGTTCGTAACAAAGCCAACTCCTGTTTTCTTTCACTTACCGTTTTTATTAAATTAATAAATATACTAAGCCCTGCTACGAATAAGATAGCAATAGAGATGTTATTAACTACCTTGAAGCCAATCCCTAAAAACCTCATTAATCGCTCTACTTCTAATTTTGGGAGCGCTGCCTGCATTGCTGTTTTTTCATTAATAAATCTAGACATTTGTAAAGCTCCTATGGGATTTCTAAATTTCACTAACAAAGAGGTTATTTCTCTTTGTTCTTCATGCTCCTCTTCAGGATGATTGTGATCTTCGGTATGTTCATGTACTTCCCAAATACTTTCCAGATTTGTAACGATAAGGTGATCAATGACTGTACCCGTTGGCTTTAATATTCCGGTAACAATAAAAGGTTTCTTTGTATGAGTTTCTAATGTGTTTTCGGCCAAACCATGTGCACTTGTAAAAGTATTACCAATTTGTAGATTGATTTTTTTTGCTACATTATCTCCAATAACTACCTC
This sequence comes from Aquimarina algiphila, assembly GCF_947494415.1. NCBI lineage: Bacteria > Pseudomonadati > Bacteroidota > Flavobacteriia > Flavobacteriales > Flavobacteriaceae > Aquimarina > Aquimarina algiphila. The sequence continues at coordinate 433,713 of NZ_CANLVC010000004.1, read as the reverse complement.
TAATGGTTTTTCATACAGTTTCCCTTCTCGAAGTTCTGCATCATATCTAATCAAATATTGTTTTGAAGTACCTAAAATTCTATAACCCCTATAATTATCCCCATAAGAAACCGGTATCATTTCTTTAACCATGCGATTTTTATTCATCTTTAAAGCTTCTTCTAATGGTATATTACCAGTAGGAGTATCAATATGTAAAACAGAAGATAAAACAAGTTGTAGCGGGCTTCCTTTAGCACCTATAACCATATCAAATGGTTTAATATTATTTTCTAAATGTTGGTTAAGTTGATTTCTTACTTGTAATACAAAAGTAGCTAACGAGATACTTAGTATTAAAAGCAGAACACTTAAAGTTGTATTCAAAGGTTTAGAAATCAAATTTTTATAGGCCAGATGTAACAATGTTATAAAATTATATGATTATCAAAATGTGTTTTAACTCTTTGATCATGAGTTATAATTACTAAACTACTTTTACAGGTTTGGGCCTCTTTTTTAAGTAGAGAAATGACGTTTTCACAATTCGCATCATCCAGATTAGATGTAGGTTCATCAGCCAATATAACTTTAGGTTTGTGTATAACTCCCAAAGCAATTGAAAGTCGTTGTTGTTGTCCTTCACTTAACTGATAAACTCTTTTGTTTTCGAGATTAGACAGCCCCAATTGCATAATTAATTCTTCTCTTCGATATCGATTACTTTTGTTCTTAGGAAATCGTTGGCGTAGAGTCAAATTCTCTGATAAAGTTAAAGACCTAATAAAATAAGCTCGTTGAAAAATCAATCCAATTTTTTGTCCTCTAAAATAATCTAATTGCTTTCTTGTAAGTTTATTTAAATATGTATCGCCAATAAAAATATCTCCTTCTTTTGGAGGCAAAAGACCTGCCAGAAGATGTAACAATGTTGTTTTACCAACACCAGAAGGCCCCAAAATCAATATATCTTCTGTAGGAGGCAAATCGATATCTGGAAAACAAAAGGTGTTATTTTGTGTATCCTGATAGGTAAACTGAAGAGAATCGGTTCGTATCATAATATTATTTCGCCAAAAATAAATAAATATTACTAACGCAACAAAGTTGCATTTATAAAATAATGTTATATTTGCCTCACTTAAACAAATTCATTTTTTTGTGAAAATATTACATATACATAGTAACTCGGATACTTTAGGAATCTTAGCCAGTGGCTTATGTTTATTACATTGCTTATTTACTCCTTTTTTATTCCTTGCGCATACAGGATCTGCTCTATTTCAAGAAGGATATTCTTTTTGGTGGAAATCACTGGATATTATCTTTTTGGGACTTTCCTTTATAGCAATTCGTCAATCCACCAAAACCACTACAAACCTAAAAATAAAATATGCTTTTTGGTCAACTTGGCTGTTGTTGTTTATTATTATACTAAATGAAAAACTATCCATATTTCCTTTACCGGAAGAAGTCATTTATGTAGTATCTCTATCATTGGTGGGGTTACATTTTTATAATAAAAAATACTGCAGCTGTGAAGGTGAAAAATGCTGTACAAATTAATTTATAATGAGCTCAAAAAGTCAAAATGAAATAGAATTAATTGGAGATGCTCATATTTCCAATTCGACAGAAACACCTTTACGGGCAGATGCTTTTGAAAAATCTGATCATGACAAAATCAAAAGTATTCAACATCATTTTTCAGAGATCATGAAAGAGTTGGGGCTTGACTTAACAGATGACAGCCTTTCTGGAACACCCTATAGAGTTGCTAAAATGTATGTAAAAGAACTCTTTTATGGTTTAAACCCAAAAAACCGTCCCAAAATTTCCACTTTTGAAAACAAATATAAATATCAAAAAATAGTAGTTGAACAAAACATAACGATCGATTCATCCTGCGAACATCATTTTCTTCCCATAATTGGTAATGCCCATGTAGGGTACATCCCTAAGAAAAAAGTGATCGGACTGTCAAAAATTAATAGACTAGTAGATTATTATTCACATCGTCCTCAGGTACAAGAAAGACTTTGTTTACAGATTCTAGAGGATTTACAGCAAACTTTGGATACCAAAGACGTTATTGTTATAGTGAATGCCAAACATTTATGTGTTTCTTCCAGAGGAATTAAGGACAAAAGTAGTTATACTACTACAATGGAGTTCGGAGGTGAATTTATAGAAACTGAACTCAGAAATGAGTTTTTGAGGATCATCAAAGAGAGAAGAAACTCCTTTGAATAATACAAGTTTTACTTCTTACCATGTATTTAACTTTTTGTACAAACTAGAATTTCCTAAAATTCAACGATATGTCTAAATAACAACTTAAAATTTTGTTAAATCAAAAAATCTTTTTTTTATATTTCTGAAATTGCGGTCATGCGCCGACAGGTAATTACAAATATTATTACTTTGCTGTTCACAGCAACTTTCCTTGTTCCAAGGGTTGCCAACTTGCACGCATTAAGCCATCTATCAGATGATGACGAACCTATTTCTTGTGAGCTTTGTGATATTATATCCAATTCTCATCAATTTGACTTGATTACTAATGATACTTATTGCTTAGAAGATACCCAAATAAATATTCCAAGCTCATTTGTGATCTTTACTCAATATAATACTCCAAAGGAGAAAATTGCCTCTCCTATTTCTATTTACAATAAACCCCCTCCTGTTTTCTCAGGAATATTCTTACTATCCTAAAAAGCATTGTGCTATGTGAATTTATACTCACTATAGTCATTTTATTTAATATCAATTTGTCATCAGAGCTTGCATCATTGTTAGGTCATCGGGAAAAAATTGTATACAAAGGTATTTGTAGTTCAAAATAGTGTACTACTTTGTATTTAAGGTATTTCTTCAAAAACAGTCAGTTATCGGTTCTAACCGAATTTAAACACATTAGTCGTCAATCTTATTTTACATTATAAAAATGCTTAAAGCAATAAATCTTACCAAAACATACGGTAAGCACCAAGCGCTAAGTCAACTAAATTTATCTGTTGACAAAGGTGAAATATTTTGTTTACTCGGTCAAAATGGTGCGGGTAAAACAACAACAATCAATCTGTTTTTAGGTCTTATTGAACCTACAAGTGGTGAAGCATTGGTCAATGGTGTTACCGTAAAATCAAATAATAACGAAACCACCAAAATGATTGCATATATCCCAGAGGTCGTGCAACTTTATGGAAATCTTTCTGGAATAGAAAACCTTAATTTCTTCAGCAGATTAGCGGGATTTAAATATACGAATACTGACTTGTCTAATTTTCTATCAAAAGCTGGACTTCAAGAGGTGGCACATCAAAATAAATTGTCTTCCTACTCAAAAGGAATGCGACAAAAAGTTGGCATTGCCATAGCACTTTCAAAAAATGCAGATTATATTTTTATGGATGAACCTATCTCAGGTCTAGATCCCATTGCTACACTCGAATTCACCAAAATTTGTAAAGAATTAAGCAATGAAGGTAAAGCTATTTTTATGGCTACTCATGACATCTTTAATGCAGTAAATGTGGGAACCAAAATTGGTATTATGAAAGAAGGACAATTAGTTCATACTTCAAACACCGATACTATCAATGCAACTCAATTACAAGATTTATACTTAAAAACTATCTAAACGTAAAACAAATCAATTCACATAATGAAACTTTTTAAATCACTATCCATCCTTTTACTTGTATTATGTAGTTGTGCCACATTTGCACAAGTACAAGTAACAGGAACTATCATCGATACTGGAAATACACCAATAATTGGAGCTACAATTTTATTAAAAAACGCAGAAAATACTTTTGGAAAATTAACAGATAAATCAGGGAAATTTGAAATAGATGCTCCTTCGGGAAATTATGATATCGAAGTACGTTATTTAGGATTACAGTCCTATAAAAATACAATTGAAATTAGTGATGGTTCAACATTTGATGTAGGGACTATTCAATTAGAAGAAGGTACAGAACAACTACAAAGTGTAGAAGTCGTTGGTCGTGCACGAACAGATTACAACAGTGATTATTCGTTTTCTTCGACAAAGGTTGCCATAAAAAACAGAGAATTACCTCAGGCAGTATCAACCATTACTAAAGAATTAATTAACGATCGACAAGCCTTTCAGATAGCAGATGCTATAAAAAATTCTAGTAGTGTAACACATACAGGGTTCTATAATCATTTTAATATTAGAGGTATCATTCAGGCAGAAGACGGCCAGCTTATTAATGGTATGAGAACTCGTCAATATTATTTTTTACAACCTATTACATCACATATAGAAAGAGCAGAAGTTATTAAAGGACCTTCTTCTGTAACTTTTTCTAGTGTTGATCCTGGTGGATCAGTTAATTTGGTAACTAAAAAACCTTTAAAGGAAAAAAGAAATGAAGTAAGTGCCACAGTAGGAAGCTTTGGAACACTAAGAGCAACCGCAGATTTTACAGGCCCCTTAAATGATTCTGGAACTTTATTATATCGTTTTAACACTGCAGTTCAAGAAGCAAGGTCTTTTAGAGATTTAGTACAGAACAATCAATTTCTGATAACACCGTCTATCACGTTTCTACCAAATAGTACTACAGCACTAAACGTAGAAATGATATACAGCAATGGAGTAGGAAATCTTGATCGTGGTCAACCGCTTTTTGGCCCTATAAATGGCCAATTTGATTTAAACAGTACAGATATCTCAACAAATGTTGGAGCTGCTAATGATTTTTATTCATCCAAAGAGTTTATGGTCATCAGTAATTTTAGTAAGCAAATTACTGATAACATAGGGTTTAATGCTTCTTATATGAAGCAAACCTGGGAGGAAGACCTTGCAGAGCATCGTGTTGCCGGTTCTGCCGCTGTAGATATTGATGGAAATGCGATTCCTACACTTGCCGAATTACGTTACGTAGAACGACAACAGTTTTGGATTACAGATAATTACACGGGATACATCAATTTTGATATTGAAAATGATTCGTTTACCAATAAACTATTAGTAGGATATGATGGTAGCAGATGGGAACGAACTATAGGTGGAGCATCAAATGGTGCTCGTAGATATAGAAGATTGAATGGTACTGCAACTTCTTTTGACCCTGCTGAAGCAGCTCAATTTGAAACTATTGACATCAATGGTGTAACTGCACCTAGACCCAATGTTGACCATTTTAATCTCGCGGATCCTAATAATACAGCCAGAGAAACTTCAGGCTATATCACTTCAGAATTTGCTATCCCAGCAAACCTTACCACTTCAAACGGTATTTATATCCAGAACCAATTTAAGATCGGTAAGTTTTCTGCATTACTAAATCTTCGATATGATTGGTATGAAGATATTTTTGATTACAAATCAAATAATGAAGAGTCTAATAAGAACGAGGCTTTTATACCTAGAATAGGGCTAACATATGAAGCTACTGAAAATATTAGTGTTTATGGTTCCTATGTAGAAGGGTTTCAGCCACAGTCTAACACCGTTACGCTTTCACCTGCTACCGAAGACTTTTTCTGGGCAGGTTCTCCTGCTAGTTTTGATCCTTTAGAAAGTGACAACATAGAATTTGGTGCTAAGGGAGAATTTTTAGGCGGAAAAGTAATAGTTAATGCTGCTGTATATCAAATAACTCAAAAAAATCTATTACAACAAGATCCTAATGATGAATCCATATTGACAGAACGAGGAGAACAACGTAGTCGAGGTTTTGAGTGGGATCTTACTGGATATGTATTACCTAACTTTCAAGTAAGTGCTTCCTATGCCTTTATTGATGCAGAAATCATAGAAGATGATGATCCAGCTTTAATTGGTGAACGCATTGGAGGAGCACCTGAACATAGCGCTAATTTTTGGGGACGATATGATTTTACGCATGGAGCTTTAAAAAATATCGGAGTAGGTTTTGGTACAGAATATCGTGGAGATCGTTTGTCATGGTATGGAGATCGTATAGAATTACCATCATACACGATATTTGATGCAGCAGTATACTATCGCCCTTCTGGAATCGATATGCAAATTGCTTTAAAGCTTAATAATCTATTGGATGAAACCTATTGGAATGGTGCATTAAACGCTACCAGGCTTTTCCCTGGCGCTCCAAGAAACGTATTGTTAACCACAACGTATAAATTCTAAAAGATGAAGTGGGCAAACGTTCGGTTATTCGCATCAAACTTTTGGCACAATGCGACTACGCCAAAAACTTTTTATCTCTTATATTCAATTTTTATACTGCTAACAGCTTTTGCAGCTGTTAGCGGTATTCAAAATCATATCACTCAAAATGATATTCGACAAGATCACCAAATTAAAGCCCGACAAAGCTGGGAAGCCAACCCTGATAAACATCCTCACCGAATGGCTCATTTTGGTACTTTTGCATTTCGAGTAAACCCATCTTTGGGTATTTTTGATTACGGATTAGAAAGTTTTACAGGAAGTACTGTGTTTCTGGAAGCTCACAGGCAAAACAGTGTTAACTTTTCTGAAGCAACATTTTCTACGGGTACGTTGCGATTTGGAGAATTGAGTTTAGCTCTACTATTACAATTAGTGCTGCCATTGATCCTATTTTTCATAGGATTTTCAAGTATTGCTGCCGACAAACAAAATGGAACCTTAAAAATAGTACTATCTCAAGGAGGAAACTGGAAAGAAATTCTGTTTGGAAAATCAATTGGACTTTTCGGAATTTCAACTCTATTTTTTATTCCCGCTATATTAGTGGTAATTATTACGCTTTTGGTATTAGAAAATCAAATGACAAATAGCCTTCAGTGGTTTCGAGTTTCACTAATAGGCTTGGGGTATTTAGCATTCCTGTTTGTCATTTCTACCTTTACCATCGTAGTATCTGCTAGTAGTAGTAGCCCAAAAGATGCTTTATTACGGTTATTAGGCATTTGGTTATTACTGGTCGTGCTTTTGCCTAAATCTGCTCAAGCTATGGGAAATTACTGGTTTCCAACACCTACAAAATTAGCTTTTCAATCGGCAATAGAGAAAGAAGAAATCCAAAAAGGGGACAGCCATAATCCTAATGACCCTCACTACAACAAGCTACGGGATTCGGTATTAGCCGTACATAATGTAAGTAAGGTTACCGATTTACCTTTTAATTATTCTGGTTTTGTGATGCGGGAAGGTGAAAAAATCACTTCTACTTTATACAAAAAACATCATGCAAATTTGGTAAACACGTATACTAATCAAAATAACATAACTAGATTTTCATCTTTTATCAATCCATTTACAGCTATCAAACAATTATCAATGACGATAGCAGGAACAGATTTTTCGTCTTATATAGATTTCCAAAATCAGGCAGATGACTATCGTTATCAGTTATCTCAAACGATGAATGAACTTCAAATGGAATATATCAGTCCAAAGAAAGAAAGTGGTTCTGAAGGAAAAACTCATGTAGTGGATCATGAGCATTGGGAAGAATTCTCAGATTTCCACCATAAGCCTATAGAATTTGGTGCTTCATTTAAAGAAGCCATTCCGGCAATAATTTCGATACTATTATGGACAATAATTGCTTTCGCGTTGTTGCTATTCACCTCAAAAAGAGCTAAAGCGATATGATAAAATACAGGTTATTTTTGCAACAATGCATTCGGTCAAAAGAAGTCTGGATTAGTTTATTGCTAATTACATTATTGGGTATCTTATCTATAATCATTGGGAGCAAACACCTCTCACGACAACAAGAAGCAATTACTGAAGTAAAAATGTATCAAGAGCAACATTTTGATCGACAAGTGTCTCTTCATAATGAGGATTTAGGATTGTTACTATATTATTTGAAGTTTGCCCATATCAATACTTTAAATCCATTGGCAGGAATATCTATTGGTCAAGGAGATATCAATCCTACAGTTAAACGAATTACAATCAAAACCTTTGAAGCGCAAAAGTTTGATACCGATTTGGTCAATCCTATGAATTTACAATCTGGCAATCTTGATCTTTCTTTTGTAATTATCTATTTATTCCCTCTATTGGTTATTGTTTTAACCTTTAATGTTATTTCTGAAGAGACAGAAACCGGTACCTGGCGCCTGGTGTCGATTCAAACGAAATCCAAACTAGGATTTATTGTTTCCAAACTTTTGATCAGATTAGGGTTATTATTTGTGGCATTGATATTCCTTTTTTGCCTTGCAAAATTTATACTCAATATACCTATAAATAGCGGTTTTCTTTCTATACTGGGATTATCTATGCTATATATCATATTTTGGTTTACACTCACTTTTTTTGTTATTGTTTTTAAGAAGTCTTCTGGTTTTAATGCACTGTTACTGCTATCGATTTGGCTGGTTTTAATTGTTCTATTACCTGCTGGAATCAATGCTTATATATCCTCGAAATATCCCGTACCAGAAGCTTTAAGTACGGCAATAGCGCAACGAGATGGATATCATACCAAATGGGATACTGATAAGCTGGCTACAATTGAAAAGTTTTATCAGCATTATCCACAATTTAAAAAATACGGATATCCTACAGATGGATTTAATTGGTTATGGTATTATGCAATGCAACAAATGGGAGATGATGACTCAAAAACTCAGCGAGATGCATTAAGTGAGAAGATCAAATTGCGGGAACGTACCAGTAAGCAAATTGCTTCAATAGTCCCCAATATGTACATTCAGCTTGCTTTTAATTTATCAGCAGGCACCAGTATGAGTCAACATATAGAATACCTTAATGAAACCGAAGCATTCCATGAGAAGTTAAGGCTTTTTTTCTATCCAAAAGTATTTGAAGAACAGCATGCGGATACTATTGATTGGAATCAATTTACTCCTGAATATTATAACACAAAAGCTAATTTAAAACCCGTACAGGATATGTTACCCTTATTATTAGCATCAGTGTTTATGATGTTAATTTCAATACCAATGGTACGGCGTTTATAATGAAAAAACTTTTAAAAACTTAAGGAATTATAGCAACATTCATAATGGTTTCATCTTTATTGATGGGTGGAGTACCTATCATATAAAGTATCATACCGTTTTGCGATGCTTTAATATCCTCTAATTTGTTACCAAAAAAATCCGTAATGTAACCAACCGGCTCTCTCTTTTCAATTAAATTACCAGCCTTTTTTTTAGTATAGAAGAGTCTGGTTGAGTTACTTTTATCGTAAATCAATTATTATGGGTCTTGTTTTCGTTAAATCGGATTGTTTGTTTGAGTTAATCATTTTTAAGTTCATAAACAATGAGAACATTTCATTTACAATTCGATCAATTTCAGTTTTGGTAGGAATACCCAATCGTCCACATTCGATATCCACAGATGGAATCTTGCGATGGAAGGCTTCTTATGAACAATATAAACTAGGTTTTTTTAGTCGTTCCTCAGAAACATTAAAAATAATCGAATAATCAAATCCCATTGCCAATACCATTTCACATCCTTTTTGTGAAACTTTAGGAAGTGCACCACCAACATGCATATCTACAAAAGGTAATTTTGATAAAAAAGGTTGTCTTTGTAATCAAGCAACCTTTTTTACTATCTATTATTCTTTAAAAAAGTCGATTTTATTTAAAAATTAAACTTTCCGTTGTTGTTTTTTCTTTCCGCTTCTGGTAATATGGTTTCAACAATATCCCAATGTTCAACAATTTTTCCATCTTCTACACGAAAAAGATCATAATATGAAGTTGGAATACCTCCAAGTTTACCTTCACTGACGGAAAGTACAAAATTACCTTCTCCCAATACTTTATGAATAGTCGAATACTCCATAGCAATTCCTTCTTTCGCCATTCCCTCTAATGCTTGACCTAGTCCTGATAATCCATCAGCGATAACAGAATTATGTTGTATATAATTCTCTGCACCTTCATTAATAAAGTTCCCTATTTTATCCATTTCGCCTTTCATTAAAATCGCTGAAATAAAATCTTTCACCAAAGCTTTATTGGTTTCTGTTTTATTTAAACTTTCAGGTTTTGTGGGACCATCAGTTTGTGTATGTCCACTTGGATTTGCAGGAGTTACTGCAGTCAAATTATCCCAATGCTCTACAATCAGACCTTCTTCAAATCTAAATATATCGAAACCGATTTTTGGTCCAAAAAAGTCATAAATCGTATGGATAAATACATATTCTTCATCTTGGTATGCTCGTACCACATTAGCTTTAAAACCTCCTTCAGGAGCATTCTTCATTATGGCTCCAAAACCTGATAAACCATCACCCACAGCCAAATTATGTTGGATATATTTATTTGGATTGATGTACCCTATTGCTGTTTGGTCACCTGTATTAAAGCTGTTTAATAATGCTACTGCTTTTTCTTTATTAGATAATTCCATCTTTTCTTCTTGTTTTATTGGTTTTACTTCTTTTTTTGCATTGCAAGCCACCGTAGCAAGCATAAGCAACACTATGATTGAGTATTTCATACTTTTTAAGTTTTGATTATAGCACAAAATTAGCGTGAGAATATGAAGTATCGTGGGTTAATGTTGATGTAAAATAGGTTAATATCGAACCTACATTTCTAATCATGCAGTTTTTTAAACATATTTGGGGTTAATCCCGTATGTTTCTTGAAGTATTTGACAAAGTTACTGGATTCTTCAAATCCCATAGAAAAAGCCAATTGAGTACTTTTTATAGATGAATTTATCAGGCTCCTTTTTGCTTTTAGGATAATAAATTCATCTATAAACTTTTTGGCAGTAATATTTATAATCTCTTTGCTAACGGTATTCAAATGTTTGTAAGAAATGTGCAATTCGGAAGCGTAGAAATCGGCATTTCTACTTTTATAAAAATTATTTTCTAAGAGTGATTTGAATTTTAAAAAAGTGTTGAGTTTACCAGAGTCTTTAAGATAGAATGTCTGATATTGCTGTAGTTGTTCTAATTTTGAGAAGAGAATGTTATATAAATAATTGATAATATTCTTTTTATTGTACTGACTATCATCCTCATCATAAAACTCCTTATATAATAATTGAATATAATTGTTTACACTTGAGCTTGCAGGAATTTTAATTTTTGGAGAAAATAAATGCGAAGTAAATAATCTAATTACAGCATCACTTGGAAGGTGATTTAATCTCTCATTAAAATACTCTTCGGTAAAAAGTATGATAAAACCTTTCACATTTTTCTTGAAATTGAATGCGTTAACTTGTCCTTTAACCAAATAGACAATAGTATTCTCTTGTACTTCATGCCAAGTAAAATCTACCAAATGCTGCGTTGTTCCACTAGTATAAAAAGCTAACATATAAAATTCTAGCTGGTGTGCTTTTTCTGGATTATGATCCAAATTATCCTTTCTTTCAATTAAGTCTTCAAATAAAAATATCTCTATCCCTTTTATTTCTGGATATTGAGTCTTAAATGAAATATTTGGGATTTCTTTGGACATATACTGATGGTTTGGATGGTAAACATATATGCTATACCTGCACTGTAATAATATCTTTGGTTAAACATTAAATTTATTAAACTATACGTTTCAGATCACCTCCTGATTTTTATTTTTTTCATGCTTCATCATTATAGTATCATTAATATCATTTCCACATAACATTTTTTCTTCTTCAGGAAGAATTTGCATGTTATCCCATAAACCTGTTTGCAATGTATGCGCATATTCTTTTGGCAGACCTCTGGATAACATTAGTTCATTAGCCGTTTGATTATCATACTCTAAGGTATGATATCGGAAAGAAAAACCATTAAGGTCATCCATAACCGCATACCAAACCCTTGTTTTTCCTTCATTTGCCGGCATGCCAATTACCCCAGGATTTAACCAAAGTAATTCTTTATGAATATCATAAAATGGCAATCCACAATGCCCGGCCACTATAATATCACTTTTAACCGCATCAAAAGATTGTTGTTTTATTTCCCAAGGAGATGATCTGAATATAAATTCTGAAATATGATCATAGCTCCCATGAACTAAAGTTACCTTTTTACCTGAAAAAACGAACGAGATATGGTTTGGTAATCCTTTCATCCAATCAATAGAATCTTTTGACAATTCTTTTTGAGCAAAAGGATACCACTCTTTAGAGAAGTTATCACACCTGGAACCTACACTAAAATCACAGCCACAATCCAGCGCTCCTGATCGTAATTGTTCTTCTACATTACCAATAATAGATTGTGCTCCCCAACTTATAAAACGATCTACTGTCTCTTCTGGTTGTGCACAATATCCAACTATATCACCGGTACAGAAACAATTTTTGGGAGAGATTCCTTCCTTTTCTGCTATAGCAATCAAACTTTCTAAAGCTTGTAAATTGCTATATACTCCTCCAAACAGTAATACCTTACCTCTTATTTCTCCCAGATTTATCGTTTTTTTATCCATGTTGGTATAAAATATAAAATGAAACAAACTATCAATCCCCAAATATTTACCCATAATAAATCTGCATATTTCCCAGTAGTAAATATGAATTGCTGTGGAAATATATCAAAAACTAATAGTACTCCAAATACTAATCCGCTACCCACAGATAAGAAAAAACTGATTTTAGGGACTTCTTTTTTCCAGCACAAAAATATAGGTGTTAATCCAATCACCATCGTACCACTAATTGTAGTAGCTGATAAAATTTCTGCATTAAGAAATACTGGTATTGTCCCTACAATAGCAACAATGACCATCATCCAACGTCCAAAAGATACTTCCTTTCCTAATTTTAAATCAATAGCTATAAGTTTTGCCGACGATGAAAAAGTAGAATCTAATGTAGAAGCAGCAGATGTAATCATAATAAAATTTACTACCAGGAGTATGAACACTCCAAAAGTCTTACTTACTGCTACGGCAGCTTGTCCTTCAATTCCTTGTTGTTTTGCAAAAACACCTACAACACTAAACAAAATAATACATAATCCACCCAGCACAGTAGCCCATAAAAAACTCTTTAGTGTTGTTTTTGGAGCACTTATAAATCCTCTATCGGTCAATACAGGATCATGAAACGGATAACTAAATGATTGTATGATTGCTGCAAGTAATAAATTTCCCCCTAAAGCCATTGTCCATTCTCCGGATAATGCAACATCCTTAATAGAGAAATCTTTTACTTCGAATATATTCCATAATATAATACATAACAGTATAGAAAATAACCCCATCTGTATCACATCTGTAAAAATACTACTACTCAAACCTCCTTTTAATGCATAAGCAAGTGTTAATACTGTAAAAACAATGATCGCTAAGTAATAAGATGAGCTTCCTACAGTTCCAAAATAGGATCCTATCACCATTGTATTGGACCACACCTCATTAAACAACCGAAAACCAATTAATACAGAAAAAAGCAATACAGACCCTTGCCCGAAGCGTGATCCTAAAAAGTGATGTATACTTTTAAACCCTCCTTTGGTTCGTAATTGATATATAATGACTCCAGCAATTGCAAATGAGAGATAATACCCTGCGTATGCTACTCCACCAACAATTCCAAAACTCAACCCCAAATTGGCGGCATTCGTAATACTTTTGGCAAAGATCCAGGAAATAACCAGACTTCCTGTTAACATCCATAATGTAGGTCGCTGCTTTTCGTTCTTACTAGCCTGATAAAACTGTTCCCTTGTTTTTGCTAATGGAGACCACCAGAAAAACAAAAGACTAGAAAGTACAATTAAACTCCATTGCCAAATTTCGATTTCTTTCATCAAACAATCCTTATTTTACTATTGATCCCACCATGCCGGAAAATTGATACTATTGTTATCGGTTCTCTCTGCTGCTCTATTATAATTAGTAGTGTTAAGCGTAGCTTCTTCTGCCGGATATGGCATTCTTATAGGAATTACTCCATTATTTAAACTAGCAGAAACGTTTCTAAGAACAGGAAAACCCGTTCTGCGATACTCTATCCATCCCTCATAACCATTAATTGTATTGGCTATCCATTTCTGGGTAATAATTTGTTCTAATGCACTGGTACTATTATATGCTGCTGTGGTTGCTAAATAATTTGATGGTAATTCGGTATTCCAATACTCAAAAGCTTGTACTACTCCTTCTTCATATAATGTCTGTGCATTTTCTGTAATAATTCCTTTTAATGCAGCTTCAGCTAATAAAAAACTAGTTTCCCAGGCTGTCATATAATTGGCATTAAGATCACCTGTGTTTTCTCTAAATACAGTTCCCGCAAGTGAGTAATCAGATAAAGAAATTGTTGTCTGAGAAGCATCAATACCGTTAACCAATCCATTATATGCTATACCGGTTGCATTACCAAATGACCTGAATAATACATTTACACGGGGATCATTTAATCCAGTCAGGACATCTTCTATAGTCTCTGACATCACAAAATTATTAAAATCTCCAGCTCTCAATCTGGCCATTCTAAAATTATTCGGCTCTCCATCGGTAAATTCAAAAATGGCATTTTCTGTATTGGTTTTTATATAATTCCCTTCAGTTACAATATCCTGCAGCGTTGTCGCTATATTTTCTTGTGAAGATATTCGTATCAATGCTTTAATTCTTAAAGAATTGGCAAACTTAATCCAATTATCTAAATTTCCGTTATATAGAATATCACCTTCCAAAGTAATTACTCCAGAATACATATTGATTGCCTCTATACCTTTTTCCAGATTATCCAAAATTCCTCCTTCAGCCAGATAAATATCTTCTTGCGTATCATAAATTGGTCTTACCACTCCGACATCTCCTGTAAAAGCCTCACTGTAAGGTACATCTCCAAAAAGATCTGTTAACGCCATTGTCATGTATGCTTTAAAAATTAAAGCAGGTCCTTCATATACAGCAAAAGTCTCTGATGTTCTCGATTTTCTTATAATGAGTTCATTATCCCGAAGGTTTTTATAAAAAATCGACCAGGGATTCCCTCCCAATTGTGGAGAATTGAGTGCATGACGATCAAATAAATTAAAATCCAATGCTGTTAAATGCTGTCCTAGTAAATTACCTGCAACAAAACCTTCATAAGACATCTGTTCTCCATAATCATAGATTACTTGTCTGAGCAATAAGCTAGGTTGTACATCAACAGGCGCATTAGGATTCGTATTTATATCTTCAAAATCTGAAGTACAGCCAATAAAAAATATGCTGCTCAAAATAATATATATGTATTTTTTCATTCTTTTATTTTTAACAATTCACTATTGTCGTACGATTAGAAATTAACACCTAATTTGAGTCCAAAACTTCTTGATGTAGCATATGATAAATCTTCTACACCGCTAACTAGTCCTTGCCCTTGTACTGCTAACTGTTCTGGATCAAAATGAGGAATATCACTAATCGCAAATAGGTTTTTGCCAACCAGTGAAACCTTAAAATCCGCACTTCCTTTTAAGAAGTTTATCTTATTTTCATCAAGACTAAATGAATATCCGATCTCAAACTGGCGCATTTTTAAATAGGAGGCATCATATACATTATTCTCTTCATGATTACGGTCATAAAACTGGCGATAAAAGCTCTCTGGTGTTACTGCGGTTGTATTTGGCACATATACAGGGTTCTCTGCTGTTCCTGTGTTTACAACTCCTTGAGCAATAATTCCTTCTTCGGGTCTAAAAGCAGTTTCTTCTAATTGGCCTCCAACAGCAGCTAGTGATAAAGTTCTGGAAACAAGCTCTCCTCCTTGACGCCAATCTAATACAAAATCAACATCCCAATTTTTATATGAAAAATGATTCGTCAACCCTACTACAAAATCAGGGTTATAATTCCCAAGTTTTTTTAGCGTGGGATCTGCGATAAAACGCCCTTCAGAAGTCAATACAAAATCCCCATTTTCATTACGAAGATATCCGGTACCATAAAAATCCCCTATACGCCCTCCTTCTTCTACCTGAAACCATACCGTCTGATCAGGGTTATCATATACTCTGGAGTATGCCAAAGTAATTCTGCCATCTTGCTGCGGTAAAGATTCTATTGTCGATACATTTTTGTTAAAATTGACAGTTGTGTTCCATTGAAAATTTTCACTCTTAATGGGTATCGCATCTAATACAATTTCTAAGCCTTTAGATCGCACTTCTCCTCCATTAACTACTTGTTGACTAAATCCCGAAGAAATCGGAATAGGCAAAGAAAGAATTTGATCTTTGGTTAAGGAATTATAGTACGTAACATCTAAGTTCAACCGATCTTTAAAAAAACGAAGATCTGTTCCAAATTCAAAAGAAGTAGTTTTCTCTGGTTTTAGATCTGGGTTTGGAATAAAATCCTGGTTACTAAACGTAGGTTGAGAATTAACAGCTGTCTGGGATACAAATGCTCCAGAAGTTTGATATGGATTGGTATCATTACCTACCTGAGCAGCACTAAACCTTAGTTTGGCAAACGAAATCATTTTTGGTAGTTTAACCACATTACTCAAAATAAAACTTGTAGAAACTGAAGGGTAAAAAAATGAAGTATTATCTGCAGAAAATGGTGTTGCCAGAGCGCTGGACCAATCATTTCTTCCTGTAATATCCAAATACAAATAATCTTTATATCCTATTTTTAACAACCCATACAAGCTATTGATACGTTTCTCGGATTCGAAACCAAAACTTTCGATAGGTGATGCCGCGTTATTAAAACTAAAAATCCCTGGTTGTGCCAATTGTGTAGTCTGCGTCTGGGTTGTTTTGGCTTTTTGATCTAAACGATTTCCTCCTACAGATACATCAATATCAAAGTCTTTTATTTTTTTAGTGTAATTGACCAGGAAATCTGTGTTGATTTCTCTATAAAAAACATCATGTTCTGCATAGGCTCCATTTCTAAAACGATTGGTGCTAAAATTTCTTAGAAACTGTCTATCTTCTTTGGAATAGTCCATTCCTGTACGAATGGTTATATTAAAATTTTTAGTCAATTGCTGTCTTACAGCGATATTCCCAAAAACACGATCCCTATTGAAGCTGTTACGATTTTCAGATAAAATAAAATAAGGATTATCAAAGAAGGTATAATTAAAAGAGTATTGTTGTACTCCTTCTAAGCCTGGTTGCCAATATTGTTGTAAATTATCTATATTTAAAGACCTTGGACCCCATGCTACCAATGAATAATTCACGTTTTCTGACCCATACCCATTAGATGGCCTATTATCACTACTTGTGTTTACATAATTAATACTAGT
This sequence comes from Aquimarina algiphila, assembly GCF_947494415.1. NCBI lineage: Bacteria > Pseudomonadati > Bacteroidota > Flavobacteriia > Flavobacteriales > Flavobacteriaceae > Aquimarina > Aquimarina algiphila. The sequence goes on along the minus strand of NZ_CANLVC010000004.1, from coordinate 416,555 downwards.
CGTTACTTTTGTTTTATCAGTTGGTGAAAAACCTAAGCGAGCTGCAACCGTTTTTCTATCTAAATTAACTCCCGGAATAATAGATTCACTTCTTAAATCTGTAAAAGACAATCGATAATTTCCTTTATCAAAACCCGAAGAAATCGATACATTATTTATCGTTGTTACTCCTGTCTCATAAAAATCCTTCAAATTATCTGGATTAGACACAAAAGGCGTTGCTGTAATTGGTATCCCACTATATAATGAAGTATCACCCCCGCGAACTATAGTACCATCTGCCAAAGTAACCGGGCTATCAAATTGTGGAATCAACGTTCCCTGATTTAATCTTGGTCCCCAACTATAAGTGATGTTATCATTAATTCCACCCCCTAATCCATCAACAAATTCGAATTGCCCCGAATTACCTTGCCCATATTCATTCTGAAATTGAGGTAATTGAAAAGCAGTATCTATAAATATACTAGAGTTAATACTAATTCCTAGGCCCTTACTTTTAGAACCATCTTTAGTATTAATAATAATAACTCCATTAGAGGCTCTGGTACCATATAACGCTGCAGCACTTGGCCCCTTGAGTACCGATACTGAAGCAATATCATCTGGATTTACTTCCATCGCTCCATTACCAAAATCAACTTCTTGAAAACCAGCTGCCACTTCATTAGTGAAATTAAAGACTGTATTATTATTAATAGGTGTACCATCAACAATAAATAAGGGGTTATTATTGGTAAACGATTGCTCTCCCCTAATTATAATTTTAGAAGAAGAACCTACTCCTGTTGCTCCTCCAGGAGTAATGGTAACTCCTGCTATTTTACCTGCCAAATTATCCAAAAAATTAACTGATTTTACCTCAGCAATAGCAGAAGGTCCAATACTCTGTATCGCATAGCCTAATTCCTTTGCTTCTCTTTCCCTGTTAAGAGCTGTTATAACTACTTCTTCCAAACCTGTAGAACCTTCTTCTAGAGTCAAATTAATCGTAGATTGATTTCCAACAAAAACTTCTTTAGTTTTAAATCCTAAAGATGAAAATATAAGGATAGCATTCTGGTCATTAATCTCGATAGTATAGTTACCATCAATATCAGAAGTTGTTCCCTGATTAGTATTTTTAATTACAATATTCACAAATGGTAAAGATGTACCATCGATAGAAGAGGTCACTGTACCTGTAACTGAATTTTGGGCATAACTACATGATATCAAACATAGTGTAAGCCCTAATAAAAAGTGTTTCATCAAGCTTAATAATAATATAAATAGTGAAAAATTTAATTTAGGATTTACTAAATCAAACTTGGTGAACCTTTATTAAAATGTAACGTAGTTACGACTTTGGAAATAAAGACATCCTGAAATCGAATTTCCTGAAAAGAAGTTTTAAAAATTGTCAGCAGAATATTCTTAAATATTGATGACAAATTTCTTATATCTCTTAAAAATTGTTTTAAATCCTTTAGATTATCAATGTCCTTAAGGTATTTTAAGAAGTGAACCGTTAATCCAAGCTTTAAAATCTTATTGATAAATGTTTTAGCTAGTGTATTCGTTTGCCAAGGTAATTCTAGAAATTGTAGCTTATTAAAAGATTTTCTATGAAGCCCCATTAAATAGACCCCTCCATCCATAGATGGACCAATAACAGCATCATTATGGGATAGTTTTTTACTAGCCTCAATAATATGAGAAACTTTTAAATTAGGACTATCATTACCGAGTGTAATGATTTTTTCATATCCTTTATTAAAAAGATCTTCAATTGCATTTGCAAAACGTTCTGCAAAATTATTACCCAACTGATCTTTTTCTGAATAAAGAAAGAAAGGTAAATTGGTTTTACGAACTTTCTTAAGTGTTTGAGAATTAAAATAATTAAATAAACCTTTCCCTTTAGGAATGCATTTATGTTTTAATTCTTCTTCTGAAGAATTAGCAAATATGAGAACCGCTATTTGCTCATGTTGGGCTATCAATTCATTATAAAAATTAGATGAGTAAACTATTTAGTCGTATTAAAAAAAGTGCATTACAAAAAATAATCTTTTTGTAATTTATTTTTTATTAAAAACTCAATATCAACACATTAAAATCCAAATTAGTTAAAAAATTTAATACGATAATAAAACATCCCTTTCTCAAACTTGTGTTATTTGATGTAATTCGCTTACTATAAGATTAATAATTGATTATCTCAATACTTCCCGGGGTTTTTTAACATATTTCTTTCTTACAAAAGAATTCTAAAAACCCCATCTCGGTCCCCTAAATTAGATTAAGTTCTAATGACAAAGTAATTCTTAATCACATTCTTGTAATTATAGACTGATATCAACGACTACTTTTTATAAAGCATTGAATTTTAAATTTTAAAGCTTGCGGGAATAAGATTATTTTAAACCTCTTTTTAAAAAAAAAAGAATAAATAATATACGGGAAACCGTAAAAATATAAAACCTTCTTACTATATTGTGCCTGTAGGAATATAAAAAACATTAGTTCTGTAAGAATTTACACACGTACTTAACGATAAATCATTCAAAAGCACTGAAGTGCTTTTGAATGATTTGTTATTATAAAAATACCATTATAATGGTTGGTTTTATTAGATCAATCGTTATTCAGACCCTGCTTTTGTTGGCTCGCCAAAGTTTTACAATTGCGGGGTTGTTATTTTTATAATAGTCAGTTTTTCTATTCAATTTCGAGAGTTCTGTAAAGCTATTATTAATCCCTAGCAATTTATTACGGATTTCCATAACATTTGTGTATTTAACACAATTTTGATGCAAATCAGCAGGAGTTAACAATTAGGGAGAGAATGAATTTGCATGACCTTATACTTTCTCTATGTATGTGATCATGATTATTTTTAACTAAAAAATGAATTTCTATACTATTTTATTCGATCAAACTCTTGCAGGGAATGCAACGTATAATAATCTACGTCTATTTGAGATATGAATATTTGGTAAAAAAAGATTCCGGATCAAGTCCGGAATACCACAAGAAAGTACTTTTATCTAATTACAATACACCTTGATGTCTAGAAGAAAGGAAAGAAGGTATAATGTATTTGATTTATTTCTAAATTTCAATTTATAACAATCCTAAATCTTTAGTCATTGCAACCAGGTGAATCGCGTTTTTAGCTTTAAAATTGAATTTTAATTTATTAAGTCTTTTTTCTATAGAACTAATACTGCTTGGAGAAATATGATTCTTTTTAAAATAATCTCCTATTTCATCCTGGGTCAGCCCATCAGATAAATGTTTAAGTAATAAAATATCATAGTCCATAAGTTCGAAAACATTGTTTTTACTCATAGAACTTTCTAACTGTGGAGATAAGTATGCATTCCCATTATATACCTCGGTAACCGATTGCACCAATTCATTTAATCCATACCTCCCTTTACATACATATCCATTAATCGCCTGATCAGCAAAAAACGATTTGATCTTACCAGGTCTGTCTTCCATAGAATATATGATAACCCGTATATCGGGTTGTATAGCACGTACGGCCTCTACAAGCTCAATACCTGATTTTAATTTACGTTCTCTATGACTCTCTTTAAAAGAAAGGTCAGTGATCAACAAATCAAAAGGTTTGCCGTCACTTATAGCTCTTCTCACCTTTAGGTGTGCATCATCACAATATTGTGCCTGATCTATTTCATTAATGCCAGTTCTTTCATGAAGAATCTGTGCTATACCGTGATTAATACTACCAAGGTCTTCTGTTACTAAAACTTTCTTGAACATAAGTGTTATTATTATAATTAATTTGGGAAACTAATCCTGGCTCTAAAGCCTTTTCCTTTTTCTGAATCAAAGATAAACGATCCTCCGATGGTTTTTATACGGTTTTCCGCATTTCGGAGTCCGTTACTATGTATTATTTCATTTTCTGACACTCCAATTCCGTTGTCAGCATATGTAATTCCTACGTTTTTCAGTGTTTTCTTAAATGTCACCGCAACCAGCCCTGCTTCACTATGTTTTTTCATATTGATCATTAATTCCTGTAAAGTACGGTGTACAATGATCTTTTTTTCGGGGTCTACAGCCTCCCAATTGACATCCTCGATGTCTTTTATGATAATTTTGGTCTCATTAGAACTATACCCACTCAACATATTGGTGAGCTCTGCAGCGTAGTTTTCTCCTGTCGTAAAACTATTATGCTCTCTAGAGATATCCCGGGTCGTATTATAGATCTCTTCTAATTTATCTAATACATCAGGACTATTTTGTTCATTTTGTATCTGCACCATTACATTATATACATCATTGGCCAGCTCATCATGTAATTTTTTAGAGATACGGGTTTCTGCATCATACACTTCTCGTATTTTTTCTCGTTTATACCGTTGTTGTAATAGATAAAACACAAAACCTCCTGATAATGCAAGAATAACTGTACCTAAAAGATACATAATTTTCTGAGAACGTTGTCTCGCCGTTTCAGATTCTTGTTGTGCTTTTTGCGCTTTTAATTTTAAATTCTCATTCGTTAGATTATCATTTTCATATTTGGTCACCGCATAAATCTCTCGGTTACTCTGATTTGCTTCTTCCAGTTCATTATGAATCCGACTATAAACCCTAGCTTCTTCATTAGTATTTCCTCTAAGTTTAAATATAAAATCTAGCGCTTCAAGAATTGGGGTCAAACCACGTCGTTTTTTAGCATTTTCGTAGTTAGATTCAGCATGATATAAAGCTTTTGTTTTATCCTTATCAAGATAATATTTTGTTAAATCATTATTACTGGCTACTAAACCTCCAATATCGTTAATTTCCTTTCGTATTGTTAACGCCTTAAGAAGTAACTTTTCAGAATTTGGGTTTTCTTTATTTTCAAGCCATTGAACATATCCCAAATTATTAAGTACTCTAGCATATTCTATTTTATTATTGAGCACTATACTATCAGATGCTAATTCTTTTAATAATACTATTGCTTGTTGATAATTACCCTGATTAGCTAATATAAGTGCTTTTGTATTTTTAAAAATTAAAATATACATTACCCCTATTTTTTTAACAGACAAACTATCTTTCCCAAGAGATAATGCTAGATCATTATATCGAAATGCTTCTTCATAATTTTTTTGTTCTCTATTAGCAACAGAAATAATATGATATAACCCCGCCAAATTTCTTAAATCAGAAGTATTCTCCAAATAAGTCACTCCATCTATCGCCGTGGTCTTACTTCCTGAATAATCTCCTAATGAAACTTGAATATTAGCCATTTGGAGTAAACTTTTCCCTGACTTCATGCTATCATTAACAATTCTGGATATTCTAAAAGCTTCATTATAATATTTAAAAGCTTCGGTTAATTGATTATTATTTTTATGGTAGAACCCTAATTTAGTAAAGCCTTTTACTAAATATACAGTGTCCTTATTTTGTCTTGCAAAATCACATAATTGATGAGAGTATACAATGGCGCTATCATACTGTTTCGTTTTACCTAGCAACCATGTTTTTGTCATCAAACCATTATATATAAGAGAATCCTGATTAGATAATCCTGCTCCTTTTAAAAACAACGTAATATTGTATAATCTTTCTTTTATGGATAATGAATCTGCTTTGCTTAAGGTATAATATTGAGTAATGCTATCTACTTGTTTTTTGGATAATGAAGTTTGCGCTAGTGGTTGACCAAAAGCAAATGTGATGATATACATTGTAAACACCCAAAATTTTGTAAGTAAAGGGAAATCGACACGCCAAAGTTTCATCCCTCTAAAATACTAAAATAAATCCGGTGTTTATGTTATTCTAATACCATAGACACCGGATTTAACAATATTTATATTTTAGATGATTTACTTAGTTTCCACTTTCATCTTCGTCTGATACTTGTCCATCATGTCCATCTGTAGCAACTAGCTCAGCAGAGATATCTTCATCATTGGCTACACTATCCGCAGTACAAGAGGTTAAATTAGCAGTTATAAAAAGTGCAATAAGTAGGTAAGTAATCGTTTTCATAATTTTTGGGTTTTATTTTCGATTTAAAAAAAGTGGTTGCCGTCCGGATCTTTATCCAGATATTTATTTTGGGTTGTCAACAACCGTTAATACTCGGGTATTTGTTAATTTTTTAACATAAAAAGAGCCTGCGCAGTGGTGTTTTTCCTCTTCTCATGTAAGTTTTTACCATAGAATTACGGGTTACCGTAAAAACTAAAGCCGTACATTTACTATGTTAGCAATATGAAACCGGAGTCATTTTGTTGATGTGAATTTATAAAGAACCCAAATCTGGATTCACATCCCATTCCAAGGATTCCAAAGATTCCTTGGAATACCAAAAGATTCCTTTAAAAACCTATTTATATCTATGAGAATGAAAACAAGTATGTCCTACAAGAATGAAATTCTTGACCAGTACAACAGGGAAAAAGGTGGAGACATGAGTAGTTATCTTTTAAAGCCTACTCGAAAACAAATTAAAGAAGCATGCATATGGCTGCTCGACAAAAGAAAAGGAAAGTATGACGAGCAGATCTTAAACCGCTTTTTTAAATTTAAAGATGGAGAGGATAAGCTTCAAACCATCGAAAACATGAAAGGTGACAAGTTTAAGCCCATTGTAAATTTTTTAATAGGAGAAACAAAGTCTACCACTCCTGCCAACATGGAGTTGATTAGCTGGCTTATTGATTTTGAACAAAGGCCACTATCGGTTTACCTACGACCTAATGCCAAAAGTTCGTCTAAAGATGAAATCAAATTACCTGAAGTAAGTAAACCAAAAATTAATCCTGTATACCGGGATAAAGAAATCGATCTGATTAATATCGTACCTGAAACCAAGGTGATCGAAAAAACAGATAAAAGTATTACCATTATTTCTCAAATTAATCCTACTTTAAAGATTACAACTATCGTGTCTTTATAATTTGAAAAATATGATAAAATCAAAAACGGGGCTGCATAAAAAATATCTTAAGGAATACACTGTTATATCAAAACGTATTGGAATACTCGACATAACAGCTAAGAACATTTTTTAGACAGCTTTTGCATTTGATCTTTTATTTTGTTCATTAAAAAACCTCCCAGAAATACTATTACGTTTAGTATAATCTTGGGAGGTTTTTTGAATATATAAATCTTTCTCAACTTATTTTTATACCACCCATTCATTGTTAATGTATAATTTAAAAAATATTAGAATTTCGTAGTACCTTTACCTATAGAAAAAATTACCAATGATCACTGTAGAGAAAGCCCTTCAATTAGCCCAAGACAATATTCAAAAAACAACTATAACTTCTGATATTCTCATATCAAAATCACTTGGATATGTCCTTGCAGAAGATATTCTTTCTCCGATTCATATGCCCCCATTTCGACAATCTGCAATGGACGGATATGCATTAGGCTCTATAGACGAAAAAACCTTTACGCTTATAGGTGAAGTTAAGGCTGGAGATGATACCGATCCAAAGTTAGAACAAGGAGAAGCGATTAGAATTTTTACAGGAGCTCCAGTACCTTCGCAAGCTCAAGCAGTGATTATGCAAGAAAAAGTAACTGTTCAAAATAATCAGGTTATACTAAACGAACATGTCGTTTCTAATGCGAATATTCGTCCTTTTGGCGAACAAATCAAAAAAGATGACATCGCACTAGCAAAAGGAACCTTAATGACGGCTGCGGCTATTGGATATTTAGCTAGTTTAGGAATTACTCATGTTCCTGTGTACCAAAAACCTTCGATCGCAATTATTGCAACAGGAAATGAATTAGTACCTCCCGGACAAGAACTAAAATACGGTCAAATCTATGAGAGTAATTCAATTATGTTATCCAGCGCACTCAACAAAGCTGGATTTACAGATATATCATATTATAAAATAGAAGATGAATATGATCTTACGCTTTCTATTTTAGAGACTGTTATTGACCAATATGATGTGGTATTGATTTCTGGCGGAATATCGGTAGGAGATTATGATTTTGTTGGCAAAGCATTACAAGCCCTGGATGTCGAAGAGATATTTTATAAAGTAAAGCAAAAACCAGGGAAACCACTTTACTTTGCTAAAAAACAAAACACAACTATCTTTGCATTGCCAGGTAATCCAGCCTCTTCTCTAAGTTGTTTTTATATTTATGTACTTCCTTCTTTATTGAAAATCGCAGGCTATGAAAACCATAACTTAACCCGAAGTACTGCTATTTCTGCTAGTCATTATCAAAAAAAAGGGCAACGAGCAGAATTTCTAAAGGCTCTAATAGATGGTAATAAAGTAACCATTCTAGATGGGCAAGCATCTTCTATGCTTAGATCGTTTGCACTAGCCAATGCAATGGTATACCTTCCTGAAGAAGTAACCGAAGTAAACATTGGAGATACTGTTACCATGATAAATCTGCCATAAAAACACACTCTTCACTAGAGAATTATAAAAAAACAGATCGAAAAATCATTATTTGCTAAAATTCTGATAAAGAAAAAACTATCCATAAAAATCGTTGTATCTTTGAAAACCAAACGCTAGTAAACATGGATTATGGATTACAAAATAAAGAGTAGGATTTGGATCGAATCAGAGAACGGTGTTTTTCTTGGTGAAGGAAGAGTAAAATTATTAAAAGCCATAGCCCAAACAGGTTCTTTAAGTAAAGCAGCAAGTAGTTTGGAAATGTCTTATAAGAAAGCCTGGAATTTATTGGATAGCATGAATAAGGCTACCAAGGAGTCTTTAGTTATTACTTCTACAGGAGGAAAAGGCGGTGGAGGTGCTTATTTAACTCCGTACGGAGAAAAGATGATTCAAACATTTGATACTATTAATCAAAAATGTTGGGAGTTTCTTGATCAACAATCAAAAGAAATAGCACTATAAATTAAAAAAAGGAGAACTTTTTCTAGAAGTTAGATTTATGTATTAGAGTATTGTATTGATGAATAAAGAAAAAGACATAACGGGAATTATTCTAGCGGGCGGAAAAAGCTCGAGAATGGGACGTGAAAAAGGCCTGATTCTTTTACAAAACAAACCTTTTATACAACATATTATCGATGCAGTACAACCATTAGTAACTGAGCTCATCATTGTAAGTAGTAACCCTGATTATGATACATTCAATATAAAAAGAATTGAAGATATCGTACCTGAATCAGGACCAATAGCAGGAATTCATGCAGGATTACTGCATTCAAAAACAAAGAATAATCTTGTTATAAGTTGTGATGTCCCATTAATTAATACTGGGGTTTTACAACAACTTTTAGAATATAGAACCGAGAACTATGATATTGTTCAGTTTGAAAGCAAAGGAAAAACAATTCCCTTAATTGCTTTATATAAAAAACAATGTGCAGAAAAATGTTTTGAATTATTAAAAAACGGAGAGCGACGTTTACGTAAACTGGTTTTAGCAATGCGTACAAAAACAATCACGGTTTCTGAAAAAGAAGAAGCATTGGTTATAAATTTAAATACTATTGAAGATTTAAAAACAATTACAGATGCAATTGACTATTAAATATTTTGGTATGCTGGCAGAGGCCACTTCGATTAATGAAGAAGAGGTCCAAACTGAAGTATGTTCGGTATCTCAATTAGTAGAGAAACTAAAACATCAACATCCCAAATTAAGCGATAAGAATTTTAAAATAGCTGTAGATCAAAAATTAGTAGATCAAAATTATATGATCGACTCTAAGGCAGAAATAGCTTTATTGCCTCCTTTTGCAGGAGGATGATAGAATAAAAACTATTAACATAATACAAATGAATTTCAACCCCAGATATCATAGACAAGTCATCTTACCAGAGATAGGCACTTCTGGTCAGGAAAAACTTAACGCTGCCAAAGTATTAGTTATTGGCGCTGGAGGTTTAGGCTGTCCGGTTCTACAATACCTTACTGCAGCAGGAATCGGCACCATAGGTATTATCGATTTCGATACGGTAGACATCTCTAATTTACATCGCCAGATTTTGTATGGAAATAGTTCTTTAGGAATGAATAAATCATTAGCTGCAAAACATCGTCTTGAAGATCTCAATCCAGATATTACCATCAACGCATATCCAGAAAAACTAACTACAAAAAATGCAGTTTCTCTTTTTTCTGAATATGATATTATTGTAGATGGCACTGATAATTTTTCTACTCGATATCTAGTAAATGATGCCTGTGTAATTGCTAAAAAGCCTCTGGTATACGGAGCTATTTTTAAGTTTGAAGGGCAAGTTTCTGTGTTTAATTATCAAGAGGGACCTACGTATCGCTGTTTATTTCCAGAACCTCCAAATGCAGGAAGTGTACCTTCTTGTTCAGAAATAGGTGTTTTAGGAGTACTACCCGGTATCATAGGAAGCATGCAAGCAAATGAAACATTAAAAATTATTCTACATTTAGGCAATATCCTTAACGGGATATTATTTACCTATGATTGTTTGACAGCACAATCTTCTTCTTTTAGTATTCCCAGAGTTGAGTCTGAAGTCTCTAAGGTAATTGCCAATGCTAAAAACTTTGAAACTACAGATTATGATGTATTCTGCGGAATATCAAAAATATCAGAGATAGACGCCAGGGATGCTTTTGAGATGAATAATATACTATTCATTGATGTACGCGAACCCCATGAACAACCAAAAATAGACAATTTAAACCCTGATTATGTTCCATTAGGTCAGCTTCAACAATACATCAATAAAATAGATAAAGAGCAAGAAATCATTGTATTTTGTCAATCAGGTATTCGAAGTAAAAAAGCAGTAGAAATTCTTCTGGAACACGATTTTAAAAATGTTTCTCATGTTAAAGGAGGAGCAATGGCACTTTATGAATTTCAAACCATAAAAGAAGTATAGAAATTAAATATATGGAAAAAAAGAAACCAAAAAATGTATTTGTTCAAGGAGCAATTTCATCTGAATTCATAGGCAATTCTATTGCCAAGCATCAGACCAAAACCAGTATTGGAGCGCACAATATCTTTTTGGGTCAAGTACGGGCAGACGAAATCGATGGAAATCGCATTGTCGCAATTGATTATACCGCATATGAAGATATGGCAAATCAAAAATTCCATGATATACGAGAAGCTACATTTGAAAAATTTGATCTCACTTGCATGCATATTTATCATAGTTTGGGAAAAGTAAATGCAGGAGAGATTTGTCTATTTGTTTTTGTCTCTTCTCCTCGAAGAAAAATTGTTTTTGAAGCTCTGGAATATGTCGTTGAAGCCATTAAAGCAGATGTCCCCGTTTTTGGAAAAGAACTATTTGAAGACCAAACACATCAATGGAAACAAAACAGTTAAAACTGTTTTGCAAACCTCAAAAAGTAAGTTTCAAACTTCAAAAAATACAAATGACAACATCAAAATATGATTTAGAAGATAGAGCTTTCAACTTTGCGGCGGATGTGAGACTTTTTTGCAAAAATTTGACTAAATCTCTAATTAATATGGATGACATTAAACAGGTAATTCGTTCTTCTGGTTCTGTTGGAGCAAATTATATTGAAGCCAACGAACCGTTGGGTGCAAAAGATTTTAAAATGCGTCTGAAAATCGCCAGAAAAGAAGCAAAAGAAAGCAGATATTGGTTAAAATTAATAAAAATCTCTTCAGAAATTGAAGAAGTAAACAAAATAGAAGAACTTATTCAGGAGGCGACCGAATTAAACAAAATTTTATCTAGTATTATTAATAAAGCTAAAGATTGAATTTTGGCTCTTGTTTTTTGAATTTTTTTATTTATACAATATGGTAGACATCACACATAAAACATCAACATTAAGAATTGCAACTGCTCAAGCTATTGTTAAGGTTAGTAAACCAGAAACTATAGAAGCTATAGAAAAAGGCACTGTACCCAAAGGAGATGTATTTGCTATGAGTAAAGCTGCCGGTTTACTGGGTGTAAAAAAAACACCCGAGTTACTTCCTGATTGCCATCCACTACCAATAGAATATACTGGTATCGAGTATACCATAAACGAACTGGAAATTACAGTTCTGGTTACTATAAAAACCATCTATAAAACAGGGGTTGAGGTCGAAGCCATGCATGGGGCAAGTGTTGTAGCCCTAAACATGTATGATATGCTAAAACCTATTGATAAAGGCGTAGAAATTCATCATATCAAACTCCTTGATAAAAAAGGAGGAAAATCTGATTATAAAGATAAGTTTAGGAGAGACCTTAAAGCAGCCGTAATTGTATGTTCAGATTCTATTTCTGAAGGAAAAAAAGAAGATAGAGCTGGTAAAGCTATTATAACCAAATTAGAGGCTTGTGAAGTGGATATCATGGATTATATTATCATTCCTGATGAAGCCGAAGTGATACAAGAAAAAGCAAAGTTATATCAGAAACAAGGAGCTGATCTTATCATTTATACCGGCGGTACGGGATTATCCCAACGTGATGTCACTCCAGAGGCTTTAAAACCGTTGTTAAATCGAACTATCCCAGGTATTGAAGAAGCTATTCGTAAATATGGACAAGATCGTATGCCTTATGCCATGCTTTCAAGAAGCGTAGCCGGAACTATTAAAAATACATTAGTACTGGCGCTTCCTGGATCTACCAAAGGAGCCAAAGAATCTATGGATTCTATTTTTCCTGAAGTATTACATGTATTTAGAATTTTAAAAGGAGCTAGACATGACTAAGTCAGACGCTGGACATCGCAAACCTGTAGCCACTGATATTCTTACCGATACCTTTGGTAGAAAACATGATTATTTACGTATTTCGCTTACAGAAAGATGTAATCTAAGATGCACCTATTGCATGCCTGCAGAAGGAATCCAGTTATCTCCCAAGGCGCACATCATGACCTATGAAGAAATCTACACTATCGCCAAAGAATTTGTAGATCTGGGAGTTACAAAAATTCGTTTAACAGGTGGAGAACCTTTGGTACGTAAAGATGCTGCTCTAATCATGGAAAAACTTTCTTCACTGCCCGTGCAACTTACTTTGACAACCAATGGCGTTATTGTAGATAAGTTTATTGATCACTTCAAAAAATGTGGGATTACAACACTTAATGTTAGTCTTGATTCTTTAGATGCTAATAAAAACTCAGAAATCACTCGCAGATCTTATTTTGAAAAAGTATATCAAAATATTATTCTTCTAGTTAAGGAAGGATTTAATGTGAAGGTAAATTGTGTTTTGATGAAAGGCTTTAATGATAATGAAGTTATCGATTTTATCAATCTTAGTAAAGATTTACCCATACAAATTCGTTTTATAGAATTTATGCCTTTTGATGGTAATAAGTGGAATATGGATAAGCTAGTTTCGTTACAGGAAATTCTTAATCAAGTGCATTCAAATTTTGAAAAAGATGACATTATAAAATGTAAAGATGCGCCAAATGACACTACAAAAAGTTATCAAATAAAAGGATATCAAGGTACTTTTGCTGTTATAAGCTCTGTAACCAATCCTTTTTGTGATGGTTGTAACAGAATACGACTCACTGCCAATGGTCAAATAAAAAATTGCCTGTTTTCTTCTAAAGAATCAGATCTACTAACACCATTAAGAGAAGGAAAACCTATCTCTCCTATTGTTCAAAAAGCAATACAAGCTAAATTAAAAGTCCGTAACGGAATGGATACCTTAGATAAGTTTAACAAACCCGATTCTCATAATAACCGAAGTATGATTGCAATTGGAGGATAGCACAACGTTATTCTTTCTAATTCCCTAAATATCAACATTAATATTACTATTTTCTATATCCTTCTGTAAGTATCCCTTTACATTATACGACAATATAAAAAAGGGAAAACATGAAAAAAAGTATAAGTATATTCGTTTTTGTAGTAGGAATGGTTTTTTATGGGAACGCTCAAGATTTAAATAATGTACCAACTCAACACATCAATCAGTTAACTGATGGATGGCATAAATTCACCTCTCAAGGAGCTGCTTTTGATGTAGAAGTTGCATTTGGAAAATTAGTTAAAGGTAATATTCTATGGTTTGACTCTACTAAATATTCTGGTAGTTTTTATAACAATAAGATTTCAGGAAAAGGCACATACACCTGGTCTAACGGCGATTACTATGAAGGAAGTTTTAAGAATAATCAACGCCATGGGAAAGGAACTATGCATTGGTCAAATGGTTCAAAATATAGTGGTAAGTGGAAGAAAAATCAAAAAAATGGAAAAGGAAAATTATACGACAATAACGGAGCAGTAGTAAAGGAAGGTGTGTGGGAGCAAGATCTTTATGTCGATACCAGCGAATAATAATACATTCATTTTACCATACAGACCGAGTTGACGTTTCCCTTGAAATCGTATTCTTTTACAGGGTTATCAGGGTCTTCCATCCATTTGCCATCAACAATAAATTTATAATGATGTTTGCCTCCAGACAGCATCAGAGTATCTGCCCAACCATTCTTGGTTCTAGTCATTTTATATTCTCCTTCTGACCAATTATTAAATGAACCCGCAATAATAACTTGTTGAGCATCCAGGAAACCATTAAGAATAAATTTTGCAGGTGCTTTTATGTCTATTAAGGAGTTGTATCCACTAAATTCGTTAATCGTTTTTCTAGGATTATCGGGATCTTCTATCCAATCTCCATCAACAATAAATTTATATTGATACTCTCCAGGTCTTATTTTTAATGTTAAAGTCCAGCAGTCCTCGTTCTTAGTCATCCTAAATAGATCTTCATTCCATTTATTAAAACTACCACTTAAAATTACTTTTCTTGCAGTATCATATCCATTAAGTGTGAATGTTATATTTCCATTTTTATCAGGGTATGCAGTATAAAATTTTAGATTATAAGATCGCAACCTATATCCATTTTTATAAGCTCTAACCGCATTACCATCTCTTTTTGAAGGCTCTGCCCAATAGGCATTGTTGATTACAAATTTAAATTCCCAAGAAAACTCATCAGTAAAATCACTTAATTTTTTTCTGAGTTCATATTTATTTTCATCAACTTTGGTCATCTTCCATTTATGCTTTGACCAATTGTTAAATTTTCCTGAGACCACAACATTTTGTATATCCAAATCTTCAAAATCAAGTATACTTCCATGATGATCAGTGGTTGCTTTTTCATAATCTCTTTTATCAAAAGAAAATATCAATTCTTCTCCTTCTATGCGATATCCTTTAAAGGGTTCGGTCTGAGCATAGGAATACTTGCTTACAAGTGCAAGGATTAAAAAAATGCTATATAGTATATTCCTTTTCAATTTCGTACTAATGGATACTTTACAAAGTACAGTTTTTCTTTTTGATAATTAATAATAGTTCTTTTTTGTTGAAAGAATTCATACCCTAAAACTCCATCCAGTTCGGTTCCAAAAGCTTCTTTCATTGCATTTAAATTAGTCAATATCGTATTCATTGGTCCAAAATAAACGGTTTCGCTTAGTTTTACGCGAAATAATTTCCCTGCCATCACTTCAATCTTATGATCACTGGCTCCTAATAAAACTAATCGCTTCTTTGGATAAAAATTCTTAAGTGCTTTTCTTCCAATTTTTTTATTGATTTGGTTAAATTCTGCAGCAGTATCCAATCCAAATTTAACATTTTGATCACCAATATAACCATTTAACACAATAGTATGTTTTCTTAATTTAAAATCAATACTATCCACAATTTTCTCGGCATATACATGTTGATCCAATTTAGTTCCAAATTCATCAACCTTTGTTAGCGTAATTTGATTTAGATGCATATCTACAAATACTTCATAATCTTTTAGAATACTAAATCCTATAATTCCTAACAGGTTCATTTTTTTAGTTTTCTCAATATGAGATAAATCAACAATATCAGATGTTTTATTTTTTAAATTAAAATTTTGAAGAATAAATTCTTTTACATTTTGCTCGAACGTATCGTCCATCACTGAAATAACTCCAGAGGTTTGCTTTTTTCTTGAAAGATGTTGATACTGAACAGGAAAATGAACTTCGTTAAGCATCAGGGTTTCTGAACCAGTATCAATAATAAAATTTCCTTTTTTTTGAAGTAATTCTGCTTCTACAATAATAAGTCGATCAATAAGTTTAAAAGGGATTCTAGCTGTATATTCATTTAGAATCTCAGCTTTTGGGAAGGTAATTTTATTCTTCCCCAGAAAAAACTCAGGCACATTCTCTCCGGCAAAAACACCAGTGATACTAATCAAATAGAATATAGTACCTAATAGAATCTTTCTCATATATATAAGACCAATAGTGATGACATTCGTTACACCTTTTCTCTATTTAAAACCAAGTTTAATATAAAATTAAGAACGTATGCTTTAGGTTCTATTATGACCAATATCATAGTTACTCTATGGTGTCTCATCTATTTTTATACTGATAAATGATATACTTATGAAAAATATACTGCTTCCTACCGATTTTTCTGAAAATGCAAAAAATGCAATTTATTATGCTATGGAACTCTTTAAAAATGAACTCTGTACATTTTATATTCTCAACGTGCAAAAAGCGTCCAATTATACCACTGATGATCTTATGGTTGCCCCAGCTAATACCTCAGTTCATCAATCTGTGATTAGCGATGTAAAAAATAAACTTAATCTCATGGTAGAGCAATTAAAGGAGCAATATCCTCATGAGAACTATATCTTTCACACCATTACCGATTATGATATTTTTATTGATGCTATAAAACAGGCAATTAAAACTAAAGAGATAGATATTATTGTCATGGGAACCAATGGTGCTACAGGCGCTTCAGAAGTTGTTTTTGGAAGCAATACTCTTAATGTAATTCGCAAAATAGATTGTCCTTTAATTGCAATTCCGCAAGGATATACTTTTAAAAAACCTAAAACTATACTATATGCTATAGATGAAAGTGACCACTTTAAAACTGAAGGTATAGAACCATTGATGGATATGGTATTAAAATATAAATCTTCCATACGAATCCTTAAGATTAAAGAAGATGAAACAGTTACAGTTGCTGATTTTGATGATAAAAAACACATGAAGGAATATTTTAAAGACCTTAATCATACGTTTCATTCTATTATCAATGTCCCAACCGCTTTGGCTATTACAAGTTTTGTGCAGATTATGAATGTAGACATGACAGCGATGTTTATTCAAAAAGAAACTTTTTTAGAACGTTTTTTTAAGGGTTCAGAAACTTCTAAAATAAGCTATGGAACCCGAGTTCCTTTGATGGTTATGCATCATTGATATATTCTCTTATCTGCTATTTATGTTCTTTTATTATACTTGTTTATTTTTTTTAAATATTTTAGAGGAAATAGTCAAATTCGCATAATAGATGTTATTATACTTTATCATCTCGCTCTATATCCTAATCGGAATTTTTATCATTGTTAGGTTACTTCTTAACGGGATGCGTCCTACCAAAACATTGGCTTGGTTACTTGCAATCTTTACTATTCCTGTCGGAGGAATGTTCTTATACCTGATGTTAGGTCGAAATCGAAGAAAAAACAAGTTATTCGAACTTAGGCATACTCCAAAAATAACTTCATACATCAAAAAAGCTTTAGATCAATATTCTCCAATAACTGAAGAAGAATACGAAGAACATCACAAGATGATTTCTTTAATTACTAAAAATTCCTATTTTTCTCCATGTACAGGAAATGACTTAAAGCTTCTTAAAAATGGAAGAGCTACTTTTCAGGCAATATTCAATGCATTAGAAAAAGCTGAGCATTTTATCCACCTGGAGTATTATATTTTTGAAGAAGGTGAATTGACCAATGGTCTTTTTGAACTTTTTAGAAAAAAAATAAAAAACGGAGTAAAAGTTCGTATTCTTTATGATGGGATAGGAAGTAGATCTCTGAGCAAAAAATATATTAATAAGCTTAAGCATATAGGAGTAGAAATTCATAAATTCTTGCCTATCCGCTTTGGTAAATTTTTATCCTCGATAAACTATAGGAATCATCGTAAAATCATAGTTATTGATGATGAAATTGCCTTTACAGGAGGGATAAATGTATCTGACAAATATGTTAATGGAGATCCTGATCTTGGAGCCTGGTACGATATGCATTTACAATTAAAAGGACCTATCGTACATAATCTCCAGGCCATATTTGCTATGGACTGGTATTTGGTGAGTGGGGATGATGAAATATTAGATATTTCATATTTCCATCCTCATAAAAAAACAGACGGCTCTACTGCTCAAATCGTACATAGTGGACCAGATTCTGATTTTTCTGCCACACAACAGATGTATTTTTCTATAATCAATGAGGCCAAAGAATATGTTTATATCACCAACCCTTATATCATTCCTGGAGAATCTATTTTGGATGCATTAAAAGTAGCTTCTCTAAGCGGGGTTGATGTAAGATTATTACTTTCAGACAAATCTGATAATATAATTGTTAAGTGGTGTATCAGATCTTATTTTGAAAGATTATTACAAGCTGGAGTAAAGATTTATTTATTCCCAAAAGGTTTTTTACATAGTAAAACTGTTGTTGCCGATAATACGATATCATCTGTGGGTACAACCAATCTGGATGTTCGAAGTTTTGAACAAAATTATGAAGTTAACGCAGTAATCTACGATGATTCCTTTGCAGTAGCTCTCAAAAATGATTTTTTAAATGATTGTAGTAAAAGTATTCGACTTAACTATGATACCTTTGTATTAAGACCTTGGCATGAAAAACTTAAAGAAGGAGTTGCTAAGATCTTTAGTCCTATTTTATAATTGTATATAATTTCTATAATGAAAACATCTAAGAATATAGGATTGGTACTATCTGGCGGAGGGTTTAAGGGTGTTGCCCATATTGGTGCAATTCAGGCAATACAAGAAGCCGGAATCAAACCTAATTACATCTCAGGAACCAGTGCTGGAGCAATAGTAGGCTCGTTATATGCCGGAGGATATTCTCCTCAGGAAATCAGAAATTTCTTTCAAAAAACATCCATATTTAATTTTAACAGGTTCACCCGTAAAAAAGCAGGGTTCTTAGATTCTGAAAAATTTCATGATGACCTTGAGAATTTTTTCCCTGAGAATTCTTTTGAAGTTTTACCTAAAAAACTTTTTGTTACCGCCACAAATTTAATAGAAGGAACAGTAGAAGTATTTGATAAAGGAGAATTAATCAAACCTATATTAGCCTCTGCCGCTTTCCCCGGAGTTTTTACTCCTATAATGATCCAAGATCAACTTTATGCCGATGGTGGTATTCTTGATAATTTCCCGGTATCACCACTTATGAAACATTGTGATATGATTATTGGTGTAGATGTATCTCCTATTAAAAAACCCAAGATTTCAGATTTTAAACACTCCTATAATGTAATGCAACGTGCCTACTACCTTAGGGCAATGCCAAATGCCGAAATCAAATTTAAACACTGTGATATTATAATTCAACCAAAGCAATTAGTCAATCACGGAATCTTTAACAGCAGCAGTATGGATAAAGTATATGCTCTGGGATATGAAGAAGCTCAATTACAATTAGAATTATTTCTAAAGAACAGAAAAAATGATTCAGGAAATTAAAAATAATTATGGTCATCTTTTTGAAGAAGAGCTTCTACAGGAAATCAACAATGTAGCTACTTTTAAAGAAGTACCAGAAGGGTTTGAGCTTATTCGACCGGGAAGCTATATAACCGCTATGCCTTTAATTCTTAATGGAGCTATTAAAATTCTTAGAGGAGATACTGATGGCGATGAGTTATTATTGTACTTCTTAGAACGTGGAGACACATGTGCTATGACCTTATCTTGTTGTTTAGGACATCATAAAAGCGAAATTAAAGCTGTTGCTGAGACCAATGCCACATTGGTTATGATTCCAGTAGAAAAAATGGAAGAATGGACTGCAAAATACAAATCCTGGAGAGCTTTTGTATTTGAAAGTTATCATAAAAGATTGATAGAAGCCATTGAGACTATTGATAGTATTGCTTTCCTTAAAATGGATGATAGACTACTTAAATATCTTAAAGACAAAACAAAAATCAACCAAACCAATATCATTAATAATACTCATCAGCAAATTGCATATGATTTACATACATCAAGAGTTGTAATTTCAAGATTACTTAAAAAGCTTGAGCAAAACGGTATCGTAAAACTGAATAGAAATACGATTGAAATAGTACACTTCTGAACCTATGTAACAATTGTTACCGTATTGCAATAATAATTCCCTTATTTTTGACCAATAAATAATAAAGAACTAGTTTTTCCTTATAAAATTGAGGAAAGCTCAAAATAGAACACATGAAAATAGAACAAATATATACAGGATGTCTTGCACAAGGAGCTTATTACATCGAAAGTAATGGTGAAGTAGCTATTATAGATCCTTTAAGAGAAGTACAACCTTATATAGAAAAAGCTCAGGAAGATAATGCAAAAATTAAATACATCTTCGAGACACATTTTCATGCTGATTTTGTAAGTGGTCATGTTACTTTGGCAAAAGAGACTGGTGCAAAAATTATATACGGTCCTAACGCAAATACTTCTTTTGAAGCCATTATTGCTAAAGATGGACAAGAGTATAAACTTGGAGATATCACTATTATAGCACTACATACTCCTGGGCATACTATGGAGAGTACCACATATCTTCTTAGAGATATAAACGGGAAAGATCATGCTATTTTTAGCGGAGACACATTATTTCTTGGTGATGTTGGACGTCCTGATCTTGCGCAAAAAGCAGCTCATTTAACACAAGAAGAATTAGCAGAGACCCTTTATGATAGTTTAAGAACTAAAATTATGCCTCTAGCTGATGATGTCATCGTTTATCCTGCTCATGGTGCTGGTTCTGCATGTGGTAAAAACATGATGAAAGAGACTGTGGATACTCTTGGTAATCAAAAGAAAATGAATTATGCACTGCGATCCGATATGACCAAAGAGGAATTTGTAAAAGAAGTTACAGATGGATTGTTGCCTCCTCCTTTATATTTTCCGCTAAATGTGAAAATGAACAAAGAAGGGTATACTGATATCGGAGACGTTCTAGAACGAGGAACAAAACCGTTATCCCCAAAAGAGTTTGAAAATTTAGCTAATGAAACCGGAGCTATTGTTCTTGATGTAAGACATCAAAACGAATATGTAAAAGGGCATATACCCAGGTCTATATTTATAGGAATAGATGGTGGATTTGCTCCATGGGTTGGTGCTTTAATAGCCGATGTACAACAACCTATTTTATTGGTAACACCAGAAGGTAGAGTAGAAGAAACAATTACTCGATTATCAAGAGTAGGTTTTGATCATACTCTTGGGTATCTAGAAGGTGGTTTTGAAGCTTGGAAAGCATCTGGAGCCACATACGATACCATAACATCTATTTCTGCTTCTGAATTTAAAAACAGAATGGAAAATCAGGAACTTCCTGTCTTTGATGTACGTAAAGAAAGTGAATTTGTCGCAGAACATATAGATAATGCGCATAATTCTCCTTTAGATTTTATCAACGATTATTTAGCTGATTTCCCAGAAAACCAACCCTTTTATGTACATTGTGCAGGAGGATATCGTTCTGTAATTGCTGCATCAATAATAAAAAGTAGAGGTATACACAATTTAATTGATGTTGCAGGAGGATTTAAAGATATCAAAGAAGTTGGTATAAAAACTACAGAGTATGTGTGTCCTTCGACTTTGAAATAAATTAAAAATTCATGCAATGTAACATTTGTTACTGATAACTCCCCTGAGTTTTAATTTCTTTACCTCAAAATATTGCTTATGAATTGGATTTATCAACCTTGGCCTTGGTATTTATCAGGACCATTAATTGCATTAGTATTGTTCCTATTACTAATGGTTGGAAAAGGATTTGGGATGTCCTCCAATCTAAGAACCATGTGTACCCTATGTGGTGCAGGAAAAACAACTGATTTTTTTAAGTTTGATTGGAAAACTCAACGATGGAATCTTTTGGTCGCGTTGGGAACAATCATTGGAGGGTTTATTGCTGCCAATTTTTTATCTAATGATACAGCTGTATTAATGAATCCTGAAGTCATAACTGATCTTCAATCTAAAGGATTCATAGATGCTGGCAATGCTTACATGCCAGATTTTCTATTTTCTAACGAAATACTAACTGATCCAAAAGGAATTTTACTGCTTATAATTGGTGGTATATTAGTAGGTTTTGGAGCCAGGTATGCAGGAGGGTGCACCTCTGGACATGCTATCTCGGGGTTAAGCAATTTACAACTGCCCTCACTAATTGCGGTCATTGGCTTTTTTATTGGTGGATTGGTTATGATACATATTATTTTTCCTTTAATATTTTAAACATATGCGTTCAATTATATATTTATGTATCGGTATTTTCTTCGGAATTGTTTTATTCAAATCCGAAGCTGCTTCCTGGTTTAGAATTTATGAAATGTTTCAATTTGGATCTTTTCATATGTATGGCATCATTGGTTCTGCAGTTGGTTTAGGTATAGTAGTCACCCAATTTATAAAAAGATATAAGGTCAAATCCTTTTATGGAGATAACATTACTATCTTACCAAAAGACAAAAGTTTTAAGAGATACATGTATGGCGGAATCATTTTTGGGTTAGGTTGGGCTCTAGCCGGTGCATGTCCTGGTCCTATGTTTGTGCTTTTAGGAGCTGGTTATTTACCAATTTTCATTGTAATTATATCAGCCATTTTAGGTACTTTTTTATATGGAGTGTTAAAAGCAAAACTACCCCACTAACTCCAATGTCAGTTCATTTTTACCAGGTTCATTGCGCTCCCAACAATTGATATTATAAAAAGTGGTTTCTGCAATATTAGTCAATGCTTCTTTTGTAAGAAATGCTTGATGAGGAGTAAGTAATACATTGGGATGATCAATAAGACGTTTTAATAAGGGATCATCCAGTTTATCCTTAGAATGATCATAGAAAAAAACACCTCTTTCACGCTCATAAACATCTGCTCCATACCCCCCAATCCTTTTTGAGTCTAGTGCCTCCAATATATCTTGAGTGTACACCACTGCACCTCTTGCAACATTAACAAGCAACACCTCTCTTTTCATATGATTAATATAATTTACATCAATAAGATAGTGTGTCTCGGTAGTAAGCGGCATACTTAAAAATATAACGTCAGATTGCTTGCATAGGTCTTCTAACTCCACATATGTTACTTGGTATTTTTCCTTTAATTCTTGATTTTCATAAATATCATTGGCAATGATCTTACAATTAAACCCATACATTATTTTAGCAATTACCGCTCCTATTCTACCTGTTCCTACAATACCAATTGTTTTTTTATTAAGATCAAATCCCACCAAGTTACTTACCGAGAAATTATAGTTTTTTACTTGATGATTAGCCTGTATCAATTTACGATTAAGACTTAACAATAATGCAACCGCATGTTCTGCTATTGCCTCTGGAGAATATCCAGCAGCATTAGCAACCTTTATTCCTAATTTCTTAGCCACGATAAGGTTTACATTATCAAATCCTGTAGAGCGCAGTGCAACATGTTTAACTCCGAAATCTTTTAATCTTTCTAATACTCT
Organism: Aquimarina algiphila; assembly: GCF_947494415.1. NCBI lineage: Bacteria > Pseudomonadati > Bacteroidota > Flavobacteriia > Flavobacteriales > Flavobacteriaceae > Aquimarina > Aquimarina algiphila. The sequence continues at coordinate 392,973 of NZ_CANLVC010000004.1, read as the reverse complement.
AGAGGATCCATTATCATCAGAAGAAATTGCTATGGTATCAAAACCAATAGCCAACCTAGCTGTTTCACAAGAAAGCTGCTCTGGTATATATTTTATTTGATGTGCCTCATTGTTTGCTTTTTCCAGAAAGGGAATTTCAAAATCTTTAGCACTATATATCAATACCTTCATCTGTCATTTCTTCAATAATTAATAATTGTTGCCCTTTTAACGCCCATACCAGTACTTTAACATAATCGCTTACGGCTTTCTTAATATTTTCTGGCTCTGTAATATCTATTGATCCCTTCCAAATTAATTCTCTTTCTTTATCTGGGCAAATACAGTACAGGGATGATTCTGCATGAAAAATTTGATATGCAGAATAATAATCTTCATCATAATAAATATCTTGATTTTCATAATAATCGTCTCTAAAACTATCAAATGTCTTATCAAGATTTCTATATGCTTTTACCACCGTGACTTTATCTTCAACTCCAAGTACTTTGGAAAGTAAAATAGCGTCAAAACCTTTTTCAATAAGCTGAGACTCAAGGCTCATCACTTCTGTTTCGGTCTTGGGAGAATTGGTGAAAGATTTTTCAAAATAATCTAAACTCTTTACTGCTTTAACCCCGTTTTTTTTCAGTTCTCCTGCAAGTTTCTTCTCGAATACTTTTCTTGCATTTTCATCTGGAGTAATACCTATTACCAGCACCTTTTGCGCTTCAAACGTATCGATATCAGGATTTTTCCAGTTTTCAACCAGTTCACTTGATGTACAAGCACTAAATAATCCGGTAATTATTAAAAGAGAAAGATACAGTTTGTTCATGTTTTCTAAATTGGTTTTTACTTTATAAGTTTATCTAATCGTTCTGTTACAATACTTGTATACTCAGGTGTTTTTTCTAGAATAGATTCTCCCGATATAACATCTACTTCTTCGAGAGCAATATTGCTACTCCCTACTGTAGATAGGATGATAAGTTTATCTAATTGATCCGGGTGTTCTTCTATAAATTTTTTAATATTAAGCGGTGGGCTGCCATACTCCCAAGAATTAATGATCACTATGGCGTCCCATTTATCAATATTTACAGTAAAAAAAGTATATGCATCGATTACTTTAAAATGAATATCATCTTTTTTATAATGTTTTAAAATCCCTTGTACTAGTGAATCTTTAAATCTACTACCTTGTGATGCTATCAAAACTTTAGTTTGTAGACTAGACTGATTAACTTTTAAAGGAATCACAGTATCCATACTATACTTATATTCATACCATATCCAATATCCAGCAAAAAGAATAAAAATCAGGATGAGTATTTTTATAACAACTCTCATCAAAAATTAACTTAATAATCGTTTTTGTTTCCCTAGTTTCATTATCATTTTAATCAGGTCAAAAATCTTTCTTTTCAATACTTTGTAATCATTAAGGTAGATATTTACTATTATGGTCAATTCTCTATGATCTTCTTTATATTGCTTTTCTTTTTTGGGTTGATCGATACCGTCCATCAGTATTGTTAATTCATTATGATGGTTGATTATTTTTTTTAGAAGCGGATCGATTTCTTTTCTTTTAGTAGATAATTCATTAACGATATCTCTACTTTTTTCAAAAGTTTTTTCAGAGATTAATTCTATAGTATGGTTTTTAATAAGTTCGTCTAGAAAATGTTGTTCATCCTTAATAAACTTAAGTTCTAAAACCCATTGAATAGAAGTTTCATGCAACTCTTCGGGACTTCGCCATTCTATATATTTTACATTTGGTTGTTTTGGTTTCATGATATCTTATTTTTTTAAGGAATATTAAAAAACAGAGGATAATGCCCCTATTATCCTCTGTTTTTGTTATTGAGGTTAATCGATCTCAATTACCTTTTTTGGTTGTTCTTTTGCCTCTTCTCTCTTTATGAGATTAAGAGTAAGAATTCCATTTTTGTATGTGGCTTTTACATCTTCATTTTGGTTTACACTGGCAGGTAATTGCAGTTTTCTGTCAAATTCATTATAACTAAATTCTCTGCGTGTATATCCTTCCTCTTCTTCTACCTCTTCTTTTCTTTTTTTTGCACAAATGTGTAGCATTTCATCTTCCATAGTTATTTCAATATCTTTTTTTGAAAAACCAGGAACCGCGAGTTCAATTTCAAAATCATCCTTGTTCTCTTTTACATTCATTGCAGGAAGCTTTCTATCTCTTACAAAAAAATCATCTGCAAAAAAATCTTCGGTATCTAACCAATTGGATACTCGATCATTTACCCAAGGAAATCTGTTTTTGTTAAATTTAATTAATGACATAACGTTAAGGTTTAATAGAGTTATTATATCCAAAGTTAAGTTGACAACAATCAAATTAAAATGATAATTATCAGTTTATTAGTTTTTAACTTTACTTTTTATTCTTTCTTAAAATGCCACCAGCATAGCTAAAAACTTCTGATTTTAATTTTCTAAAGTTTTTGTAAAAATCTCGTAATTTATCTCTTAATGATTCATGATTCTTATTGTAAAAATGATCGCAGGAAATCGTATCGCACTCCATCATACCACCCAATTGATTTTCATGCTTTTTTATTTGATCATTAAACTCTTCTAATATCAATTCTATCTTTTCTATTTCTAGTCTAAATTCATGTAATCGTTCAAAAAGATTTGGCGTGGTGGGTTCGAACACATAAGAATTTAGTAATTGATTAATAAAAAGTATTTCATCTTTGATAAAACAAAGGCTTGACTTCCATTCTAAAACATCAAAATGTATATTCTTAAGTTCTTTTTCTAAAATTGTATTTGGTTCTGTTGTCATTTTTCTTGGTTTTTAAAGTCAAAAAAAGGTAACCAAATTTAGGCGTTTAGAAAATGATAATTATCAGATTTAATAACTTCCTCTCCTAATGACTATTTATAGTTTCCCGGCTGTTTAAAAGTGATCCCTGTCAGTATAAAGTTCCTCCCTGCAGTATTTTATCCTTTCCCCAAAGTTCTTTTTGTTTCCCCGGGACATCGAGATAGCTTCCCGGGAGGTTTTTTGGTTTTTCTGGAGGGTTAAGCCCCCTTTCTCCGGATGCTGGGAATTATATTTTATATAGCGGCACAATACCTTATGCTTCTGGGAGAAGAAAAAAATCAATAACCTCGAAGCAAACTTAGGGAATTAGCCCTTCGATGAGGAATTAAACCATGATTTCTATAATCTCATGTAACTTAGGAATATGAGGTTTCCAACGATAAGTATCTTGTATTTTTACCCGTAATGCATTTGCTGCAGAAGCTTCTCCATGTATCAGAAAAACTTTTTCGGGAATGTTCCTGATCTCCCGCATCCATTCTAATAATTCTTGCTGATCTGCATGAGCAGATAGGCTTTCTATTTGATGTATTTTTGCATTTACCTGATAATATTTTCCAAATAACTTAACCTCATGAGTTCCTTCTTGCAATAATCTTCCTCGAGTACCTTCTGCTTGATAACCAACTAACAAAATTGAAGTATTAATTCGATCTATCAGTTGCTGCAGATAAGTAAGTACTCTTCCTCCTGTAACCATACCACTACCCGCAATAACAATTTTGGGGTGGGAGTTATCAATAATCTCCCATGTTTCTCTATATGAGGTCACAATGGTACTATGATGGCAAGCTGCATAATACTCATTTATAGGAACTTTATGCCAGTCGGGAAAACGTTCAAAAACAGAAAGTACATTATTCCCCATGGGACTATCTACATAAACTGGTACATTAGGGATTCTGTTTCTTTGATATAATTTCCATAATATGTACATCAGTGTTTGTAAACGTTCTACTGCAAATGATGGAATAATTAACGTTCCTCTGTTATACAAAGTCTCATTAATCAAAGTAATCAGTTTTTCTTCTATGTCATCATTGGGATGACGCTTATTACCATATGTACTTTCTATAAAAAGAAAGTCTGCCCAATCGGGTTTTTCTGGAGCTCGAAGCAACACATCATTATTTCTTCCTATATCACCAGAAAACACAAAGATTTTACCATGAATATCTAATTCTATAAAAGTTGATCCAATAATATGACCATTATACCGAAACCTATATTTTATATCTGTTGATAGTGGAATCCATATATCTTTTTCAACGCTTTTAAAGCGTTGTATTGTTTTTTCTGCATCCTTCTGTGTATAAAAAGGTAATGCTGGATGATGTTTTGAGTATTTTTCTTCATTTGCTTTTTCTGCTTCTTCCTCATGTATCTTTGCGCTGTCTTTTATTATAATTTCTGAAATTGCCAAAGTTGGTGCAGTAGCAATAATATCCCCGGTAAAACCTTGTTTTATTAACCGAGGGAGGTAACCTGTATGATCCAAATGCCCATGGGTAAGAAGCACAACATCAATACCACAGGCGGCAATAGGTAAATTTTTCCAGTTTAATTCACGTAATTCTTTTACCCCCTGAAACATTCCACAATCAATCAAAATATTATACTGAGGTGTTTCAATATAAAACTTGGATCCAGTAACGGTACCTGCAGCACCCAAAAAATGAATTCGAACTAGTGGCATAGAAGTTTTTTTTACTCATTACATAACATTTCAATCTCATTAAGAATCTTCTTTTTTCGCTGCTCAGAAATACCCAAATGATCTAAATAGAAAACATCACCTGTTAATTGTTTACACAACACCACATCTCTGCTTAATAGAAATTGTTTTTCTCGATTAGTTAATAATGTAGAAACCGTTATAGGGTATAATCGTAAACGATCTATTCTATCTTTAAGACTGTTTTTTTCTGGATAATCCCAACTTAGCAAGTACAACCCCATACATTCTCCATATTGAATTGCATCTTTTGTAAATCGTGTATTAGTTACCACCCAACCTTCTTTAAGAGTTGTTTTATTTTTATTTAGTGTTTTGATATCTTGAAATCGAGATTGTATGTATAGCGGAACTTTTACATTACAATTACGTCCTTCCTCACCATGAAATTTGCACTCTATTAGCAGATAATCATCATTCTTATTGGCTACTATATCTACTTCATGAGATACACAATTACCCTGAATAATTTGTCCAACCCTCACCTGATAGCCAGAATATTTCAATATTGCTGCAACAAAACGTTCAAAAGGAAAACCTGTTGGCCCTAATTCATAAATTGCTTTCTTGAGTTTATATTTTGAAGCAAAAACAGATTTCTTCTTTTTAAGTAAAGCAAAAGCCCGATTATAAATTTCTTTAGTAGAAATTCCTTGATATAATTCATCTCGAACAACTTCTAGAATATATGCTATCGCTTTATCATCGGCTCCACTTCGTTGCAAAGATTTACGAAGCTTATGCAGTGAAAACTTAACCTTTTCACCAGTAGATTTTAAAATATCAAAATCCTGGTTTTGCATTAAATGTTTATGAATTATGGTTAAAAAGCACTCTTAAACTTATTAAAATAATCTCTTACCAAAGCTTTGGTTTGGTTGTCGGTCATACTATCTGCAATAAGGACATCTTTTACTTTTTTGGCAACATCTTTATAATTATCATTTAATTCTTTATTAAATCTATCTCTGGCCTCTGCTGGTCCAAAAATGACAATCCTGTCTGCATTCTGTATTAACGGAACTATCGTTTTAACATATGCTCTAAATTGGTGTTTTTCTCGCTCTAAATATTTACTATCCTGTACTACATCCTGAGGTCCTCCTTTAAGTCGTGTTCCCGAACCACCATGTATACGATAATTCTCAATTTCTGACGGAATGGTTGTCATATCTTCACTTTCTTCTTTTACAGAAATGATATGAGCTTTTTCTTTATCTATCCAGATTCCTAAATTTTTCATTTGTTCTTTTTTTATTGTTTTTTAATTTCTTAAATCATGTAATGCCAATACAGGTACTTTAGAATGATGGCCTAAATCCTTGACCATTGGTCTGGAGAAAATACTCCCAAAAAAACTGTGTTTTCTATTAAAAAAGATCACCATATCACTTTCTCTACTTTCTACAAAACACCGTACTCCAGATTTAACATCGATACTATGAAGTGTATGAAAATTATGTTTTAAGTTTTCAAAATATTCTTTTAATAATCGTTTATTACTTTTCTGGTCTTCTGTCAAATCTTCTCCATGAGAAATGTGTAATATGCGTAATTCGGCATTACTCATTTGCACAACATCAATAAGAGTTTGTAATTCTCTTCTTTTATAATTCATCTTATAATCTGTGGGAAATACAATTTCTTTCAATGCTCTATAATCTGCTTCATCTGGTATTGCCATTACAGGACAGTTTCTTGATTTCTCCATAACAAGAACAGTATTACTCCCATAAATAACCTCGCTGGCATTAGTTGTTCCTTTTGTGCCCATAATGATCATTTCTATATCCTGTTTTTCTACAATATCTTTGATGGCATCCAATATTCCATTAAACTGTGATACCATAAAAAACTTGTGATTGGGATAATCATCTCTAAAACTTAGTCTTTCCAAAATTTTACTTAATCCCTTCTCTGATTTATCTCTGGCTTCATCATAAAGCTTTTCTCCCGGTTCTGGAACCATCATACTTTCTAAAGCATAACCGGTAGCATTAAAGGCGTTAAGCACATAAAAATCACAAGCCTCATTTTTATAAAGCTCTAAAGCATATACTATAGCATTCCATGCATTTTTTGAAAAATCGGTAGGTAATAAAATCTTCTTTTTCATCAGTTAGGTTTTTTATTATTAGTGTTGTAAATGTATAGGTATACTTAGATGAATACTATGATAATTATCAGCTGGATGCTGGCATGACTAAAAAAGGAATAGTCAAACGAAAGCCTATTTTTTTGATTACGGCTTCTCTGGTTATACTTTCTATAAAACCATGTTTATAATGAAGCATAGATAACATATCAATCTTCATTTCATCAATAAATTCATTGATGACTCTTGATTTTTGATCGAACTTAGAAACCCAATGCATATTATATTTAACCTCTTTAAGATGTTCTTTTAGTTGTTTAAAATTACGTTCTTGGATTTCATCTAGTTGTTCTTTTTCATGAATATGTACAACTCTAATTTTGGAGTCAAATAACGATGCTATATCTATTAGCGGTTTTAGTTCCTCTTTGCTTTTAGAACGGCTTAAATCTGTTGCAAAAGCTATTTCTTGTGGTATCTTAAAATCAAATTCATCTGGAATTGCTAATATGGAACAACCTCTAATTTTCTGTATAGCGCTTACGGTATTACTACCCATTAAAACCTCTTTAGCACCACTGGCTCCTTTGGTGCCCATCACGACCAAATCAATGCTTTTACTTTTTACGGTTTTGTTAATGGTTTCAGAGAGTTTTTTAGAAACTGAAATCATCTCAAATGTATGATTCAGATCTTCTGTATCTCTTGTTATTGCATGAAAAGTCTCAGTAAGTTTTTCCCGAGACTCATTACTTAATTCCTTATATAGCTTTTCTCCTTTACTTGTATTTAATCTACTAGTCAAAACAGGTGTTTCGACACTAAATGTATTTAGAATATAAAAATGACAAGCCTCATTCTTAAAAAGCTTTGTAGCGTAGCAAAGTGCACTATATGCATTGTTAGAAAAATCGGTAGGAACAAGTATTTTTTTCATAATCTTTAGTTTTATCATATAGGACATAAAACTATCTCCAAAACACAAAAAATACTATGATAATTCTCAGGAATACCCTTAAAATTTCATTGTTTTTTTGTTATTACGTCTTCTTCAGAAAATGTAGTTTCGGTGTTTTCAAAATTGAATTCGTGAGGAACGGCCAAAACTGGACAACATTTGATTTTTTGAATGATGTTTGATGTATTACTCCCCATAAAAAAACCTTTGGCACCAGTTGCTCCTTTGGTTCCCATCACGATAAGGTCTATTTTTCTTTGTTTTACAGTTTCTTCAATCACTTCATGAAGTTTTTTTGCGGTACAAATTGTTTCAAAAACATGTCCAAAATCTTCAGAATCTCGAATAATAGAATGGAATGTTTCTTCTAATTTTTCCTTAGACTCTTTTCTTATTTGTTCATCTCCAGTACTGGTATCAATAATACCTGTAAAAAGTGGAATTTCTACATCACCAGCATTCAAAATATAAAATTGACAAGCTTCATTCTTAAACAAACGTGTAGCATAGTAAAGAGCACTGTATGCATTATCAGAAAAATCGGTAGGAACAAGTATTCGTTTCATGATATTTACTTTAAAATTATAGCATAAAATTATACTCAATTCATTAGAAATAATATGATATTTATCAGTCATCAGAAGGAATAACCAAAAAAGGAATATTGGTATGAAATGTCATTTTTTTAATCACTGGTTCTTTGGTTAACCGTTCTATAAAGCTATGTTCATAATTGATCATAATAAGGAGGTTAATCTCCAATTCTTCAATACACGCCTGAATAGCTTTTTCTGTTGTTGAAAAATCTGAAATAACATGAAAATCATAGTTAACCTTCTTAAAATACTGCTCTAACGTATTCGAATTGTAATGTTGTATATTATCTAGTCCAGGTTGATCATACACATGGATCATTCTAATGGTTGCATTATGATTTTTTGCAAAATCAAGTATAGGTGAAATCTCTGCTTTATGATACAATCGCTTAAAATCTGTTGCAAAAGCTATTTCTGAAATCTTCTCAAAATATACATCCTCAGGAACAACCAAAATTGGACAGTTGGATATGTTCTTAATCACTTTCTGCGTATTACTTCCCAAAAAAGCTTCCTTTACACCCGTTGCTCCTTTGGTTCCCATAACGATCATATCAAAAGAATATAATTGTACCAGTCTATTTATAGTATCTAATAAAGAACCTGATTTAGAAATTGTTTTGAAATTATGTTCCAAACCCGGTTTAGAGTTTTGAATATCATCTAATATCATTTTCAATCCTTGTTCAGATTCTACCTTAATTCCTTGGTAGAAACGACCAATCCGCTGAGAACTTACTGTGGTTAATAGTTGTACCGGGTTGAGCTCATATGTATTTAACAGGTAAAACTCACAGGGAACATCTCTATATGCCTCGATCGCATACAATATGGCATTCCATGCATTATCAGAAAAATCAGTCGGAATTAGAATTCGTTTCATACGTTTCATCACTTTATAAATTATGATTGCATTCTTTTTTCTGAAGGAATTACTAAAAACGGAATATTAGTATGATAAGCAACTTGGTTAATAACAGGTTTAAATAATAGATTTTCAAAAAAGGAATGTTTATTATGGATCATTACCAATAAATTGATTTTATACTTTTTCTGAAAATCTTCTACGGCTTCTAGTACATCCATTCCATCGGCAATATGAAAAACATGAGCGTTATCTTTAAAATATATATCAAGAAAATCCTTAACTTTTTGCTGATCATCATTTAAGGGTACTCCATAATATGCATTTAAAATATTAAGTCTACATATATGCTTATCGCATATTTCTTTTATCAATGGCAGAAATGCATTATTTACATTAAAATTATAATCTGTTGGAAACAAAACATCTTTTGGCGCTTCAAATTCAAAATTAGAAGGAACCGCAATAACAGGACATTTTACTTTTTTGATAGTGTACATTGTATGTGTCCCTATAAATATTTCTTTGGCACCCGTAGCTCCTTTTGTACCCATTACAATAAGATCAATAGCATACTTTTCTAGCACTTCCTCAATTTCGCCGATCAACGTATTAAAAGCTGATAATCTAACAAAACTATGTTTTGGATTATCAAATTCTGCCCTAATTTTCTCCTCGGTCCGTTTAATATCACGTTTAGAATTTACCATTGCTACATCCTCTAGTCCATATAATGTTGGATTTTCGATAAGATATCCTGCATGATAAGATACTGGGGTGAATGTATTGAGAAGATAAAAAGTAACTTCCTCATGTTTAAAAAAATGCATTGCATATCTGATTGCATTAAATGCATTATCAGAAAAATCGGTAGGTAACAAAATTTGTTTCATCTTATGTATGTATTAGTTGTTCAAACCTGTACTGATAAAATCTGTCTTAAGATCGTTTTAAATTCTGCATAGCTAAAAATGGAATTTTAATATGTAATCCTATTTTATCGATAGTAGACTGATATAAAATATTCTCCAGATAAGAATGTCTTGAGTTTACCATCACCAAAAAGTCTATCTTGTTCTTCTCTATAAATCCATTAACTGCATTGGTAAGGTTTTTTGCATCTTCTCTATGAAATACCAATTCTATATCTGGTAATGAATCCAATATGAATGCCTTATTATCTTCTTGCCTTATTGAAAGTTTATCATAATCTGAAACATATAGAAAATTGATAACAGATCTAAAACTTTTAGTTAATGTACTTAACAGCTTTAATTCTCTTCTTTTAAAGGGTAAAAGATAGTCTGTGGGAAATAAAATATTCTTTGGTTGTTGGTATTTACAATTACTGGGAATTGCCAATAAAGGGCATTTTACATATTTAAGCACCTGTAAGGTATTACTTCCAAAAGTAAGTTTTCTATCATCTGTTTTGCCTCTGGTACCCATAATGACAATATCTATATTTTCCTTATCCACCAAATCATTTGCTTCATCAACCAGACTTCCAAATACTGGTAAAGCAATATATTTATGTCGTGGATTTGGAGATATTTCTTCTAATGTAGACAACGTACTATGTAATGCAACACTAGAGTTCTTATATGCCGTTTCTTTTAGTTCTTCAAAAACATCTCTGGATACCTGAGTGTTATTCTCATACACCTCATCGGCGTATGCATTTAAAATAAAAAACTCACATCTCTCATACTTAAAAAGTTCAACAGCATATTGTAAAGCATTCATTGCATTTTCTGAAAAATCTGTAGGGATTACTATTTTTCTCATTTGGTTCTTTTTTATGACATAGTGCATTCAAAACTAAGTCTTAAGAGAGGCAAAAACTATGATTTTTATCAGTCTGGCAATTATGATATTTGTCATAGTTTATCAGACCATACTTCTTCAAATTTGCAACAAATAGATTTTTATGTCTGAGTCTACTTGTTTTCACTGCGGAATTGATTGTGGTAAAACGGTAATTAAATTTGATCAAAAAACATTCTGCTGTAATGGGTGCAAAACCGTATATGATATTTTTTCGTCTAATGATCTATCCTGCTATTATGACCTACAGTCTGCTCCTGGAGCCATTCCTAAAGAAATTCAAGGAAAATACGATTATCTCGATACTGATATTATTGCTAAAAAATTAATCGAATTTGATAACGGAAATACCCAAATCATAACACTATACATTCCTCATATACACTGTAGCTCTTGCATTTGGATTTTAGAAAACTTACATAAACTTCAAACTGCAATTACCGCTTCCCAAGTGAACTTTCCAAAAAAAACGGTTCGTATCACCTTTAAAAGTGATGCTATCTCACTTAAGGAAGTAGTTATTTTACTTCATACTATAGGTTACGAACCTTATATTAGTCTTGATGATTATGCTACAGCAAAAAAGAAAATTGATAGGAGTTTACTCTATAAATTAGGCATTGCAGGTTTTGCTTTTGGAAATGTAATGTTTCTGTCCTTTCCAGAGTATTTTGAAGTATCAGAATACTGGCTTGAGCAATACAAACCTATTTTTAGATGGTTAATGTTTGCCTTTTCTATACCTGTAGTTTTTTATGCTGCACAGGAGTATTTTATTTCAGCATATAAAGGTTTGCGTTCTAAATTATTAAATATCGATGTCCCCATTGCTTTAGGAATTTTGGTTCTTTTTTTACGTAGTACAGCAGAAATTATTTTTGATTGGGGGACTGGTTTTTTTGATAGCCTAACCGGTTTAGTATTCTTTTTACTGCTTGGGAAATTTTTCCAGAAAAAAACCTACTCCTTTTTATCTTTTGAAAGAGACTACAAGTCCTATTTTCCTATCGCAGTAACACGAATTTCGACTGCGAAGCATAAAAAAGAACGAAAAGAAGAAAACATACAAATTTATGATATCAAAAAGGGAGATCGATTGTTGATTAGGAATGGTGAATTGATCCCCGTAGATGCCATTCTTATCGATGGTAATGCGCAAATCGATTATAGTTTTGTAACCGGAGAAAGTGATTCTGTTCATAAACAGTCAGGCGATACTCTTTTTGCAGGAGGGAGACAACTTTATGGGGCTATTGAAATCGAAGTATTAAAATCAGTAGAACAAAGTTACCTTACTCAACTCTGGAGTAATGATGTATTTAACACTGATAAATCAGCATCTTTTACTAATCTCACTGATATTATAAGTAAATACTTCACAATAGCTATTTTGTGTATCGCTATAATTTCTACTTCATATTGGTTATTTACAGATGTTTCAAAAGCTATACACGTTTTTACGGCAGTACTTATTATTGCTTGTCCATGTGCATTAGCATTAGCGAGACCCTTTGCATTAGGTAATATTCTGCGAATCTTCGGAAAAAATAAATTTTACCTTAAAAATGCAGATGTAATAGAACGATTAGCATTGACTGATACTATTATTTTTGACAAAACGGGTACCATAACCACCACGATAACGAGTAACGTAACTTATGAAGGAATGCAATTAACTCCAGAGGAAGAATCTTTGCTCAAAAATACACTTCGAGCTTCAAATCATCCGCTTAGCAGAACACTTTATAATGTTTTAGCAGAACATGATATTCTAACTTTGGATGAATATCAGGAATATGTGGGCAAAGGTATTGAAGGTAAATCTGCCGATCATACCATTAAAATAGGCTCTCCAAACTTTGTAGGAAATGAAGACCTTTCTAAAGTATTTAATACAACTGTGCACGTAAGTACTAATGATGAATATAAGGGCCATTATACTTTTCATAACCAATATAGAAATGGTGTAAAAAAAGTATTTAATCAACTATTTAAGAACTATCAACTAGCCATATTATCAGGTGATAATGAAGGTGAAAAGGAATACTTGCAAAAAGTATTGCCAGAAAACACTTCTTTAATCTTTAATCAAAAACCCGATGATAAACTTAATTATATAAAAATGTTACAACAACAACATAAAAAAGTAATTATGGTTGGCGATGGGTTAAATGATGCCGGAGCTTTAGCACAAAGTGATGTAGGTATAGCTGTATCAGAAAATGTAAATGTATTCTCGCCGGCTTGTGATGGAATTTTAGATGCCTCTCAATTTGATAAGATATCAACCTATCTTATGATATCTAAAAATGCTATTAAAATTATTAAATCAAGTTTTATATTATCTTTTTTATATAACTGTGTTGGACTTTATTTTGCTGTGACTGGTCAGCTTTCTCCAATAATAGCTGCAATATTAATGCCTTTGAGTTCGATATCAATAATAGTATATGTTACCATACTAACCAATTGGATAGGTCAAAAAGTAAATGATAATCATAAGGATTTATAATTTGTTCCTAAATGTTTAAAACACATTAAATATGGAAACTACAGAGGACCATAACCCAATGGCACATTTCCAGCAATGGTTTTATGAAGTCGAAAAAGCTCATCCAGAAGACGAGGTTAATGCGATGATATTATCAACTATAGGTTTAGATGGTTTTCCAAAAAACAGAATTGTTTTATTAAAGCGTTTTACCTGGGAAGGTTTTGTTTTTTTTACTAATTACCATAGTGAGAAGGGAAAAGCGATAGCAAAGGACAATAGAGTTTCTTGTTCTTTTAATTGGACTGCTTCAAAACGTGAAGTCCTTATTACTGGAAAAGCAGAAAAAATCCCAGAAAATCTATCTGAAGGATATTTTGAATCACGTCCAGAAGGAAGTAAATTAAGTGCATGGGTATCTCATCAAAGTGATGTGATTTCTTCTAGAAAAGTATTACAGGACCGCCTAAAAAAGTATAAAACAAAATTTAAAAACAAAATCATTCCTAAACCTAAGTATTGGGGCGGATATATAATCAAACCAGAAACGATTGAGTTTATCTTACACTCTGAAAAAATAAAATTTAAGCACAGGACAAAATACAGACTTCTATCTAATTATTGCTGGTCTAAGAATATACAAATTATTATAGATTAAAGATCTTTATTAAGCTAATTCTTTACTTTACAACTGGCTATCCCAAATAATTTATATAATGGACACCAACCCATAAAACCAGTAATAACTAATACTCCTGATACTGATAATAAAACAATTCCTAAGGTATCAGATATAAAATTGTTATAAAATAAATATGCTAATACTACACCTAAAATGATTCTAATGATAGCATCTATCTTTCCTAAATTCTTTCGCATAACGATTTAATTTAAAAGTGAATACTCTATTAACTTCTATAAAGTTCTTAAAGAATTTGAAAGTATTGTATGATAAATGTCACCTATAAAATGAAATAGGAAAAATCAGTGTATTGCAAAAAAAAAGGCTAAATCCTAATAGAATTTAGCCTTATCAACACATAATAACACTCCACTTAATGCGCATAGCATTTAATTCTTCTAAACAAAGTCTCGTCATAATTGTAAAGATTTGTTGTGCAATCCAAAAACATATTTTGTTTTTGTGTCGCTGATTTTAGTCTTTTTCTGATGTTTCTTAAAGTTCTCATGATGATTAGTTTTTGGTCCCTGTTGTTTCGGGAGTTGATTGATGTAAAATTTAACTATCGTTATTTATAACGCCTCTTTGTATTCCAGGTATATCCTACAGTTCCACTTAATTTTCTTGTAATTCTGTTGCTATCTAAAGTTCTCATAATTTCTGTATTTTAATGATTTTGATATATAAATTGATCTTTTGGTTTTTATAGTAAGATTATCTGTAACGTCTCTTTGTGTTCCAGGTATATCCTTTGGTTGCACTTAATTTTCTTGTAATGCTATTGCTATCTAAGGTTCTCATAATTTCTATATTTTAATTGTTTTTGATTATATAATTGTTATCTCTTGATGTTAGTATTTAGGTTATCTGTAACGTCTCTTTGTGTTCCAGGTATATCCTATAGTTGCGCTTAATTTTCTTGTAATTCTGTTGCTATCTAAAGTTCTCATATTTTATATATTTAATTGTTATTTATACTTACTAGACGTCAAGAGTTTATTTTTGTTACAGTACTATGTATAAAAAGGTACTATTTTAACAATTATTAACATTTTACACCTCAAAAACAGGTACTGAGAGTTGGTTTAAGCCTAGAATGATCCTTTATTATTAAAACCTGACAAATGTCATTTTTTAAGAAAATCTTCAAACATACTTTTGGCTCACAATCAAAGTAAGCATGAGTGTAATCTATGTACTCTTAACGATTAGTATTATCGTTGCCATCGTCTTTTTTATAAGTTTTATTATATCTGTCAGGAATGGACAGTATGATGATGTGTACACTCCCTCTATTCGAATGCTCTTTGAGGATGAACTTATAAAAGAAAACAAAGAAAAATCTTCAGAATCCAATAAAACTAAACAATCATAATATGGAAATGGAACAATTCTATTACGATAATAAAATCGTGAAAAAATTCTTATATGCAACCATGTTTTGGGGCATTGTAGGAATGTCTGTAGGTCTACTACTAGCATTCATGTTTTTATTCCCTAATGTAACAGATGGTATCTCATGGTTGAGTTTTGGTCGTTTAAGACCATTACATACAAATGCCGTTATTTTTGCTTTTGTAGGTAACGCTATCTATGCAGGAGTCTATTACTCTACCCAGAGGTTGCTAAAAACCCGAATGTTTAGCGATGCATTAAGTAATATTAATTTTTGGGGTTGGCAATTTATTATTGTTTTAGCCGCAATAACATTACCATTAGGATATACTTCATCAAAAGAATATGCAGAACTCGAATGGCCAATTGACATTGCTATTGCCATCATCTGGGTAGTTTTTGGATGGAACTTAATAGGAACTATTTTAAGAAGACGACAACGGCATATGTATGTAGCAATTTGGTTTTATCTTGCCACTTTTGTTACTGTTGCGGTTTTACACATTTTTAATAGCCTCGAACTTCCTGTAAGTGCTTTAAAAAGTTATTCTGTATATGCAGGTGTTCAGGATGCATTAGTACAATGGTGGTATGGCCATAATGCAGTTGCATTTTTTCTTACCACTCCTTTCTTAGGATTAATGTACTATTTTGTTCCTAAAGCTGCCAATAGACCTGTATACTCATATCGATTATCTATTGTCCATTTCTGGTCTTTAATATTTATCTATATCTGGGCAGGACCTCATCACCTTCTATATTCATCTTTACCTGATTGGGCACAAAATCTTGGTGTAGCATTTTCTGTAATGCTTATTGCTCCATCATGGGGAGGTATGATTAATGGCCTCTTGACCTTAAGAGGAGCGTGGGATAAAGTACGTACTGATCCCGTTTTAAAATTTATGGTAGTTGCCATTACAGGTTATGGTATGGCCACTTTTGAAGGGCCAATGCTTTCTTTAAAAAACGTAAATGCTATTGCTCATTTTAGTGATTGGATTATAGCACATGTTCATGTTGGAGCTTTAGCATGGAATGGATTTTTAACTTTTGGTATGATCTACTGGATGGTACCAAAACTAACCAAAACAAAATTATGGTCTACAGGCCTTGCTAATTTACATTTCTGGATTGGTACTTTGGGGATTATCATGTATGCACTACCAATGTATGTTGCCGGTTTTGTGCAGGCATCTATGTGGAAACAATTTAATCCCGATGGGACACTTACCTACGGTAATTTCTTAGAAACAGTTAATGAAATCATTCCTATGTATTGGATGCGTGCTATCGGAGGTAGTTTGTTTATTTTGGGAACCTTTGTAATGCTATATAACATTATTAAAACGATACAAAGTGGTAGTAAAGTTACTGATGAATTAGCCGAAGCTGCTCCGTTACAAAAAGTAACCCGATTTAGAACTGCTAACGAAGGGTACCACACCTGGCTAGAAAGAAGACCTGTTAAACTAACCATCTTTGCTACAATTGCAATTTTGATTGGTGGTATTGTTCAAATCGTTCCTACCATAATGGTAAAATCCAATATTCCAACAATAACCAGTGTAAAACCTTATACTCCGCTTGAGCTTGAAGGAAGAGATCTCTATATACGAGAAAGTTGCGTATCCTGTCATTCACAAATGATTCGACCATTCCGTAGTGAAGTAGAACGTTATGGAGAATATTCTAAAGCTGGTGAATATGTATATGATCACCCTTTCCTTTGGGGAAGTAAACGTACTGGACCCGATTTAATGAGAATTGGAGGAAAATATTCTGATAACTGGCATTTAAATCATTTTTATGATCCACAAACCACCTCATCAGGATCAATTATGCCTAGTTATAAATGGTTGATTAAAAACAAACTTGATCGTTCACAAACCGAAGATAAAATGAATGCTATGGTATCTCTGGGTGTCCCTTATACTCCAGAAGAGATAGACAGAGCACAACAGTGGATGGATGAGCAAGCAACGCAAATTGAAAAAAATCTGTACACCGACCCTGATTTTGCAAAAACATATGAAGCTGATAAAAAATATGCCAAGGAAAACGGATTGGATTTTATCGAAATGCGCGATAGAGAAGTCGTTGCGCTCATAGCATATATCCAAAGATTAGGAACTGATATAAAAGTTAAAAACCAAGAGAACGTAGTTCAAACTAAAGAATAAACGCCATGCTAAAATTTATAAAAGGTCACATGGAGAGTATTGAAGGTATTGAGATCTATCCTATGATTTCATTACTCATATTTTTTATATTCTTCGCCGGATTATTCTGGTGGGTGATCACAGCAAAAAAAGAACATATAAAAGAGGTAAGTCAAATTCCTTTAGAAACCGAAAACGATATACAATCATGAGAAGTACTTCATCCTATTTAAGAGTGCTTGCCTTTTTAGGTATTGCTTATATATTAATAGAACTTACTGTCGAATCTGGAGAACAATCTGCATTCATTGCACAACCATTAACATGGTTAGTCTTAGGAATGGTTTTACTATTTATTGTGGCGATAGAGATTAGTTTACAGGCTTTAAGAAGCATCTTGTTTCGCTCTTTAAATCCAGAGGCCCAAGAACGTTATCTCCTGGCAGAAAAAACTAAAAAAGAAAAACAATTTGGGTGGATTAAAAAGATCTATCTAAAATTATTGGATAGTAAACCTGTAGAAGAAGAAGGTGAGATTATTCTTGATCATAATTATGATGGGATTCAGGAACTGGATAATAATCTCCCGCCATGGTGGGTGTATGGTTTTTATGCAACCATCGTATTTGGAGCAGTATATTTAGTTCGCTTTCATATTTTCAATGATTATACACAAACAGAAGAGTATGAAACTGAGGTTGCCGAAGCCAAAATTGCTATCGAAGAATACAAAAAAACTGCAAAAGACTTAGTCGATATAAACACAGTAACTCTGCTTACAGAAGCCTCAGATATTAACGCTGGAAAAGCAGTTTTCACTACAAATTGTGTAGCATGTCACAAAGCTGATGGTGGTGGTGGTATTGGGCCTAACCTTACCGATGAATATTGGATTTTAGGAGGCGGTATTAAAAATGTATTCAGGACCATCTCTGAAGGAGGACGTGATGGAAAAGGAATGGTTGCCTGGAAACAAACTCTGAAGCCTGCAGAAATGGCTCAAGTAGCAAGTTATGTGATTTCTCTCGGGGGAACAACTCCTGCCGAACCTAAAGAAGCTCAAGGTGAAATATGGATTGATCCAGATGCATCTCAAGAAGAAACTCCTAAAGAAGAGATCCCCGAAACTATTTCTGATTCGACAAGCATAGTTGTAAATCATTAATGTTTCTGGAACCTTATATCAAAACTTAAAATAATATTCCTTTGGAAACACCCGCAAACGAAAAATTCAGAGATTCTATCGGTACCATCAACGAAGAAGGTAAACGTGCCTGGGTGTATCCTAAAAAACCAAGCGGCAAATATTATTCTTATCGCAAATGGGTAAGCTATGGGTTACTTATCTTTTTGTTTTCTGCACCATTTATAAAAATAAACGGAAATCAATTTTTACTATTTAATGTTTTAGAACGACGTTTTAACATATTTGGAGCTCCATTTTGGCCACAGGATTTTCACCTCTTCGTAATCTCAATGATTATAGGTGTTCTATTTATTACTCTATTTACAGTTGCATTTGGAAGACTTTTCTGCGGTTGGGTATGCCCACAAACCATTTTTATGGAAATGGTATTTCGAAGAATCGAATATTGGATTGAAGGAGATAGAGGAAAACAAATACGACTAGATAAGCAATCCTGGAATGCTGAAAAAATAAGAAAAAGAGGGATGAAATGGATTATATTTTTTATCATTTCATTCTTTATAGCAAACATATTTTTGGCTTATTTAATAGGAAGCGATCAGTTACTACGATACATCATAGATGGCCCTTCTGAGCATATTAGCACATTAATTTCCTTACTTATATTTACTGCTGTCTTTTACTTTGTATTTGCATGGTTTAGAGAACAAGTTTGTATTATAGCTTGCCCCTATGGTCGATTACAAGGCGTACTTCTAGACTCCAAATCTATAGTTGTTGCTTATGATTATAAACGTGGAGAAAAAGAAGCTGGAAGAGCAAAGTTTAAGAAAAATGAAGATCGTCCAACTACAGGAAAAGGAGATTGTATTGATTGTTTTCAGTGTGTCCATGTATGTCCAACCGGAATTGATATTCGTAATGGCACACAGCTCGAATGTGTAAACTGCACCGCTTGTATTGATGCATGCGACCATATGATGGAAAGCGTGAATCTACCAAAAGGATTAATACGATACGCCAGTGAAGATAATATTGCAAAAAAAGCAAAATTTAAGTTCACTCCTAGGTTAAAAGGATACAGTGCTGTACTTGTAATTCTAATAGGTGTTCTTCTGGGAATGTCTTTTTTACGAAATGATGTAGAAGCTAATATCCTACGATTACCAGGACAATTATACGATCATAAGGACGATAATATAATTAGTAATGTATACACGTATAAACTAGTCAATAAAACAACAACAGAGATTAAAGATGTTCACTTCGAATTGTTATCTCATAAAGGAAAAATAGAGCTGGTTACTCATAAAAATTTTACCGTCCCAAAACAAGGTTTGGCCGAAGGGACTTTATTTATAGAAATTAATGCAGCTGCATTAGAAGGTGATAGTAACAGATTAAAAATTGGTGTCTACAGTGGTGGTAAATTAATTGAAACAACAATAACGGCTTTTTTAGGCCCAAGAAGTTATAGGTAAAAGTATCGGTTAAGACGTATTTATACCAGTACATCCAAAATAAAAAATTATGAAAATAAACTGGGGAACAGCTATAGTATTAGTGTTTATAGGATTCATTTCTTTCATCCTATATTTTGTTGTGCGAATGAATACTGAAAAAAAATATGAACATGATCTTGTAACAGAAGATTACTATAAGAAAGAACTTGCTTTTCAGAATGAAATCGATGCCGAGAAAAATTCAAAAAATCTAGAAAACAATATCTTAATTCATACCACTATCGAGGGGTTAGTTATTTCTTTTCCCAAAGACAAGAACCCTAGTGATATTTCTGGAATAGTATCTCTATATCGTCCTTCAAATAAAAAACTGGATTTTGAAATTCCTATCTCGCTTTCTAGTTCTAAAATGATAATCAAAGATGAAAATATAATAGAAGGGCGCTGGAATATAATAATCAATTGGGAGTATAACGACACTTCGTACTTGTTTAAAAAATCATTTACATACTAAAAAATGTTATTATCGGCACTCATATTAGGATTATTAGGAAGCTTTCACTGTGTTGGAATGTGCGGCCCGATAGCTTTTATGTTGCCTGTACATCAATCAAATACTTTTCAGAAAATTTTTCGAGTTTTCCTATATCATTTTGGCAGACTGATAGCCTACTGTATAATTGGATTATTCTTCGGAATTATTGGAAAAAGTCTAAATATATTTGGCCTACAACAAAATCTGTCTATTGCTGTAGGAGTGTTGATGATTATCCTCATATTAATTCCTCATCAGACCCTTAATAAATATAATATCTCTAAACCAATATATAAAGTCATTACCAAAGTAAAAAATGCATTGGGTATTGCTCTTAAAAAGAAAACACCCGACACCTTTCTTTCAATTGGTTTTTTAAATGGTTTTCTACCCTGTGGTTTAGTGTACATGGCAGTTTTTGGAGCTATCGCTTCTGGTCAAATTTTTGAGGGGAGTTTATATATGGTTTTCTTTGGATTAGGCACTATACCCTTAATGACTGTAGCAGTTTATGCCGGAAATTTCTTAACTAGAAAAGTGAGACAGCACATTCAAAAAGCTATCCCGGTGTTTGTTGTTATTATCGGATTATTATTTATTATAAGAGGGCTTGGTTTAGGTATTCCTTATCTTTCTCCTAAGCCTGCAGTAGAAATGGTTTCTGCAGACTTTGAATGTCATTAATTCTAGTGAAAATTTATATTGTCATAGAAAACAATGTAGTTTCAGGTTTACTTCGTTGCAATCTCAGATCAAATGCCATGCATATATTACGAACAAAAGGCCTTCCTTTTTCTGTTACTTTTATACTATGATCATTTTTAACTAATAATCCATCCAGTGCTAATTCTTCGAGATTCTGTACTACTTCTGGTAATTCCTTAAAATACATAATATCATTCTTCCAATTGGTTTCAAAATGACACATCAAATTTAAAATATGCTGTCTAATAATTTCGTCTTCCTTATCAAGCATATGACCTCTATATACCGGAATAATCCCTTCGTTTATAAGATGTTGATACTCTTCTATATTTTTCACATTTTGAGCAAAACCATACCAACTATCACTTATTGAAGATACTCCTAAACCAATCATTGCATGCGTTTTAGAAGCAGTATACCCCATAAAATTGCGATGTAACGTTTGACTTTTCATGGATTGAAATAGAGTATCATGTTCTAACGCAAAATGATCCATGCCTATTTCTATATAACCAACCTCTGACAACAACTTCTTACCCATCTCATATTGCTTTCTTTTTTGAGCCCCAGTAGGTAAATCAGCATCTTTAAATCCTCGTTGTCCATTCCCTTTTTGCCAAGGTACATGAGCATAACTATAAAATGCTAATCGATCCGGAAGTAATTCTTTTGTCTTTAAAACTGTATCTACTATACCTTTTTCAGTTTGAAATGGTAAACCAAAAATAATATCATGTCCCACAGATGTATAACCAATAGCTCTTGCTGCTTCTGTAACTTCCCTTACACGCTCAAAAGGCTGTACTCTATGAATTGCTTTCTGCACAACCTCATCATAGTCTTGTACTCCAAAACTCACCCTTCTAAAACCTAAATCATATAATGCTTGTAAATGTTCACGAGTTGTATTATTAGGGTGTCCCTCAAAACTAAACTCGCAGTTTTCTGCACGTTCTACTCCACTAAAAATACCATGAATTAAATGTTGTAAATTCTTAGCAGAAAAAAACGTAGGAGTACCTCCTCCTAAATGCAATTCTCTTATTTTGGGTTTGGTTTCAAAAAGATTGAGATATAAACTCCATTCTTTTAATAATGATTTGATATATGGGACTTCTACATCATGTCGTTTGGTAATTCGCTTATTGCATCCGCAAAATGTACACATGCTTTCGCAAAACGGAAGGTGAATGTAAAGACTTACTCCTTCATCATCATTACTTTCATTAAATGATCTTTGTATAGATGTTATCCATTTTTTTAATGAAAATGTATTGTCATCCCAATATGGCACGGTTGGATAACTTGTATATCTGGGCCCTGGAATATTGTATTTATGAACTAAGTTTGTTCGCATTTTTTTATTTTTTATTTTGAGTAGTTTCTACTCCTATTTAAAATTCTATTATAACCTAAGTTCAACTTATATAGCACCAATCAAAACGAAACACATTAAATTCTTCAATTCATTAAAGCTGCGCAGTTATATCATTCATGCAATACCAAAAAAGGAATGTTGGTATGATAACTTATCTTTTCGACCATAGGATGAAATAAAATACGTTGGAAAAAATTAAGGTTTTTAGCTATCATAGTAATCATATTAATCTCTCGACTCTCAATAAAACACTGCACTGCTTCTTCCATATTCGTATTGGATAAAAAATGAAAACTATGATCTAGGTTGTCAAGGGAGTCGTCCAGAAAATCTTTATTTTTCACTTGTAAAGTAGTTAGATCTTGTTCCTTTTTGGCAATATGCAACACTCTTAAACTTGCATTATTCATATAGAGTATTTCACTAATAGTATTTAGTACTCTACTTTTATAATACATGTAATAATCGGTAGGAAATACAATCTCTTTTGGCTTGGTATATGTAGCTTTTTCTGGAATTACTAAAACCGGGCATTTTACCTTAGTAATCACATCACCTGTATTACTTCCTATAGTTTTTTCTTTGAGTCCAGAAGCTCCTTTGGTTCCCATAACAATAAAATCAATATTTTTTTCCTGAATTTGTTTTCTAATTGCATCAACAAAAAAAATATATTCATTTATAGTGAAAAATCGATGTTTCGTATTTAAAGGTAATTTTTCTATGCTTTTGAGCAATGACTGCATTTGCTCTTTATTATTATGTGTATGTTTTTCTATGACTGTATCTTTTGAAGCATAGAAAGAATCTCCGCCTATCATTTCTTCAAAGGGAGAAACATGTAGAATATAAAAATTACAATTTACTTTTCTAAAAAATGAAAGGGCATAACTTATGGCATTCCATGAATTTTCAGAAAAATCTGTAGGGATCAGGATATTCTTCATCTTAAATACTTTCTAACACAACAAATGTATTAGGATGTATTTATGAAAAGAATGACAAAAATCAGTTTAGCACTATTTTTATTCAACTAACTGAAGACCTGCTAAATCTAATATTCGAATATTACGCCCTTCGATTTCGATCAGCCCATCTTTCTTAAAATTTGATAGCGTACGAATTAAACTTTCTGTAGCTATTCCAGCAACACTAGCCAGATCATTTCTTGATATTTTGATGCTATCTTCTGGCTTTTTATTTAAAACCTGAGCAAATTGTAAAATGGTTTGTGCTGTTTTTTTTCTCACCGAACTATATGCCATCTGTAATAGTTGTTCTTTAATTTCAGAAAGATTATCGGTTAACAGTTCCATCAACTCCAGAGAAATATTTTTGCTCTTTTCCAAAATCTCTTTGAGATTGTTTTTTGATATTCCGGCCAATTCAGTGTCTTCAACCGCAGTAGCAGATTCTTGATATGGAGTATTATCTACGAAAGAAGAAAACCCTAAGAAATCATCGGCTTTATATAGTGCTGTTATTAATTCCTTACCACTTTCATCCATTTTATGGCTTTTAATAACTCCTTTTAGAATAAGATATATTTTATTAGAATGCTCTCCTTCTTTATAGATTATGCCTCCTTTTTTAAAATTAGAAATTTCACCATGATCATCAAAAAAATTCTTGAGTTCATTTAGGTTTCTAAATCCTTCTTCATCCTCAGTTTTTGTTTCAGTACGTTGATTTTGCTCTTCAAGAATTCTTGAAATTATAGTTGCTTTAGCTAAACGACTTTCTATTGCACTTAATAATTCATCTTCTTCAAAAGGTTTGGTTAAGTAATCATCTGCCCCCAAATCCATTCCTTTTCGAATTTCTTTATGTTCAGTTTTTGCAGATAAAAATATAAAAGGAATATGATTTGTATTTGTATCATAAGACAAAGCCTCGAGTACCCCATAGCCATCGACCTCGGGCATCATAATATCGCAAACAATGATATCTGGTTTCTCTTCTTTTGCTTTTGTTATTCCCAATTTGCCATTTGGCGACGTAATTACTTTATAATCAGAAAGCTCTAAAAGCTCTGCAGTATTTTCTCTTAGTGCAGTATCATCTTCTATTAAAAGGATAGTTTTCATCGGTTTACCTAATTATTATTGGTCGTTATGTATTGGTGGTTGGTATGGTTACGGTAAAAGTAGATCCTTGATTTTCTTCACTTTTAAAGATAATACTTCCACCAAGATTTTCTAGATGGGTTTTTACAATATTTAATCCTATTCCGGTTCCTTGATCCAGTAATGCATTTTCTGCTCTAAAATATCGTTTAAAAATAAAACCTTGTTCTTTTTCAGGAATTCCAATTCCTTGATCGATAATGGTAAATGTAAGGATGTTATCTTCAAAGCCAACTTCTAAATCTATAGTTGTATGTTCCCCAGAATATTTAATTGCATTGTTAATTAGGTTTGACAAGACAAGTTCCAGAATTTTTTCATCAAATTCTATAACATAACCATCAATGTCTTTGGGGTAATTAATCCTTTGCCCGTCTTTGAGTAGCATATTTGCATTATAAATCACTTCATTAATTACTTTGCTCAAAGGAAAGCTACTGTACTTGTAACAAACTTTACCTGTTTCTAAACGCTCAATGGATAAAAAATCATTTAGAATATTATTAAGGTATTTCACTTTATTTTTGATCGTACCCAGATGTTTTTCTCTTTTCTCTTGTTGTTCTGTTTGAGTATATTTTCCTGCAAGTGTTGCTGAAGTAAGAATACCGCTCAATGGTGTTTTAAACTCGTGAGAAACCAAAGAGAGAAACTTCGTTTTTAACTCATTAAGATCTCGCTCTTTTTCTAAAGCTTCCTTAGCCTTGGCTTCAGCTTCCATTCGTAGTTTTACCTCTTCTTTTAATTCTTCAATTGTACTATGTAATTTTTCTGTACGTTCTTCTATTCTTTCTTCTAACCTTGCATTTAATTCTCTGATCTGCCGTTCCTGTTCTTTACGAAAAGAAATGTCAATCACTAGAGCCATTACATAATTATTTCCATAAATAGAAAATGGGTTTAATCCCGCTTCTACTGGGAATTTGGTACCGTCCTTTCGTACTCCGTGGATATCTCTCCCATTACCCATAGACCTTTTTTCTTTGTTACGCACAAAACCTTCAAAGTGTCCTTTATGTTCTTTATGGTGTTCTCGCGGAATAAGAATATTTAGTGGCTTTCCTATTAATTCATCGGTTTCATATCCAAATATCTCATTTGCTGATCCATTACATGCTACTATGACCTGATCTTCATTTACAACCACAATACCTTCAGAAACACCTTCTGACAAGAGTCTAAAAATATTACTTTGTTTTTCAAAAACCTTCATATAAATATTAAGTAGTGGTTGTTTATTGTATATAGATTGACTTCAAAAAAATAATTCCAAAATAATCCCTTCTTATTGTTGTATTAAATTTTACCTCCAAAAATAATACAAACGATAATAAAAACTTGTACTTCCCATTTGTTATTAGCATTCTCTAGGATACTTTAACTGAAAATTATGAAAAATTCCTTTTACCAATCTCTTTTTTAAACCTGATTTATATCATAAAAATACTCAACATCACTTCCTAAATTTATCTCACAAATTGATAAATTTTATATAATCATGACAACTGCACAAAATATAGGAATTACATTTTATCAAAATCTCGGAAAACTATTTTATGCCGTTGCTGCCTCGGATAAGGTAGTTCGTAAATCTGAGTATGATACTTTAAGAAAAATCGCGAAATCAGAATGGTTAAAAATAGATGACATTGAAGATGAATTTGGCGTAGACGCATCTTTTCAGATCGAAATTGTTTTTGATTGGTTAGATAATGAAGAACTTAATGCCGAAGAAAGTTTTAAACAGTTTGAAGCGTATTATCATGAAAACAAATCACATTTTAAAGATGCTATAAAACAACTAATTTGGACAACAGCCAATGCAATTGCTGGTGCATTTTCTGGAAAAAACAAATCAGAATTAATGATGTTGGGGAGACTAAAACTACTTTTTGAAGATAAAATTTAATTCTGAATAAGAACATGGAATTTATCGATTACTATAAAATATTAGGGATTCCAAAAAATGCTTCTGAAAGTGATATTAAAAAGGCTTATCGAAAATTGGCAAGAAAATACCACCCAGACTTAAATCCAAATGATAAGGAAGCAGAAAGGAAATTTAAAGAAATTAATGAAGCAAATGAGGTTTTAAGCAATCCCGAAAATCGTAAAAAGTACGATCAATATGGTAAAGACTGGAAACACGCTGAAGAATTTGAAAAACATCAAAAATCAAAACAACAATACAATCATGCTAATCAACAACAGCAGTATTCTAGAGATTTTTCTGATTTCTTCGAATCTATGTTTGGAGAAAGAAATAGAGATTATGGTCGTGGAAAGGTAAAATATCGGGGGCAGGATTTTAATGCAGAGCTACATCTCGGTTTAATGGATGTTTATAAAACTCATAAGAGAACACTAACCATTAATGGAAAGAATATTAGAATTACTATTCCGGCTGGAGTTGAAAACGGACAAATTATCAAAATCAAAGGGCACGGTGGACAAGGAATAGGAGGTGCCCCCAAAGGTGATTTGTATATTACTTTTATTATCGAAAACAAAACATCTTTTAAACGTGATAAAAGTAATCTATATCTAAATAAAGATATTGATATATACACAGCCGTTTTAGGAGGTGAAATCACAATTAACACTTTGGATGGAAAAGTAAAATTGAAAGTAAAACCAGAAACTCAA
This sequence comes from Aquimarina algiphila, assembly GCF_947494415.1. NCBI lineage: Bacteria > Pseudomonadati > Bacteroidota > Flavobacteriia > Flavobacteriales > Flavobacteriaceae > Aquimarina > Aquimarina algiphila. Next base: position 365,316 of record NZ_CANLVC010000004.1, on the reverse strand, counting down.
AATAACACACAAATTAAGCTAAAAGGAAAAGGATTTCCTATATATAAAAGAGAAGGACAATTTGGGGATCTTTATATCACCTATACTATCAAAACACCTAAAAATCTATCCCAAAAACAAAAAGAATTATTTAGAGAACTATCAAAACTTTAAATACATTACAATGACAAAAAAGCATCTCATATCTGCTAAAGAATTCTGTACAAATCATAAGATAGAATTTTCATTCATAAATTCTTTATATGAATTTGGTTTGATAAAAGTTATTACCGTTCGACAACAAGTATTTTTAAGTGTGGATGAGTTACCAAAACTAGAGCAAATTTTACTTTTTAATAAAGAATTAGAAATTAACCTCGAAGGAATAGAGGTAATCATTAATCTATTAGAACGAGTACAAAAAATTCAGGAAGAAATGAATATACTTAAGAATCGGTTACAATTATATGAAAAGCCTTAATCTATTTTATCATTCAAGCTGATTTTTATCATATTTTAAAAAACCTAAAGTATCTAATTTTACTTAGAATTTAAAACGTAACAATTATGACACTTTATGCAAAAATAAATGCTGATTTTTCTGAAAACTTTATAGGATATTCTGCTCTGGCTATCATAGCATCAACTTGTGTGGGTTCTATTGCTATTATGGCAACATTGCTTAATGGAAATGCGCCTATACAAATGTTCCTTGTTTTTCTAAGCGTAGTTGTATGTAGTGCTCATAATGCCGCAATATTAACCGTTCAGAAACCAAAATTAGTTCTAGATCTTTTAATCACTAGTTTGATTATTAATTCTGCAATAATTATTGGAAACGGGCTTTCTTAATTAACACTTAATTAGTTTGATAAAAAGGTGATTTTCAATTGAAAATCACCTTTTTTATTGTACTCCATATCCTGATCAATATCATATTTTTTAACCATACGCTATCCTATTTTTATACCACTCAAAAAATCAACATATGAAAACCTTAATCGCTTGCCTTGTCCTGCTAAGTTTAATCTCTTGTAAAAATGAAGTTTCTCCTCAACATCAAACAGAGCAAAAAGAAACAGAATCTCATATCGAACAAAAAGCCAAAGACACTATATCAATATTTTCTGAAGATAACTTAGAATTAAATCAAGAAAAAACAAAGGCTATAAAAAGAGAACGATTAATAACCGCAGAAGACGATAAACCACAATTACAAGAGCTTGTAATCTCTAAACGTTTTTTCAAAGAAGAAGATCACTATATCCTAGATTATCAATATCCGTATCTTAATGAAAAAATCAATCCTAAACACTCCATATTTAATGATTATATCACAGAAAATTATTTAAATATTGAAAAAACAGAAAACCAGATTCTTGAAGATAAAGAGCTTCTTTGTGATACTCTAAAAATTAATAGATTTAGAGATAAAAGAAGTATCGATTACAAAATTTACAATGCAAAAAATAATTTCATAAGTGTAGTACTTTATAAAGAAAATTATTATTCAGGAATGTTATACTCTACATACCTTTTTGATTGTGTCAACTTTGATCTCAAAACGTATAATTTTATATATTTTGATGATTTTTTTGAAATAGGTTCAGAAGAAGAAGTTTTTAATACTATAAACACTATCATAAAAGAAGGTATAGGCTCTGGAGATTTATATTATGATTGTTGGGAGTTATCCAAAGGTGATTTTAAGGCGTATAAAAACAACTTTGTGGTTAATGATGACACTGTAGAATTCTACTTTGACGATTGTGTTATTTGTCCATCTTACACAGGAACATACTCTATTGAGGTTCCTATTAAAAAAATTATGCATCTTATCAAAAAGTATAATAATACTCCCAAAATTGGTTAGTTTTTCGAATTCATTATTATAAATTAGTATTCAAAATAAATATATTCTTCTACATCTAATCTTTGAACGTAATATAAAAATTAATGAAAAGTAGTTTTAATACTATAATAGATTCTAAAACACCTGTATTGGTAGATTTTTTTGCCGATTGGTGTGGACCATGTAAAGTACTTGCTCCCATCCTTAAGGAGGTAAAAGATGATCTCGGTGAAAATATCAAAATTGTAAAGATCGATGTGGATAAAAACCAACCTTTGGCATCAAAATACCAGGTTCGTGGCGTTCCAACTATGATTTTATTTAAAGACGGAAAGCAATTATGGAGGCAATCAGGAGTACTACAAAAAAATGACCTTTTAAATATAATAAGTTCACATCGTTAACAATGGTACTTAATACATTCATAGACCATACTCTTCTAAAGGCTAATGCCACAGTTGATCATATTAAACAACTTTGCGCAGAAGCAAAAGAGCATCATTTCTATGCAGTTTGTGTAAATAGTTACTATGTTGCTTTGGCAGAAAGTGAGCTCATGAAAACCGATATCAAAATAGCTGCTGTAGTAGGCTTTCCTCTTGGAGCGACAATCACAAAGGCCAAAGTTTATGAAGCAAAACAATGTATCAAAGATGGAGCACATGAGATTGATCTGGTACTTAATATAGGGTTACTAAAATCTGGATATCATAAGATTGTTGAGGAAGAAATCAAGGCAGTTAAAAAAGAAATTGGAGAACATATCTTAAAAGTCATTTTTGAAAACTGTTACCTTACTGATGAAGAAAAGAGAATTGCTTGCCAATTATCCTTGAATGCTGGTGCAGATTTTATAAAAACTTCTACTGGTTTTGGCACCGGAGGAGCTACTCCCGAAGATATAGTACTTATGAAAAATGAAGTACACGGGAGTACCATAAAAATAAAAGCATCTGGTGGGATTCGAGATCTTAAAACAGCAACTCAATATATCGAATTGGGGGTTGATAGAATAGGCACATCTGCTGGAGTCACCATCGTAACTTCAAAATAAATCAGATGAGTATACACATTTCAGCACAGCCAGGAGAAATAGCAGAAACAGTTTTACTTCCCGGGGATCCTCTTCGTGCTAAATGGATTGCAAACACTTTTCTAAATGATCCCGTCTGTTATAATGAAGTTAGAGGAATGTTAGGGTATACAGGAACTTATAATGGAAATCCAGTTTCGGTTCAGGGAACGGGAATGGGAATTCCTTCTGCTTTAATATATTATCACGAACTCATTAATCACTATGGAGTTAAAAATCTAATTCGAGTAGGCTCTGCCGGTTCATACCAAAAAAATGTTCAACTTAGAGATATTGTTATCGCTATGTCTGCTTCTTCTACATCGGGAATTAATACTACAAGATTTGTTAACTCAGATTATGCTCCGACTGCCAATTTTGAATTACTGATGAAAGCTGTACACTATGCAAAAGATAATCATATTGCTATAAAAGCAGGGAACATATTATCTTCAGATGAATTTTATGAGGATGACCCTGATGCTTATAAGCATTGGGCAAAATACGGAGTGCTCTGTGTTGAGATGGAAACAGCAGGTTTATATACTATTGCTGCAAAATTTAATGTAAGAGCCCTTTCGATTCTTACAATTTCTGATTCTTTGGTTACTGGGGAGAGAACTTCGATTGAAGAACGAGAAACCACTTTTAGCAATATGATAGAAATCGCTTTGGGTATTTTATAAAGAAGCCTCATAAGCATATCGTAGCATCCGTCTTTTAGATACACGCCTATGAGGCCACAACAACATATGAATGGGATTACATTTTAAATGTTATCACTGGTTTATTTGCGTGATTTGCGATATCCTCTCCTATACTTCCGTTAAAGAAATGTGCCAGACCACGACGACCATGAGTAGGGATTGCAATAATGTCTGCTTCTATTTTATTACTATAATTAAATACTCCGCTTTCTACACTATAATCATTATAGTAAACCACATTATTATACATATCCATATTACCAGAATCTGCTTTGAATAAAAATTCTCTTACCCTTTCTTCAATCTGTCCAGAGCTTCTAAATCGTTCTCCCGGTAGGTTTATATATAACAAATGTACATTAGCTCCAAATGAGTTAAACAGTTTTATCGCATTATGATAAGGTCTAATATTCTCTATCTTAAAATCACATGCAAATACTACTTCTTTCATAGTAAAATCTTCTACTGGATTCTTAATCACTAATACAGGCACATCTGCAGTTCTAACTACTTTCTCCGTATTTGAACCTATAAAAACTTCTTCAGATAAACCACTAACACCATGAGAACCCATAACAATTAAATCTGCATCATTTTCATGTGCTACCTCATTAATCTCACTAAAAATCTTATAATTCTGTACAGTTTCTGTTACTTTAATTCCTTCCAGATAATCTTTATCCAAAAAAGCACTAAATCTATTTTCTGCAAGTTTCATATAATACATTGCTTCATTAATCTCCTGACCTTCATTTTTGGTCAATACGGCTTCAGATAATCCTAACATGTGTAATACTACAATTTCTGCATTTTGTTGTTTAGCTAGTATTGCTGCAACCTTTAATGCATATTCAGAATATTCAGAAAAATCTACGGGGACAAGAATTTTTTTCATAATGTAAGTATTAAGTGTTTTTACAATGTCAAAATTATAAGATGTAATCCCCAATTAATATGATAATTATCATACAAATCCTCTTTAGAAGATGATAACTTTATATTTTATGTTCGAATAATCGAAAACCAAAACCTCTTTATAATGGCACTTAATTTTAATCGATATGCAACAGAAGCAAACACTTTTTTAAAAGAATATGCTGAAGAAATGAACTTAAGCGAGACTCCAGATAAAGCAGGTAGAATTCTATCTGCAATTTTACATGGATTACGAGAAATTATATCTATAGAAGAGTCCTTGCAATTTATTGCTCAACTCCCCATGTTTCTAAAAGCTGTATATGTCAATGGGTGGTCTATTAAAGGTAAAAAACATAGGATAAAACATATGAAGGAATTTATTGATTTAGTAAGGTCCTTTGACGGAGTGACTTCTACTTATGATTTTGAATCTAATGAAATAGCAGAACATTATATTAATACTACATTTTTCATACTTCGTAAATATGTATCAACAGGAGAGATGAAGCATATAAGAGACGAGCTCCCCAAAAATCTTAAAAATATGATTTTTGATAAGTTATTTTTATAAGAATTTATATCACTTTTTATATTATTTGGGTACCTTTCAAAACTATCATATATGTCCAAAAAGCATCATAAATGTTAAAACATTATAACATTACAGTAACAGGAAAAGTTCAGGGAGTTTGGTATCGAAAAAATACACTTGAAAAAGCCAAAGAACTCCATATCACGGGCCATGTAAAAAATCTAAGCAACGGAAATGTATATATAGAAGCCGAAGGAAATCACGATCAACTTACCTCCTTTATAGCATGGTGTACTCTTGGACCAGAATTTGCAAAAGTGGACGATGTTTCATTTGAAGAAGGGGATATAAGGCCTTTTAAATGTTTTGAAATTATATACTAACTTGCTTTTCCAGTATTCTTTTATATCAATTCATAAGATTTAATCAAGATTTTGATAGTATGATATTTCTCATTTTATGATTGGTATCCATATGTTATTTTTAGAAGTATAATTTAAAAGATACATACTGATGAAAAGAATACTCATTTTAAGCATAGGCCTGATATTATTTTCGTTTTATGGAACCGCGCAGATTATAAAAGATATTGATGAAATTACACCATTTCATGAAGAGCTCGCTGCAATACGAAAAGGAAATAAATGGGCTTTCATAAATACAAAAGGAGAAACAATAATACCGTATAGAGAAGATATTGTAGCTTCTAAGGGAAGTGAAAGTTATCCTTACTTTAGCAACGAAAGATGTCTGATTAAACAAATAAAAAATGATATTTATTATTATGGATATATTGATAAATCTGGAAAGACGGTAATTGAACCAGAATACCTAAATGCTATTCCATTTAATGACGGATATGCTATTGTTCTAAAAATTGCAAAAGAGGAGTTGGGGAAAAATGATCTACTTGATAAAAAAGTGATTTCATATAGCTACGATGAAGTGGTGATAAACCCAAATGGAACTATTATAACTCATTTGTCTGGTCCAGAACATCTAATTTTTTCTAAAGATAAATTAAAGAAGCGACCTGGAATTCAATCCTATCTTATATCATCAAACTTAGTAGCTTTAAATAATAATAGTCGATGGGAAATCCATGTAATAAATACTACGAAAGAATAAAAACCGTTCAGGTTTCTTGAGGTGTAATATCTGACAATATCAAAAAAGTAGTTGTATCTCCATATTGCATTAACTTATCTATTAAATCTTGTAAATGCAATTGATCCTTAAGTACAACTTTGAGGTGGACATTTTGGTTTCCTGTAATACGATGGGCTTCTTTGATTTCTGGCAACTTATTTATAAGCATAAAAAGAGCTTTTAAGTTTCCATGAAATACTTTTACTAATACAAAAGCTTCAATTGTATATCCAAGTAATTTATAATCTAAAGATAGATTATAATGTTTAATTATCCCTGTATCTTCCATTTTCTGAATTCGCTCACGAACAGCAGATGGAGAAAGGTTAATTATACGCCCCAGATCTGCAAAAGAAATCCTGGAATTCTTTTTTAAACTAGAAAGTATTCTGTGATCAATATTATCTACAACCGATTCGTTCTTCATTTCTTCATAATTAACTTTATTCAATTTCAAATATAGCCATTAACCAAAGAATCAACTTCGAATTGAATATTTCTATCTTTAATTTTGATAAAAAAATAAAACTATGAGTATTGTGATCGTTTTTAATAACAAAGATCCTAAACCTTGGGCAGAAAAATTAAAATCTAAATTATCTGATATCCCTATCCAGATTTATCCAGAAATACATGATCCCCTGATAGTTAAATTTGCATTATGCTGGAAACCACACCAAAACATTCTTTTGCAATTTCCTAATCTTAAAGTAGTTCAGTCTGTAGGTGCTTCGGTAGAGCACATCATTAAAACACAAGAACTACGTAAAACAATTACATTAAGCAGAATAGTAGACAATAATCTTTCTCATGATATGTGGGAATACTTGTTGACTGCTATATTATCTATCTCAAAAAACAACTTTATATATGCTCACCAACAATCTATAAAATTATGGAAACAACATCCCTATACCAATATTCAAAACACTAACATATCTATCCTTGGATTAGGAAAAATAGGCTCTTTTGTTGCAGAAAAGCTTGGTCTACTTGGATATAAGGTTAAAGGATGGTCCTCTTCTGTCAAAAACATAAACAATGTAATCAGTTACTCAGGAATACAGGAACTGGATAGGTGCCTGCACAACACCGACATACTTATTAATATATTACCACTTACCGATACTACTCAAAATATTCTTAATATCACAAACCTTAAAAAGATAAATGCTGGAGGGTATCTAATTAATGTAGGAAGAGGTGAACATCTTGTAGAAAATGATCTATTAGATCTGTTAGAGGAGAAATATCTTTCAGGGGCTATACTTGATGTCTTTAGATCAGAACCTTTACCAGATAATCATCCTTTCTGGAACCATCCAAAAATTCAAATAACTCCACATGTAGCAAGTCTTACCAATATCGAATCTGCATCATTACAAATTGTAGAAAACTATAACAGGTTTACATCTGGTAAGGAATTAATGCACCAAGTTTCATTAAAAAAAGGATATTAAACCATGAACACCATATTTCATCTTGCATTTAAAGTAAAAAACATCAGTAGTACCAAACAATTTTATAATAAAATATTAGGTTGCCCTCTGGGGCGAGAAACCACAGACTGGGTTGATTTTGATTTCTTTGGACATCAAATTTCTGCTCATGTCTCTGATACTATCCCTCCTCTTGACTATTGCGGAGTCGTAGATAAAATTAAAGTCCCCATTCCTCATTTTGGATGCATCCTACAAGAAGACCAATTTGATATTTTAAAACAAAAATTAAAAGCTAATAATGTTGATTTTATGATTCCTCCACAAACACGATATGCAGACCAAACAGGAGAACAAAAAACAATGTTTGTACTAGATTTTAGTAATAATCCTATAGAATTTAAATGCTTCATTAAGAAAGCAGAAGTATTTAAATAAGTGTTTATAAACGGAAACAGGTAGACCTTCACCTACCTGCTTCTTTATAGGAAATTAATCTTGTAAATTACTTATAATTATAATTCTTAAACTTATTATTAAGCCAGGGAAACCTAATTATGTTCCTTTAAGCATGATTAACTTCTCTATTTGGTTTCTACTATACCATACTAAAAACCTTTCTTTAACTATAAATCACTTCTTTATCATCAAGGCTAAAGTACTCCTATTTTTACTCAAAAAATATGATATATATCAGTTTATACATCTTGAATAATTAATGATAAGGTTTAAACTCTTGCTTTCTTTTTTTTAATTGTTTTTCTATATCACTTAATGTTTCTTTAAAAGCTAATTCAAAATTCTGTTCATTTGATGTTGCATATATTTTAGGTCCTGGCAAACTCAATTCCATAGTACAGATTTTCCCTTTTCCTTTTGGATCATTTTCTTTTTTAAAAAACACATCAGATTTGATTACCCAATCGTATTTCTTGAATAGTTTATCTAGTTTTTCATGTACATAATCTTCCATGGTTTCACTTGTCGGCATTTGTACAAATTGAATATTGGTTTTCATAAATATCTCTGTTTAATTTTTATTCAAAAATAATAGGTATACCCTGTTTTAAATATGATAAATATCATTTCGAAAGCCGCTCTTTTAGTAGAAATTTGATAAAAAACAAATACGTATGCATACCCTCGTATTAAGGATACTTTTTGTTACCATTTTTATCTCTTGCTCTACTAAAGAAGATAAAATACTTCCCACGGTTAGTAATGTTACAGAATCAGTATATTCATCGGTAACGATTCAACCAGATAGTTTATATCAAGCCTATGCTTCGGTAAATGGCATCCTGGATAAAAATCTCGTAGAAGAAGGACAAATCATAAAAAAAGGGGTTCCTATACTTCAGGTTATAAATAGCAATCCGAAATTAAATGCAGAAAATGCCAGATTATCTTTAGAGCTGGCAAAAAATAATTATGACGGAAACGCAGCTATTCTTAGTAGCATAGAAGAAGAAATAAAAGCAGCAATATTAAAAATGACAAATGATTCTATTAACTATTGCCGTCAAAAAAATCTTTGGAGTCAACACATTGGTTCAAAAGTAGAATATGATACTAAAAAATTAACCTATGAACTTTCTACCAATAATTTAAGCCTGTTAAAAAACAAATATTACAGGACTAGGGAAGAACTTCAAACTCAATTAAAACAAGCTAAAAACACTTACAAAACATCGGTTATTACCACAAAAGACTTCACTATTAATAGTAAAATTAATGGAAAGATTTATGCATTGTATAAAAACCCAGGAGAAGTTGTTAATACTTTGGAGCCCTTGGCTTCTTTAGGGAGTGATAGCGTTTTTGTTATAGAAATGTTGGTTGACGAAGTAGACATAGTAAAGATAAAAAAGAACCAAAAGACGCTCATAACCTTAGATGCATACGATGAAGAAGTCTTTGTAGCAAAAGTGAGTAAAATTTATCCGAAAAAAGATGAGCGTAACCAGACTTTTATGGTCGAAGCACTGTTTGAAAAAAGTCCTGGGGTATTATATCCTGGTTTATCCGGAGAAGCAAATATTATAATTGCTCATATCTCAAAAACCTTGACTATCCCAAAAGAATATTTGGTTGATGGCAATAAAGTAAAAACTGAAAAAGGGTTAACTGAAATCAAGATCGGATTACAAAGTATGGATACTGTAGAAGTATTATCCGGAATTACTTCGAAAACTTGGATTTACAAACCTCAATGATGGTTAACACAAAAGTTATATTAAACATCGCCAAAACACATTTGGTTACCAAAATTAAACAAACCGCAACAGCAGCTCTTGGAGTGACATTTGGTATTGGCTCATACATCACTTTGGTTTGTTTTATGACTGGACTTAATGGAATGCTAGATGATTTAATACTCAATCAGACACCACATATTCATATTTTTAATGAGATTGAGCCTTCAAAAAAACAACCTACCGATCTATATTTTGAATTTCAAAACACACTTAACATTGTACACTCAATTAAACCAAAACAAAGCCAAAAAAGGATTCATAATGCATTACCAATAATCAATTATCTAAACAAAGATCCCAAAGTAAAAGGTGCTATTCCTCAAATAAAAGAGCAAATATTTTATATCGCTGGTTCTATCGAATTAGGAGGAAACTTAACCGGTATAGATATTTTACAAGAAGTTGAACTCTTCAATTTTAAAGATTATGTAGTTAAAGGTAGTCCGCAAGCATTAAAAAATAATGATAATGGTATTTTATTGGGTGCTGGAGTGGCAGAGAAAATGTCATTAGATATAGGAGATCGAGTTCAGGTTAGTACGATAAAAGGAGATGTCTTTCCGTTAAAAATTGTAGGGTTATATCAAAGCGGTATTGCGGATATTGATAATATTCAAAGTTTTGCAAATGTAAAGACAGTACAACGAATATTAGGTCAAGCCGAAAATTATATTACTGATATCAATGTAAAGCTATTTAATATCGAAGATGCAATTCCATTAGCACAAAAAATTGAACAACAATTTCAATTAAAAGCTATTGATATCAAAACCGCAAATGCCCAGTTTGAAACAGGAACAACAATCAGAAATCTAATTACATATGCTGTTTCTATTACCTTATTAATTGTAGCTGGTTTTGGCATTTATAATATTCTAAACATGATGATTTATGAAAAAATGAATGATATTGCTATTCTAAAAGCAATCGGATTTTCGGGTAAAGATGTGCAATTCATCTTTATGAGTCAAGCGATGATCATAGGAGCTGTTGGTGGAAGTTTAGGGTTACTAATAGGTTTTGGATTATCTCATTTGATTGGTAGTTTACCTTTTGAAACTGAAGCTTTACCAACAATTTCTACATATCCAATTAATCATAATCCCTGGTTTTATATTATCGGTTTCTCTTTTGCTATGATTTCAACTTTTTTGGCTGGCTATCTACCATCTAAAAAGGCTAAAAAAATAGATCCTGTTCGTATTATCAGAGGACAATAATTTAAGTTATGAAAACAATTCTTGAAGCAAGAAACATCAATAAATATTTCAGGAAACCAGTACTTTTTCACGTACTAAAAGATATTAATTTTAAGGTAAATCAAGGAGAGTTTGCTTCTATTATGGGAAAGTCTGGATGTGGAAAATCCACTTTATTATATATATTGTCTACCATGGACACAGGTTATGAAGGTGACTTGTATTTAAATACAGAATTGATTACAGGTCAAGAAAACGAAAAGCTCTCTTATATCAGAAATAAGCACATTGGTTTTGTGTTCCAGTTTCATTATTTATTATCCGAATTTTCGGTTTTGGAAAACGTTATGCTACCAGCTAAAAAGTTAGCTGAAAAATCAATCGAAGAAATAGAATATAATGCCATAGAAAAGCTCCGCATCCTTAACATCGAGCATATTGCAAAAAAAAGAGCATCACAAATATCGGGTGGAGAAAAACAGAGAGTAGCCATCGCCAGAGCTTTGATTAATAATCCAACTATCATAATGGGAGATGAACCTACAGGTAATTTAGATAGTCAAAATTCTGATAATGTTTTTAATATTTTCAAACAACTAAGTGAAGAACAAGGGCTTTCATTACTTGTTGTGACCCATGATCAAGATTTTGCAGATAAAACAGACCGAATTATACAAATGGGTGATGGGAGGATTATTAATTGATATTGAAACTTAATAACGGAATAGTTGTATGAGATTCTATTTGTTTTACAACATCCTTATGAAATAATTTTTTAATGAAACCTCGTCTACCTCTTTCTAGCATTGCAATTATATCTGCATCAAGGCTTTTCAAATACTCATTTAATTTGTCATGGATATTATCAGAAACAAGGACATCAAATTCAAGATTAGGATAGCTCACCTTTTGAAATAACATTTCTTTAAACCATGCCATTTGATTTTCGTCCTCATCCTTTTCTTTGGACGAGATATGAACAACATGTATTGTGGCCTCAAAAAATGCTGCGATTTCTAGTAGTCTTTTAATAGCAAAAATATCTTCTTCTTCAAAATCTGTTGCATATACAATATTCTTTATCTCGGTAGCTATACTATTATTTGGGATAACCATAAGAGGGCAAGAAATCTTAGTTATTAGTTTTTTAGCAATATCTCCTTCTAGAAATCCTCGCTTACTATATTTATCTTTTATTCCTATAACAACCATGTCAACAGATAATTCTTTTACTTTTAGTAGGATTTCTTCTGTAATTGATATATTCCTAGCTACTTCAATTTGTATATTCATATCAGACAAATTATTTCCTAAATGTCTAATACAATACTCTTTCAGAATAGAATACTGTTCCTCATATAATCTTTTTGAAGTCTGCCTTAAGGAACTTATTACTGTAGTTCCTGTAAAAGTCATAACATCAAAAACATGTAATACTATCAACCTTGCTTTTATTCTACTACTTAAATCGTATGCATAACGCAAAGCAGATACTGAATGTTCTGTATAATCAGTAGCATAAAGAATATTTTTCATGATTTCTGTCTGTTTAAAAAAAGGTATGATTTTATCGGCTCAAAAAGAATGACATAAATCATTTATAATCAACCAGTCATACTATAATTTAGAAGACTTCAGATTATTAGTATTCTAAAGAATTATTAAAATAATATTTATGATAATTGGGAGTATCGTATTATTACTATTCTTAATAGGTGTTGCCGGAATATCCTCTTTTAATAGTAGGGTTGAAAAAGAAAAAACAGCACTATTCAATTCAAAAAGAGGTGATCAAAAAATCACCAAAAATGACCTGAAAAATCTACCAAATCTTATAAAAAATCATCTCATCAAAACGGGTGTTCTGGGAAAACCAAAATATTGCAATGCTACTTTTAAACAAACGGGAATGATAAAAACAAATCCCGAAAAAAATTGGTTATCGTTTACTGCTATACAATATATGTCATCCAACAACCCTGGTTTTATCTGGACAGCTAAAGCTTTACCAATGCTTATTCGAGATAAATATGTTAATCATAGGGGAGAAGTAAAAGTGAGTCTATTAGGCCTGAAAAACTTAATACTATTTACTGGTCAAAAAGTAGATCAAAGTTCACTAGGACGATATTTAGGGGAACTAATATGGTTCCCTATGGGTTTTCTGGATCCTGATATTTCGTGGCAAACTATTGACTCAAAAATAATCAAAGCAACTATTACAAAGAATAACCAAGTCCTTGATGGTCTTTTTATATTTAATCAAAATGGAATGATAGACCTCTTTAAAACCAAAAGATATAGAGATATCGAATTAGAAAATTTTATAGGCGAAGTTGGAGAATATCAAGATTATGATGGACTAATAATTCCAAATAAGATGACTGCAATCTGGGATAGTAAGGAAGGAAAACAAGAATACTTTAAAGCGGATATTAAAGGCTATACACTACTGTAATAATAGCATTGAATACCTAAAATGTTATGATCATTAACTATAACAAAACTTGCTTTATTTTAATATCCCACTTTCTTCTTTAATGAAGGGACTTCCCATTTAATCATTTCTTTCAAAAATTCATCAACTTTCTCTACTATAAATTTTTCGGTTATAGATTCTGGGGTATATACGCCTAATTCTACCATATTATTTTCATGAGATGCGTTTTCGATCTGTGGAAATATCATAAAAACATAAATATCCCCATTGTAGGATTGAGAAAAAATCAGTGCTCCTCCCGGTAAAAATTGATACGCTGGGATTAAGTTGGTACAATCTATTAATTCTGGAGGAAAAGAATCAAAAGTGATATTAACTGCTTCATTGTTCTGTATCCAGCTTAATTCTTGAACTTTCCATCCAATATCATATTGTTTTACAATTCTGTTCAGTGTTCTAACAAGAATATTTTTTGTTGTGTTTTTCCATAATACTCTTTTATCCACAACAGTTTTTATAGAATTTCTATAATCACTTATTCGTTCTTCGAGATGTTCTATTTTCATAACTCATGATGATATTAGTTTTTTTCTTTTTCCATCTTTTTAAAGTAATTTTTAAAAAAGAAATTATGCTTTAAAGCTTCCATATTTTCATTAAATCGATTGGTTCCTTCTTTAATATTATTCATGGTAGAATCTATATTTTTTACTAACATAGAGTCATTTGCCAAATAATGTAATACTCCTTCTCCATCATTAATCTTTCTAACCACATTGTTTAGGTTTCCTGTAACTTCGACAATCTCAGTACTCGATTTCTCTAGGTTACTAACTATAGTTTTCATTTTTTGCCCGGACAAACTATCATTTAATAAAACCCCAGCAATACTTTCGTTTTCCTTAATAGAAGAAATAACATCTTTGAGCTCCTCAATTGCATATGATGCTCCAGTACTAGCTTTTCTTAATTCATACATTGTCTTTTTAAGGTCTTTAGCCATAATAGAATCATTGATTAACAATCCTAGTGTTCCTTTACCATTAACAATTTCTGTTGTTATTTTTAATAAATCAGCTGTAAGTAATGCTGCATTTTCATTGGTAACGTTTAAGGTCGTAAGCATATCATCGGTTCCAATTTTACTATAGGATTGAATTGTATCTCCTGAAATCACAGATGGTTTTTTACTTTCCCTAGGAATTATATTAACAATCATATTACCTACTAAACCGTCTGATCCAATTGTAGCAACAGCGTCTTTTTTTATATGCTTCCCAATCTTTTCTTCAATGACCATTTCTACTATAATTTGAGCATCATTTATCATACGAATTCTACTCACGGTTCCCACATTGATTCCAGAATAACGAACATTATTACCTAATTCGAGACCATTTACATTTGTGAATTGCGTCATGATTTTAATGGTATTACCAAATAGATTTTGTCGATTTCCTATCGAATATAATGCTGCAATAAGTAGTACTGTCCCGATGACTACAAAAACGCCAAGTTTAAATTTTTGAGATGTTGTTTTTTTCATAACATTTTACTTTTGGTTAGTGTCATTTCTAATGTTTAAAAAATGCCATTGTCTCAGGATCATCAGAATGTGATAATTCTTGATAAGTCCCCTCTGCATAATTAATCCCATCGACCAATAAAATAATTCGATTAGAAATGACACGAGCACAATCCACATCATGCGTTATAATTAGTGAAGAGGTTCCATATTTTTCTTGTATACTACGCATCAACTCAATAATCTCTTTTGCTGTTATAGGATCTAGCCCTGTAGTAGGTTCGTCATAAAGAATAATTTTAGGTTTCAATATTAATGCTCTCGCTAACGCGATACGTCGCTGCATTCCCCCAGAAAGTTCTGCAGGCATTAGATCAATAGCATCTACTAGGCCTACATTTTCAAGTGCTTCAATGACTAATGCCTCAGTATCTGCTGTCATCCTTAGTTTTTTTTTATGCCGTCTAAGCGGAAATTCGAGATTTTCTCGCACGGTCATCGAATCATATAATGCACTTCCTTGAAATAGAAATCCAATTTCGGTTCGTAATAGATCTAATTCGATTTGTCCCAGAACTGTAATATCCTGATTCCTTATCCTTATGCTACCACTATCAGCCTGCATCAATCCAACAAGGCATTTAATCATTACTGATTTACCAGAGCCCGACTTTCCCATTACTACAAGATTTTCTCCTTCAAATAATCGCAGATTAAACCCATTAAGTACATGATTCTCTCCAAAACTTTTTTTAAGATTCTGGATTTCTAAAACGGTTACTATACTCTCTTTTAATTTCATCAGATTTCAAAAAATATATCTGCCAAAAAAACAGCGACAAAGTCAATTATAAATAATAGCATCGAAGTATATACTACTGCAGAATTCGATGCTTCACCCACTCCAGCTGTTCCCTTTTTACAATAATACCCTTTATAACATCCTACTAATCCAATCGCATACCCAAAAAAGAATGATTTTATAGTTGCAGGAACTATATCGCTATACTCAATAGCATCAAAAACCTGATTAAAATACAGTCGGTAGGATACAGCTCCTTTTAGGTTTTCTACGATTGCAGAACCAAATAAAGCAATCGCATCTCCAAATACAATAAGAATAGGTAACATTAATGTAGTTGCTACAATGCGAGTAACTACTAAATATTTAAAAGGATTTGTTCCTGATACTTCCATCGCATCGATTTGTTCTGTAACTCTCATCGAACCCAACTCTGCTCCAATTCCTGAGCCAATTCGACCTGCGCAAATCAAAGCGGTAATTACTGGCCCTATTTCTCTAACTATAGAAATCCCTACCATAGAAGGCATCCACGATTCTGCTCCAAATTCCATTAACGTAGGTCTTGACTGAAGCGTAAAAACCAACCCTAAAATAAACCCTGTTACTCCTACTAAAAGCAAAGAACGATTGCCCATATGATAGCACTGTCGTAATAACTCTTGGAATTCAAATGGTTTGGTAAAGACTTCTCTGAAAAAACGTCTAGAGAAATATGATAAATCTCCAATCTCTATAAAAAAAGCTTTGGTTCTTGCTATTATATGAAGGGATTGCATCATAACATAATCTACTTCAGGTTTATTATCAAAGATAGAAGTAGTGTTTTCTAATAAAAATGACATAAATCATCATAAGAAACAGATATTCTCTGATATATATCATAGTTTACCATAATATAAACTCATAGTTTCGATCGCTAAAATTGATATTATGAGAACAACTATTGAAATACAAAATTTAAAATGCAGTGGTTGCGAAAATACAATTGCAAAAAAACTTCATGCGCTAGAGGGCATCAAAGATATATGTATAAACGTCAATGATTGTTCTGTATCTTTTAGTTATAAAACCCATCAAGGTTTGGAAACAGTACGACAGGAGCTTTTAAAACTTGGATATCCAATTAAGGGAGATAAAAACAACTTTAATATAAAAGCAAAATCGTATGTGAGTTGCGCTATAGGAAGAGTAAGTAAATAATGTATGTTATATAGATAAAAAGTTCTACAATGAAAGAAAAAGTAAAAACAAATGCTTCTTCTAATTCAATCTATGGTTTAGGTTTTATAGGAGCAGTAATCTATTATATTAGTCACGCTACAGGTTTTTGGATAGGTGTAGTTGGTGTTTTAAAAGCAATCGTTTGGCCAGCAATTCTAGTTTATGAAATTTTTAAATATGTAAAAGCATAAAAAAAGCTGTCTAATTAGTTAGACAGCTTTTTTTTATATTAGGTATATGATATATAATCTTAATACCAACCTCTTACATTATATTTTACATTTTGAGGTTGATTTTTACCATACGCTACTCCTACGTCTCTAGCAGCCTTAATATAAGTCTTTTTAAGATCTAATACTTTTAACTGATAGTTCCAGTCTCTATCACTTAGATCTTTAACTCTTGCCGCAATTTTTGCATATAAAGATTTTACTTTACCATAACAAGCTCCTTGAGGCTCTATAGTTGATAAAATAGCTCCAGCTTCATTTGCTGCATTTATATCCTGATTTGCCGCCCAGATAGCTGATGCCTCAGTAAGTTTTTGCTTACAATCTCTATCGATACTCTTTTGATAAAGAACCTTGATTTTTGACTTTACTTTATTAAAACAAGTACTTGCTTCAGGAACATTAGTTAATATAACCAAAGCTTCATCAAATTCATTCTGTGCTTCTAAAGCTGCTGCCTTTTTAAGAATGTTAGAACAGTTAGAATTATAATACTCTATAATCTTTTCTTTTCCTTTTTCAACAAACTCTAAAATTTCAGGGTTTTTTGGTGATAATCTTTTAATCGCAGAGATATATGCTTTGGTTTCATTATTACCAACTCCTTTTAACTCGATAGATTGACTAGCAAACAAGGTTCCAGATACTCCATCACCAATATATAGTGTTACATTTAAATTTAATGCAGTTTTTGGTGGAGCCGTAGCTGTTATATCTTTACTTAACACACTAACATTTGGTGCTAATATAAACCTTGAGTTATACGGATTTTCGCTAATTCCATTTTTAGTAATAATCTGTGCTAATCTATTCAATAGCATTTTTTTGGCAGAAGCAGGAATTCCCTCTACTTGCCTCGGCACATATGCTGCTAATGAAATACCATCGTTGTTACTTTTTTCTTGTGCTACCAATGAAGTCGCAACAAAAAACAACATTATATATAATACTCTTTTCATCATTTTATATTTTATTTTCCTCCTAATATGATTGTTGCTCTACCTAAGCCTTTCATAACAAGCTTGTTTGGAATTGCATATGGCTCACTTTTTAGCATTTTGCTAAGTCCTCTTACAAACCTTCTTGCATCCATAGCTCTTCCTTTATCATTAAAAAGAGGAATTCTTACTTGTTCAAATAAAGCCATATCTGCTGTCATATCTGTAGTATTAAATCTACCTTTAACTGCATTATCAGCTAACCAATCTTCGATAATAATTCCTAGTTCTTCATCATCATCACCATATTCTGATTCTAGATCACCATCCCAATCATCCCATTTCTGAACTCTTACAATAATTTCACGTCCGTTTTCAAACATATCATCAAAATGAGTTTGTAGAGAACCGGTAAAGTTATCCATGTGTGATAATACCGCTTCAGAAAGTAATACTGGTACTTCTGCAGAGAAAGAAGGAGCTCCTGTACCTGTTGCTGTTGCGATTTGTTTGTCTGTATATGCATCTAACCCTTGAAGATTAAAGTTAACTGATTTCTTAGGGCCAGTTTTATTAATAGTCCAAGTTAATTGCATAATAATATCTGCTTTGGCAACTTTCTTAAGTGCATCAATTGGACTTTCACTTACACCGCTTCCTGTGTCTTTTGAAGAACGCATATTATCTTCGGCAGCATTAGACTCTAAAGTTTTTATAGCAGATTCCATATTTTTAAGAGGAAATCCTCTTTCTGCCATCATACCATTTATTTGACTAATTACCTGTAATACTTCAGCATTTTCCTGAAATGCCCTTTTATAATCGGGAACCTTTACAATTGTCCCTTGATTGTTAAACCCTAACATATATCCATTTTGATTGCACCAAACATCACTAGGAACAACCATAATAGTAGGTTTTTTTGCTTGACCAAAACCAAAGGATATGGTAAGCATTAAAACCCCAACGAGTACGATAATATTTTTTTTCATTAATCTTTTGTTTTATGTTTAAAATCCCGAATTTAAAGCTCTAATTATTCCCTCTGCCTCTAACTTTTTTCTTAATTGGTCAGTGGTCACATTTACAACTACACCTATTTTATATTCTCTTTTACTAACTTTTAAGCGATCACCTGGTGCTATATTACCATCTGCCGCTGCTGTAACATATTTTCTAAATTCTCCACCATCGCTAAAAAAGGTTTTAAAGAATTCTGCATGATCCTTCTCAGCACTTGGATTACTTACCAAAGGTTTAAATGGTGTACAACCATTTCCTCCTCCTGCATATCCTTTAAACACCATACCATGTACGGCATTTTTCATTGCCTGAGCAACTGCAAACTTTGGGTTTTTGGAATATGACCATACTTTTACAAGTTTAGAACCTTGCTTAGCAATACCTTCACATTCTACATCATACCTCCATTCTTGGGTATCCTTATTAGCCAATTTCTTTTTTCGTTGGGCATTAGCATTAAAACTAAAACATAACAATAGTAATACTACCAAGCCAATCTTTGTGATAAACTTATTCATAATATAAAGTTTTCTTTCTTAATTAATTTGTCTGATTAACATCCCGGAGTAAAAGTTTTTACCCCCTTTAAATAGTGTATATTCTTTAATCTCTTCTGTAGATTCGTGCTCTTCTCCAGCCATAAAACGGTTATCCCATATTTGTTTTTTGTTTACTTTGATAACACCTTGTCTTTTATAAACTGTTTTCCCATTTTTATCAATGGTTTGCTCTAATACTTCATATTTATCTCCTCCTTCTAATCCTTCTTTCAATCCAATTTTTGCAGATAATGGATCTCCACTTATTAAAGGAGTTTTTGTTCTAAATACTTCGTATTTTCTTTGCAATTTTGCAATTACAGCATCAACTGCTTTTACAGTAGCAATGGATACTAGTTGTTCTTCACTTTTTCTAGTAAATGAGCTACTTTGCAGATCGGCCCATGCAACTTCTGTACCTATTAATTCTACTTTAAAAATATCAGACTCATCAAAAGCCTTCTTCTTGGCTTCATCAAGATTAGCATCATCTGTCCAATAATCATTATAGAAGATAGCAGCAGTTTCTTCATTCCATACCAATTTATAAAGGTTTGAAGTTGTTTTAATCACATATCCTTTTCCTGCAACATCAAGAGCCTTACCTGCTAACTTAGATCCAAGTCCACCACCGTTTCCTGCAAGACTTGCAGCAAACCCTAATCCTGCTTTGGCTTTTTCGGCAACTTCTTCTTTACTGATATACTTAAAATCATTAACAACAATAAATGTGTTCTTGATAAGTTCTTCTCCAGCATCTGCTAGCAAAGCAAGTCCTCTTTCGCTATTTTTAGCAATTTTCACATCTAACTCTGTAGCGTTATATGACCCTCTCTCTGAGATAAGATCCATATTAAAGCCTCCTTGTTCACTTCTATTAAACCATTTTGCAACTACTGCTTTTGCAATTTTGTTAGTAGAAAAGTATTCTTGAATAGCTACTTTCTGCGCTTCTTTTATCTCTTCTTTCGATAATGATTCATCATAAACTTTGGCTATTGTTCTTAGCTCAATGTTATGATTATTAAATTTTTCAGGAATCTCGGCTGATGTAAATGCCTCTTCAATGACATCTGCGTATTCTCTTTCTTTATCCGTTACCATAAGTGTAAATAACGAACTTCTCCTGTAAACGACGTCAGTTGGTTTTTCCTGACCATAGACCCCAAACGTACTTACAGCTACTAATAAATATAGTATTACTTTTTTCATAGGTTAAATTAGTTAAAATTGATAGTTAGATTTTAATAGCATTTATCCCTTACTAAATGCTAATATGTACCTCATTTCTAGGCGCAAAAACAGCGAAATTAAATAAAAAATGTTAATTAACTTAATTTTTGTTAACATTTATTCATCGATAAAAAACGTTTTTTAACGATAAAAAGCTATTTCACAGAAAATATTCGATGTTTTTAACAACACTCTGTTTTTTTAATCCCGCATATACAACAAAAGTAATCTGTACACTTAAACAAATTAAAACCAAATATATATACGATTTCTTTTAATTGATATTCGAGATACTTCATCTTTTATTTGTATTTAATTTTATTACTTAATTAAATACACACTTAAAAAAAGTAGCACAAGAAAACAACTATCAATTTATTCTTAAAACGAATTTTACATCGTTAAAAATAGTTAGTCAAAAATGAATATTTAACATTGTATAGAGTACCCCGTTTTCAGTGAATTTTTATATCCTCACAGAATTTCTATATTCCTTTTATTATAAAATGTTTTAAGAGCGCCTAGTTTTTTAAAGGCTTTTAGGTTTACTCCTCTTTATTGTTTCCGCATATAAGCGGGAAGAACAAGCTTTCATTATTCAGTTTTAAAAAAACACCTCTATACTACATTGTATTCACAAATACCATTACTTCAGTAATAAAAAAACATATTCTAAAAACAAAAGCATTACTTATATTTACTTATAAATTTGATTCCTATGTCATCAGAATCCCGATTAAACCGTGCATACAAAAATGCCAAAGTCATTCCTTTTGATGATACTTCTAAATTTATATTGTTTAGCGACTGCCACCGAGGAGATAATAGTTTTGCAGATGAGTTTGCTAATAATAGGAATATTTATTTTCATGCTCTTAAATATTACTACAATAAAGGGTTCACATATTGCGAATTAGGTGATGGAGATGAGTTATGGGAAAATCGAAATTTTGACATGATATTTAGAGCTCATAAAAATGTATATGAATTACTTTCTCTTCTTTATAGTGAAAATCGATTAGAAATGATTTGGGGTAACCATGATATGGTATATAGGAATCCTAAATATGTAAAAAAACATTTATCTTATTATTTTGATCGTAAAACTGATAGGGAAATTGCTCTTTTTCCCAATATAAAATATGAAGAAGCGATTGTACTCAAACATAAAAATACGAAGCAGGAAATTTTTATGCTTCATGGTCATCAAGCAGATTTTATGAATTATACAGGATGGAAAATCAATAGATTTTTGGTTCGTGTATTATGGAAACCTTTACAGGTAATAGGAATTTCTGATCCTACCAGCCCTGCTAAAAATTATAAAGAAACTATTAGAATAGAGCGTAGAATTAAAAAATGGATTGCTAACAACAAAAATTTATTTACCATTATTGGTCATACTCATCGTCCGCGATTTCCTGAAGCTGGAGAATTACCACTTTTTAATGATGGTAGTTGTGTTCATCCAAGATCAATTACTGGAATGGAAATTGAAAATGGAGCTATTACCTTAATTAAATGGCAAATTTCTACTACTGAAGATGGTATCTTGAAAATTATTAGAATCCCCTTGGAAGGCCCTCAAAAATTAACTGATTTTGTTACCGATCGTATACCCTTAGATGCAAAACACCCAATACATAATTGACAGTATCCCTATTAGACATAATCTAGTGTCTTATTTTATATCTATTGGAATCTTTTTTGGATTACTACTAAGTGCTGTAATTCTTTTTAGAGCTTCCAAAAAAAATATTGCTTTTAGGATATACGGCTGGTCCTTACTTATACAATCAATTATAGCAGCAGATACTTTTCTATGCTATACAGGGCTTATGAAATATACTCCACATTTAAATGATAGTACAGAACCATTAGTCTTACTTCTGGCACCTTCAATTTACATATTTATATATGCTCTTCTGGAACGAAAATCAATCACTTTAAAAAAACATTGGATACATCTCTTACCATCTGTATTATATCTTATATCTCAGATTAAATATTACTTTCAACCTACATCGATCAAAATCAATGCATATTTGGGTGCATATTTCCCAAATATGGAAAGAGCAATCGTTCCTGAGAATACAGATTATAGTTACCAGATCATCAAAGATGAATTTCGATGGCTTATCCTCTTTAGCTTAATAGTGTATATTGTACTATCGATACGACTGGTGTTAAAGAATTTCTACAATGGTAACACAAAAAACGCAAGCAATATTAAAGTTAATAAATATGATTTCTCTCGAAATACCATTCTTGCTTTATTAGCTTTTTTTATTCTTATTTTTTTGGTGTATTTGAATTTTGATGATGATGGTGGAGATCATTATATATTTATATTTCATACTATAACAGTATGTATCACTGGTTTTGTATTACTATCAGAGTCTCGATTTTTCGAAAATTCATGGTTGGCGGATAAATACGAAACCTCAAAAATTAATAGTGACTCTTTTTCTATTCAAAAAATAGAGCAATATATCAGAAATGAGGAGTATTATTTATCAAAATCTGCATCTTTAAAGGATCTGGCAAAAGCTCTTGGATCTAATCCTAATTACATTTCTCAAATCATTAATGTAAGTACTAATTTAAATTTTAATGATTTTATAAATCAATACAGAATTGAAGAATCAAAAAAAAGACTTTTAGATGACTCTTATGATCATCTCACTATAGAGGCCATAGGAAATTCTGTCGGCTTCAAATCAAAAGCCACTTTCTATAACGCTTTTAAAAAATATGTACAGCTTTCTCCAAAGGCATTTATAACACTTCAAAAATCCAATGCATAAAATTTAAAACGTCTAGAATTATAATTCTAGACGTAATATCTCCTTTTTTAAATCTGATTATAAGCAAAATACGTCACTTTTGTTTTGATACGATTTACCCGATTAATAAAACTATCGAAGTTAAATCACCATTATACATAAATCTTTTATATCCATAAAAATGGCAGAAAACAGATATTATTATATAGATTATTTAAGAGTGATTGCAATACTAATGATGTTTATTTTTCATACTTCAATGATCTTCGTGAAAGATTGGGATTGGCATATTCAAAATACTGAGAGAAGTAATATGTTATTAGAAATTAATTATTGGATGTCATCATTTAGAATGCCGTTATTATTTTTTGTATCTGGATTTATTTCTAACATCTTATTAGAAAGAATGAATTGGAATACATTTTCTACTCAACGGTTTTATCGCCTAATAATTCCCACAATAATATGGACTTTTATACTAGTAGCTCCACAATTATATTTTCAACGAAAATTTGAAGGGATAGAGCAATCATACATTGAATTCTATAAAACGTTCTTAAAATTTGATTGGTATCCAGAAGGAAATTTTCATTGGTTACATTTATGGTTCATCCCATATTTATTTTGCTATAACCTACTATCTATACCTTTATTTTATGTATTAAAGAAGCATACTTGTTTCACAAAAAATCTGAAATCCTGTTTTAGTAAAATTACATCACTATTTATTTTTGTATTCATTGCAATACTTCCTTACTCCTATTTATCTCTTCATTATAATGCATCATACGACTTCGTAAATGATATTGGAAGACATTCCTTTTTCATATTTTTTATTATTGCAGGATTATTATTTTATAGATTTCCAAAAACTCTAGAATTGATCCAGACAAATAGGAAATTATTTTTAAGTCTTTCTTTTTTATCAATTATAACCATTAATATAATTCGTTGGAATCAATGGGAACCACACTTAATTTGGGAAAATTGGAATGAAAAACCCCAAACTTACCTATTTAATGCATTATTAAATTTTAATACCTGGATGTGGGTTTTTAGCTGTCTAGGATATGCCAGAAAGTATTTAAAAAAGGGGAGTAAACTATTAACCTACGCAAATAATGCTGTTTATCCTTTCTATATATTACATCAAACAGTAATAGTAATTATAGGATACTATGTTTTGGGAACAAAAGACGCTATTACTCTAAAGTTTTGTTTTCTATTATTAGTATGTTTTTGGGTATGCATACTTATTTATCACTTGTATATAAAGCCATATAACATAATGAGGTTTCTTTTCGGAATGAAAAAACTTAAATAAAAAAAGAAATTATTTAATCTGGAAATTCATAAAAGTCAATACTGTACTTCCCTCAGGAGAAGTAATCTTTGATATAAAATATATTATTCTATATTGAGTACTTCTTCTATCTGCGGAGCATACTTTTTAATAGTCATCTCCACTCCAGATTTAAGTGTCATCTGATTCACACTACATCCTACACAAGCACCTTCTAACTGAACCTTTACTGTTTTATCATCTTCGATAGCAACTAAAGAAATATTTCCTCCATCACTCTCCAAAAATGGTCTAATTTCATCCAGCGCCTTTTCTACATTAATTCTTAATTCTTCAGAAGTCATTTTTTATTTTTTTACGGCAGAACATCCTGCCATGGTTGTTATTTTAATTGCCTCTGTTGGAGGTAAGCTATCGTTTCTATCTACTACCTCTTGCACTACACTTTTGGTTAATTCCTCAAATGCTTTTTCTATTGGTGTAGCTGTCTGTAATGCTGCGGGTCTCCCTACATCTCCTGCTTCACGAATACTTTGTACTAACGGAATTTCTCCTAAGAAAGGAATATCCATATCCTCTGCCAGGTGTTTTGCCCCTTCTTTTCCAAAGATATAATATTTATTGTTAGGAAGCTCTTCTGGTGTAAAATATGCCATATTCTCTATAATTCCCAAGACTGGCACATTGATACTCTCTTGCTGGAACATAGCTACACCTTTACGAGCATCTGCCAAAGCAACATTCTGCGGAGTACTTACTACCACGGCTCCGGTTATAGGAAGAGATTGCATAATAGACAAATGAATATCTCCTGTTCCTGGTGGCAAATCGATCAACATGAAATCCAGTTCTCCCCAAGCTGCATCAAAAATCATCTGATTTAGTGCTTTTGCAGCCATTGGACCTCTCCAAACTACTGCTTGATTAGGTTGTGTAAAAAACCCTATAGATAAAATCTTTACTCCATAATTCTCTATGGGTTTCATCTTAGATTTACCTCCTTCTTTTACAGAGAGGGGTCGTTCTCTTTCTACATCAAACATAATAGGTGCAGAAGGGCCATAAATGTCTGCGTCTAACAATCCTACTTTAAAACCCATTTTTGCCAAAGTCACTGCCAGATTTGAAGTTACCGTAGATTTACCTACACCACCTTTACCAGAAGCCACTGCAATAATATTGGTAATTCCAGGAATAGATTTTCCTTTGATCTCATTACTTTGAGACTGCGTATTAGCGGTAGGTGCTTCGACTTTTATATTTACCGTTATTTTTGCCTTTTCATAAACTTTCTCATGAATTACTTTCATGACATCTACCTCAGCACGTTTACGAATATGTAGTGCAGGGGTAGTCAATACCAAATCTACAACTACTTCGTCGCCAAAAGTAATTACATTTTTAACCGAACCGCTCTCTACCATATTCTGACCTTCTCCTGCAACAGTTATAGTCTCTAATGCCTTTAATATATCTGATTTCTCTAACTTCATGAGTATTTTTCTTTTGCTGACTAATTCATCTATCTAGATTGATTCTAAGTGCAAAGATAGGTTGAAAAGTTAAGATTATAAAGCCTCCAAATTGAAATGATTTATAGTGGTATCGTATTTCACAATAAGATGATTTTTATAAAGTGGTATGATTAATGTGAATAGCGAATTAAAAAAACACGAAATAACCATTATGAAACCAATTACTCTTCTTCTACTAGCGTACTTTATGGTATCTAATCATGGATTTAGTCAAGGTAAATTAGAGAAAGTCGAAAAAAGTTTAAGTAAAAAAGAAGAGAGCAATAGAAGTTATAATAATTCTAGATCAAGATCAAGAACTTCAAATAATTATGACGACACTTATCTTTTTGGTGACTTACTTATAGAAATAGGAGCTATTATAACCTATGGAATTATCTTTGAAGCCCCTGGAGAAGCGGAATATGCTGCTAGTACTGCTTCTATTACCAAATACCCATATCTTCATTCAAAAAAAGGAAACTATTCTTATGATTGGGGAGAAGATGCCGCTTTATTTAGGACTACACTTTCTACCCGAACCGTTGTCGAAAATGCAAAATTGTATGGAAATCATCTCAATGCCGATTTTAGATTTTTTAAAAGAATTGGTTTTGAAGCAGATTATCTACAATTATGGGAAGACAATACTTTTTTTGGAGATAATTCATTAGCCGTATATACTTTTCTCGCAAAGTATTATCGAATTCGTACTGAAAGATTTGACATGTATTGGGGATTAGGTGCCACCTATGTTGATGGTGAAGTAGATGAATTAGGATTTACTTATGGTCTTGGGGCTGAGCTTTTCTTTGCAAAACCGTTAAGTTTGGAGGTTAATTTTAATCAAGCTTTTATCAATGATACTACCGTAAACAAATTTAATGCGTTACTCAACTATCACTATAAACGTTATACATTTTCTGGAGGGTATGAGCATCTTAAATTGGGTAGCGTAGATTTTTCTACCTTTTCTGCCGGAGTCGGGGTTTCTTTTTAAGTGATTTTAAAATTATAACTCGGTCATAGGATCCCAGAATAGTTTTTCAAAATCTATAATCTGATTATCGATTACTTCTACTCCTTCACTTTCTAATAATTGTTGCATTAGGTTTGTTCCATCAAAATGGTGTTTCCCGGTGAGTATACCCTTTCTGTTTACCACACGATGCGCAGGCACATCATCTCTTCCACCACATGCATTCATTGCCCAACCAACCATTCGTGCACTTCTTGCCGCACCAAGACATTTTGCAATTGCTCCATAAGAAGTTATTCTTCCATAAGGTATTAGTTTGGCCACTTCATATACTCTTTCAAAAAAATTATCGTTTTCTTTTACTCCCACGTGTATACAATTCTTGCTAAGGTTATAATTACTAAAATCAACATCAATATTCCCATAAAATAATTAGAATATTTAGTGATAGACGCTGTTTTCTTCTCAATCTTTAAAAAAGACAATACATAAAAATAAAGAGTTACAAAAGTTCCTGTTCCTGCCGCGACAGTAAATGCTATAATACGTAAAGTATCGTATTCCATTTTTCCACTAACGCTCATTCCAGCAGCAATAGCACAGAAATAAGGTATTGGTAATACATTAATCGCTGACATCATAACACCTTTGAAAAAACTTCTCTTTTCATTTTTACGATATACTCTGATTTTTGTTCTTCTTTGTTTTGCTTTTGCGAAAAAGTAAATCGCCATCAAAAAAAAGATTACTGCTCCTGTACGCAGTAAAATATTTCTAACAAAAGGGTTGAAAAAAATATATTTGGCCAAAAGAATAGCAATCAAGGCCTGAAACAAGACCACTACAGAAGCTCCAATTGCCACTAAAATACCATTGTTCTTTCCTCTTTCAAGGCATGTGCGTGCAACGGTCATATTTACCAATCCAGGAGGAATAACTCCAACCAGTGATGCAAAAAATGTAACTAAAAATAGTCTAGTAGTTTCCAAAATTATTATGCCAATTACGTGATCCTAAACTGGATGTAAGTTATAGGTTTATTTTGTTCTAAATATTGTTTTTCATAAAAAGTTTGAATTGAAGTTACAATCTTTGGTGCACCTTCATTATGGTAAACATTATGATTTGCGTACAGCACTTCATGCCCTTCTCCATGCAACAATCCTAAGGTGTATCCATGCATAAATTCACTATCTGTTTTCAGATGCATGAGCCCTGTTGGTTTTAATATTTTCTTATACCGTTGTAAAAAATCATGATTTGTTAATCGATGCTTTGTGCGTTTATATTTGATTTGTGGATCTGGAAAAGTAATCCAAATCTCATCAACCTCTCCTTCTGCAAAAATATGATCGATTAGTTCAATTTGTGTTCTAATAAAGCCCACATTATTCATTTCGTCTTCTATCGCAGTTTTAGCACCACGCCAAAAACGGGCTCCTTTAATATCAATACCAATAAAATTTTTATCTGGATATTGTTCTGCAAGTCCTACCGTATATTCTCCTTTACCACATCCTAACTCAAGAACAATAGGGTTTTGATTTTTAAAGAATTTCTCATTCCATTTCCCTTTATATCCAAGTGTATTATTAAGCACTTCATCTCGTGTAGGTTCTACTACATTATGAAAGGTTTTGTTCTCGTTAAATCGTTTTAATTTATTCTTACTTCCCACTAATTCTCTAATTTCTTTTCTTATTCGACTCTCGAATCCTTTTTGTGTTACATTAAACCTCTGATTTTTGGTATTAAGAAACACTAATCTCTTTAGTAAAAAGAGTTCGATATATAGTAACATATCAAAAAATACACCAATTCAAATATTTCTATCAACAAAATATGATTTGAATCTCTTCTTAAAAAGGAAAAATCAATATGTTCAATATAATTTTCATGATGTTGAGTTTCACTAAAGATAATTTTTTGGTAAAATTAAGGAAATATACGCATAAGGAAATAGGATTACTTTTATTATTAAGAATTAAATGGTCAGTCGTTATAACCAATTAAAAACTAGAACATTTGAAAAAAAAAGTACTTGTAGCTCCTCTAAATTGGGGACTAGGTCATGCAACACGTTGTATCCCTATTATCAATGCGTTAATAGAAGAAGGTCTGGAGCCTGTTATTGCCTCTGATGGTATTGCTTTATCATTATTAAAAAAGGAATTTCCAAAGCTACAAACAAAACTCCTTCCTTCCTACAATATAGAATATTCTAAAAAGGGAAGTAATTTTAAGTTGAAAATGTTACTTAACAGTCCTAAAATTGCTCATGCTATAAGTGCCGAAAAAAAAGTCATTAAAAAGCTTATGCAGGAAGAGGATTTTTGCGGTATTATTTCTGACAACAGAATGGGAGTACGACACAAAAGTATTCCTTCAGTTTTTATAACTCATCAACTTACCGTACTAAGCGGAAAAACAACATCAATAAGCACAAAACTTCACAATAAGTACATTAAAAAATTCGATGTGTGCTGGGTTCCTGATATGGCTGATGATCCAAATCTTAGTGGTGAATTAGGTCACCCAAAAAAGAATACTATTCCTGTTACGTATCTTGGTCCTTTAAGTAGGTTTGAATATCAGGTTGTACCCAAGAAATATGATATTATGGTATTACTTTCTGGCCCAGAACCTCAACGCACTTTATTAGAACAAAAGTTATTTCAGGAATTTGAACAAAGTGATAAAAGAATTGTATTTGTACGTGGACTTATTGAAGATATACAACAGACGTATATAAAGAATAATATCACAATACATAATTACCTTACAGGGAAAGATCTGGAAGATACTATAAACAGCAGTAATTTGATCATTTCGAGATCAGGGTATACTACAGTAATGGATCTTGCCAAATTGAAGAAAAAAGCATTTTTTATCCCTACGCCAGGTCAGTTTGAACAAGAATACTTAGCAGAGCGTTTAACAATTAATAAATTAGTTCCTAGTTGTACTCAGAATGATTTTACATTAACTAAGTTAAGAGATTTGAATGCGTATCGAGGATTAAGTAGTTTTAGTACTGACATCGACTACGGGGAACTTTTTCACTTTTTCCAAAGTAAATGAAAATTCGCTTCCTACTCGATAATCGCTTTCTACATAAATTCGTTCGTGGTGCGCTTCGATAATATGCTTTACGATAGCTAACCCAAGACCAGAGCCTCCTTCTTTACGCGAGCCACTTTTATTTACTCGATAAAAGCGTTCAAATAATCTTGGGATATGGGCTTGTGCGATCCCTTCTCCATTATCTGTAACTCTAACAATAGTTTTATTACGGATCAAATCTTCGATACTTACCTCGGTCGTACCATCTTCTTTTCCATACTTTATGGAGTTTACAATAAGATTAGAAAGAACTTGTTGTATACGTTCTTTATCGGCATGAACCAGAATAGGGTTACTATAATTCATATCAAATGTAAGTGCAATATTCTTTTTTGCAGCTTTCATTTCATACAGATCAAATACACTTTGTACCAATTCTACAATATCAAAATTAGTATAGCTAAGATTAAGATCACCTGCTTCTAATTTGGTGATCATATCCAGATCGTTCACTATATAAATTAAACGCTCTACTCCCTTACTAGCACGATTTAAGTATTTATCAAGAATTGCAGGATCATCCATAGCTCCATCCAAAAGGGTTAATATATACCCCTGAACAGTAAATAATGGTGTTTTTAACTCATGCGAAACATTCCCCATAAATTCTTTACGATACGCTTCTCTGATTTTTAACTTTTCAATCTCTGTTTTACGCTGTTGTGCAAATTTTTCAACTTCTTTAATAAGAGTTCTCATATCTGTTGTAACAGGAGTATCACTAATAACATCATCTACTTCCAACATTTCGATATCATCATATATTTTACGAACTCTTCTATAAATAAACTTCTCAACACGATATTGAATGATTAGAAAGCAAATTGCATAGCATACCATTACAAAACCTAATATAAATAATAGGTTAAACTGGGATTGCGCATACAAAAAAACGCTCATTACGAGCGTTAATAATATAGTAATGTATAAAGACGAAAGGTATGCAAACCTATACGACTTCTTAAAATTCTCTGCCATTTAAACTACGAACTTATATCCTACTCCTTTAATCGTTTTAAAACTATCATCGCCGATCTTTTCTCTTAATTTTCTAATGTGAACATCTATAGTACGACCTCCTACGATCACCTCATTACCCCATACCTTATCAAGAATATCTTCTCGTTTAAATACCTTTCCAGGCTTAGAGGCTAATAAAGATAATAATTCAAATTCTTTTCTAGGTAAAACAATCTCTTTTTTATCTTTTACAATCTTATACTCATCTCTATTAATAACGAGATTACCTATCTTAACCACATTATCAGAAGATTCGTCTTCTTTAAGTCTACGTAATAAGGCTTTTACTTTACTCACTAAGACTTTTGGACGAATCGGTTTTGTAATATAATCATCTGCTCCTGCATCAAATCCTGCTACCTGAGAATAATCTTCTCCCCTTGCAGTAAGAAAAGTGATGATTGTATTTTGTAAATCTGGTAGTTTGCGAATATGCTCACAAGCTTCAATACCATCCATTTCTGGCATCATCACATCCAAAATAATTAATTGTGGTTTTTTCTTTTTAGCAACTTTTACAGCTTCAACTCCGTTTTCTGCAGTAACAACACTATATCCTTCTGCAGTAAGATTATACCCAACAATTTCTAAAATATCCGGCTCATCATCTACTAACAGAATTGTAATATCTTTTTTATTCATTTTTTATAGAATTATATCACTTGATTGAGGTAAATATACTATGTTACAATGAAAGTTTTCACAACTATTACACTAGGAAACAATAAACTAACGTAAAAATTTCATAAGGATAACATTTACTTAACGTCACAATTATCCTAAAATAATTAATCCTGATGATCTCTATAGGTGGTTAATAGATTCATCGTGGCTGTAATCAAGTCTTTTGTCTCCATTAACAAACCAAAATACAATGTAGTATTTTTAGGACTGCTTTCTTCGGTTCTTGTTCTCGCAACTTGTTTATTGATTTTATCATTAACAATCGTAAACAACTCTTGTTTTTCATTTATAATACCATTAAGTGTATTAAACTCTCTGCTATCAAAAACAGTTTTGATATTACTGAAGAAGTCATTAAGATGATCTTCTATTTCTTTTAGGTCTTTAATTTGGTTAAACCTAAGTTTCTTATGATTATTATTTACATGTTTATGACTTACCTTGGCCACATACTCCAGAGATTGAGTAATATCCTCTAGATATCCCAAAATCGAAATATAAAAATTACTGGCTCCTACACTGGATTCATCAAGGTTTTTGATAAAATAAAAGATACTATCTCTTAATTCTTCGACCTCAGTTTCTAATTTTGCAATTCCTTTTCTACTTTTCTTTAATGCAGCTAAATCATATTTTGCCAAACTATCAATAGTCTGTCCATAGATCTTATTTCCTCTATTTACAAAAGACTTAATATTATCTGCACTCTCTTCTATAACTCCTTGTATAGAACTACTTTCAGATTTTTTAAGTCTATCTTCAGCTCTTTCTGCTCTGGTTTTATTACGATATTTAATCGTATTTCTAACCAAAAGAAATACTGCCAAAGAAAGCAATACAGCTAACATTGCAGGTAGATGAATATTCAATAAAAAAGCAATTGTAGCCGCAGCAATAAATGCACTTATTGCCGTAAAGAACCATCCACCGATCACATTTAATACTCCAGCCACACGATATACAGCACTCTCTGTTCCCCAAGCTCTATCTGCTAATGAAGTACCCATTGCAACCATAAAAGTTACATATGTTGTAGAAAGAGGTAATTTCATAGAAGTTGCAATAGAAATTAACACCCCAGCTACCATAAGGTTTACTGCTGCTCTTACCATATCAAAAGCAGGAAGGTCCTCCTTTTTGGCTGTTAAGGTATTTGTAGAATCAATAGATTCTTGATCGAATTGTCTTTCTGTAACTCCTTTAAATGATTTTGGGGTAATAGAAGTAATTACATCCGAAATAAACACCGTTCCTCTAACAATGCCTCTGGATAAAAAATTTGGACGAAACTTCTCATCTCCTTCGCCTTGTCTTGATAAATCAATAGAAGTCTTAACAACATTCCTTGCCTTAGAAGAAAACCATAAAGTTAAGACCATTATAATACCTGCAGCCAATAACAATAAGGTAGGAGTTTCTGCTTTCCCTCCCAAAACTGCCATCGAGAATTCACCTGGTAACTGTCCGGATGCGCTCCATGCTTCATAAGCTTTCAAAGCAGCGATAGGGACACCTATAAAGTTTACAAGGTCATTTCCAGCAAAAGCCAATGCTAATGCAAAAGTTCCTACCACAATAATCAACTTATAGATATTAGTTTTAAATAATACTATTATTAAATATGAAATTATGGATAGCAATACAAAACCCGCTGACACAATTAGCGGAACATTAGTTTCTAAGAAACCTCTCAATGTTAATGCTATGGTTCCTGCTTCAGTATCAATTTTAAATAAATCTTTTTTGGCCGCTACTAATTCTTTAACGGTCTCATATGAACTATTAAAATATGCATTTGCCCAATCCAGCAATCCTTCTGCTCCTCCATTATATATAATGTCAACAATAGACTTAGCATAATTTGTTCCCTTAATACCTTTTATAAATATAAAATAGAGTATTGCTGTAAGGGCAATTCCTCCAAATAATGCTCCAACCCATTTCGCCTTCTTTTCGAAATTAAAAGACAATAACAAACGAGATATATATTGAACAATCGCTCCAACAGAAAACGCAACCACAACAGATAATAAAATCCCGGTTATAATTTCGCCTGCTTTCTTTGTATTAATATAGTTACCCAAATCTGCAATAGAAAGTGATGAATCGGCAGAAATTTTAAGTAACGCTACACACACTGCCGCTCCTAATAATTCAAAAACGATAGATACCGTGGTCGATGTAGGCATTCCTAAGGTATTAAAAAAGTCAAGGAGCAATATATCAGTAATCATAACCGCCATAAAGATGATCATGATCTCATCAAAATAAAACTCTCCAGGGACAAAAATACCTTTACGAGCTACTTCCATTAGTCCACTAGAAAAAATAGCTCCTGCAGCTATACCTATACT
Source organism: Aquimarina algiphila (assembly GCF_947494415.1). Lineage (NCBI taxonomy): Bacteria > Pseudomonadati > Bacteroidota > Flavobacteriia > Flavobacteriales > Flavobacteriaceae > Aquimarina > Aquimarina algiphila. The sequence continues at coordinate 330,494 of NZ_CANLVC010000004.1, read as the reverse complement.
TGCTACAATCATAATTGTTCTAAAAGAAATTGCTTTAGAACCTATTGCAGAATTTAAAAAATTAACAGCATCATTACTTACACCAACTATAAGGTCGGCTACAGCTAAAGCCGCTAATGCAACAATCATCAATATGTAAATATCACTCATATACTTTGCATGTACTTATTGACCACAAAAATGTTATTAAAATTCAAGTCATATGTTATTGAAATGTTATCTTTTCAAAGCCTTTTCACCTCTATTTATGTGGTATTACAACTTTCAAATGTATAAATTAATATCGATTAATTACTGTTATTTACACCTATATAAAAATAGAGTACCTAAAACTAAAAAGGACTCCAAATCAATCAGTAAAACACTTATAAACAAATACTTAACACCATTACTAAAGGACTAAAAATGTACAATGCAATAGTTATAACCTGCTCTTAACTTCTAAGCTAAGCTATCATTAAGTACAAAATCCAAAAATTTAAAACTCAATGTTACCAAAAAATAAATTATATAAAATATTCATTATTAGTTACTTACAAGCTTATTGTTAATTTAATGTTATGTAAAAGTTGTTTAAAAGTAAAATTAATGTTATGTTTGTAATATAAATATTAAGAACCCCCAAACAAAAAGTTAATATATGAGAAATTTAGTAATAGCAATTGCATTGATGTTTTCCGCAACTATTTTTGCTCAGGAAGTAAAACCTACATTTGAAAAGCAGGGAGATCTTATTAAAGGTACATTCTTTTATCAGGATGGTTCAGTAAGACAACAAGGTTTTTATAATAAAGAAGGTAAGCTTCATGGAGAATGGAAATCATATGATGCTACAGGAAAGAAAATTGCCATGGGGCAATATAGTCAAGGAGTGAAAACCGGAAAATGGTTTTTCTGGAGTGCTGATAAATTATCAGAAGTAAATTATAGTGATAATCAAATTGCAGATGTAACTACTTGGTCTAATAAAGATAATGTAGTTGTTAATTATAACAATTAAAAATTGTCTAAAAAATGTAAAAAAACGCCTCATTAAGTGAGGCGTTTTTTTATGACATAAAATGAAAAAAAATGACTCTCATTTTTCCTTTACTTGACTTTTCTACAAAAAGGGTTTTTAATATTTTTTTCACATTACAAATCGTAAAAACATTTCCTTAACAATACTAGGCACTACGCTAAGCATCATTTCAAGTATTTATTTTCAAGCAATTTAAAATCCCACTAACACATTCTTAATGTTAAGAAAACACGTCTCATGTGCATCTGCATAACAATTATCTAACATTAAAATGATACATAATTAATTTTTGAATAACACACATTTAACACTTCCTATCGTTCTTTGCCGGGAATTTCAGAACAAGTTAAATGAAAAAAATTGTTACGCTCCTTGCGCTATTTTTTGTAGGAATACTCTTCGCGCAAGAAACCGGTTCTATAACTGGTACATTGTTAGACAAAGAATCTAACAACCAACCTTTACCTTTTGCTAATGTATTGATAAAAGGAACAACAAAAGGAACGACTACAGATTTTGATGGCCTATACACTATTGACAATCTAGAACCTGGTACATATACCGTAGAATTTAGTTTTGTTGGATACGAAACATTAGACATTAAGGAGGTTGTAGTAAAAGCTAATGAAGCAACAACAGTAAATGCCTCTATTGGGGCGAGTGCTGCTGCACTTGATGAAGTAATTATTAAAACAACTACTAAAAAAGAATCTGAAGCTGCTATCTTATTAGAACAAAAAAATGCAGTTACGATTCAGCAAAAGATAGGCGCACAAGAACTTTCTAAAAAAGGAGTAAGCGATGTCGCTACTGGATTAACTAAGGCTACTGGTATCTCCAGACAAAGTGACAAATTATATGTACGTGGTTTAGGTGATCGATACAATAATGCATATTTAAATGGATTACCAATTCCTTCATTAAATCCAAAATTAAAACTTATTGATCTAGGAATATTCCCAACAGGTATTGTAGAAAATCTAGGAATCTATAAAACCTATTCTCCTAACATCTACGGAGATTTTGCAGGAGCCAGTGTAAACATAGACACCAAAGATCGTCCTGGCAAAGGCTTTTTAGAAGTCGGATTTACTTCGGGAGTTAACACTAATGCAGTTGGTAATGATTTTTTCTTGCTTGATGGCGGACAATACGATGAGTGGGGATTAGATGATGGATCAAGAAGAGTTCCTATATTTTTGGATATTCCTAATTACAACTATGTAAGTACTCAAATCGATTATTTCCCATTTGACACTTCTTTTAATCCTAGAAAAAGATTTAATGCTCCTGATGGTGGTGCTAACATTACTGGAGGAAAAAGCTTTACTATTAATGATGAGCAAAAACTTGATGTATTAGTTACCGCATCATTTAGTCAAGATCACAAAACAGCACTTAACGGAACAGAAGCTTCTTTTAACTCTCAAGGAGGAATTATTACAAATTTTGACAATACTGATCGATATCAATACAGCACAAACACTACGGTGTTAGGAAGTTTAGGATACCGTTGGAACGCTAATAATAAAATATTAGCAACTACCTTATTTGTAAATGACACTCAAGATGAATTAAGAGAATTTATAGGGATCGGAAGTGAAGCTACAGATGTAACAATATTTGCCAGAAGAGGAACATATGAGCAAAATACTTTGTTTACACAACAATTAACTGGTGAGCATAAGTTTGCTGAGGACAAGTATAAATTAGTTTGGGGTGGTGCTTATAATAAAGCACAAGGATTGATTCCCGATCGACGTACATTATTTTTTACAGAATTATCTCCCGGTTTTTTGGTACTAGGAAACCGTACCAGTCCCGATTTTGCCAATAACCAACGTTTTTATCAAGAATTAGACGAAAATGATTATTCTGGAAAACTGGATTTTGATATCAACTTCGGAAAAGATGAGGATGACAACTTCAAAAACAAATTGACGGTTGGATTAGCAGCCAGATCAAAGGATAGAGATTTTGAAGCTAACCAGGTAAATTATAATGTAAATAACTTTAGAACTACAAATGTAGATTTTAACAATCCTGATGCATTATTAAATGAAACTAATTTTCTTAATGGATCATACATTGTTTTGGAAAATCTTAATCCAACTCGAATTTATGAAGCCGATTTATTGACTTTGGCCGGTTTTGCTAATCTTCAATATGAGTTATCCTCTAAGTTGACTTTTAATGGGGGAATAAGAACAGAGTTATTCGAACAAAACGTATTCTACAGAGAGCAACAAGACTTAGAAACTTCTCCTTTTAGAAAACAAACAATTGACGAAACTTTTATTTTACCTAGTATTAGTTTCAAATATGAAATCAACGAACAATCTAATCTGCGCTTTGCAGCTAGTAAAACAGTAACACTACCTAAGTTCACAGAAGTAGCTCCTTTCTTAGATGAAGACGTTACTGAAGTAACTTTAGGGAATCCTATTCTCGAAAATTCTGACAACTACAATGCAGATATCAAATGGGAACATTTCCCCGAACAATCAGGAGAACTAGTTGCTGCCACATTATTTGGTAAATATATAGAAAACCCTATTGAGAAAGTATTTGTAGCCTCTGCAGCAAACCAAAATACATTTATAAACTCTGATAACGCTATCATTTTTGGTGCGGAACTAGAATACAAAAAGAATCTTGGTAATCTATTTAAAGTAGAAGAAACGGTTTGGAACGATTTAAATTTTGGAATTAATGCCACTTTAATGTATTCCAAAGTTAAAATCGACAACAGTGTTACAACATTTAATGGTTCTAATATTGCTCCAACAAACTTAGATAGACAATTACAGGGAGCATCACCATACTTGATCAATACAGATGTGTCATATTCTAAAACTTTTAATACTCACAAAATAACTTCGGGCTTAGATTTCAACATCTTTGGAGATCGTGTGTACTCTGCTGGGGGTAACGGCGTAGGAGATATTTTTGAAAAAGGATTTGGCTTGCTAAACTTTAATTTTAAAGATGAAATTGGCGATCATATCGTATTAAGTTTCAAGGCAAGAAATTTATTAAACCCATCTATAGAAAGATATCAAGATCAGGAAAACATCGGTCAGGAATTTACTACCTATAAGTTTGATAATGGAATCAATGTAAGCCTTGGCGTAACATTTAAATTATAAGAAAATTAAACAACAACACAATTAAGCATTTATAAAGATGAAAACAAGAAATCTATTTACAGGAATCATATTGGGCATTACACTTGTATTTGGTGCATGTACCGTTCAGGAAGATAATATTGGTGATATTACTATCAATGAAGGAGGAGGAACAGGCACTGCATCTGGAGCCGTAGTATTAGAAGGTCAAATTACCGAAAACCGCACATTAACTTCTAGTGAAGTATACGAATTAAGAGGTGGAGTTTCTGTTGTCGACGGAGTAACATTAACTATAGAAGCAGGTACAAGAATTATCGCTGGAAATACTGGTGGTGTATTTGCATACTTAGCGATAGAGCAAGGAGCAAAAATCATCGCAGAAGGTACTGCCAGTCAACCAATCGTATTTACTTCTAACAAATCAACTCCTAACCCTGGTGATTGGGGAGGTTTATTATTAGCTGGTAAAGCTCCTATTAACAGGGGAACTACTGCTACGACAGAAGTTGCAAGTCTTACCTATGGTGGAACGGATGCTACAGATGATTCAGGAATTTTGCGTTATGTACGTTTAGAATATACGGGAGGTAAAATTAATGCTGATGCAGAATATAATGGATTGTCTCTATATGGTGTAGGAAATGGAACTACTTTAGAATACATTCAGGCTTTTAACGGTAATGATGATGGTATCGAATTTTTTGGAGGAACAGTAAATCTTAAATATGCTGTTGTGACTGGTGCAGGTGATGATTCTTTTGATTGGACAGATGGATGGACAGGAAATGGGCAATTTTGGATCGTACAACAAACTACTAGTGCTGGAGATCATGGAATTGAAGCTGATAATCTAAAATCAAATAATGCTGCAGCTCCTTTCTCAAATCCAACATTATCCAATATTACTTTGATAGGAGCTGAAGATGGCGATGGAAAAAATGAAGCTATATTATTTAGAAGAGGAACCAAAGTATCTATTCATAATATGATTATCAAGAATTTCTCTAAAGGTGTAGAGCTAAATGATGATCAAACCTTTACAAATTTAAACAATAACGAACTTACCATTCGTAATTCAATTATTGATAATCCGACATCCTTTGAGTTAAGCGCAGGAACCGCGACAGTAGATTTAGCCAATTTTGCAACGTTTAACAATTATTCAACAGACGCTTCAGGAACAGCAGTTCCAGCTTCTTTCGAAATAAATGGTTTTAGAGGCACATATCAGTTTACCGTTGCTGTAGATGGTGTAGATAATTTTGATCCTTCAACTCTAGGAACATTTTTTGATGCCGCTAACTATGTAGGAGCATTACAAGAAGGAGATACCTGGACATCAGATTGGACTCGTTTATAAGACATATAGTAACTATTTTTACTCTTTAATAAGCCTGGCATTTGCCAGGCTTATTTTTTACGTTCTTCAGTACACAAAACCACAAATCCCTAACAATCAACACAAAGGAAAGAATCACATAAAAAAACTTGCCAAAAAAATTCTTATTTTGTCGATTCTGTTTTACCACATTGTTAAGTCCATTTCTACAATTTTATTAGGATTAACACTTACATAACAATTTTCTAATACATTACAGCAAATAGAATTTCACTTAACAGCACCATAAAAGGCAACTAAATCTTTATTGTCTATTACACTTTTTCATTTCCTCAAAAATCCTGTTATACAAAAGGTTAGCACTAATCTATTGATTTCAAATCCTAACTAAAAATCACACTAAAAAATCCTACAAATCTCACCTTTTCTTCATTTTTCCTACATCACAATCCCTTAAACTAACCATAATAGTGGGATAAAATCTATTACTGTAAAACCGTATTTATTTGTAACAGATTTAAAACACAAAATGAGAAAATTATTTACGATAGCAGCTCTACTTTGTTTAGGTGCTGTTTTTGCACAAGAAACCGGGACAATTGCCGGTAAACTATTAGACAAAGAGTCAAACAATCAACCACTTCCTTTTGCTAATGTAGTTGTCCAAGGTACTTCAAAGGGATCTTCTACAGATTTTGATGGATTATTCGAGATCACAGATATTCCCGCTGGTACGTATACTATTGAATTTAGTTTTACTGGATACCAAACTGTAGAGATACCTAATGTAGTAGTAGAAGCAGATAAAGTAGCTGTCGTAGATGCCACTATGGGTGCTACCGCAGCAGCATTAGAAGAGGTTGTTATAAAAGTAATAACTAGTAGAGAACGTGAAGAAGCCCTTTTAATAGAACAAAAGAATGCAGTAGAAATTAAACAAGCCATCGGTGCCCAGGAATTAGCCAGAAAAGGGGTTAGTGATGCAGAAGCAGCTGTAACCAAAATTACGGGAGTAACTAAACAACAAGGAGAAAAAAATGTTTTTGTTAGAGGGCTTGGTGATCGTTATAATTCTACTTCTTTAAATGGATTACCATTACCTTCTGATAATCCAACATATAAAAATATTACTCTGGATCTTTTTTCCTCTGATATTATTAAAACTATTGGGGTAAGTAAGGTATTTAGCTCTAGATTATATGGAGATGTCGCAGGCGCTAATATCGATATTGAATCTAAAGAAATAGTAGGTAAAGAAGAATTTAAGGTTTCTATCTCTACTGGTATTAATACGGAAACTGTAGGTGAAGATAATTTTTTAGTTGCAGATGGTGCCAATGGTTTTGGAACAGGTCTCGACAAAGATTTTCCTCTTACCGATTTAACTCAATACAATTTTGAAAACAGTCTAGATCCAGATGCTCAAAGCTCTCAATTTAATAGCAGTATTGCAATTTCGGGAGGTAAAAAATTTGATATCGGTGAAAATAGATTAAGTGTTTTTCTAGTTGGCGGATTTGATAATAGCTATCAATTTAAGGATGGATTTTCTAAACAAATTAATGCTACTGGCGGATTTTCAAGAAATCTAGATGTTCAACAATATGAATATAATGTTTCTCAAAAACTTATGGGGAACTTTAAGTATAGTTTTGGAAACGGAAATTATCTTGCGTTAAACACTATATACATTCATGACAATACACAAAGCGTAAGTGATTATTTTGGACAGCAAGATAGCGTTAGCGACGATGCTGAACGTCCTACATTTATAAGAAGACAACAAACCAATAACAACAATGTATTTATTAATCAATTACTGGGATATTTTAATATCAATGATAAACTTACATTAGATTTTGGTGGGTCTTATAGTAATGCTCAAAGTGATGAACCAGATAGAAGACAAAACACCTTTTTGCGAATTGATGGAGAATTTAGAACAACTACTGGTAGTGCAGGGCTTAATCATCGTTTCTTCTCTCAATTAGATGAGGATGATATCGCAGGTAAAGCAATCATCACTTATGATCTAAATACTTCTGATAGTGATGACACTCAGAAAATCAATAACATAGAATTAGGAGTTAATTACAGAAATACAGAAAGACAATTCGATTTTATTCAATACAGCACAAATTTTAATTCTCAGATTCTAGTGGACAGAAATAATATTGATGCTTTATTCAACCAACAATCTATTGATGACGGTACTTTCAGTCTAGTAACCGATAGAGGAAGAGCAGACAATCCTAATGCGTTAACCCCTTTCTTTTATTCAGCAGACAGAACAATAATTTCTCCTTTTGGATCGACAACACTGTCTTTAGTTGACAATTTAACAGTTAGTCTTGGTTTAAGACTTGATAATGTTGAGCAAACTGTTGATTATGACACAGAACTAATCAGTAGTGTATCTAATCCTCCTAGTGGACCTACCGGAGTTATCGAAGAGAACTACATTCTACCAAGCATGAGTTTAAAGTACAATTTCTCTGAAAATAGTATTCTAAGATTAGCAGGTAGCAAGACCTATACATTACCTCAATTTATCGAAGTTGCCCCTTTCTTATATGAGGATGTTAATTTTTCAAGATTTGGTAATCCTTTACTTCAAGCATCAGATGATTACAATGTAGATCTAAAATATGAATGGTATCCAAAATCAGGAGAAATCATTGCAATCACAGGTTTTTTTAAATATATAGATTTCCCAATAAATACGATTGAAGTGAATTCTGCGGGAAATGATATTTCATTTGTAAATACTCCTGAAGCTACTGCTTTTGGAGCAGAGTTAGAAATCAGAAAAGATATATTCAATAACGATATAGGTGAAGATGCTAATGGTAATAATAAATTGACTGCTGGATTAAATATATCATACCTAAACACTAATCAAACCCTTGAAGATGTCGATACAGATGAACTAACGGTTAGATATACAAATGATGAAGACGAGTTGTCCGGTGCTTCTGACCTTTTAATAAACGCAGACATTACCTACAACATCAATAGACCAAAATACGATCTATTATCTTCTCTTGTATTTAACTATTTCAGTGATAGAATCTTTACGATTGGAGTAGCAGGAAGAGAAAACATAGTAGAAACGGGAATCCCAACATTAGACTTCATCAATAAACTAAAGCTAGGTGAACATTTTGGAATTTCACTAAGTGCTAAGAATCTATTAAATCCGGATTTTAAATTGACTCAGGATACTACTGCTGGTGAAACTATAGATTTAACAACCTATAAAAAGGGAGTAAATATCAGTGCTGGTATCTCTTACGAATTCTAATTTTTTAAATAAGTACATAATCATAATTACGCATATTTTAAACTCAAAAAAACAGAAAACATGAAAAGATTATTTTTATCAAGTTTGGCAATTGCTGCTTTATTAGTAGCCTCTTGTAGTAGTGATGATGATGCACCTACTACACCAACGACTCCAGGTCCTACTTTAGATGGCACTATTGCTAGTCAGGATGATGATGATTTAATAGTAACCGACCTTAAAGGTGATGTTACAGGAGATATTACTTTGGCTGCAAGTGAAGCTTGGATTCTTACAGGTGAATTGGCAGTAAAAGATGGAGCCACTTTAACTATTGAAGCAGGAACTACAATAAAAGCTGCTGCTGGTGGAACAGGTGTATTTATCGTTGTAGAACAAGGAGGGAAAATCATGGCTGATGGAACCGCTGCTGCACCGATCAAAATTACTTCTAATGCTGGTAACCCAAGACCAGGTGACTGGGGTGGTTTATTAATTAATGGTAAAGCTCCGATTAGTGGCGGAGGCACTTCTACTACAGAAGTATTACCATTACAATATGGCGGTACAGAAGCTACGGATAATTCTGGTGTTTTAGACTATGTTATTGTAGAATACACTGGAGCTCGTATTAATGGCGAAAAAGAGTTTAACGGAATTACTCTTTATGGTGTTGGATCTGGAACACAAATTAGTAATGTAGCTGCATTATTTGGTGATGATGATGCCATCGAATTCTTTGGTGGTACTGTTTCTGTAACCAACGCTTTAATGGTTAATGCTAGAGACGATATGTTTGACTGGACACAAGGATGGACTGGAAATGGTTCTAACTGGTATGGATTAAGAACAGCAGATTTTACTGCAATTTCTGAAGACCCTAGAGGTATCGAAGGTGATGGTAATCTAGACGGTAATTCTCCTGGAGATGCTGGACAGTCTAACCCAACTATTGACGGAATAACAATCATCAATAGTGGAATCATTGAAATGGCTGATATGATCAAAATCAGAAGAGGAAGTGGTGCTACTATTACAAATGCATACATCGCATTAAACAATGAAGACGCTTCTGCTAGTGATCTTGTAGATCTTAGAGATGGTAGAGGATGTGCAATTGCAGGTTTAAGTTTAACAGGTACGGCTAATCCAGCAAATGGATTAGATATTATGGATATCAAAAACCGTACTTTGGCTGACTGCGGTGATGCTACCGAAGCAACTGTTACAATTACTTCTGGAACTACTCCTTCTGTAGATACAGCAATTTTTGCTTGGACTGGATTTACTTTCTAAGTAAAAACACATAATAAAATATAACTAAAAAGCTGCCAATTGGCAGCTTTTTCTTTTTAACCTAATTCCCCTAAAGGTATTTCTTCAAACAATTAACCATCTATACATTCAACACAATCATTACTTGCTATACTCTGATAAAAATCTATACAATACACCTCACAATGTTACTAAAATCTTATCTCTGTTAAACAATAGTAAATTAACAATCAAGTACTGGAAAACCTCAACATAACTAATCAAATTTTGAAGTAGCTTTATACTATAACTTTTAAAACCTTAATCATGAAAAAAATTATTTTACTTTTATTTTTATCAAATACATTACTTATAAATGCTCAATTTGACCTAAAAAATTTGTCCATTGCTTCAAGCGCTAATTCACTTAATAAATATGACAGAATTTATTTTGATTTTGATTTAAAGGGTAACTTCAATGAAAGAATTTATTATAGATTATATGAAAATTCAGAATCTCAACAAAATTTAATTACATCTGGAAGAATAAACTCTGAAGACGATATAGTTAATTATCCTAATTGGACAACTATAAATTTCTGGAGTTTAGTAATCAAAGATAATGGAGTGAATTTAAATAATCCTTTGTTTCTTGTTTTAGAATATAAAGGGGTTAAAAGAGTAGCATCAAACAGATATAGAATATATAGAACAAATCTTCTTGGTGATGACCGATCAGAAGCTATTACTTCAATTTGTAATGGCATATCAAATCCAAGCACTTTATACAATAGAAGCATATCCCCTTTAGAAATTGGTACTATGCAGTATACAGTAACTAGTGTATTGGGACAAAGCTTTAGAAGATATGACCAAATAATTTCAGAAGTAACTTCCCATACAACTATTGGCGAATTAACTAGAGGGTCAAAGCCAGCAGCAAAAATTTCTTATTCATGTCCAAATAGAATAAATATAACAGTAGAACGCTCTCAACGTTCACCTTATTCGATTCAGATTTATAAATCTGATGGAACTTTTATCTCTAGACATGATATAAAAAATGAATTTGAAGAAAAAGAAATCACAAATCAACTACCTAAAGGATTCTATATTATCAAAAACGGCACTGACACTTATAAAGTGGTTAAGGAGTAAATTTTGAAAAACTAAAATAAATCTATTTTATCATAGTAACGGAAACGAAGTATTGCAACTCGTTTCCGTTTTTTTGTTATCTAATAGTTTATACTCGAACCTCTTTCCATTTTCCTTTTCTAAACCAAATAATACCAATTACAGCAATAAGCACTTCAGCAAAGGTAATAGCCAGAAATACGCCCATGGCTCCCCAATTCAATACTAAAGCAGCGAAGTATGCAAATGGTAATTGAAACACCCAAAAACAAAAGAAATTAATAATAGTAGGTGTTTTTGTATCTCCTGCTCCGTTAAACGATTGTATAATGACCATTCCATAGGCATAGAATACATATCCTGCGGCAATCACCCGTAAGCTTAATGCTCCATATTCTACAACTAATGCTTCAGTACTAAATATTTTTATAATGACTTCGGCAAAGATGAGATAGACTACAGATACAACAAGCATAAAATAAGCATTGTATTTTCCAGTTTTCCAAACTGATTGTTCTGCGCGTTCTGGTTTTGCTGCCCCTAGATTTTGACCTACCAATGTTGCTGCAGCATTACTCATTCCCCAAGACGGCATAAGGGTAAACATTAATACCCTAATTGCAATAGTATATCCTGCCAATACTTCACTACCAAATTCAGCCATAATTCGCATCAGGAATACCCAACTAGAAGTCCCTATGATAAATTGTCCAATCCCTCCAAGAGATACTTTTACCAGATTTAACATAATCTCTGCTCTAAAAACAATGTCTTTAAAAGCAATTTTAATTTTACTCCATCCATAGAAAAGGATCAATAATTGGAATATGACAGCACTACCTCTACCTATTGTAGTAGCAATTGCTGCTCCCTGAACTCCGAATGAAGGGATAGGGCCAAATCCAAAAATAAAAATAGGATCCAGAATAATATTGAGTAGATTCGAAAATATCAACACCCGCATCGCTACTGAAGCATCCCCTGCTCCCCTAAATACAGCATTAATCAGAAACAATAACATAATGGTGATGTTTCCTCCTAGTAGCACCTGAGTATATCCATAACCACTTGCTATAAGGTCAGGTTCTGCACCCATTAGCCCAAGAATTTCTTTAGGAAAAAGAATCCCGAATATGCTAATTATCACCGCTATTATAGTACCTAAAAGTATCGATTGTACTGCCGCTTGCGAGGCGCCATTAATATCTTTTTCGCCCACTCGTCGTGCCACAATTGCAGTTGCCCCCATGCTTAATCCTATGGCTACCGCATAAATTAAGGTGAGTACAGATTCGGTTAAACCAACTGTGGCTATAGCATTTGCACCAAGACTAGAAACAAAATAGGCATCTACCAAAGCAAAGATAGACTCCATCATCATCTCTAGAATCATAGGTACAGATAACATAAAAACAGCTTTGCGAATGCTTCCCGAAGTGAATTCTTGTTCCTTACCGGTTAATGCGATTTTGAAATATGTAAATAGACGAGTAAACGTGAGTTTATTTTCAGTCATGATGAGTTATAATTATGAAATATTAGAAATAAATAAAATTAGAGTAAGAAAAGACTAAGAAGAAAATCTTAGCTTCTAAATCGCGGGGTCTCTATGTGCACAATTATGTACATAATTCTTTTATAACTTCATGATGATACAAATATGCGGCATTATTTTTGAATAAAAAATTAAAATTGAGTTAAAAACCGTAATTCATGTAGAGGACAACCGTCTAATCCATAATTAAAGGGAAGTAAGCCGCTTTTTTATTATATTTTTAATTTTAATGTTGTATATTTATTGCCCCAAAATAATTTTTTGTATGAAAAAAATCTACTTGCTATTCATATTTATTGGTCTTATATGCTTTTCCTTTGCTCCAGGAATACAAGCACAGTCTGGCAATTTTGACAGACAACAATCCAATGACACAAAAATCAAAGGGTTACGAATTTCCCCTAATCCTGCCAGTGGAAACACACTTTATATTACTTCAGAAAAAAACCTTACTAAAACCGTCACTATTTTTACGGCCTTAAGTCAAAAAGTAATGTTTAAAGTTTTAATTGGTAAAGAATTAGACATCTCATCTTTACCTCCTGCTATCTATATCATACGAATTAAAGAGGAAGACAGAACATCTACTGTAAAATTTGTAAAAACTTAAAAAAAATTTACAGGATTCTTACATTTATTTTTAAACGTTAATACATCATTTTTTTATCTTAATAAACAAACATTTATAAAAAGGACAGTCTTTTTTATACATTTGTTCTACAAAATTCCTGAACAAATTTTATGTTGACTGATACCATTTTTTCTATTCAAAATAATACAGATTTTGAGCGGTCAGCATTACGCGTTTTTAATCACCAATACAATAATACTCTAACTTATCAAAGATTCTGTAATCTTCTTGGAGTTACAAAATCTTCTGTAAAACATATTGATGACATTCCTTTTTTACCTATTCAATTTTTTAAACAGGAAAAAATAGTAAGTACTACTCAGTCCTCAATATCCAAAATCTTTACTAGTAGTGGCACTACTGGCAGTGTAACGAGTAAACATTATGTCAGTGATCTCAATATTTATGAAAAAAGTTTTAGAAGAGGATTTCAGCATTTCTATGGAGATATTACCGAATTTATAGTATTAGCATTATTACCTTCATATCTAGAAAGAGAAGGTTCTTCTCTTATCTATATGGCAGAAAAATTGATTGAAGACAGCAATCAACCCGAAAGTGGATTTTATTTGCATGAAACTCAAAAACTAGTAAAAACCCTTCAAGAACTCGTAGCAAAAGGAAAAAAAGTTTTACTTCTTGGGGTTTCTTTTGCATTATTAGATCTTGTTGAAAATTTTGACATCAAGCTAAATGATTCTGTTGTCGTAATGGAAACAGGAGGTATGAAAGGTCGTAGAAAAGAAATGATACGACAAGAATTACATCAAACTCTTAAAGACGGATTTGGCATTTCTCAAATCCATAGTGAATACGGAATGACCGAGTTATTATCCCAGGCTTATTCTAAGGGTCATGGTATTTTTTATTGTCCTCCCTGGATGAAAGTCTCTATAAGAGACCCCGAAGACCCATTAACCATATTAGACATTAACAAAACCGGAGGGATAAATATCATCGATCTTGCCAACATTAATTCTTGTTCATTTATAGCAACTCAGGATCTTGGTAAAATTTATAATGATGGAAGTTTAGAAATTTTAGGTAGATTTGATCATAGCGATATTAGAGGCTGTAATCTAATGGCATTATAAACTATGGCACAAAACAAATTAGGCTGTTTTTCCTTTCCTGCGATTATTATATTAGCAATAATTGGAAGTAGTTTTGTACAGACTTTTTTACCCATTTCCTCATTCACTTCTTTTGTAATAGTTTTACTTGTTTTTTCATGGATACTTGGAAAAATACAAGATGCTGATCAAAAAAAGTCACATTGGCGTTATATGATATATAGCGGACTCGTTATCGTATTTGTTTTAGGAATTAGATACGCTATTAGCACCATTCCAATAATTCAAGAAACTGAGCAACCTGTAATTTCAGAAGATATTTATCGCGAAAAGGTTTTAGAGAAAGGAGACTCTATTATACTATTGCGTCAAAAAAGAGTATGGACAGATAATTATGGAAATTCATTTAAAGGAGAATTTTCAGTTCGGGAAAAAGAATATATTACATCTAAAACAGAATACGCAAATAACTCACAAAAATACAGACAACAGACCTGGGGAAAACTATATCAACATTTAGCGACTTCTGATACTCCAAAACTTGATTTAATTCTGAAGGAACTCGAGAAAATTAAAACCACAAACAAACTCAATCAATTCGAATTTGCAGAAATGGTAGTTACCTTCATACAGGATATCCCATATGCTTTTGTTTTTGATACGGCATGTGAATCTCCAGACAAATACGAAGATTCAATTCGTGTACTATTAGAAAAGTGCAAGGATTGTTGTATTGGCCACATTCCTTTCGGAATACAAAACCCTGTGGGTTTTATGGGAAATCTAAAAGGAGATTGTGACACCAGAACCGTTATTATTTATGCTATTCTTAGCCATTTTGGATATGATGTCGCCATACTTAATAGTGATTATTACAAACACTCTATCCTTGGATTACATATTCCCGCAAAAGGAAAATTTAAAATCAAGAACGGGAAACGATATTATGTTTGGGAAACCACCAATAAATATTTTACCATCGGAACACTTCCCAAAAATTTTGACAATATAAATCAATGGTACATTGTACTTACTAACACTTAAAAAATCATGCAAACCAAATTATTAACTCTCGCTTTCATAGAAATAGCTCTTGCTATTGTGGTTTCTGTACTTATATTATTCATTTCTTTTAAAATATTACAAAGAGTATTTTTTAAAAACATTTCTCTTAGAGAAGACAATATTGCATTTTCGATTTTTACTGCAGGTATTATCTTATCAATTGGTGTCATACTAGCAGAAATTATTCCTTCTATTACTAATATAATACGACTATCTATGTCTAATGGGGATGAGATCTCTTTTGGCAAGATAGCTCAATATTCGGGATTATACTTATTCATAGGATTTGCATTTGCGGTCATAATCAATACCTCTGTATTCTTACTTTTTTCGGTGTTAACCAAAGGTGTAAATGAATTTAAAGATATTCAGCAAAATAATATCTCGACTGCAATAGTGGTTACCGCAACTCTATTATCTATTACTTTAATTGCAAAAGATAGCATTAGCTTACTCATTAGTGCACTGATCCCATATCCCGAAACTAGTAATTTCTTACTCTAGAGTCTCAAACTTCAAAATTATATCGCTTTCATTCCTACTAAAACCGGGAAGTTGATCCACAATTTGATTATTAACACATTAAATCTGTAATGATTGGTTTTTTTTACGACCTAATACATGTACTCAAAATAAAGAATTATTTAAACTCCCACATTGTGATAATTCTATAGAGTAAAAAAATCAATGTGATCAATGATCATAAAGAGTGTTAAGTTTTAATTGATTGGTTAGTTCATAAAGTCTGCTAGAGCAATATCTATGCAGACTTTATTATTCAACCCTTAACCCAATGATTACCAAAATTATACAAAACACTACTTCATCAAACATGAATTAAATTTAAGTACTAAAAAAACACTTATAATTATGTTAAAAATGTAATGATTGGATTTTTTTACGACTGAATTAACAAGACGATAAGTACAGAGAATTATGAAACTATATGTCACCTTATTTTTTATTGCTTTTGTGACGGTCATAAGCGCCCAAAAGATAGATTATAATACCGATAAAAATTATATCGCAGAAGGCTATGATGTTACAGAATATTTTAACAATAAAGCGGTAAAAGGAGACAACAAATTTGTATTCACTCACGATACTGTAAAATATAAATTCGCAAGTCAGCAGAACTTAGAAAAGTTCAAAAAGAATCCTGATAAGTATATACCACAGTACGGAGGATATTGCGCCTATGCAGTCGCAGTAAATAGTGAAAAAGTGGATATAAACCCAAAGACATTTGAAATAAGAGATAACAAACTATACTTATTTTATAATTCCTGGGGAATAAATACGCTAGAAAAATGGAAAAATGAAGATGCTAATACGTTACAAGCAAAAGCTGATACGAATTGGCAAAACATAAAGACAAAAAAGTAATGCAGCCTTATTGAAGCTGTATGTAATGCTAAGTTTTTTCAATAATTGATTGGTTAGTTGACAACGCCTGCTAGAGTAGATTCATGCAGGCGTTGTTTTTTTATGAAGTTTTTATAATAAATCAGACCTCATAGATTTTGAAAACCAGTGAGGTCTATATTATCTTTTTAAACTACTCTAATCACAAAATAATTCTTTTTACCACGTTGTAACAATACAAACTGATCATTAATTAAATCATGTTCTGCTATCGAATATCCTTCGGCAACTTTTTCTTTATTTACCGAAATAGAATTTTCTTTCAATGCTCTCCTTGCTTCTCCGTTTGATTTTAGGAAACCTGTTTTTTCTGCTAACGCTCCGATGATATCTAAACCATTGCTTATCTCTTCTTTTCCTATTTCCGCTTGCGGAACACCATCAAAAACATCTAAAAAAGTAGCTTCATCCAAATCTTTAAGATCAGCCGATGTCGATTTTCCAAAAAGAATAGCAGAAGCTTTAATTGCATTATCGAGATCTTCTTTAGAATGAACAATCACCGTAACTTCATCTGCCAATCTCTTTTGTAATACTCGAAGATGCGGAGCTTCTTTATGTTCATCAACCAAAGTTTTTATCTCTTCTTCTGTCAAAAAGGTAAAAATCTTAATATATTTTTCTGCATCTTCATCACTGGTATTTAACCAATACTGATAAAATTTATAAGGAGAAGTTCGTTTAGCATCTAACCATACATTTCCACCTTCAGATTTTCCGAATTTAGAACCATCTGATTTGGTAATCAATGGGCAGGTCAAAGCATATCCTTTACCACCAGCAATTCTTCTGATCAACTCAGTTCCTGTAGTGATATTACCCCACTGGTCACTACCCCCCATTTGCAACGTACATTCATGTGATCTATACAAGTGTAAAAAATCATATCCTTGTACTAATTGGTAAGTGAATTCTGTAAATGACATTCCTTCTGATGACTCTGATGAAATACGGTTCTTCACAGAGTCCTTGGCCATCATATAGTTTACGGTGATGTGCTTACCGACATCTCTAATAAACTCAAGAAATGAAAAATCCTTCATCCAATCATAGTTATTCACTAATACTGCAGCGTTAGGCGTTTCACTTTCAAAATCTAGGAATCTGCTTAATTGAGATTTTATAGCTTCTTGATTATGACGTAATGTTTTTTCATCAAGTAGATTACGCTCTGCTGATTTCCCAGAAGGATCACCAATCATACCTGTAGCACCTCCTACCAAGGCAAATGGCTTATGACCCGCTCTCTGGTAATGTGCTAATAACATAATCGGAACCAGATTACCAATATGCAACGAATCTGCGGTAGGATCAAATCCCACATAAGCCGATCTCATTTGTTCCATTAGGTATTCTTCGGTGTTGGGCATTGCATCATGTAACATCCCTCTCCAACGTAATTCTTCTATAAAATTCTTAGCCATTTTTATGATAATTCGATTCGAAGCGACAAAGATAAAAATATGGACAATATCCAGCTATGAATATGTAAGAAATCAGCATTACATTGTTTTTCATCATTAACTTTGTCATTCCAGCGTAGGCTGGGATCCATTTTGGAATCCATAATTACAGATCCTAGCCTTTAGTTTATCCTAAGCACTTCGACTACGCTCAGTGCAAGCATTCTCAAAGGTCGGGATGACAATTACATATCAAATTTTAACTCCCAACCCTCATTATCAAGGTAACATTTTTAGTTTCTTTGCTATTAACTAGAGAATACCACATATATCACCTATGAAAACATTACATTCTATTTCTTTGATTTCTTTTGTATTCATTATCTTTTTTATAATCACTTGTCATACTACGCATGCACAAACAGAAAAAGATACATTACTAGCTTCTCAGTATTTTAAGAAGGGGGATTCTTTATTGGTAGATGCAAAATATGATGAATCTATTAAACTCTTTGAAAAAGCACTATCTATATATAAAAACACCAAGACTTGGAAAAAAGTGGCAAGTTGTTATAATAAAATCTCAGAAAATCAATGGCGTAAATACGATGATAAAGAATCTCTTATAAATGCAAAAAAAGCACTAAAAACAAGTTCTAAATATCTTAAAAACAATATTGAAGAAGCTATTGCATATGGCAACATAGGAGTATATCACAGATATTCTTTGGATTATGAAACAGCCATAGAAAACTATAATAAAGCGTTGACTATTAAACAAAAAATAGCACCTAAACCATACAAAGAAATCAGTGTATCATATGGTCGTATTGGCACTATTTTCCTACTAAAAGGAGAATATGATAAATCTTTATTATTTCTTAAAAGGGCCTTGTCTTTAGGAATTAAAGTTTATAGTAAAAGTCACAAAAACATTGGCTATTCTTATAACGAAATTGGAAGAGTATACATCTCAAAAAAAGAATATGAAAAAGCCTTAGACTATTTTAAAAAAGCATTAACTATTTTTTCTAATAAAACCAATTTGCAAATAGAAGCCGCTTCTTCATTAAACAATATAGGTGTTGCCCTTAGAGGAAAAAAAAAGTATTATGAAGCATTAAAATATTATAATAGAGCCTTAGATATATATTTAAAAGAATATGGTAAGCAACATATAAGAGTGTCAAATTCTTATTATAATATTGGTTTAATTCATCATGATTTAAAAGAATATGATAAAGCATTAGAGTACTACAATAAAGCATTAACTATTAGATTAAAAAAATTAGGCAAAAGTCATTCTTATGTAGCTAACTCTTATTTTCTTATGGGATGGAGTTATTATGAAAAACATGAATATGAAAAATCACTTATACACTATAAAAAGTCTTTGGATATACATCTAAAGCTTTCTTCTCCTAGCCCTACTATGATTGCAACGTTATACCAATTTACTGGAGATGTTTTTAATAGAAAAAAAGAATACCCTAAAGCTTTACACTATTATCAATTAGCTCTAGAAGCTAATACACCTAAAAGCAAAATAATTAAAAACAATACGAATCATTTTTTTGATTTAAATATAGCTCTGGAAACTTCACTTAATAAAGCAAAAGCATTTCAGAAGCTATATCAACAAGATAACAATTTAAAAGATCTACAACATAGCATAAACATCTACAAAAAAGCTGATACGCTAATTCATAAAATAAGACAGGAATTAAGTAAACCAAAAGACAAACTAGAATTTGCTAAAATTACGAAAGAAGTTTACACTGGAGCGATTGAAACTGAACTATTATTTAATGCTGTCCATAAAAAACAAGATGATTTAAACAATATCTTTTACTATACCGAACAAAGTAAAGCGAACATTTTAAAAGAATTATTAAACAATTCGAGTGCTATAAACTTCGCTGGATTATCTGTTGAATTAGTTGAACTAGAAAAAAGTCTTAAAACAGATCTTTCTTTTTATCAATCTAGAGTTAACAAAGAACAAACCAAATCACAATTGGACACTTTGAAAATAAGAAAATATGAAAACAAACTATTTGACATCAATAGAAAACAAGATTCATTAACTCAAATCCTAGAAAAAAACTATCCTAAATACCATCAACTTAAGTATCAAAACGATATTGTTTCTGTAGTTGATATCCAACAACAATTGGATGACAAAACGACTTTGTTAGAGTTTTTTATTGGAGATAGCACCTCTTATGCTTTTACCGTTTCTAAAGATCACATAGGAGTCCAAGAACTGGTAACTTCAAAACTTACAGAACAGATTGAAGCATTTCGTAGTAGTATTATCTCCCAAGATATTCAAAAATTTAAAAAGCAATCGAATGCACTCTATAATATACTTTTTGCTCCTATTACTAAAAATATTATTGGAGATCAATTAATCATTGTACCAGACGGTCCTTTATGGCATCTTAATTTTGATTTGTTATTGACACAAAAAGATAGTGCTAACAATAATCCTGCACTGCTATCATATCTCCTAAATGATTATGCAATCACCTATGCCAATTCTGCGAATCTGCTATTTACACCTTTTAAAAACAGTCAGCACTCAGAAACCCTACAGGAGTGTCTTGCTTTTTCATTTTCTGATAGTACACATACCACGACAACCAATACTATGCGCTTGGCAACGCTAAGAGGCGCTGGAGATGATTTACCGGGAACTCGTGAAGAGATTCGCGCGATTGCTGATATTATCGATGGACAATATTATTATGGTTCGCAGGCGGTAGAAGCTAATTTTAAAAGCAATGCAAGTCGATATAACATACTACATCTGGCATTACATGGAGAGGTAGACAACGAAAGACCAGAGAACTCAAAACTCTATTTTACCAAAAGTAAAGACACCATAGAAGATAATCTATTGTATAGCCATGAATTATTTGCTTTGGATATCCCTGCAGAACTCACGGTATTGAGTGCATGTAACACAGGAGCTGGTAAAATTGCCAAAGGAGAAGGAATTATGAGTTTGGGTAATGCTTTTCAATATGCAGGAACCAAGAGTTTGTTATTGACAAACTGGGAGGTGTCTGATAAAACCACACCTGATGTGATGAAATATTTCTACATCAACCTAAAAGCTGGCATGAATAAAGGTAAAGCCTTACAACAAGCCAAACTAGAATACCTAGCCAAGGCAGATATTAATCGAACAGCTCCTTTTTATTGGGGAGCATTTTATTTAGTTGGAGATGCTTCTCCTATGCATTTTGAAAATAACACCCTTGTATATTGGGCTATGGGATTAGGTGTTTTAGGAATAATAATTCTTGTAGGGTTTTGGTATAGAAGGAAGAATAAAGTTTAACTAGTATTTTCAGACCTGTCAGGTTTTGAAAACCTGACAGGTCTACCCTTTTTAAAACTATCATACTATCAAATCGAATTGTCATTCCAGTCCTTCGACCTAGCTCAGGATAAACTAAAGACTGGAATCCATAATTACATATCCAAAATAGATCGCAGATCAAGTCTGGGATGACAAGAAATACTTTCTACTTCAAGTAGGAATAAAATCTATATTTAAAAAAGCTGTTGCATCATGCAGAAACATATTTCCCCGACAAAATATTTTCTTCTATAAGAAAGAGTACAAAAAACAGTCATTAATTACTTATTTTAGTACCCGCAGAATATATGCTATGATATTAGTTACAGGTGCCACAGGTTTAGTAGGAACTCATCTATTGGTTAGATTAATAAAGGACAAACAGTCTGTACGTGCACTATACAGAACCGAAGCCAAAAAAGAGCATGCTAAAAAAGTGTTTTCCTCATATTTCTCTGAGGAAGAAGAACACCTATTCGAAACTATCCAATGGGTACAAACTGATATAAGTGATATCCCAACACTTACCGAGGCTTTTGAAGATGTCACTCATGTGTATCATTGTGCAGCTAAAATTAGTTTTAATCCTTCTCACTATAAAAAATTACGAAAAGCCAATATTGAAGGTACTGCTAATATTGTAAATCTTTGCCTAATACAAAACGTAAAGAAATTATGCTATGTGAGTTCGATCGCAACCCTGGGAGAAAATATATCAGGTGCTGCTATTGATGAAAATGCAGAATGGAACCCCGAAGTTCCTAATTCGGTATATGCCATTACCAAATACGGTGCAGAAATGGAAGTCTGGAGAGGCGTACAGGAAGGACTGGATGCTGTGGTCGTAAATCCAGGAATTATTATCGGACCAGGTTTTTTTAATAGTGGTAGCGGATTTCTATTCAAAAGAATCCATGCCGGGATGAAATATTATACCACAGGAATAACGGGATATGTAGATATTGAAGATGTGATCAATATCATGACTCGACTTATGAATAGTACATTTACAAATCAACGTTATATTCTTGTTAGCGAAAACATAAGCTACAAAAGTGCCTTTTCTATGATTGCTAAAGGACTACAGAAGTCTATCCCTAGGAAAAAAGCTACTCCTTTCTTAATGAAAATAGCATATCACGCACAGCGTATCAGTCATTTTTTCTTTAGAACAAAACGATCTGTATTTCTATCGTCAATACGCAGTGCATTCTCTAATAGCTACTATAACAATGATAAGATTAGGACAACATTAGACTATGATTTTATCACGATGGAAAAAAGCATACAAAAAACAGCTACTTATTTTCTGAATCAGGAGTAACTCGCTTTTTCTTAGCCATTTCAATTTCATCTTCGATAAGAAGATCTTTAGTATTGATCAATTCGTCTTCGATCTTCAACGTATCTAAACTCTTCTGTATAGAATCTTCTATTTTTTTAATAGAGTCTTCCTCCTTTTTTAATGCTTCAAACTTAGTTCTTTCTTTTTCAAGTTTTGTTTTCACTCTTTCAAAAAGAGCTTGATATCTTTTCATATCACTGGTATACCAAGTGTTGTTTTCTGCAAAAACAATACTATCAATATCATATTTCCTAAGAATAAAAGCTTCAGGATTAATACTGTCCTCTACAAATGTTTTTCTATTTGATGATTTTGCTGCTTTTATAAAAGCAATATCCGATAGGATGTCAACCATACGATCTTCATCTATTATTATTTTTGGCTTTTCAGCTTTATCCAAACTCTGACATGCAATACAACATGTCAGAAAAACTATAGCATATATTAGGTTTCTAATCATCTATCAAAAGTTAATCGTTGTGCATGTCGCACCTCATAAAATTTAAAATTTTTGTATACTAGACTTCCGTTTACAAAAGTATGTGTGATTCTTGATTTAAACGTAGTTCCTTCAAAAGGAGACCATCCACATTTATAAGCAATGTTATCCTTGTTTACAGTCCAGGGAGCGTTTAGATCTACTAAGACTGCATCTGCATAATATCCTTCTTTAATATATCCACGTTTCTCGATCTGGAATAATATTGCGGGATTGTGACACATTTTCTCCACAATTTTTTCTAAAGTTATTTTACCTTGATGATAAAATTCTAACATTGCAGGAAGTGCATGCTGCACCAAAGGACCTCCTGAAGGAGCTTTGGTATACACATTATCTTTCTCTTCTATAGTATGTGGAGCGTGATCTGTAGCAATGACATCAATTTTATCTTTCAATAGTGCTTTTAACAAAGCATCTCTATCTTTTGATGTCTTTACAGCTGGATTCCATTTAATTAATGTCCCCTTTTCTTTATAATCAGCATCAGAAAACCATAAATGATGAATACAAACCTCGGCAGTAATTTTCTTTTCTTTTAACGGAATTTTATTGGTAAATAACGCTAATTCTTTTGCTGTAGAAAGATGAAAAACATGTAATCTTGCTCCAGTTTTTTTTGCTAATGCTATAGCTTGAGATGATGACAAATAACATGCTTCTTCACTTCTGATAGTTGGATGAAGTTCAATAGGAATATCATCTCCGTATTTTTCTTTATATTCTGCCGTATTTTTTCTAATTGTTTCTTCGTCTTCACAATGCACTGCGATCAATAAATCTGTAGATGAAAATATTTTTTCTAATACTTCTGGATTATCTACTAACATATTTCCTGTAGAAGACCCCAAGAACAATTTAAGTGCTGCTACTTTTTTAGGATCGACCTTTAGAATTTCTTCTAAGTTATCATTAGTCCCTCCAAACATAAAAGAATAATTTGCGTAACTTGTTTTTGCAGCGATTTCAAATTTTTCTTCGAGTTTTTCTATGGTAGTGGTCTGAGGATTGGTATTAGGCATTTCTATAAAAGAAGTAATCCCTCCGGCAATAGCTGCTCTGGATTCTGTTTCTATATTTGCCTTATGTGTCAATCCAGGTTCTCTAAAATGCACCTGATCATCTATTACCCCTGGTAATAGATATTTTCCTTCGGCATCAAAAATATGCACATCAGGTGATTTTGCACTTATCTGTGGTGCAATTTCCTTAAAGACACCATTTTCTATATATACATCTCCATTAAAAACATTTCCTTCATTAACAATGTTGGCATTTTTAATAAGTACATTCTCCATGATCATATTTCGTAACGATTAAATAAGCTGTTAAATTTCATTTTTATAACTCCAAAAACTGCTTCGGAAATAATTCCTTTACTCATTTTTGAAGCCCCACGTGTTCTATCTGTAAAAATTACAGGAACTTCTTTTATTTTAAATTTTAATAAGTGTGCTTTAAATTTCATTTCTATCTGAAAAGCATATCCCACAAATCGAATTTTTTTAAGATTTATTTTCTCCAATACCTCTCTTTTATAACAGATAAATCCGGCAGTTGTGTCATGAATATCCATTCCTGTTATAAATCGAACGTATTTTGAGGCTCCCCAAGACAATAAAACTCTACTCATTGGCCAATTTACTACATTGACTCCGGTAACATACCTAGATCCTATAGCAATATCAGAAGATCCTTTTGCACAAGCATTATATAACCGTATGAGGTCATTAGGGTTATGAGAAAAATCGGCATCCATTTCAAAAATATAAGCATAAGATCGTTCTAATGCCCACTCAAAACCTGCTATATATGCGGTTCCCAATCCAGATTTCACCTCTCGTTCTAGTAAAAAAAGAGATTCTGGATATTCTAATTGTAGTTCTTTTATCTTGGCAGCAGTTCCATCTGGAGAATTATCATCTACGATCAAAATGTGAAAATCACGCTGAAGCGAAAATACATTTCTAATGATTCGCTCCACATTCTCAATTTCATTATAGGTAGGGATTATGACTAATGCGTCCACCATCTAGGCTATTTTTCAGGCAAATATAACTAAATAATTACTAGATATTTTCTTGTTTTTATAAGTTAATTGATCGTAATTTTACCCCTGAATACAATATGGAATATATTTTACGCGAAATAACACCTACCAACTGGCTTACCATTTTAATTATGGCGTGCCTAATGCTCCTAGTGACAGCCAAGGGTGTGAATACCCTACGGTTTTCTGATTTTATCATGTTACTTGGCAATAATAAATATATTATATCTAATCAAAAACAAAATAAACTTTCATCCTTATTTAACGCAATCTTGCTTTTATTTCAGGTAGTTTCGGTATCGTTGTTTATATATTTATGTTTTGATGTCTTTAAATGGAATGTAGCTCCCAATGAAATTACATTATATTTTAAAATTGCAATCTTATATACGGTTATCGTTGTTTGTAAGTTATTAATAGAAAAAATTATTGCCGCTATTTTTTCTATTGATTCTATAATTGATGAATATTTATTTTACAAAGTATCCTATCGCAATTTTATGGGTGTCATCCTATTACCTGTCAATATCATATTTATATATGCTGTACATCCTTCTAAAATTGCTTTTATAATACTATTGATTTCACTGTCTATTCTAAACATAATTGTGCTCGTTTCCTTTTATAAGAAAAACGAAAATGTTATTTTAAACTACTTGTTTTATTTTATTTTGTATCTTTGCGCACTTGAAATCGCACCCTATTTTATACTATATAAGCTTATTAGTAATTAGTAGGACCTTTACAAAAAGAAAGAATATATATGAAAGTGAAAACAATTTTGGTCTCACAGCCGGAGCCTAAAGTGGAAAATTCACCTTATTTTGATTTAGAAGAAAAGGAAAAGGTAAAAATTGACTTTATCCCCTTCATTCATGTAGAGGGAGTTGATGCAAAGGAAGTAAGATTGCAAAAAGTAGATTTATCACAATACACTGCTATTATTCTTACTAGCCGTAACTCTGTTGATCATTTCTTTAGAATAGCTGAAGAAATGCGCTTTAAGGTTCCTGATACACTTAAGTATTTCTGTCAAAGTGAGGCTGTAGCCTATTATCTTCAGAAATATGTGGTATACCGCAAAAGAAAGATTTACGTGGGAAAACGTACTTTTCAGGAATTATCCCCACTAATCAAGAAGTATAAAAACGAAAAGTTCTTATTACCTTCTTCCGATAAGTTAAAACCCTTAATTCCAGACACTTTAAATAATCTAAAAGTAGATTGGAAACAGGGGATTTTTTACAAAACTGTGGTAAGTGATCTTTCTGATCTAAGAGATGTATTTTACGACATTTTGGTTTTCTTTAGTCCTTCTGGAATACAGTCATTATTTGAGAATTTTCCAGATTTTAAACAAAACGATACTCGAATTGCTGTTTTTGGTAACTCAACGGTAAAAGCTGCAGAAGAGCATAATTTGATTGTTAATATTCAAGCTCCTACACCAGAGACTCCGTCAATGACAATGGCGCTTCAGAAATATATCAAAGAAGCAAATAAAAAATAACTAGAGTTTTAATCTTAAAGACACATATCTCTAGGTTAAGATAAAGTTATTCATTAAAATAAAAAGGTCTGAAAATTAATTTTCAGACCTTTTTATTTTAATATTAGTATTCTTTTCCTTTAAAAAGAGTAACGCTGTGGACCTCCTCGTCTAATTTCTTCGTTAGCATAAGCTTCGAATTTTTTGAAATTCTCTCTAAAAGCATTTGTTAACTTAAATGCAGTTGTGTAATACGCTTCATCATCATTCCAAGTAGCTCTCGGACTCAACACACTTGTAGGAACACCAGGACACTCTCTTGGTTGCGCTACTCCAAATACCGAGTGAATGTGATATTTGTCGTATGAATATGTTCCTAAATCTCCGTTTAACACTGCGTTTATCATAGCTCGAGTATACTTCAGTTTCATTCGGGTTCCTACACCATAAGACCCTCCAGTCCAACCTGTATTTACAAGCCACACATTTACACCAGTATCATTCATTTTCTTAATTAACATCTCTGCATATTTAGCAGGATGCAACGGCATAAATGGTGCTCCAAAACATGCAGAAAACGAAGGTGTAGGCTCTACAATCCCTGCTTCTGTACCTGCTACTTTTGCAGTATATCCAGACATAAAATGATATGCTGCCTGACTAGGTGTTAGCTTAGAAATCGGAGGAATTACTCCAAAAGCATCAGCAGTCAAAAAGAATATATTCTTTGGGTTTTTACCAATAGAA
Organism: Aquimarina algiphila; assembly: GCF_947494415.1. Taxonomy (NCBI): domain Bacteria; kingdom Pseudomonadati; phylum Bacteroidota; class Flavobacteriia; order Flavobacteriales; family Flavobacteriaceae; genus Aquimarina; species Aquimarina algiphila. The sequence goes on along the minus strand of NZ_CANLVC010000004.1, from coordinate 302,677 downwards.
GGTTTCTGTATATTTTCAATATGATGAATTGGATAGCTAACTCTGGTATTTTGAGTAATTGACGTATCAGCAAAATCTACAACACCGTTATCGCCAATGATTACATTCTCAAGAATTGCTCCTTTTTTAATTGCTCTATATATTTCAGGCTCTTTCTCTTCGGCAAGGTCAATAACTTTTGCATAACACCCTCCTTCAAAATTGAATATGGTATTTTCTTTAGTCCACCCATGCTCATCATCTCCTATCAATTTACGGTTAGGGTCTGTAGATAATGTAGTTTTACCAGTACCAGAAAGACCAAAAAATATAGCAGTATCTCCATCTTCTCCTACGTTAGCAGAACAATGCATAGGAAGCGATTCCTTATATACAGGTAAAATAAAATTCAACGCAGAAAAAATACCTTTTTTAATTTCTCCAGTATATCCTGTACCTCCTATTAATGCAATCTTTTTTTCAAAATTTAATATCGCAAAATTGTGTTGGCGCGTACCATCTACGGCAGCATCTGCCATAAAACCTGGTGCATTAACAATTAACCATTCTGGATCAAAATCTTTTAACTCCTCATCTGTTGGCCTCAAAAACATATTATACGCAAACATATTTGACCAAGGATACTCGTTAATCACACGTATATTTAATTTATACTCGGGATCTGCACAAGCATAGCTATCACGCACAAAAACCTCTTTTCCAGAAAGGTAGTTTGTTACCTTATCGTACAGTGCATCAAATGCATCTGGATCAAAAGGAATGTTGATATCTCCCCACCACACTTTGTCTTGTGTGATCTGATCTTTAACAATAAAACGATCCATAGGAGAACGACCAGTAAATTCACCAGTGTTAATTGCCAGTGCGCCTGATGACGTAATCTTTCCCTGACCTTTTTGCACTACTTCATCCTCAAGATCTTGAGGTGATAATTGGTAGCGCATTGTAGCATTTTCAATACCGTAATGCTTTAACGAAAACGTTTTCGTAATTGGATACAGTGGTTCCATAAAAATATGTTGTGTTTTGTTATGTACGTGCAAAATTATAAATAATAATCACACCAACCGATAAAAAATCATTTAATCTTAACTAACGAAATTATAAAGAAAATCCATCCAAGAATTAACAAAAAACCTCCTAAAGGTGTAATAAAACCAATACTTGACAGAGAAACTCCTAATACTTCATCTATCACCAAAAGGTATATTGACCCCGAAAAAAGGGTTATTCCCCCCAGAAATAAATAAAAAATTCTCTTTTTGGAAGTAGAACTCAAAATAGTCATATTTCCTAAAATCAAACACACAATCGCATGATACATTTGGTATCTGACTCCGGTAGTAAAAGAATCAATACTTTCTGCGTTCACTAATTTCTCCAATCCATGAGCTCCAAAAGCTCCCAATAACACCGCAAGCAATCCCATCACACACCCCGTAATCAAAATTGTTTTATTCGTAGATATTTTATTCATAATTGACTATACTAGCTATTAAATTTTAAAATTTAGACACATTTTTATCAAAAACATAATTAATCCGTCAAAATTGAGAACCTACTTTTTACGGTATTTACTACATTCGTATCAAAGTTATTAAAATATCATCAGGTATGCGAAAGATCTTAGTTATTGGTGCAGGTAAATCTACAGCGGTATTAATTAAATATTTTCAGGATAAATCTATTACTGAGAATTTATTTATAACGATAGGTGATATTTCTGTTGAAAATGCCAAAAACTTGGCAAATGATCACCCAAACACCAAAGCAATTCTTTTGGATGTTTTTGATCAAACTTCTCGTCAAAACGCTATTCAAGATGCTGACATTGTAGTTTCTATGCTTCCTGCACGTTTTCATATCGAAGTTGCAAAAGATTGTTTGACGTTTAACAAATGTATGGTTACTGCCTCCTATGTAAGTAAAGAGATGCAAGAACTCGATACTGAAGTTCGAGAAAAGGGATTGATTTTCATGAATGAAATTGGGGTAGATCCTGGTATTGACCATATGAGTGCTATGCAAGTTATAGATCGCATACGTAACCAAGGAGGAAAAATAATTCTATTTGAATCCTTTACAGGCGGGTTAGTAGCTCCCGAAAGCGATACTAATCTTTGGAATTATAAATTCACCTGGAATCCCCGTAATGTAGTAGTAGCTGGGCAAGGTGGAGCAGCAGAGTTTCTTCAGGAAGGCACATATAAATATATACCATATCATAAATTATTTAGAAGAACAGAATTTTTAGAGGTTGAAGGTTATGGTCGTTTTGAGGCATATGCAAACCGAAATTCATTAAAATACCAGAGCATCTATGGATTAGAAGATATCTTAACCCTTTATCGAGGGACCATAAGAAGAGTAGGGTTCTCCAGAGCCTGGAATACCTTTGTGCAATTAGGCATGACTGCTGATGATTATACTATTATGAACTCTGAGCATATGAGTTATCGAGATTTTACGAACTCTTTTTTAGCCTACTCTCCTTCTGATTCGGTAGAATTAAAACTTCGTCATTACCTCAAAATAGATCAGGATGACATCATGTGGGATAAGCTTCTAGAGCTTGATCTTTTCAATCCTAATAAAAAAATTGGAATTCCAAATGCAACACCAGCGCAAGGACTTCAAAAGATTTTGATGGACAAATGGACACTGGATGACGGTGATAAGGATATGATCGTCATGTATCATAAATTTGGTTATGAGTTTAATGGTCAACAAAAACAAATAGATGCAACTATGGTAAGCACTGGTGAAGATCAAACATATACTGCTATGGCTCGAACTGTGGGACTCCCTGTTGCAATGGCCACCCTGCGCATACTAAACAAACAAATTTCTCTTACAGGTGTTCAGATACCTATCCATGAAGAAGTATATGCTCCCATACTTAAAGAGCTTGAAGAGTACGGTATTATATTTAAAGAAAAAGAACGTGACTATCTCGGTTATAATCCTGATGGAGTAAAAGGATAAATCACATTAGTAGTATAGAAAGGAAACCTACATAACAAAATATTACAATAAAATATATTTCAACTTTACACATCCATCAATTTTACAAAAAATACATGCTTTTGCATTTCAATTAAAAAGCATTAATTGCGTTTTTAATTAATATCTGTAACTTTGTATATTATGAAAAATCAAAATTCAACTTTGAAAATTGATGGAATTGATAAAGAAATCCTACGTAATCTTATGGAAGACGCACGAAGGCCTATTCTTGAAATCGCAAGAAAAGTTGGTATTTCTGGAGCAGCTATTCATCAAAGACTGCGCAAATTAGAAGCCTCAGGGCTTATCGCAGGGTCAAAGTTTGTTATAGACCCCAAAGTACTTGGATACAAAACCATGGCTTTCGTTGGAGTATACCTGGACAAAGCCGTAAGCAATCCTAAAGCCGTAAAACAACTGCAAGAAATTCCTGAAGTAATTGAATGCCATTATACCACAGGAAATTGGTCTATTTTTATTAAAATCTTATGCAAAGATAATGAGCACTTAATGAATGTTTTAAACAAAGATATCCAGGCAATAGAAGGAGTATCCAGAACAGAAACTTTCATATCACTGGATCAGCAAATTGATAGACAGATTAAAATATAATCAGACCTTACCCGTCAGAAAACAGATAAGATCTGATCCATAAATTACTTAATCTCTTCTACCTAAAAAAATGGAAATAAAATAGAGTAATGTGGCTAACGAACCTAAAGCAGCAACCAGATATGTTCTAGCTGCCCATTTTAAGGCATCTTTAGAAGCAGCATGCTCTTCTCTAGTTACCATATTTGTCTTTTCTAACCAAGCCAGCGCTCTATTACTTGCATCATACTCTACAGGTAATGTTATAAATGTAAATAAAGTAGTCACTCCAAAGAGCAAAATACCGACTAAGAAAATAGTATTTCCAAATACCATCCCTGAAGCAGATAAAACTAATCCTGCCATAATGACCAAGTTAGAGAGCTTACTAGAAATCCCTACTGCTGGTACTATTTTAGATCGCATGGTTAACCAACTATAGGCAGTAGCATGCTGTACAGCATGCCCACATTCATGAGCAGCAACAGCGGCAGCGGCGGCATTACGTTGATTGTATACTCCTTCACTTAAATTCACTGTTTTATTCAACGGATTATAATGATCCGTTAACATTCCTGGTGTCGAAATTACTTTCACATCTCGTATCCCATTATCGTGTAACATCTTTGTCGCAATTTCTGCTCCGCTCATTCCATTTTGCAAATGAACATTAGAATATTTCTTGAATTTACTTTTAAGTTTATTGCTTACATATGAACTCACAAGAAATATAATCCCTGCAATGATATAATATCCCATCATAATTCAATACTTTTTATACTTATTAATACGGGTACATAAAATACAAAAACCTCGCCAAAATAGCGAGGTCTTTGTTTAAATAAACTTGAGTTAGCCAATAAATCGAGTCTACTTTAAATATCCATTCACATCCTCTAGAGGAAGGTTAAAAGCTTCTGATATCGCAGGATACACTACGTCACCGTTAATAACATTTAGTCCTTTTTTAAGTGGTTCATTCTCTGCACAAGCCTTTTTCCAACCCTTATTTGCCAATTGTATTGCATATGGCAAAGTGACATTAGTTAATGCCAAAGTTGAAGTATATGGCACAGCTCCTGGCATATTTGCCACAGAATAATGCACTACATCGTCAATAATATACACTGGATCCTGGTGAGTTGTAGGTTTTGTTGTTTCAAAACAACCTCCTTGATCAACCGCCACATCAACTAATACAGTTCCCGGACGCATCTCCTTCAGCATATCTCGGGTAATTAATTTAGGTGCTTTAGCTCCCGGTATTAATACTCCCCCAATAATTAAATCTGAAGTTTTTATATGTTTACGAATATTATGTTCGTTAGAAAATTCTGTATTCACATTAGCAGACATTACATCATCAAGATAACGTAATCTCTTTATACTAATATCCAAAATTGTTACATCTGCACCCATTCCCGCTGCCATTTTTGCTGCCTGTGTCCCAACAACTCCACCTCCAAGTACCAACACCTTTGCTGGTGCCACTCCTGGAACTCCTCCTAAAAGAATCCCTATACCTTTTAACGGTTTTTCAAGATATTTTGCTCCTTGCTGAATAGACATACGGCCAGCCACTTCACTCATCGGAGTTAATAACGGCAAACTACGATCAGGATCTTCAACAGTTTCATAAGAAACACAAACCGATCCACTATCAATCATAGCTTTGGTAAGAGGTTCACTAGATGCAAAGTGAAAATATGTAAATACTAATTGATCTTTTTTAATCAATGTATATTCCTGCTCAATAGGTTCCTTTACTTTAATAATCATCTCAGCAGTTTGATACACCTCTTCAATGGTAGGCAACATTTTACCTCCAGCTTTGGTATATTCTTCGTCCTCAAAACCACTTTGAAGACCAGCATTTTGCTGAATGAAAACAGTATGACCATGTTTAACAAGCTCCATAGTCCCGGCAGGTGTAAGACCTACTCTGTTCTCGTTATTTTTGATTTCCTTAGGAACACCAATTATCATATTCTTATTTTTTGGTCGAAAATAGCTGTTTTTATGAAATAAAACAATAAAAGATACCCTAAAAATATTTTATCAATAATTTTACTAGGTTATCACTTTATTTGTTAAAAAACAAGAAAAATTGAAAATTTATATTAGTTTTTATATCGATACTTAAAATAAAGCAATAGAAATCCTGATATCGCGGTTATGAAATTCGCTAAAATGATGGGTACACTATTGATTAAAAAACCATAAATAAGCCAACAAAGCACTCCAGTGACAAAAATATACAACATTGATAATGATAAACTATCAGTAGATTTTGTTTTCCAAGTTTTGTAAACCTGTGGTAAAAAAGCAGTTGTGGTTAATATTGCTGCCACTAATCCTAAGATTTCTATTGGATTTATCATAATCTAAAAAAAAGAGTACACTTCGACAGGCTCAGTGTACGATTCTACAAATTCTCATAACAACACTAACCCTTCAAGAGCCTTAGAATTCGACAATAAAGGCAGGTTAAAACTCTCGTCAATTATTATTAAAGTTACTTATCCAACCACATTAACAATCTTACCAGGAACAACAATTACCTTTTTAGGTGTTCGTCCATCTAGTTGTTGTTTCGTTTTTTCATGTCCCATCACCTCGGCCTCGATCTCATCTTTACTTAAATCTAAAGACAATTCTAATGTAAAACGTGTCTTACCATTAAATGAAATTGGATATTGCTTTGTACTTTCTACTAAGTGCTTTTCTTCGAATATTGGAAACGCTGCAGTAGCAATAGATTCACTATGCCCTAGTTTTTGCCATAACTCCTCGGCAATATGTGGTGCATAAGGAGAAACCAGTATTGTCAATGGTTCTAATATCACTCTCGAATTACATTTCTGAGCAGTTAATTCATTCACTGCAATCATAAAGGTACTTACTGAAGTATTAAAACTAAAATTCTCAATATCTTCTTCTACTTTTTTAATGGTTTTATGTAAGGTCTTAAGACTATCTTTGGTAGGTGATTCATCAGTTACATTAAAAACATCTCCATTATGATATAATTTCCACAATTTTTTCAAAAAAGAATGCACTCCAGTAATTCCAGCAGTATTCCAGGGCTTAGCCTGTTCTAGCGGTCCTAAAAACATCTCGTACAATCGTAAACTATCTGCACCATATTGCTCGCAAATACCATCTGGGTTCACTACATTATATTTGGATTTGGACATTTTTTCTACTTCGCGACCAACAATATATTTTCCATCTTCCAGAATAAATTCTACATTTTTATATTCCGGCCTCCACTTTTTGAAGCCTTCCAAATCTAATTCATCTGAAGAATTTACTAAAGAAACATCAGAATGTAGTTTTGAAACAGTAAAACCTAATCCATCAATTATATTTTCAAATTTTTTAAAGGTTTTTTTTAAACCATCATATAATCCTGGATAATTAGTATGAAAAACTCCCTTCTTATCCTCTGGAATTAATTCTTTAAAAGGATGCTCTTCAAAATATTTAAATGAAGCAAATACTTTTCCATCGTATTTTTTTATAAAGTCTTGAATTTGATTTTTTTCTGAATCATTAAAAAACTTTCCTTCTAATACATTAGCAACGTTTTCAGAAAAATCTTCAAAAACTAATCTATATACAAAAGCACTAGTTCCCAAAATCATTCCTTGATTAATTAGCTTCTTCGCAAACTCATCAACAGGAACATAGCCGTGATCAAACAAGAATTTTTGCCAGAAACGAGCGTATAACAAATGACCCGTTGCATGTTCGCTTCCGCCAATATATAAGTCTACCTCTTTCCAGTAGTTAATCGCTTCCTTAGAAAATACCTCATCTTCGTTGTGTGGGTCCATATATCTATTAAAATAGTAAGAACTTCCTGCCCAACCCGGCATTGTATTTAACTCTAAAGGAAATACATTAGTATCATCGATTAAATCGTTAGACACCACTTTATTATTCTTAGCGTCCCAAGCCCAAACTGTAGCGCGACCTAATGGAGGCTCTCCAGTTTCTGTAGGTAAATATTTTTCTACTTCGGGTAATGCGATCGGTAAATGCGCTGCATCAATCATTTGTGGCATGCCATCTACATAATATACCGGGAATGGCTCTCCCCAATACCGTTGACGACTAAATACTGCATCACGTAGTCGGTAATTAATTTTTCCTTCTCCCTGACCAATCTTTTCTAACTCATAAATAGCAGTTTTTGTTGCTTTTTTATAGTTTAAACCATTTAAGAAATCAGAATTAGCAATGATGGTATTTTCCTTATCGGCAAATGCTTCTTCAGAAATATCAACTCCTTCAAAAATATTAGGGATATCGATTTCAAAATATTTCGCAAAGTCATAATCACGCTGATCCCCACATGGCACAGCCATTACAGCTCCTGTACCATACCCCGCCAATACATAGTCTCCTATCCAAATCGGCACAGACTCTTTGGTAAAAGGATGTTCGGCATATGCACCGGTAAACACTCCACTAATGGTTTTTACATCAGCCATACGCTCACGTTCGCTACGTTTTGCTGTAGCTTCTACATAAGCTTGTACTTCTTCTTTCTGCTCAGAAGTAGTTATCTTTTGAACCAATTCGTGCTCTGGAGCCAAAGTCATAAAACTAACTCCAAAAATAGTATCTGGCCGTGTTGTAAATACCTCTATAGTAGCCTCATGATCCTTTACATTAAAAGTTACACTTGCACCTTGAGATCGTCCTATCCAATTGGTCTGAGAATCCTTTAGCGGTTGTGGCCAATCAATCGTATCTAATCCATCTAATAATCGTTGTGCATACGCAGAGATTCGCATACTCCATTGCGTCATTTTTTTACGAACCACAGGATACCCACCACGTTCTGAAACTCCGTTTACAATTTCATCATTTGCCAAAACAGTTCCTAATTGCGGACACCAATTTACTTCGGTTTCTGCTAAATAGGTCAACCTATATTTTAACAATACCTCTTGTTTTTCTTTTGATGAAAAACCATTCCAACCTTCTGCTGTAAATGGTTCTACATCTTCATCACAAACTGCATTTACGTTTGCATTCCCTTCTTTAGTAAAAATAGCTTCGAGATCAGTAATTACTCTCGCTTTATCCGCATCCTTATCATACCAGGAATTGAAAAGTTCTATAAAGATCCACTGGGTCCATTTATAAAACTTTGGGTCACTGGTTTTAACTTCTCTACTCCAATCAAAAGAAAACCCAATTTTATCTAATTGCTCACGATAACGTGCTATATTTTCTCTGGTTGTAATCGCCGGATGCTGACCCGTTTGAATGGCATATTGTTCTGCTGGCAACCCAAAAGAATCATATCCTTGCGGATGCAAAACATTAAATCCTTTATGACGCTTATATCGCGCATAGATATCACTTGCTATATATCCTAGTGGATGACCAACATGCAATCCTGCTCCTGATGGGTAAGGAAACATGTCCAAAACATAATATTTGGGCTTTTCGCTGTTATTTTCTGCGTTAAACGTTCCTTTCTCTGCCCAATATTTCTGCCAATTGGCTTCAATAGTATTAAAATCGTAGCTCATTCCTCTAAAATTAAGACCGCAAATTTACAATTTTATGTGAGTTTACTACTCTTTTTTGTTTTAGTTTTTAGCACTTCTCGCCTTTACCTCCATAGGCTGTAAACATCTGTAGGTAAATCCATTTATAGGTGTGGATATCCCTAATTTTATCCCTTCTTTTACTATAAAACCATTAAAATTATCTAATTCTGATGGTCTACCTTCTATAATATCTCGTTGTGTAGAGGCTGTAGAATCATAAGGTTGCTTGCTAATAAAAACCATTATTCGGTCTACAAGGTCTTTTGGTAAGTTTACGTTTTTGCCGGTACCAATTTTATAAATTTCGGTTGCCGTTTGCTCTAAAAGCTCTTTGACATCTGGGTTTTCATACATTTCTCCAATTGTAGCCCTAGTTAACGCTCCCAGTCCGCTAACCGTAGCAATAAACATAAATTTGCTCCATATATCTACTTCAATATCTTCTGATATTGTATTCTTAAAACCAGCTTTATCAAATATTTCTTTTATGTTTTGAAGACGATCTGTTTTGCTTTTATCTAATTCTCCAAAAACAACTTCTGGAGAATGACCAAAATGAGAAATAACACCTGGAGCTTCTATTTTACTGTAAATCCTGCACAATCCTCCCAGAACATATTTTTTATCCAATACAGCACATACTTTTTCTGCATTATCAGCTCCATTTTGTAATGGTATCACCACCGTATTCTCTTTTAGAATAGGCATTATCAATTTTGCTGCTTCGGCTACTTGCCAGGACTTGGTACAAATCAATACCAAATCTGCTTTTTCCAAAGTATCAATATTATCGGTTACCAGGAACGGATGAGTTACAAAATTACCATCGATACTCTTTACTTGTAAACCATTTTTGCGAATAGCATCAAGATGCTTCCCTCTGGCTATTAATGTTACTTTTTGACCTGAATTGGCTATTTTACCTCCAAAATATCCACCAACACCGCCAACTCCTATAACTACTATATGCATATTTAAAATCAATTATATAAATAAGATTGTATTCAAGTATACGTTATTCTTATATAAACCAAAGTTAATTAAAATACAAAACAGAATAAAGACTCCCATTCTACAACAGGATTAATTCGATTAATTTATTTTAAAATGTGCCTCATTTTATAATAAAAAATTATAGATCCCGTGCTGGAACAGGATTAATTCGATTAAGGTATTCTAAAAATGTACTGCATTTTAGAATACGAAGTCTCATTAACTTTATTATTTTTACCAGAAAATTAGATTATCTATGAGTTCATCTTTTGAAAAATACCAAAAACGACGACTAATTTCTTCTTATTTTTCTGTAGTTATTAGTATATCGTTAGTATTATTTTTATTGGGCTTATTAGGACTATTGGTTTTAAATACAAAAAAAGTTGCTGATCACTTTAAAGAGAAAATCGCACTTACAATTTACCTAAAGGATACTGCCAAAGATGTTGAGATAAAACAACTTGAAAAGACTCTAGCATTAGCAGAATATACCAAATCCACCACGTTTATTTCTAAAGACGAAGCTGCAGAAGAGCATAGCAAGGATATTGGAGAAAATTTTATGGATTTTCTTGGATATAATCCACTTCAGAATTCAATTGACGTATATCTAAAAGCTGATTTTGTGGATCAGGCCAAAATTGAGGAAATCAACGCATCTATTGTCAAGAAAGATTTTGTAGATGAAGTAATTTATGACAAACCCTTGATTTCGCTACTTAATGACAACATAAAACGAATCAGTTTCTGGGTATTACTCATTAGTGGTGTTTTTACATTTATTGCGGTTCTGCTTATTAATAGTTCTATTCGTCTGTCGGTATACTCCAAAAGATTCATCATTAAAACTATGCAAATGGTTGGAGCAACAAAAAAATTCATTCGCAAACCCTTTGTCTGGAAAAGTGTTCGGTTAGGCATGATAGGAGCTTTTGTTGCCTTAATTGGAGTTAGTGTTGTTCTATATTATCTTAACAAAACCTTTCCCGAATTAGCACTACTGGATGATGAAATTCTACTTGTTATTTTGTTTGCTGGTGTTTTTGGAATTGGAATACTTATCACATGGATCAGTACTTTCTTTGCTACACAACGATTTTTAAACCTAAGAACTGACGAATTATATTATTAATACCAGATACTAATGGGCCCTATAGAATGGAATGTTGATCCTGAAATTGTAACGTTGTTTGGTGTTTTTCCTTTACGTTATTATGGTCTTTTATTCGTCACTGGTTTATTACTAGGCTATGGTCTTGTGAAAAGAATATATAAATCTGAAGGTGTCCCTACAGAAAATCTTGAAAAACTATCTACCTTTCTTTTTATTGGTGTATTAGTAGGAGCAAGGCTCGGGCACTGTCTATTTTATGACTTTGCCTATTTCTCTCAGCATCCACTAGAAATCTTTCTTCCATTTAAAATTACAGATGACAACTGGCATTTTACTGGTTTTACAGGATTAGCCAGTCATGGAGGTACTATTGGTGCAATTCTAGCAATTCTATTGTATTGTTATAAGAGTAAAACATCTTTACTCTGGGTTATGGATAGAGTAGCTATTGGCGCTCCTATTACTGCAGCATTTATACGGTTTGGAAATTTTATGAATTCTGAAATCTACGGAAAGCCAACAGAAAGTAACTATGGTGTTATATTTATGAGAGACGATATGATCCCAAGACATCCTACCCAATTGTATGAAGCCTTTTCTTATCTTATTATTTTTGGGATATTGTGGTACTGCTACAAAAAAACTGATCTAATACAACATAAAGGATTTATTCTAGGTCTATTAATGGCCTCCTTATTTTCGGCAAGATTGCTACTAGAAGTTTTTAAAGAAAATCAAGTTGCATTCGAGGATGAAATGATGTTAAATATGGGGCAATTATTAAGTATTCCATTTATAGGGATAGGAATCGCTCTAATAGTGATGAGCAGAATGAAAAACAAACCTCCAATATTCTAAACAATGAAAAAAATTGCTAAAATATGGTTTTCGATTGTTTTGATAATATTTATTGGATTTATGGCAGTAGTGATTCAAACATTCCGCCCTGTACGTGATGTTCAACCTGATGATGTTATGAAGATTGAAGGAATTGTGGACGATCTCCAAGAGGGCGCAGGTTTTGATATCGTTATTACTCTTAAAAATGATCATCATCACTATTATATTAACAGAGGATTACAACACAATATTGATTTAGATCAATTGCGTTCTAATATTCTAAATAAAAAAGTTACTTTGTTTGGTATTAAAAGATGGACTATATTTACCCGAGATAGCAACATGGGACATATTTCTAAGTTAATGATTAATAACGAAGTGATATTTAACGAAATTAATAACGATACACATGAAAAAACAAGCTACTAAAAACACTCCTTTTACACCTGATTATGTTTTTGGAAAGAAGAACTATGTCGTGATGGCTATTGGAATCGCTGTTATCGCTCTGGGTTTTATTCTTATGGCAGGAGGAGGAAGTGATGACCCAAATGTTTTTAATCCCGAAATCTACAACTTCAGAAGAATACGATTGGCTCCAACCATTGTTTTAATTGGTTTTGGAATTGAAGTATATGCTATTCTACTAAATCCTGAAAAGCAGAAAAAATAGTAATACGAATAAGACATCTAAATTCCGGCGGTAATTATATATTTGCATCAAATTTAAGAAAACCGAAAATCCTATATGGAAACTATTGATGCAATCATTCTGGGCATAGTACAAGGACTCACAGAATTCTTACCAGTTTCTTCTAGTGGCCACCTCGAATTAGGGAAAGCTATTCTAGGTGATAAAAGTGTACCTGAAGAATCATTACTATTTACTGTTGTATTACATTTTGCCACAGCACTTAGTACGATTGTGGTTTTTAGAAAAGATATATTTAGAATCATAAAGGGATTATTTGCTTTTAAAAAAAATGAAGAAACTCTATTCTCTATAAAGATCATTATCTCTATGATTCCAGCAGTAATTGTTGGTTTATTTTTTGAAGAACAGCTAGAAAAGCTTTTTGGTAGTAATATTATGTTTGTAGGTTTTATGTTGATCATTACAGCAGCATTACTATGGTTTGCTGATAAGGCCAAAAGCACCAGAAAACCAGTAAGTAGTTCAAACGCCCTTGTGATTGGTATCGCACAAGCAATTGCAATGTTACCTGGGATTTCAAGAAGTGGAGCTACAATCTCTACTTCAGTTTTACTGGGGAATGATAAAACTAAAGCCGCACGCTTTTCTTTTTTAATGGTTATTCCTTTGATTCTGGGAAAAATAGCAAAAGACTTACTTAGTGGAGATCTTACATTCTCATCAGAAAACAGTATCCCATTAGCTATGGGCTTTATTGCAGCATTTATTTCTGGGCTCTTTGCCTGTACATGGATGATTTCGTTGGTAAAAAAGAGTAAGTTAACTTATTTTGCCGTATATTGTATTCTTGTTGGCTTATTAGCCATCATCTTTGGTTTTATTAAATAGCCCCATCTATAATGTTAACCGAACAAGACTATAAGGACGGTCAAATTCTTTTGATCGATAAGCCATTGCAATGGACATCTTTCCAAGTTGTGAATAAACTTCGTTGGCTTATTCGAAAGCAATTCAATATTAAAAAATTAAAAGTAGGACATGCAGGAACATTAGATCCTCTTGCATCAGGGTTACTTATTATCTGTACAGGAAAATTTACAAAACGTATTCAGGAATTTCAAGGGCAGGCTAAAGAATACACAGGTACAATAATGCTTGGAGCTACAACTCCATCATATGACCTGGAAACCGAAATTGATCAGACATTCTCTACCGATCACATTTCTAACGAATCAATACAAAAAGTGACTACTCAATTTACCGGAGAAATCGAGCAGTATCCACCCATTTTTTCGGCTTTAAAAAAGGATGGTAAACGATTATATGAATATGCTCGAGAGGGTGAAACTGTAGAGGTTAGTTCTAGAAAAATAACCATTGATACATTTGAAATTACCAGGATTGAATTACCTGAAGTCGATTTTAGAGTAGTTTGTAGTAAAGGAACGTACATCAGATCACTAGCACATGATTTTGGAAAAGCTTTAGATAGCGGGGCTCATTTAACGGTTTTGAGAAGAACTAAAATAGGATCATTTTCTGTCGAAGATGCTACTACAGTTCAATCTTTTGAAAATCAGTTACAAGTAAAAATTGAAACTACATAAAATATTGTAGAATAAAAGCAGTTATAGATACCTATGGAATTTATAGAAAAACATAAAGCTCTGATTATCACATCAATGTTAATGGGAATTGTTGTTCTTAGTCTTTATAATATCAATATGATTAATAAGCAAAAAGAACAGTCTGAAATTTTAATGGAAATTCCCGAGGAATTCCTTGCAGAGGAAGAAGAGCAACAACCAGAAGAGGAGCTCATCGCTCAAGAAGACAGGCAACTTGATAATGCCAGAAGAACACATGATGCATTTAATGAAGATTTTGAGGATCACGATGAAATCGAAGAGAGAATTAAATCCTTAACTGAAGCTGAGCAAGCCTCTGAAAGCGAAGAAACTCAAACAAATGAAGGTGAAGTCCCTATTGAGGAAGAAGAGAAGAAAGATAGTGATGACACCAAAAAAGAGGAAGCAAAATCAGAAGATGAAGAAACTAATAATAGAAACAGTTCCCTTACCTATAGTTTAAAAGGTAGAAAATCTGTTGATTTACCAAATCCTGTATACACTTGTAATGGAAGTGGTAAAGTCGTTGTGAAAATAGAGGTAAATAAAAACGGATATGTAATCGATACCAAGGTCGACAAAAGAAAATCAACCACTCGAAACGAGTGTCTCTTTGACAATGCAATGGATTATGCTCGTCAGGCTTTATTTTCTCGATCAGATATAGAAAAGCAAGAAGGCTCTATTACGTATTATTTTAACTATGGTGGTTAAACACTATTATAACAGGTCTATCAAATCTTCTACGATATTTGTTCCTTTATCCTTATTATACCAAACTTGTAAATCTTCTTTGAATTGCGAGTCTAAAGCACCATGCTCTGCCTTATAATCATTTACCATTTGCGTAGCAACAGAAGGTCTTGGCCCCCAAGTATTCAATACTTCTTTACTTTTATTATCGTACACTAATAATTTTGGTATTGACTTTCCTCCATTTGTTAAAAAATTATTCATTAGCTCATCATGGTCATCTCTTGAAATAATTTTTAAGTCTATTCCATTATTTAGTTCTGCTAATTTATTCACTACCGGAAGAGATTGCGCTGCATCTCCACACCAACCTTCAGTTAAAACAACCCAGGTTAAATCTAAATCAGCATTAGAAAATTTGGCTGCAACTGATTCATCAATTTTTATAGTCTTATCTAATCGCTTCATTCTGCGCTCATTAAGCATACTATAATTTGTCAACGCTTCTGTTTGATCATGACCTGTAGATTTACCTTCTGCTAACAAGTCACTTACCAAATTCTTATATTCTTCATAGGTATATGAATTAGCAATTCCTTGTTCAATTAATTCGGGTATTGTCATAGTAGTAGGTTCCATAATGTTTAATCTCAAAAATAGTTAGATTGTAAATTTATTTATTACGATTATCTTCTAATATGACGAAAATCATTTCAAAAACTTACAAATAAAGTAAATACCCTGAAAACAGTGATCATCTTTTTACTGTTAATAGTGTACTAGCAATATTATTTGTTTTTAATCTTTGTAAACACCTATGTTTTAATTTTTAAATAATAACTTTACAAGAAAGGGGCTTAAAAAATGAATGTACATTTATCCCCATACATTCCTTTTTAGCATTCTTCTACAAGCATCTGACAGAAAACATCAAACGTATGAAGAAATTAATTACCTTAATTATAGTACTTATCGCATATATATCAGGGAGAGCTCAAGAACACAAAATTTACACATCACTACAAGAAGCTCTTCTAAACAAAAATCAAGTTTATAAATTAAATTTAAGCCATACCAACCTCACTGAAATACCAAAATCTATTGTACAATTAGAACAATTACAATATCTTAACCTAGAGGGAAACAAAATAAATGAATTGTCTGATGCAATTGGAAATTTAAAAAATCTAAAAACACTTAATTTAAGAAAAAATAAACTTGTCAACTTACCAGATTCATTCTGTAATCTACAACATCTGGAAGTATTACAATTATCTGAAAATCAAATTAACAAATTACCAGAATCCATTGGAAATTTAAAAAATTTAGGTTGGGTATTTATACAAGAGAATCATATAGAAACATTACCTGAGTCTTTTGGAAATCTTACACAATTAAAAAAGCTAGATGTAACACAAAATGAGCTTACCCACTTACCAGAAACTTTTGGAAATCTCACCAGCTTACAAGAGTTTTATATTGAAGGTAATCAACTTTCTGATTTACCAGAAACCTTTGGCAACCTAAAAAGTCTGGAAGCAATAAATATCTCTAATAATCAACTTTCTGATTTACCAGAAACTTTTGGAAATCTAAAAAACCTGGAGTGGCTAATCTGTAAAGACAATAAACTGGATCATATCCCAGAAACGATTGCAAATTTATTCAAACTAAAACTTTTGTACTTAAATTCGAATAAAATTGGAGAACTCCCAAAAGCTTTAGAAAACCTTACTAAACTAAAAGATTTGAACATCTCTGGTAATAAATTGTCTACAGCTCAAAAGGAAAGAAGCAAGCAATTATTGCCCAATTGTAATATCAATTTTGAAAACAGTTATTATTCTCTACAAAAAGCATTGCAACACAAAAAAAGCGTAGACATTTTATATCTTTCTGAAAACAAACTGACTGAGCTTCCAGAATCTATTGGAGAACTCAAAAACCTGCAACAACTTTATCTAACAGATAACCAACTCGAAAATTTACCAAAGTCTATTGAAAAATTAAAAAAACTAGAAACCCTTTCTTTATCCTCTAATCGAATTATAACCTTACCCAAATTTGTAGGTAAACTTAAAAACTTACAGGAACTAAACCTTAATGATAATCAGCTTACTTCATTACCAGAAGCCATAGAAGGTTTAAAAAACTTAAAAACACTATATCTATCTGGCAACAATTTATCTGAAGCTGAAAAAGAAAGAAGCAAGCAACTACTTCCAAATTGTTCGATTGAATTTTAAAAATAAGCAGTACTTTAGATATTCAATAAAAAACCTATATAACATATGCAAAAACATAGATGTGGCTGGTGTCTTGGAGATCCTCTATACGAAGCTTATCATGACAATGAGTGGGGAGTACCTCTTCATGATGAACGCCTTTTATTTGAGTTTTTGGTGCTGGAAACTTTTCAAGCCGGGTTAAGTTGGATCACTATTTTAAGAAAGCGAGATAATTTTAGAGTGGCTTTTGATAATTTTGATTATACTATTATTGCTAATTATGGGGATACAAAAAAGGAAGAACTTCTACAAAATGCAGGGATTATTCGCAATAAATTAAAAGTAAATTCGGCAATAACCAATGCTCAGAATTTTATGAAAATCCAGCAGGAATTTGGAAGTTTCAACACATATATTTGGAGTTTTGTAAATGATAACCCCATTAAAAATAATTGGCCACACTATAAAGACTGTCCTGCTACGACAGAGATTTCTGATCGAATAAGTAAAGATTTAAAAAAACGAGGATTTAAATTTGTAGGCTCTACGGTTATGTATGCTTTTATGCAGGCAACAGGGATGGTAAATGATCATGAAATCGGTTGTTTTAGATATAACGAAGTATAATCTCCTAGCTATTGATAATTGAAACAGATGAGTGTAGTTGATTGGATTGGGTCTATTGGGGTTTTTTTAATATTGTTGGCATATTTTCTAAATATTAGCAATAAATTATCAACTAATGATTTAATGTATACGCTATTGAATTTGGTTGGTGCTGGACTTGCTTGTACTGCATCAATATTACTAAAATATATTCCTTTTATTCTATTAGAAGGAGCTTGGGCACTAGTTTCATTAGGAGTATTAATTAAATACTTCAAAAATCAATAACATCAACGCATGGCAGGAGAAACCAATTTATCTACTTTAATCAAAGAAATGTCTCCAGAGCTGCATCCTGGCGACTATGTTTTTTGTACTACAAATGAGGTTAATCAAATTCCTAGAAAGGATATTATTGGAGAGTTTAAAGAACCTGAGGGGATCACTATAATTCTAGAACGTAAAATAGCTGATCATTTTAATTTGTCTTATGAGTACGTTGCTTCATGGATAACTCTAAAAATTCATTCTTCTCTAGATGCCGTAGGACTCACTGCAGTTTTTTCTAGTGAACTTGCAAAACACAATATTAGTTGTAATGTAATTGCAGGGTATTACCATGATCATATCTTTGTTAGCAAGAAAGATGAAAATCAAGCAATTCATGCCTTAAAAACATTATCCGAAACCTATAAAGGATAATCTCAAAAAGAATTATCGCTTTACTCCAAATGCTAAATCTCCTGCATCTCCAAGACCTGGAACAATATAGCTTTTATGATTTAATTTTTCATCCACTGCAGCAATCCATAACTGTGTACTCTCTGGAAATACATCTTTTATATATGCTATTCCTTCTTCTGAACCAATCACAGACACAATATGTATTTGCTTAGGAATTCCATGATTTTTTATAGCAGCAAAAGTGTTCTCAAGTGTCTTACCTGTTGCCAACATTGGGTCTGCCAAAATCAAAGTTTTATCTTGTATTGAAGGAGATGCTAAATACTTTACAACGATTTCAAAATGATCATCTCCGTCTTGATGATCCCGATATGCAGAAATAAATGCATTTTCTGCCTTATCAAAATAATTAAGTACTCCTTGATGCAATGGTAATCCTGCTCTAAGTATAGAGCATAATACCAATTCATTATTAGGAATCGAAATATCTTTATTTCCTAAAGGCGTTTCAACTGTAGTATTTTTATAATCTAAAGTCTTACTAAGTTCATAACTTAGAATTTCACCAATACGTTCTATATTCCTCCTAAAACGCATCGTATCTTTCTGTATATTAACGTCTCTGAGTTCTAGAACAAACTGATTTAAAACTGAATTTTTTAACCCTAAATCATGAACAGTCATTATTTTATCTTTTAAAATTATTTTAAATACTCTATAAACTCATCTCTAGAAATTTCTACAGCACCCAAACTAGCCAGATGATCGGTATACACCTGACAGTCTACTAGTCGTACCTCTTTTTGCTTAAGCCACTCTACCAAGGTAATAAATCCATATTTAGAAGCATTACTTACTTTAGAAAACATACTCTCTCCACAAAATACTTTTTTATCTTCTAAAAAAATACCATACAAGCCTCCTACCAAAGTCGAATCTTCCCAAACCTCAACAGAAATAGCATATCCCAACTCATGAAGTTTTTTATATGCATTTTTCATATCGCTTGTAATCCAGGTATCTTCTTGTTCTGGTCTTTTGATCATAGCACAGGATTCTATAACACTTTCAAAATCCTTATTAAATGTTACTTCAAATCTATTTTTCCTGATAAGTTGACGCATACTTTTACTCACCTTAAGTTTTAATGGAAATAACACCATTCTAGGATCAGGACTAAACCAGAGAATTGGTTGATCATCACTATACCAGGGAAAAATACCATGATTGTATGCCTCTAATAGTCTATCTGTAGAAAGATCTCCGCCTAAGGCTAATAACCCATCACTGTCCGCATAAGTTACTGGTGGAAATTCTATTGCATCTGTTAGAACGTACAAAATATATTTATCATATGTTTATACAACGTTAAATATCAATCAGTTGTTTGAATTGATTAAAAAAATCGCAATATTTGTTAGGACCTTTTAAGATAAATTTTGTTCATCATTGCTTTTTTGAGTTTTATTAAAAGGTTAACCTAAAACCACAATAACGAAAAGTCCGATATCATAAATATCGGACTTTTTTCTTTTATTACCTTATTCTTGTATTTAGAGATTCATTTAGAACGGTAAATCATCATGTTCTTCACTAGAAAAATCTGTTGCTGGTTCAAAAGTATCTGCTGGTGGAACTGGAGGAGCAGAAGCGTTTTGAGCTGCAGGTTGCAAGTTTTCGATTCTCCATCCCTGGATAGAATTAAAATATTTAGTCTCTCCTTGAGGATTCACCCATTCACGACCTCTTAAATTAATACTTATTTTTACATCCTGACCTACCTGAAACGTGTTTAATAAGTCACATTTATCCTGAACAAACTCTACCATAATGTGTTGTGGGTATTGCTCTTCAGTTGTAACTACAATTTCTCTCTTTCTAAAACCGTTGCTCCCAAAGGTTTGTGTCTCACCGATCATCTTTACTTTACCTTGTACTTCCATCTTACTGTTATTATTATTTTGCTGCTAAAATGTTCCATGCTGTATCTATATCATCTTGATCCAAATACTGCTTTACAAATTTATGAATTTCTATTAGGTTAGCCTGCTGAATTTTATCCTTAATATCATTATGTTTATTAACAAACTCCAAAGCAGCTATTTTTTCTGGGATTTTTGCAACATTAGCAAGCTTCCCCAGATCATTTCCTGTAAAAATATCACTTCTTATCACTTCTTCTGGTAAAGAATCAACTCCAATTCCTATTGAACTTAATGGTTTTGGCACTTCAAACATTCCCATATTGGCTCTAGAGTACCAATTACCTCCCATACGTGCCACAAGATCAATCTTGTGTTGATCAATTTTATTCTCTTTATCAAGCACTTCTTCATTAATATGCATAAGCAAAACTTCACAAATAATTAGGTTTCCTGCGCCTCCTTCTTCTCCCATAGGCACAATTTGATTTACTTTACATTCGAACTGTACCGGAGATTCTCCAACGCGATAGGCCTTAACTTTCTCTGAACCTATCATCGTAAGTCCTGATTTTATAAATTCATTTATATCCTCAGCATATTCTGTACTAGATAATGACATTTGTTGCACAATATCATAGTTTACTATATTAATTACTACTTCACCTGTTAATTTTGCATTCTCTAACGTATGTTTCGTCGTATTATCTCTAACCCTTCTGGCTGGAGAAAAAATAAGGATTGGGGGATTTGCACTAAATACATTAAAGAAACTAAATGGAGATAAATTAGCCCTTCCATTTTCATCAATGGTACTAGCAAAAGCAATAGGTCTTGGACCAATAGCTCCAAGTAGTAAACCATGTAATTTTCCTGTAGAGACCTGTGATGGATCGATTGTAACCATAATTTGTTTTATATTGAACAAAGATAACCAAAGTTTAGTCTTTGATTTGCTATTCAAATTGGTTTTAGTAATCCCTTTTTATAAACAATAAAAACGTTTTAAAACGTTTATATTTAAGATTTAGTTAACAAGTCTATATGAATTTTTCTGATGAGCGTAATTTTTCAAGCTATTTTATCATTATAGCTGTTTTACTTATAACTGGCCTTGTTTTATGGAACACATCATTATTTATGCAGCGTCTTAAAGATGATGAAAGAACTAAGGTTCAGATATGGGCACAATCGCAAAAGGCCTTAAATAGCGAACAATCAGACGATTACCTTGAGCTCTCTATTATCATTGGAGCTACCAATAAATCTATCCCTATAATTATTACTGACTCCAAAGGGGATTTTGTTAGAGATTCTTTAGGAAAACCAGATCCCAGTTATTTTCAAAACTTATCTGAGAATGTAACAAACAGTGAGAGTAGGCTTCAATCTTTTTTAAAAAAATTAAAATCAGAAAATGATCCTATTGAGCTAGATCTTAAAGACACCGTTCAATACATTTACTATGGAAATTCGGATATTTTAAATAAGTTAAAATATTATCCGATGACTATCGCAATAATTATATTTTTACTCATTGGAGTAATTTATTTCTTTTTTACCACTTCTAAAGCTAGTGAACAGAACAAATTATGGGCTGGTATGGCAAAGGAAACCGCACACCAAATAGGAACACCACTATCCTCACTAGTAGGATGGAATGAGATTCTTAAGACCGAAAACGTAAACCCAGAATATATTGTAGAAATCGAAAAGGATATTGAGCGATTAAAAGTTATTACAGAACGTTTTTCTAAAATTGGTTCTGTTCCTAACCTTGAAGATGTTGATATTGTAGAAGAAACTCGAAATGCTTATACTTATCTTCAATCCAGAAGTTCTAAATTGATTAATTTTTCCCTTCACTTGCCCGAAAAGCCCATCACTGTATCTTTAAATTCTCAATTATATAGCTGGACTATTGAAAACCTTGTAAAAAACGCTATCGATGCAATGAGAGGAAAAGGAGATCTTAAAATAGATCTTACAGATGATGCAAAACGAGTTTTTATTAGAATAAAAGATACAGGAAAAGGATTATCAAAAAGTAAATTCACTAAAATTTTCGAACCTGGTTATACTTCTAAAAGCAGAGGGTGGGGATTAGGTTTATCCTTATCAAAAAGAATTATAGAAGAATATCACTTAGGAAGAATAAAAGTGCTAAAATCTGATATTGGAAAAGGCACTACTTTTCAGATCACACTTCGTAAATCCGGAGTCTCAGTATAACAATATTTTTTTCGCAACGTTATAGAATATACCAGTTTTAAACACCAAATCTTAACAAAAGTGAAAACAGAGTATATTACATTAAAAGAGGCAACACTTAATAATAATTGTCCAGAATGTTATTCAACAGATGGCATGATACTTTCTTTTAAACAAAAAAGAATAAAATCAAAACTCCTGGTAAAAACAAAAGGCAATATTATTGAAAGTATAGAATGTAATAAATGTGAAAACAAAATTTTTCCAGGGCAATGGACTATTGACATAGAACGTGTCTATGATTATCATAAAAAAACCATTACTCGTAAATCTCCATCTATACGTTTTACAAGTTTGTTTTATATCCTATTACTTTTAGTCTTGATTTTCATTGTTTTTGGATACATCTATATATCTAATCCAGATCTTCTAGGATTAGCAACTTAGACTAATAGGATTCCATTATTTTTCGGAGTTCATCGTTAATATTAAATGTCTTATCTATATTAAAATCAAAGCAGACCGCTACATCATGGCCTTCTGCACATAAAATACCGTCATCGTTATATAATCTATGGTATAATCCAAAACTAGAGTTCTTAATAAATTCTACCTTGGTCTTGATGAGCACATTTCCCGGAAAAAATAAAGGGTGTTTAAAATCACACTTTGTAGACACCAACATAGGACCTTTTTTAGTATCGGCATACATTTTCCCTAATCCTGTAACTTCCCAAAACTGAACACGTGCACTTTGCATGTATTTCATAAAATTAACATTATTCACGTGTTGGTAAGTATCCATTTCACTCCAGTCAATTCGAAGCTTCAAGGATAATTTAAAATCAGAATCCTGCATAAAGTCACATATTCGATTGAATCTCTGCTGCTAATGATTGAAAATCAGAATCTGACATTGATATTTTATGTTGAAAAGTCATTTCTTTCATTTCATTTATCGGAATAAGATGTACATGCACATGAGGCACTTCTAACCCTACAACAGCAATTCCCACACGTTTACAGGAAACTGTTTTCTCTATAGCTTTGGCTACTTTGCGAGAAAAACGCATCAATTCCAGATACATATCTTCCTCAAGGTCAAAAATTTTATCTTCTTCTTTTTTAGGAATACAAAGCGTATGTCCTCTTGCATTAGGATTAATATCCAAAAAGGCGTAAAAATTCTCGTCTTGGGTAATTAGGTGCGACGGAATCTCGCCATTTACAATTTTTGTAAACAGGGTAGGCATTCTTAAAATTTTAGTTGGTTTACGGATTGGTAATATAGTTTATTTATCTTTAAATTAAACCCATAAAAAAGCCTTTTTTAAAAAATTAAAGAAGGCTTTTAGTTTGTTTAAAAAAATATTATTATTTATTCTCTCGTAATCTCTACAACGTCAAATTTCATAATTCCATTGGGAACTTGTATTTCGGCTATTTCGCCTACACTTTTTCCCAAAAGACCTTTACCAATAGGAGAATCTACAGATATTTTTCCTGTTTTAAGATCTGCTTCGCTTTGCGCCACTAATTTATAAGTCATTTCGGCACCATTAGTTTGGTTTTTGATTTTTACAGTAGAATGTATAAGTGCTTTGGATGTGTCCAATTGGGATTCATCGATTAAACGGGCATTAGCAAGAGTTTCTTCTAATTTAGAAATTCTTAACTCTAATAATCCTTGTGCTTCTTTAGCCGCATCATATTCGGCATTCTCACTTAAATCTCCTTTATCACGTGCCTCAGCGATTGCCTGAGAAGCTTTTGGACGTTCTATATCTTTGAGTTGATTTAGTTCATCTCTTAATTTTTTTAGCCCCTCTGCAGTATAATAAGATACTTTGCTCATAACTTCATCGTTTATATAAATACAAAAAATCCCATAGGAATGGGATTTGTTATTCAAAGATAACAAAAAATTTACTGAAGACTACAAATTTACGTAATTTGGCAATACATTAATAGTGTTATGAAAAGGAATGATTATTTTAATCGTTTAAGAGTATATGTGACCTCTAAAACAATGAAAAAATACATGAAAAACAGCATATTTTTATTACAAATTTTTTTGATTCTATCTTGCAGCAGTGATAATCGAAGTGATAACAATCAATTTTTACCTCCATCTAGTATCAACTATCAGATTAACCTTAATCTTCCTCAATTCAATCCTCTTAAATTCCCTGGGAATCATCTTATTGACAGAACTGAAAATGGGAGTATAAAAGGGATTATAATTTATAATATTGATGACTCACAGTATAGTGCTTTTGAGCTTAGTGACCCTAATCACTCTCCTAATGACTGTTCTACTCAAACCGTTGAAGGAATTACTTCTACATGTGAATGTGATGATGGAAATAGTTATAATATCGTAACAGGACAGCAAACTTCTGGAGAAGGTCAATTTGGACTAAGACGATACAATATACGAAGAGACGGAAACACCTTATTTATAACCAATTAGATACACCTAAATCGCATTGAAAACATGTTTTTATGATTCTAAGAAAGATGTTATCGCCAATTATGAGCCCAATCTTTCCAGACCACATCTAATCCTTTACTTTTTAACATTTTAACAACATCTTCTGTTGAACGCTCATCAGAAATCTCGAACTGTTCTAAAGATTGTGGTGCTACCGCATACCCTCCTGGATTAGTTTTGGATTCTGCACTTATTGAAGTGATCCCCAAATTAACAATATTTTCTCTAAACACTTCGCTTTCACGAGTCGACATAGACAACTCTACATCTTCATCTAATAATCGAAAAGCACATATAAGTTGAACCAGATCTGCATCTGTCATTTCTACCTTAGGCTCTATTCCGCCACTAAATGGTCTTAACCTTGGGAATGATATTGAATATTTTGTTTTCCAATACACTTTCTGCAAATAGTTAAGATGTAATGCCGTAAAAAAACTGTCTGCTCTCCAGTCTTCTAATCCAAAAAGTGCTCCCAGACCTATTTTGTGAACCCCGGCACGTCCCAATCGATCGGGAGTTTCTAATCGATAATCAAAATTAGATTTTTTTCCCTTTGGATGATGTTTTTTATATTCTCCTCTATGATATGTTTCCTGATATACTAATACCGCATATAGGCCACTATCGATAAGCTGTTCATAATCTGGTTGATCTAATGGCTGTATTTCTATTGTAATATTTGCAAATTTTGATCTTATCAATTGTATTGCATTATCAATGTAATCAACTCCAACCGTCCTATTAGCCTCTCCTGTAACCAAAAGAATATGATCATATCCTTTAGATTTTAAAAAATCCACTTCTTTTAGGATTTCCTCATCTGTCAATGTTCTCCTAGGGATTTTATTGGTCATACTAAATCCGCAATATGTACAGATATTCTGACATTCATTACTTAAATACATTGGCGCATACATTTGAATAGTATTTCCAAATCTTTTTTTAGTAATTACTTTACTCATTTGTGCCATACGTTCTAAATATGGCTTTGCGGCAGGAGAGATTAGCGCTTTAAAATCCTCGAGATCCCTTTTGTCTTTTCCCAGTGCATGAATTACATCATCTTCTGTTTTAGACAAAATCCCAGATAGTAATGTATCCCAATCGTATTGATTGTATATATTTTTAAAACTATTCATTTAAAAAACTAGTTAACGGACTACTTGCTTCTGCCTTGTGACTAACTGGTGCCAATTTTGCATTATATGCCATACGTCCGGATTGTACAGCCATTTTAAATGCTTCTGCCATGGTTATTGGTTGTTGAGATACTGCAATAGCAGTATTAACCAATACAGCATCTGCTCCTATTTCCATAGCCAATGCAGCATGAGATGGACTTCCAATACCTGCATCTACAATCACAGGAACATTGCTTTGGTCAATTATAATCTCTAAAAATTCTAGCGTTTTCAACCCTTTATTACTACCTATAGGGGCTCCCAAGGGCATAACACACTGTGTTCCTACTTCTTCTAATCGTTTACACAATACAGGATCTGCATGAATATATGGCATTACTACAAATCCAAGTTTCACCAATTCTGAAGCTGCTTTTAAAGTTTCTATTGGGTCTGGTAATAGATATCTTGGATCTGGATGAATCTCTAATTTTATCCAATTAGTTTCTAGAGCTTCCCTTGCCAATTGCGCAGCAAAAATCGCTTCCTTAGCATCTCTAACTCCAGATGTATTAGGCAATAGATTAATTCTAGGATGATCCAGATGGTTTAATATATCATCATTTTTATCATTAACATCTACACGTTTTAATGCCACAGTAATCAGTTCACTTTCTGCGGCAAGCAAAGCTTTACGCATTACTTGGGCTGCGCTAAATTTTCCCGTTCCTGTAAATAATCTAGATGAAAATTCTTTATCGGCAATTCTTAATACATCCATTATTTAGCAATTTGTATTTTTATGTTTTGAATCTTTTTTTCCAGATCCTCTTGATTTGTTAACATTCCTGAAACGGCAATCCCAGAAACCCCGGTCTTTATAATATCTGATATATCTTTTTCGACAATTCCTCCTATAGCTACAATCGGTATTTTAGAGTTTTTACTAACTTCTTTTAAAATAGCCTTGTATCCCTCAGATCCCAGTACAGGGCTTAATTTCTTTTTGGTGGTTGTATATCTAAATGGGCCTAAACCAATATAATCAACTCCATCCTGTATATGCTGCATACAATCAGCTACTGTATTTGCTGTTCCTCCAATAATAAAATTATCTCCAAGAATTTTTCTAGCTTCTCGAGGGTTCATATCATTTAAACCCAGATGAATTCCATCAGCCATAGCTGCTTTAGCAACACCTACATTATCATTAATAATCAAAATAGAACCATATTGATCACATATATCTCTAGCTTTTAATGCAGTATGTAAATACGTAGCCATATCCTCATCCTTAAGGCGAAATTGCACCCATTTACATCCTGCAGCACAAACTTCTTCTATATTCTCAAGGTGCTCTTGAGGTGTTTTTCCCTGGGATATATATTGTAAATTAACCTCTTTCATAATTTCAATTTCTAAACTCTATGATATCCCAACAAAGTGTCATTCGAACTCAATACTTTTTCTGTATATCTTTTTGCTCTAAAACAAGCTTTTAATAATGGAAAACCTAATCCTAAATATGTTGTTACTGCTGAAGAAAGAACACAACCACTTCCATGTTTTTCTGATACATTCTGTTCTTTAGCGTTAAGAGTAAAACGTTTTCCTTTTCTGGTATATAATTCATCTTTACCTACATTTTCTTTTCGATGACCTCCTTTTAACAATAGATTTGTTTTATCACTAATATGCACTATTGTTTCTTCAATAGTTTTATCTGTATATAACTTTTCTATTTCCTGATAGTTTGGTGTTAGCAGATAGATTTTTTCTAATATCTGTTCAAAATTATTTTGTTTTACATCCAGATCACTAGAATCATTGTTTGATTTATGAAAATCAAAATCTGAACTTGATTTTAATATTGGATCCAATATGATTTTGATCTTTTTATTTTTTTCTATCAGAACATCAATGATCTCATTCAATACATTCCAATTTTGAACAATTCCAATCTTTACAAATTCTATAGTAAATCGATCAAAAAGTATTTCAATTTGATGTTTAATCATTTCAACATCTACCCAATAACACGTTTTAAGTTCAATATCATTCTGAATCGTATTTGCAGTACACACAGCCAAACCATATCCTTTTATCGCTTCAATAGTTTTAACGTCTGCTACAAGTCCAGCTCCTCCAGATGGATCAAAACCTGCAATAGTAAGGATATATGGTCTATTCTTCATATCTAGGTATCCTTTATTACTTTAGAATGTGCTTCTTTTATTCTCAAAAAACTATGCAATGGTATTTCGGTATTCCAAATACCCCCTAAAACACCAACTCCTTTGAATCCAAGATCAAATGTTGCCTGCAACGTCTCGTCATTAATACCTCCCATGCCCACAACAAATTCATCCAGATCTGTGACATCAAATCCTTTTCCCTTATAACCTTCTTTAGAAATTGAACTAAAAACAGGGCTCAATAGCACATATTCGAAATCAATACTGCAATTTTTGATATCATCTTTAGCATGAAAAGAACTACTCACTTTAAAGTTATTTGCTGTATAACCATTGACATATTCTTCCAATTTTTCATCTAAATCTAATCTCGGTTGTTCTTGAATATGAATCCCTCTTAGTTTAAACTCCTCACATAGCTCATGAAACTGATGTATCATAATACGATTATAATACTTGGAATCAATTTTACGAAGTAGTGCTCTATACCCTTCTATATCAAAGGTTGGCTTTCTATAATGGAGCACTTCCAGACCATTCTGAAATAATAAATTAATGGATTCGGCTTCATTTTCTAATTCTCGCTCTGAGGTTAGTACTATTATCATAATTTCAAACTTAAAGAAGGAAGTTTGAGAGGCGAGATAGGATACACTTCGACAAGCTCAGTGTGACAATCTCACAACCACACCCCTCAAACCTACAACCTATTTATAAGTATACTTCGCTTCCTTTTTCTTTAAATTCTTCTGCTTTTTCTTGCATTCCTGCTTCTAGTGCTTTTTGGTCATCTATTTCCTTCTTGGCAGCATATTCTCTTACTTCCTGAGATATCTTCATAGAACAGAATTTTGGACCACACATACTACAGAAATGAGCTATTTTTGCACCTTCTGCTGGTAAAGTTTCATCGTGATATTCTCTTGCTCTTTCTGGGTCCAAGGCTAAGTTAAACTGATCTTCCCAACGGAATTCAAAACGGGCTTTACTTAATGCATCATCCCTATGTTGTGCTCCCGGATGTCCTTTGGCCAAATCTGCAGCATGTGCTGCCAATTTATATGTAATTACTCCAACTCGTACATCTTCTTTGTTTGGTAATCCAAGGTGCTCTTTTGGTGTTACATAGCATAACATAGCAGTACCATACCACCCAATCATTGCAGCTCCGATTCCCGAGGTAATATGATCATAACCTGGAGCAATATCTGTAGTTAATGGTCCTAATGTATAAAAAGGAGCTTCTCCACAAGCTTCCAGCTGCTTATCCATATTCGCTTTAATCATATGCATTGGCACATGACCAGGTCCTTCTATAAAGGTTTGCACATCATGTTTCCATGCTATTTTGGTTAATTCACCAAGCGTTTCTAATTCTGCAAACTGTGCTTCATCATTAGCATCTGCGATACAACCTGGTCGTAATCCATCTCCAAGAGAGAAAGCAACGTCATAAGCTTTCATGATTTCGCAGATTTCTTCGAAATGTGTGTATAAGAAACTTTCTTTATGATGTGCCAAACACCATTTGGCCATTATTGATCCTCCACGAGAAACAATCCCGGTAATGCGCTTTGCAGTCATCGGTACATAAGCAAGACGTACTCCTGCATGAATCGTAAAATAATCTACACCCTGCTCTGCCTGCTCAATCAATGTATCTTTAAAAATTTCCCAGGTAAGATCTTCGGCTTTACCATTTACTTTTTCTAATGCCTGGTAAATAGGAACAGTCCCAATTGGAACAGGAGAATTACGAATAATCCATTCGCGAGTTTCATGAATATTTTTACCCGTAGAAAGATCCATAATATTATCTGCTCCCCATCTACATGCCCAAACTGCTTTTTCTACTTCTTCTTCAATACTAGAAGTAGTCGCAGAGTTACCGATATTAGCATTTATTTTAACCAAAAAGTTTCTCCCTAAAATCATAGGTTCACTTTCTGGGTGATTTATATTAGATGGTATTACAGCTCTACCTCTTGCCACCTCTTCTCTTACAAATTCTGCAGTTATTACTTCTGGAATACTAGCTCCAAAATCTTGTCCTGGATGTTGTTTGGAGAGACGCTTAACTTCTTGTATTTTTTGATTTTCACGAATTGCAACATATTCCATTTCTGGAGTTATAATGCCTTGCTTTGCATAATACATCTGTGAAACATTCTTTCCTTGTTTTGCTCTCTTTGGTTTACGTAAATGATTAAATCTTAAGTGATCTAAACTAGAATCATTAAGCCTTTGGTTACAATACTCTGAAGAAAAACCACTCAACTCCTCGACGTCACCTCTATCCAAAACCCATTGTTCTCGTATGGGTTCTATACCATCATGCACATTAATCTCTTTTGAAGGATCGGTATAAGGACCACTGGTATCATACACCGTTACTGCAGGATTAGGTGTTTTTTTACCCGTAAAGCTATCTGTAGTATCATCCAAAGAAATCTCTCGCATAGCCACATTGATTTGTGGGTGGATATTTCCTGATACATATATCTTTTTAGAATTTGGAAATGGTGTTGTAGAAATTACTTTTTCTTGTGGTGCAGTATCTTTTTTCTTCATTTTATAATATTTTGCATGAATAATTAATAGCTTCGAGTAGGATAAATCATTAGTTTTCTAAAAGAATTTCTATCCCCCTTGTGTAGCCTTGATAATAGTTACCTGATCTTCTTTTTGTACTTGTATTTCATTCCATTTCTCTTTTGAAATAATTTCATTGTTGATAGCAATAGCAATTCCTTTAGCAACAATATCTAATTGTTCTAACAATGCTGAAATAGAACTATTTTCTGAAATGGACTGATTTTGATTGTTAACGTTTACGGTCATCATTTTTTAGATTAAATCCATAAACTTTAGGTAAGACTACCTATTTGACAAGAAAAATCACATGATATACCCTGTGATATTAACTTTTCCCTTCGTCGGTACTAACCGCATCAGGTTCAAAGGGTTTTTCTCAGAATTCGTCATAACGAAGACACCCCTAAAGTTTAGGTTATAAAAGTAATAAAACTCAAGTTTAAAATTGCTTTTAGACCTGAGTTTTTATTAAAATTTTAATGTAGCACCAAGTAAGAAATTGATTCCTGCTTGTGGATAATAGCCTGCTCCTTCGACAGTTGTAATTGTTCCTGGGTTAGAAAAATCATCATCAAATGTAAAAAAGTATCCATTAGACACATATTCTGAATCAAAAATATTGTTAACCAATCCTGTTAGTACAATAGATTTAAAAACTGGTATACTTTTAATTTCATACACGATATTAAGATCATTTATGAAGAAGCTATCTAACTTAGAAGTTTCGCTATCAATATTTCCCATGTACTGTTCTCCAACAAATTTAGAAAGAAACCCTAGCTGAAGGTTTTCTATAGGTTGATAAATAAACATATTTCCTGCTACGATATCTGGTGAATATGAGATATTTGTATCTCCCAGATTAACCAAACTTCCATCTCTGGATGTTATAAAATCTTTATTCTTATTAGTGCTTAACGCCACATTAGGTTTTATTGTAAACTTATCAGAGATTATAATATTCGCATCAATTTCTATCCCCAGACGATAACTCTCTCCACTGGTAGTACGTATTGGAGCCCCCACATCATCCAATGCGCCGGTTAACACCAATTGATCTTTGTACCACATATAATATATATTGGTATTCACAGTTGTTTTATTAGCCTTAAGCCTCCAACCCAATTCGATATCATTAAGTCTTTCTGCTGTATTAACTCCATTCTCAAAATCACTTCTTCTTGGCTCTCTATTGGCTCGAGCGTATGAAGCATATAATTGGTTAGCTGTATTAAGTTGAAAAGTTGCTCCCAATTTTGGATTAAAGAAGTCATAACGCTTATCTACTTCTAGTGGAACTCGATCTGATGTTAACCCAGAAGTTTCATATCCTACAAAACGTCCTTGCAGATCTAAAAATGCACTCCACTTATCATTAACTCTATATGTAGTTTTTCCAAAAATGGTAAACTCATCTTTCTTACCATTACCAAAATAATAATTATCCCCCGCATTGAATCCTATAGGATTTTCTGACCAAATGATTTCACCAAAATGATCACCATCATAATGACTATAAAATACTCCAAAATCAATATCAAATGAATTATTCTTATAGTTTGCAGAGGCATTGATAACATAAAAATCATTATCTAACCATCTTCTACGTATATAATCTGTAGCTGTAATTTCCTGACCATTTACCGTTACCGGATCAACTCCTAAAAATTCTAAAGTAGCCTGATCTGAAAATAAAACATTAGCATAATACCATTCATCCACATATTGTTCGAAAAAACCTCGGCCATAAGTATAATTCAATCCAAGGTTTGTTGACCAATTATTATTATATTTTTGATTCCAGTGTAACTGATAATGATCTTGTTTATAATTATCTTCTTCATTTTCATAAAACCCCTGAAGGTTTCCTTCTCCATCATATTGAAAACCAATTGGATTAAATCTCCTATTGTTGTCAAGAGTTGCCTGGTCAATTCCGTTCCATGACTGATATGTGATCTCATGTCCTCCAAATGCAACTGCTTTAATTAAGGTACCATCATCTACATATGACCCTTGTAAAAAATAAGATTTGAGATCAGAAGAAGCACGATCAACATAACCATCTGAAGCAATGGCAGATAAACGACCTGCAATTTCTATGTGCTCATTAAGTAAACCTGTACTAAATTTTACATTGTGTCTTCTGGTACCAAAAGATCCAAAAGAGTTTGAGATTTCAGCACTTGCTTCTTCAGAAACAGCATCGGTAAGTAAATTTAAACTAGCTCCAAAAGCTCCCGAACCATTTGTAGAAGTTCCTACTCCTCTTTGTAATTGTAAATTCTCTATTGAAGATGCAAAATCTGGTAGATTTACCCAGAAAGTTCCCTGGCTTTCTGCGTCGTTAAATGGTATTCCATTTAATGTTACATTAACCCTGGAGGCGTCACTTCCTCTCACTCTAATATAAGTATATCCAACTCCGGTTCCAGCATCAGTAGTGGTAACAACCCCTGGTAGATAGTTTAATAAAATAGGAATATCCTGCCCTAGATTACGAGTTGCTAATTCTTCTTTAGACATATTAGAATGTGTAATCGGCGAATCTGCATCTACACGTACCGATTTTACTAAAACTTCATCTAGCTTTTCAACCTCAGAACTAATAGAATCTGTTTGTTTTTCCTGAGCATTTAATGGAATACTCAAAATTAAAATGACGAGATAAAATAATACATTTTTCATTCGTAAAAACTGGTTACGAATAAAAGGGGTTATTATTCTGTTTTAAAATTAATTTGATAAAGTAACATGTTTGACGAATCATTGAAGCAGGTTTGACCAAAATCATACTTTCCTTACCTTGCCTTCTTAATCGTCACAAAAAGATATACACTGCACCTTTTTGCTCCATCGTCCCTTAGCAGCATTACCTGCCCAGGTTCATTGGGTATGATCTCAGCCTTTTTGAAATTATGAACACTTGTGTACTTAACATTCTGTATTCAAAACCAAAAAAGCACCCCTTTTGAGATTTCTCGGCAAAAGTACTGTGTTTTATTGATTTATCGTAAATTTATTTGATGTAAAACAATGCCCGAGCATTTTTGAAGTTATAAAAGAATATGAAGAATACAAAGAGATCAGTTACCTTTAAAATTATTGCAGGCTACCTTCTTGCTGGTGTACTGGCAGTAACTGCTTTTTGGGTTATTTATCAACAATTAAATAACTATACCGAAATCACTAAAATCAAAAATGACAATAATGAAAAACTCTTCCTTGTAGGCGAAACTATAACCGGACTATATGAAGCAGAAAGCTTAACCAGAAATATAATCCAAACCTCAGATACCAAGAAGTTTGAAACGTATAAAAACAAAATAGACACTATACTTTACACCATCAATAAAGTTTCACAAATATCATCTGATACACTACAGACTCGAAAAATAGATAGTATAAAATATCTTATTGATAGTAAAAACAAAAACCTGGAAGAGCTCATCAAGATCTATGAACAGCGAAAGAAAAAAGGCGTATACGAAACAGCTATTAATGAATTAGAGAAGATAAATAAAAGTTTTGGTAGCGGGTATACTGATTACGACATACGATTTAAGCAATATGACCCGAGAACCCGAAGAGCATTAATTGATATTTTAGAATATACAAAAAAAGACAACGCTAAACTTCTAACCAATCAAACTGTTGATTCTTTAGCCACATCTGTAAAACAGGTTCTTGCAGAATTAGAAAAAAAAGAAAAAAAAGACAAGCAGAAAATATCTGTAAAAGAAAACAACTTACTCAAAAAAGATCAAATCATAACCAAACAATTAAGGGATGTTCTTGCCGCTATAGAACGTAATGAAAGAAAACAATATGATGATCTTATAAGAGCATCTGCTAAATTACTGAATAAAACCTCTAATATAATTTTAATTATTGCTGCCATAAGTTTATTGATTGCAATAATATTTCTCTTTCTAATTACTAAAGATATTTCTAAAAGTCAGAAATATCGTAATGAGCTGGAAGCTGAAAAAACATATACAGAATCATTGCTTAAAACCCGAGAATCCTTAATCAATACGGTTACTCATGATCTTCGTTCTCCATTAAATACTGTAATAGGTTATTCTGATTTATTAGAAAGAACCGGGCTTGACAATAAGCAAAAGCATTATTTGGATCATCTTAAAAAGTCTTCAGACTATATCCTTCATCTGGTAAATGATCTTCTGGATTTATCAAAACTAGAAGCCGGCAGAATGGTAATCGAGGAACTACCTTTTTCTCCTAAAAAATTAATTGAAAATACGATTTCGAGTGTACTTCCGATAAATGATAAAAAAAATCTTGATATCAGAATTATCACTGATGATCAATTAAAAAAACAACATTTAGGAGATCCTTTTAGAATTAAACAGATATTAACAAACCTTATCAATAACGCCTATAAGTTTACTGATCAAGGCTCGATCACTATTGATAGTAAAATCATTGAAAATGGTTTATCCGAAAAACAATTAATTATCTCTGTTAAAGACACGGGAATAGGAATAACAAAAGAACAACAACAACATATATTCGAAGAGTTTTCTCAGGGTGATGATACAACCGAAAAAAGATATGGAGGTTTCGGACTCGGATTAGCTATCACAAAAAAGATCATAAAACTTCTTAAAGGTAAAATCGAGCTAGATAGTGAACCTAATAAAGGAAGTGAATTTATCTTTACAATTCCGATTAAAACTTCTGGTTTATTAATCCCCGAGGAAGAACCAGAAATCGCAGAAATACAAAATTTTACCAACAAAAAAGTTCTTATTGTAGACGACGACCCTAGTCAATTGGCCTTAACAAGTGAAGTAGCCTCACTAGCTGGATTAACTTATGATATCTGTAAAAACGGTATAGAGGCAAACTCTTTACTACAAATCAATTCCTATGATCTTGTTCTCACCGACATTCAGATGCCTAAGATGGATGGTTTTGAGTTATTACAAACTATAAGAAACAACCCAAACCACACTAATTTACCCGTGATTGCATTATCCGGAAGAACAGATACCTCTTTTTTAGAATATCAGGAAGCTGGATTTTCTGGGAGTTTACGTAAACCATATGCCCCAACAGAGCTCATTGATCTTATTAGCGAAGTGCTTCGTGTTGATTTTGGAAGCTATCAGAATACAATTATAAATGGTTATTCTGAAGAAGAATACTCTCTTAGTGACCTCATGCTCTTTGCCCAAGGCGATTCTGATTCACTCTACGCCATTTTAGATACATTTTATGAAAGTACTATTGATAATGTTAAAGAATTAAAAATGGTAATGAAGAAAAAAGACATTCATCATATTTCAAAAATTGCTCATAAAATGCTTCCAATGTTCAAACAAATAAAAGCAAAAGAAGTAGTACCCGTATTAGAAAAATTAGAACACCCAGATCAATACAATCTTAACAAAACTTCGATATTAGAATTAACAAAAGATGGTATTGAAAAAATTGAAATTCTAATAGATAAACTTAAAGTAGAGAACTAAAGAAAAGCATGTTTAAAGGCTGATATCGTATTGCTTTAATTTATTGTATAAAGTTTTACGATCTATTGAAAGCATTCTTGCTGCTTTAGCTTTATTTCCATTAGCCTTTTCCAAAGCATCCAGGATAAGTTCTTGTTCATTTTGATTTTTGAATAGCCCATAGGTCTGTTTTGCGTTATGAGAAGCATAAGCTATATCGTTTGGTAAAACATCTAAGGTGATCATATCGCTTTGAGATAATAGTACAGAACGTTTCACCATATTTTTTAACTCTCTAAGATTACCAGGCCAATTATATTTTTTAAAAGCTTCTAGCACTTCATCAGCAAATCCTACGACATGTTTTTCGAGTTCTATATTTGATTCTTCTAGAAAATGATTTGCAAAAAGCATTAAATCTTCAATTCTATCTCTTAGCGGTGGCACTTTGATAGAAAACTCATTAAGCCTATGATATAAATCTTCTCTAAACTCTCCTTCTTTTACAGCATGACTTAAATCTTCATTAGTCGCCACAATTACTCTGATATCTACTTCAATTTCTTTGTTACTACCTACTGGTTTTATTTTTCGTTCCTGAAGAGCCCTAAGTAACTGAACTTGCAACTCATAACTTAAATTACCAATTTCATCCAGAAATAACGTTCCTCCGTTTGCTGCTTCAAAATGTCCTACTTTATCATTTACAGCACCCGTAAATGATCCTTTTATATGGCCAAAAAACTCGCTAGAAGCAATTTCTTTAGGAATAGCTCCGCAATCAACAGCAACAAAAGGTTTTTCTGCTCGCTTACTTGCTTTATGAATACTACTGGCCACATATTCTTTACCTGTACCACTATCACCTATTACCAAAACAGACATACGAGTAGGAGCTACCAAAGCAACATATTCATTTAGTTTTTTAGAAGCATCACTTACCCCTCTTACAAAAGAGGAACCTGTAGTTTTTGAAGTTTTGGATATTATTGTATTCGTTTCTTTTTCCTTAACTCTAAGATTAACACCATTTCCATGAAGTGCTTTTTCTATAGTATGTAATATAGTATCTGGGTTAAACGGTTTAGAAACATAATCAAAAGCACCTTGTTTTATTGCATTTACTGCCATATTGATTTCTGCATACCCTGTCATGATAATTACCTGAGTACTCGAATTATGTTTTAAAATTTCATCTAATAAAGTAATCCCATCACTATCAGGTAATCTTACATCTGCCAATACAACATCAAAAATCTCTTTTTTGATCTTTGGAATAGCTTCATTTCCCGAAAACGCAGTAGCAACATCATATTCCTTTTTTTTCAAAAAGGTCTTAAGCATTGTACAAAAGGCCACATCATCTTCTACAATAAGTATCTTAGGCATATTTAATAATTTATAATCTGAAAAAGCTATTGTATAAAATTACAATTTAAAACACTTAGTTGGAACAAAAACATAAAAAAAGAGACCCTTGGGATTGAGTCTCTTTTTTAGCACTAAACAACTTTATATCGTCCTTGGTTGCAAAACGATATCCTTTTCTACCCCTAGATTTAAGATTTATTGTTTGGCTTTATCCATTCGCCATTAGCGCTTGCAAATACAACTTTTGTGTTATTCTCCTTGTCTTGCAAAATGATTTTATACGTATTATCTTTTGACATATAAGCTTTTACAATCCTAAGTTCTTCATAATCTTTAGCGGCTGATTCCTGAATTGATAATGGCAATTCAACAATATTTATTTCTGTATATTCTTGCTGCTCATATTCATAATCCATATACTCAAAACCATCATCAGTAAGAACGGCTAATTCATCCTGTCCTAAAACACCCTGTGCCGAAAAGATACTTACTACAATTGCTACTATCATTGGTAACTTTTTCATTGGGTTAATTGGTAAAATTATTTCTACACTATAGTAAATAGTAATAATTGTTCCAAAAACAGAAACCAATCCAAAAATACGTTAAACAACTATATACCAACTGTTTAAGTTTTTGCCATGATAAAGAATAAGTGACTAAAAAACGTGGAATCCACATAAAAGTGTAGAAATACTACACGTTTTTTGATATAGGAATAAATTTACAAAGGTGGTTTTCTACGATTTGCTTTTTTTAAAGCTTGCTTTTGCTTATTATCCAAACGTTTTCTGATCGCCGCTCTAGAAGGCTTAGTTGGTTTTCTTTTTTTAGGAATATGAAGACCCGCTTTTAGCATATCCAAAAACCGTTTAATAACCAGTTCTTTATTTCGATGTTGACTTCTACTCTCACCGCACTGTAATAATAGAATCCCTGATTTGGTGAGTCGCGAATCCAATTTCTGAGTTAACACTAGTTTTTCTTCATCGGTTAATCCCATAGAAGCCATAACATCAAAACTGAGTTCTATTTTTGAAGACACTTTATTTACATGTTGACCTCCTGCTCCAGAACTTCTAACTGCTTTAAATTTTAATTCATTAATTATTACTGAAGTATTCACGAGAAAAGAGTTACCTGATGTGCAGATTTTAATAAGTCATTTACTGTTTTCACTGGGTTAAATGTAGTAAGAGGAACTTCTACAAAAACACTAATCCATTTTGCCATTGCCCCATTCCACAATCCCGGAAGCTCTAGTGCTTTAAGTATTTTACCATTCATTGTTTTTTGTGTAATAAATCCAGAATCAGGATCTACAAAATCAAGTAGATTAAATTTCTCTCCATGATAATCTCTTACACCGCAGACTAAATCTACCGGGTTAAAATGGGTAGCACTATGTAGAATATCTTCTTGTCTACGATCTGCAATATCAATCTGGGGTGCTTCAATAATCTGCAATACTAATCTTCCATTTTCTTGTTTAATCCAAAACGGCCCTCCTCCAGGTTCTCCTTCGTTAATTACCATACCACAAACACGAATAGGACGATTTAAAGATTCTCGTAAAAACTGAAGTTTGTATTTATCAGAAAATTTATCAAAATCAAGAGGCAGTCTAACATTGAGCTGTTGTACTAGAAACTTTTTAATATCTTTTAATTCTGCCTCTGATGGCTTTTTTTGATCAATCGCATTTAATATTCGAAATACTTCATCCTGTATTTCAATTAATTTACCAGCCAATACTTTTTTATATCCCGAAACCTCATCCTGGTATTTTCTCACCACTACATTATCTATATTTTTAATATAAATTATATCACCGTCTAGATCATTAAGATTTTCTATTAATGCCCCATGTCCTCCTGGCCTAAACAATAATGTTCCATTTTCTGTTCTAAAAGGTTCATTGTCCTCTGTTACTGCTACGGTATCGGTTTCTGATTTCTGAAATGAGTACGTTATACTAAAATTAGTATTTGTTTTTTCTTCTACTTTTTTCTTTATCCTCTCAAATTCGCCCTTAAACGCTTCTAAATGTTCTTTAGAAATCGTAAAATGCAATTTTGAATCTCCTTTATCATTTGTATTATACCCAGCTGCCTCATATAAATGTTCTTCAAAAGAAGTTGCAATACTATCTGTATAGTCATGAAAAGGCAACAAACCTTTAGGAAAACTCCCATAATTTAAGCCTTTTTCTTTTAACATCATTTCAACAAATATATACAACTGTCGCCCTTCTGATAACGATTCGAATTTAGGGTATACACTCTTCACTTTTTCCATTACGGGAGTATAAAAAGGAAATTTTTCTAACCCAATTAAAAACAATCGTATTGCATTTGCTTTCTCATGGTTTGTATATGAGTTTAAGCTTTCTTTTTCCCAATCATAATTATCCAGAAATCGAAACAAATCCTTAAACATTCTCGTAGCAGCTCCTGATGCAGGAACAAATTTTATTGTATCAAGATTAGATAACCTAGAATCGTACAGCTTGGTCAGCTCTGATTGGTAGTGTTCTGAAAATTTAAGAATCCCATTATCCAAAGTAGCCGCACTTCTTAATGCCACAAAAGGAATTTCGTTCTTAAAAGTTTCTACTTGAGCAAGTACCTTTTCAACTGTTAACCCCTTTGATTTGATTAACTTAATATCTTTATCTGTTATATTCACTTTTCTTCTTTATTAATTGGCTAATATTTGTTACTGCTTTCTCAAAACGAGAATTTTTATCTCCTTTTATGACGATATATGGAAGATTATGCTTATCAAGACATTCTTTAAAGTTTAAAAACATTTCTTCTCGTTGGTGGGGTTTATCTCTTAGATCATCTGGGGTCCAAGGAACGTCAATATAAGTCAAAAGATACAAATCATAAACATTTTCTAATGAAACTTTATCCAAAACAGGATGAACTAAACCATTAAAGTACAACTCAGAATAGACTTTAGTTTCTAATAGATCAGTATCACAAATCAAAACTTTATTTGCTTTTTTTGCAGCTTCATTCTCCAGCTTCATTTGACCTTCTGCAATTAACATTAGGTCATCATATGTACAGATTTCTTTGGTCCTATCCCATTTTTCCTGAAGGTATTCTCGAGCATATTCTGGAATCCACTCGGTATTATAATATTCTGCCAATTGTTTGGCTAGAGTTGTTTTTCCAGTAGATTCAGGACCAAACAGTACTACTTTTATACAATGACTGGGCTGTTGTCTAAGTTTTTCTTCCATTTTAGATATCCAAAAATTGCGATGACAGTAAATAGTAGATATTGAAAACTTGTAAATGTAAATCCTTTATAAAAATACAATGGCACTGATATAATATCTCCTACAATCCAAAAAATCCAATTTTCAATTTTCCTTCTTGCCATTAACCACATTCCAACAAAAAATATTGCTGTTGTTAAAGTATCTATATATGCTGTCCAATTATTCCATTTGTCAAAAGTAATATATACGATATAGACAAAGAACAAGGTGATTACAAAAATCAATATTTCTATGGCCTTTTCCTTAGAAGTTGTTCTTGAAATGGGAGTGACATAGGTTTGATCTACTTTTCTGGTCCAAATATACCATCCATAAATACTCATGATAAAATAATAGGCATTGATCATCATATCCCCAAGCAGTGACCATTTTAAAAGCAAGTACACATAAATTGATGTACTTATTATACCTGTTGGATACACCCAAATATTATTAGCTCTCGCAAAACTCACACTGAGTAAACCAAAAATCACAGCAATAATCTCTAGAATGATGTGTAAATTGGAGTATTCTGAGTACTGTCCGAAGAAAAAATCAAAAATGGGGTTCATAATCGCTTCTATTACTTTTCACCATTTTCATAAATACCAAAACCTGATCCATATCACCAAATGTTTTTTTAATCTCCTGTGTCAAAAAAGGCATGACTTTATCGTACTCGCCATATATCTGTGCACTTAATGGGTTTTCTAAGATTGTAAATTCTGACGCCCGTAACTGTTTTATAAAACGAATAATATGCTCTTCAAAATCGTTCTGAAGTGGGGTAAGGGTTAGCTCTATTGATACTTGCATGTTATAAAACTGGGATTATGGTTTTAGAAACACGAAGGTACGTATTGCTTATATTTTAAAGAATGACTTTAGGTATTTTTTTGGTTGTCGTTCTTGTTATGATACACACAAATAGAACCTCTTCAAGTTATTTTCTGTTTTGAAACTAAATATCAGTAGCAGGTTGGGCATATACGCAAGTAAATCCATCAAATTCTATAAACGACATATCGTAATGACTGATACTGTCATTGTAATTAATCGCCCCATAGATAAATGGATGATCTATGGTAAAAGGGGAAATATAAACATGTTGCTTAAAGCTCAAGCCTGCAGTCCCATATAATTTGTATAAAGACTCTTTAGCCCCCCATATAATAGTTAAAGAGCGTGTCTTATCTATATCTTCTTCTATATATCCATTTTCAAATTCATTAACGAATTTATGTGCAATTATATGAATCTTTTCTCGTTGCTTTTCTATATCAATCCCTACCAGCTTATCACTCACTATAATTCCTGCATAATTAAAAGAATGTGAAATCGAAATATGTTTCCCATCCTTAAGATGTGGTTTTCCAAACTCATCATAATACAGATCATGATCAATATAACCGAATACAGCCAATAAATGTCGTACACTCATAAAAGCTCTACGATGCATATCAGACTTCATACCATCAACTCTATCCTGACAATGGTCTGTTAATTCTATTCCTTTACTAAGCTGCTCATAAGACTCTTCGATCTTCCAAATCAACAGATTAGTACTTTCATCTACTGTTATAGTTTTGTAAAGAGGCATTTAAATTCTTAAAGTTATTACGTACCTTTGCAAACCGAAAAAAGGAACTTATATCCCTATTTTTCGAAAAACGAATTTAGAACAATTTAGTGCGAAATACCAGAATGCGCTTCATAAACATAAAATAAAAACTATGAGTACCAAAACAGTACCTTACGTTCCTTACAAGGTAAAAGACATTTCATTGGCTGCCTGGGGAAGAAAAGAAATTGAATTAGCTGAAGCAGAAATGCCAGGGCTTATGTCTCTTCGTGAAGAATACAAAAACGAACAACCTCTTAAAGGTGCTCGTATCGCTGGGTGTCTTCATATGACTATCCAAACTGCAGTGTTAATAGAAACACTTCAGGCTCTTGGTGCAGAAGTAACATGGAGTTCTTGTAATATTTTCTCTACTCAGGATCAAGCCGCCGCTGCTATTGCAGATGCTGGAATCCCGGTATACGCATGGAAGGGTATGAATGAAGAAGAGTTTGATTGGTGTATAGAACAAACTTTATTTTTTGGAGAAGATCGTCAGCCTCTAAACATGATTCTTGATGATGGTGGAGATCTTACTAACATGGTATTAGATAGATATCCAGAATTAGTAGATGGTATTAAAGGTTTATCTGAAGAGACTACTACTGGTGTTCACCGTCTTTATGAAAGAATGAAAAACGGAACATTACCAATGCCAGCTATTAATGTAAATGATTCGGTAACTAAATCAAAATTTGATAATAAGTATGGATGTCGTGAGAGTGCAGTAGATGCTATTCGCCGCGCTACAGACACTATGCTTGCCGGTAAGCGTGTAATCGTTTGCGGATATGGAGATGTAGGAAAAGGTACTGCCGCGTCTTTTAGAGGAGCTGGTTCTATTGTAACTGTTACCGAAATTGACCCTATCTGTGCATTACAAGCAGCTATGGACGGTTTTGAAGTTAAAAAAATGGAAACTGTAATTGGTAATGCCGATATCGTAATTACTACTACCGGAAATAAAGACATCGTACAAGCACAACACTTTAAAGCTTTAAAAGATAAAGCGATTGTGTGTAATATCGGTCATTTTGATAATGAGATTGATATGGCTTGGTTAAATGATAATTACGGAAACACCAAAGATGAGATCAAACCTCAAGTTGATAAATACACTATTGATGGAAAAGATATCATTATTCTTGCCGAAGGACGTTTGGTTAATCTTGGTTGTGCCACTGGACATCCAAGTTTTGTAATGAGTAACTCATTTACAAATCAAACTCTTGCCCAGATCGAACTCTGGAATCATTCTGACAATTACAAGAACGAAGTATACATGTTACCAAAACATCTTGATGAAAAGGTAGCAAAATTACACTTAGCACGCCTTGGAGTAGAACTAGAAACACTAAGACCAGAACAAGCAGAATATATTGGCGTTACGGTTGAAGGACCATTTAAACCAGAATATTACAGGTACTAAAAACTGTATTAATTTATATAAAAGAGCCTCATCAATTGATGAGGCTCTTTTATATAAATTAAAGACCTAGTTTCTCTAAGTTATAAAAATAAAAATTCTGCTCATTATTCATCGCCACAAAAAGCCCTTTACCAAAAGTAGTATTTAACGGCACTGTAGTTACTTCGCAACCATCGGTCTCATTAGTCCCTAGGTTAATGGCTTTAATAAAGCTATTATCTTTTCTTGAGAACACATTGAACTGCCCTTTTTGTTGATCTGATACGATAAGTACTCCATTCCCTTCGGGTTTACTAGCAATTGCAATCCCTTCTAT
The DNA here is from genome assembly GCF_947494415.1 of Aquimarina algiphila. Taxonomy (NCBI): domain Bacteria; kingdom Pseudomonadati; phylum Bacteroidota; class Flavobacteriia; order Flavobacteriales; family Flavobacteriaceae; genus Aquimarina; species Aquimarina algiphila. Next base: position 258,034 of record NZ_CANLVC010000004.1, on the reverse strand, counting down.
ATCATCTTCAAAATATTCTCCTCCAAAAAATGCTAATTCATCGTTCCCTTTTTTTGGATCTGCATAATACTTTCTAATTCCCACTCCTTCATCAGCATAATAAACAAAACCTAATTCATCATCCACAGCAATGGCTTCAATCTCTTTTTTGGTACTAAATTTTCCGAATTTTCGAATAAGTTTAGTACGCACACCCAAGCTATCACTTATAATTTGATATTGGTATAGATATTCATTTTCTGGTCCCGACTTTCTACTTACAACAGCAGAAATACTATGATCTACAGGGTTTTTATACAACCCAATACCCATTGGCCTCCTTAATTCTAAAGTAGTCTCATCCTCAAATACAGGAAAACCTCCATCATCTATCGGTTTCATATCAGGAACTGAAAAAAGACGAATTCGATTTCGTTCTCTTTCTGTAAAAACAATAATATCAGTTGTTACAGAATCATTTAGTTTAAAACCATATTCTAAATCAATATTATTGGGATATTTTATGTTCTCGATTACTTTACTCGGAATTATTTTCCCTTCTAAATCAAAAGCATAAATTGCTCCGTCTGTGTCTTTATCAGTTCCGAAAACAATACTTTTTGAAGCATCAGTAGGATGAATCCAAATCGCAGGATCATCGGTATCGTATTGCACTTTCTCTGAAATAATATTAGGATGTACAGGAGGTAGTTTTTTAGTACAGGAAAATAATAAAATCGCTATTGCTACTATAATTGTATTTTTCATCTATTCAAAATTTTATTAAGCCGTTATTAGTTTTTGAATAGATCATACTTTAAACCAAAAGTAAGTCTTCTTTCATAATACTCTGCCTGCATTGTTCGCTCAGAAATCCCCTGATAAAAACGCAAAGGCTGATCAGTAATATTATTTAAATCTGCATAAATCCTAAGGTTTTTTGTGATAGCATAACTTGCACTAAAGTCAAGAAAAAATTGTTGATCATAATATCGGTCTTCAAAACTATTTCCTCCAATCTCATCAATATAAGCATCAGAAAAATTAGCAGATAACCGTATACTAAACTTAGTGTCATTATATCCAAGAGAGCCGTTAAACATATTTGGGGCAGTGTTTGGCAAGTCTAAATCTTCACGTTCTTCTCCAGATTCGTTACGAATTCCATCTGCATTAGAAGTAAGGTATGTATAATTAAGATAAACACTAAAGTTCTTGGCAAACCCTGGTAAAAAATCCAATTGTCGCTGAAAAGCTATTTCTGCTCCAAAGATTGATGCATCATCACCATTAAGTGGCTGAAAAATATCAAATCCAGCAGTACCGTTACCAAAGTTATCATTAGTAGTCTCTCCTCTAAAAGTATATATAAAATTATCTATCTTCTTATAAAACAATCCTCCAGAAACGATACCTACTGATTTAAAATAATGTTCTGCCATCAAATCAAAATTCATAGAAGTTGTAGGGTCAAGATCAGAGTTTCCAACAAAAATTTCCTCATCGCTAGATACCACATCCAAAGAAGGCACTAAATCCGCATAATTAGGCCGTGCTAAAGTATTTGTCCATGCAAATCTAAAAATAGTTTGACGAGATAAATCATACTTAAGATGTACACCTGGTAGAATATTTGTATACGATTTTTCTTCAGTAATTTCGCCAATCACATTTTCTTCATCTTCTATTTGATTTCCAGTAGCCTTAATCATTGTATGTTCTAATCTAACACCTCCTAAAACACTAAACTTCTCTGATAATTTTTGATTTGCCATTGCATATACCGACAGTACATCTTCTTCAACATCAAAATTTGCTCTTAAAAATTCATCCGGTACAGATTCACCATTTTCTAGATTAAGCCCTCCTAACCACCTTTCGTCTGCATAAACTCCCGCTTGGTATTCACTCCCAGCCAAGAAATCAGGATCTGTATAATCCCTTGTCGGGATACCTGAAAGTGTTGGAAAACTATCTTCTAAATCAAACTCAAAAAAACTGTTATCTCTAAGTTTCTTTTTCAGACGACTTCTTACTCCAAATTTGATACTCCCATCTCCTTTCCCAAATAAATCCGAAGGTATTTCAACATTAGCAAAGAAGTTAATATCCTCTTCCTCTGTGTATTGATTTTCTTCGGTAATCTCACCATATTCAAAATTAGAAAGATCATTGGCTTCTATACCATTTACAGGAGTGAATATTGGAAACTCTGGATTAGAATTATCATTATTTACACTATACTCAGACTCATATTCTGCATAACGCTCATTAAGTCTTTCTTCAGATGCTTTTGCAAAAGAAGCCATCCAATCCACTTTAACATTTCCAAAAAGGTGATCTCCACCCAGGCTATAATTTTGCATACGCTGATCTTCTAATCTTGTGTTTTTATTTCGACTATTATCAATCCCTCCTTTGGTTTGACGTTTTACCTCTACAGGGAAACGAGTAAGCACATTATTTGTCACTGTAAAATCATCTATTTCGATATCTTCGGCATCTAAGATTTCATGTTCTAAGCGAAATCTATTCTCTCTATCATCTCTCCAGTTATACATAGTCTTTAAAAACATATTATGATTGCTATCAAATTGATAATCAAAATTAGCTGCAAAACTTCTTCTAATACGTTGTACAAGATATGTTCTAATCTGAAATTCTTTGGTGTATGGACGAACTGAAACTTCTTCTAAAATTGGCTCTCCATCTGCATCGTCAACACCTGTATAATACTCGAATTCATCAGTCCATTCTGCTTCAATATTATCAGAACCAAAATCATTATCAGTAATAGAAGCAGAAAGCATCCATCCAAATTTTTTGTTTTTTGAGCGATCTCCGACCAGAAATGACCCATTAAGTATTCTTTTATCTGTAATAAAATTAATCCCAGACCCTAAGTTTGCAGAAAGTCTAAATCCTTCTGGAGCTGTTCTTGTAATTAGATTAACCGAACCTCCTAGTGCATCTGCTTCCATGTCTGGAGTAACTGCTTTATTTACTTCAATTGTCTGTATCATATCTGATGGTATCAAATCCATCTGAATATTTCTATTATCTCCTTCTGCCGACGGAATTCGACTACCATTAAGGGTTACAGAATTTAACTGAGGAGAAAGTCCTCTTACAATTATATTACGGGCTTCTCCTTGATCAACCTGCATTGTTATTCCAGGAATACGTTTTACAGCATCACCAATATTAGCATCAGGAAATTTACCTATCTGGTCTGTAGATACCACATTAGTGATATTTATATTATTTTTCTGGGTATTTAACGCTCTCGCTTGTCCGCTATTTCCATATCCCAAGATAGTCACATCATCTAACTGAACGCTTTTTGATGTTAAAACCAGAGATACAAAAGTTGTTTTAGATTCGACTATATTTACTTCTTGTTCAATATCTGAAAAACCAAGATATTCTACTTTTAATGTATAATTCCCTTCCGGAATATTCACCAATGTAAATTTTCCATTAAAGTCAGAAATAGTAGCTTTATTTATGGCATCTATTTGCACTGAAGCCCCTGGCATAAAAATACCATTTTCATCGGTTACTGTTCCTTTCAAAGAACCATTTTGAGCAAGTAAATTACTCGAAGTTAGAACGGCTAAAAGCGTTACAAAAATTAATTTAAAAAAATTTGACGGTATCATTTCTTTGAGTTTAAAGATCAACGCAAAGCTATATTAATACAGAGGTTTACGGATAAAACGCAAGGCAACAAAGGATAAACATTTTACTAAAGTCATAGAAACAATAGAGCAACAATTAAGATTAATTTACATTGCAATAACGTTTAGAAAAAAGAAAACAAAACCTCCTTAAAAAATCTATAAAGCAATCATAAAACTAACAAGTTCTTCTTTTTGATCTATTGGAAGTTTTTTTCGTAAACGATATCTAGCGACTCTGACGCTGTCTGGAGTCACCCTTAAAATAGATGCAATTTCTTTAGATGATAAATTAAGTCGCAACAACATTCCCAAACGTAATTCTGCTGGTGATAGATTTTCTTCGGAAAGTAAGGATAGTTTTTTTATAAAATCAGGATGAATTTCTTCAAAAAAATTATTGAATTCGACCCATTCTCGTTCCTGATGTAAATTAAAATTAATTTCCTTTATCAGTTTTTTGATATTTGCATTTACATCAATATTTTTTCTATCCACCATATTTGTTAGTGTAAGGGACAAATCTGATAGTATTTTGTTTTTTTGTGATATATGTAAACTGTATCTGGATAATGCAGATGTTTTTACATGCACTTCATGTTGTAAATTCTTTTCTTCGAAGGCTTTTTTTTCTAATTCTGCTTTTAACATTCGTTGTTTGTATTTTTGAAGTTTTAGGTTTTCTTTTCTCTTTCTTCTAAAATACACAAACAGAATACCTACCATTAGTACTGTTGTCCCAAAAATAACCAAAAGAAGATCTTGATTAGCTCGGCTTATCTTTTTTTGTTGTAAAAGTGAGTTAATTTGAGTTTCCTTTTGTTTGGTTTCATAAACCGCCTGCAATGTATTTAATTGATTAATATTTTGAGAAGATATTAATTCTTCATTAATACGTTCTGCTTCTAAAAGATGATCAAAAGCTTTTTTAAAATCTCCTATCAGCCCATAGGTCTTTGATAAATCCTTATGAGCGCTCTTTAATTCATACATATCTTGAAACTGAACCGCTAGCTTATATGCATTATTTGTGTAAGTAAGAGCGACACTATAATTACCTGTCTTTCGATTGATATCCCCTAAGTTATTCAAAACACCAATACGACTATTCTCATTTATCTTTTTAAAATACTCATCTGCTTTTTTAAAATATTCATAAGCAAGATTGTATTGTTCAAGGTCCTCATAGATACTTCCAATATTTTCATTCACTATTGCAAGCCCTTCCTTATTTCCAAGTTTTTTAAACAGTGAAAGGCTCTCTTTTTGATATTGGAGTGCCTCTAAATACTCTCCTTCTTTCTCGTAGCATGAACCCAAAAAACTTCTTGCTTTTGCCTCTCCCTTTACATATTTGATTCTGGATGATATTAATATACTTTCATTAAAATAATCCTTTGCTTTGCTACTATTTTTTAATGATAAATAAATTACTCCTATTTCATTTTTTAGGAATACAGCAAGCGTATCATATTTCTGAACTAAAGTAAGCGCGTTATTATACTGTTCTAATGCTTCATTATATACTCTTGCTTTTTGATAATACTTCCCTAATTGCAGATGTTTTTGAGCGGTGATCACAGAAGCACTATCTTTTTTTGCAGTTTCTAGTTCGAGTTTTAGGCTTAAAAGTACTTTATCTATTTGCTGTTGCTCTACTAAATCAGATTGTGCCCCAAAACAAAAAGGAATTGTGGCTACAAAAAAATAAACAAGGAAAATAAACCTTTGTAATTGTTTCATAAAACTTGTGTGAAAAATAGCTCCCTTAACTATTGAAAAATCTTACAAATTTAATATGCTCACAATTTTTTTGCGTTATTTGTTTATTATTTTTGTGTTGTGTTATTATTTACTTTTTCTAAAGATATAACTCATCCATACGGGATCATTTTCTTCAGAAACTATAGATTGTCGATCTACAAATTCCCAATTGGCGGCATTCATATAATTTAATAAATCTGAAGTGCTTTCTAAATCTTCTAATTTATCTATTGTTATTTGTTTACCCTGTAAAGATGCTTGTTCTTCTACTTTTATTCTTTTTACCCTTCCACTATTATTTGCTTTTTGAATTACAATTACTTCTAGATAATCATATTTAGGGATATCTTGCGAGTATCCCTCAAAGCCTATAAACAACACAAGGAGAGCGCTACACAGAGCACTTATTATTGAAATTTTCATATAAATTGATTTGGTTTATCATTCTTTAGAAGTAAATTTAGGCAATTAGTTTAATGTACAAAACAATGAACATACTAATAAAAACACTTCTTATTCTTATCCTTTTTATACCTAAAGGTCTTGCGCAAACCAAGGGAGATATCAAAAACATAAAAGAGGAGTACTCCTCAATTACAAAATTGTTAGAACAAGACAAACTAATAGCGTTAGCTCTTGAAAACAAATGTAATAGCAATGGCCAAACTGAAGCTTTTCTGACATTTTATTATAACAATGACAATTTAGTACATATACAACATACGTATGCCGAAGGGCATAGCAGTTACACAAATCATTATTATATCAATGACAATAAATTATTCTTTTATTTCTCTGAGCATGAGTCATGGAGATGGGATTATGAAGGCACTCCTAAAGAACAAGGATTTACTAACGAAATTTGGACCTATGATGAACAACGAATCTATTTCGTCAAAGAAGTGCCCATAAAATGTTTACGTAAGACCTATACTGAAAAATCTGTTGATCAACCAAACAAAGGCGAAACAACACTATCAGAAGCCAAAAAAAACAAAGAGGTAGATTGCGACAAAAATTCTATGAAGCTGATCTTAAAAAAATATCAGCTACTTCTAACTTTCCAAAAGAGTACTACTCAGAATATCTGTGATATTAGTTTTGAATAAATAATACCACAAGGCTTTATTTAGAGAAAATAAAAAAACCCTTTCCATTTCTGAAAAGGGTCAATATATTACAAAGGAAAGGTCCTTTATGCTTCAAATGGAACTATTGAAACATAGGACTTATTATCTCTCTTTTTAGTAAATTTCACCATACCATCTACCTTAGCATGTAGTGTGTGGTCTTTACCTGCATATACATTTTCACCTGGTTTGTGTGCTGTACCTCTTTGTCTTACAATGATGTTACCAGCCACGGCAGCTTGTCCACCAAAAATCTTAACACCTAAGCGTTTGGATTCTGATTCTCTACCGTTTTTCGAACTACCAACTCCTTTTTTATGAGCCATTTTCTTTCGGTTTTATATTGTTATTACTAGCAGGATGTTCTGCTGTCTAAATTTGTTATCCTTGTAAAGCTGCTATTAAATCTGCTTTCTTCATAGAAGAAATTCCAGAAATTCCTTTAGCTTTAGCCATGTCTTTCAATTCAGCTACAGTTTTAGTACTCAAATCTTCAGTACTTGCTGCTTTTGCTTCTTTTTTAGGAGCTGCTGCTTTAGTTTTAGTTTCTGCTTTAGGAGCAGAAGCTTTTACTTCTTTTTCAGCTTTTGCTTTTGGCTCAGCTTTTTTAGCCTCTGCCTTAGGAGCAGCTTTCTTTGCTCCAGAAGTTACAATGCTTTCAATTACAATTTCTGTAAGAGATTGACGATGACCATTTTTAACACGGTATCCTTTACGTCTCTTTTTCTTGAAAACAATAACTTTATCACCTTTAAGGTGTCTTGTGATTTTTGCTCCTACTTGAGCTCCATCTATAGCTGGGGCGCCTAAAGTAACTTTTTCACCATCTGCTGCAAGAAGAACTTTGTCAAAAGAAACTTTGTCTCCTTCTTCTCCAGCTAAACGATGTACGAATACTTTTTGGTCTTTTGCAACTTTAAATTGCTGCCCTGCTATCTCTACAATTGCGTACATAGCGTAACGTTTAATTAATTATTTTGTAAATAAAGAACTGTACCTATTTCTCAATAGGCGGGTGCAAATATACTGCTAATTAATTAAATGACAAACATTTTATGCTTCTACAGGACGAGAATTTCCATTTTTCTTCGGATTCCAACTTTCTTTGAATAATTGCATAAAAGATAAAGTAAGTACAAAAGTAGTGGCAAACCCCATAATTGCAGCAATGAAAACCACTATACCCACACCAACATGATAGTGGGAACTCCAGTTCGCAAGCATTTCTGGTAAAAAAGTAGTATTAATATTGGTTACATATATAGCAAAGAAAATTGTAAAAATAAGTGTTGCATTAAAACCAGTAAAAAGTCCGGCCATGAAGCCTTTTTGATAATCAAAGTCACCTCCCTTTTCTTTTTTAAAATTTTTCATTGCACTATATAACCCAAAAGCAACAATAACACCATTACCAAGGCTAAAAACAGGATTAGTTTGTACTCCTATTAACGAAAGAATTAAAAAATATATGATGAGCCCGATTGCAATTAAGACTCCATATTTAACTGGGATGGTTGACTTTTTCATAACTTCTCTCTTTTAAATTCTTACTTAAAAATATGAAATTTAAGAGTTCTTTAACCTTAAAAGGTTGTTAATTTGTTGTTTAACAGAAGAATACGAGTTACCTATTCCTATTCGCCAGATAAACTCCTAAAATAATAATTCCAGAAGCTAATACCTGATAAAAAGTAAATTGTTCATTATCTAAGACACCCCATAACAACGCTACAATAGGAATTGTATAAGTCACAGAAGTTGCAAAGACAGGGGTACTAATCTGCACCAATTTATTAAACAAAACCTTGGCAATACCTGTTCCTACTACTGCAAGTATCGATATGTATATCAAACTTGCATGTACTTTTGGGCTAGAAATTACTTCAGCTTTAAAAAAATCAGACCCGTATAACACGATTAATGCTGGGATAACAAGCACAATAAAATTTCCATTTGCAATAGCCATAGGAGAAATATGCTGCATGTATCGTTTTATGATATTTACATTCATTGCATAACAAACCGAAGCACAAAGCACTAATAAAGCATACCAATAATTTTGACCAGGGTTTACTGAAGCTCCTTCCAAAATTAATGCGAGACAACCTACAAATCCCACTATCACCCCTATCAACTGGTTTTTATTAAATCGAATAGAGAAAATTAGTACTCCCAAAATAAGTGTTACAAGTGGTGTTGTGGAATTGAGAATTGATGCAATCCCACTATCAATTTCTGTTTCGGCAAAAGCAAACAAAAAAGCTGGAATAAACGTCCCCAAAAAGCCTGATATCGCAATCCATTTCCAATCAGATGCTGCTATAGTTTTCATGCTCCTAAAACCTATTAGAAATAAAAACACAGCTGCAAAAAGAGTTCTTAACGCCCCTATTTGCAGTGGGGTAAGACCAATAAGCGACTTCTTAATAAGAATAAATGAACTACCCCAAACCAGAGAGAGTATAATAAGATATAACCATTTTAATTTTGTGTTTTGCATCTTTCAAAAAGTAAACTGCAAAAGTGATGAAATTATAAATGTATGAGTGTAGTTTTGGAAGAAAATTAACTATTCTTTCCAACGAAGGGTTTCCATCAATTGTTTCATATCATTACGTAAATAATTTGCAGCCGGAAGAATAGAGTCATAATTTGGTTTTACTTTAAAATACATAGACCCCACTACAAAATGATTAATACTATCAGTAGCATAAAACTGAGACTGTGAAGCCGCATTGCCAGACACCTCATAAAACATACCAAACACACGATTTTTTTCATCAATATAAGGTTCTTGTAAAATACCATCTGCCTTAATCACGTGTTCTTGAGTAAGATTTTGAGCATCCCGTAGCAACGAATCAAGGTTATTATTAATTTTAAAATAAGAAATATACATGGTTGCTTTTAATTTCTTATACTCCAGATTATACCAACATCGATTATTCCTTCTGGCTTTTTGAAATTCTGAAAAATCATTTTTCTCAAAAGAATAAGGGCAAGGTAGCATCACTTCTTTATACTCTGGTTTAGGATAACTTAATCGCAACATTCCTTCTGGTTTAGGTAGGATCTCACCACCACAAGAAAGTAATAACACTGCACTTATCACTAAACAAAATCTAACTATTTTCCTTTTCATTAATGGTTAATTTCACTTGTTTTATTCGTTTATTATCCAATGATTCTACTTTAAAAGTATACTGGTTCAAGTTAATCATTTCACCTCGTCTTGGAAAACTTCCTGATATTTCCAGCAACAATCCCGCGATGGTTTCTGCATCTCCTTTTTTATCTTCAAAAACTTCATTGTCTTCGAGCTTTAATACTTTGTAAAAATCTTTTAACGCCGTCCTTCCTTCAAAAACATAATTTTGATCATCGAGTTTAGAATACACCAAATCTTCATCGTCAAATTCGTCACTAATATCACCAACAATTTCTTCGATAATATCTTCTAAAGAGATCAATCCACTGGTCCCCCCATATTCATCTACCACGATAGCCAGATGATTCTTTTTGTTTTTAAAATCATTAAGCAAATCATCGAGTTTTTTATTCTCTGGCACAAAATAGGGATCTCTTAACAACGGTATCCAATCAAAATTGGTTTCATTAATATGCGGTAAAAGATCTTTTACATATAAAATCCCGATCACTTTATCAATATTATCTTCATAAACAGGAATACGTGAATATCCATTCTCGATAACCTCTGGCAGAATTTCTTTATAGGACGCTTGGTTATTCAATGCAAAAATATCCATTCTGGGTCGCATCACTTGTTTTGTATCTGTATTTCCAAAGGACACTATTCCCTCCAGGATTTTCTTTTCTTCATCAGTAGTATCCTTATCAGAGGTTAGTTCTAGTGCTTGTGACAATTGATCTACACTTAAATTAGATTTTTGTTTTCCCAATCTATTATGAATCCCAATAGTAACGCTACGCATAGGGATACTGATTGGAGTGATAATCCAATCCAAAACCCTAAGAGGACGTGCCATAAACATGGCAAATTTCATTTTATTTCTACTGGCATATATTTTTGGCAAAATCTCACCAAATAATAAGATCAAAAAAGCTGCTAGTCCAACTTCTACTAAAAACCGCACACTAATCCAGCCAAACCACACATAGTCAAGGCTACTAAAATATACTTTCCCCAAAGTATCAAAAAGTAATATGATCGCAATATTGATAAAATTATTCGCTACTAATATTGTTGCTAGTAATTTCTTGGGATTATCTAATAATCTGGATATCGTCTTAAGGTTCTTAGATCCGTTTTCTTCATCTTTTAGATCAGCAGGAGTTAATGAAAACAGCGCCACTTCACTTCCAGATATTAATGCAGAAAAAACAAGTAAAACTACAAGCGCCACCAAATTAACGGTTTGCATTGGATCAAAAGCGAATAGTAAAATAAATAAAGGTTCAGGATCAGGGTCCAAATTATCTCTGTTTAGTTAAACGTATCAGAATGGAAGATCGTCGTCTTCCATTGCTGGTGAATCAGGTGAAGCCTCTTGCGGATTGTTCACAGAAGGGGTCACTTGATGAGTTGTATTCTGAGGTCTTGGCTCAGAAGATGGGTTCTCATTTTTGGGGGTAAGAAAAGTAAAATCAGTACACTGTATTTCTGTACTATATCTATCTTTTCCTTGTTCATCTTGCCATTTTCTGGTCTTTAAACGCCCCTCTATATATATTTTATCTCCTTTATTAAGGTATTTCTCACAAATCTCTGCCGCTTTATTTCTCACAACAATATTATGCCACTCTGTAGTAGTCACTCGTTCATTTGTACTTTTATTCACATAAGAATCATTTGTTGCGAGTGGAAATCTACCAATACAATTACCTCCTTCAAAATAATGCATCTTAACCTCATCTCCTGTATGCCCAATAAGCATTACTTTATTTAGTGTTCCAGACATTTTAATTATAGTTTGTTGTTAGGGTTTATACTTGCAAAGAAATAACAAACCTTTATAAATAACGCTATCAGAATAGTTCTTATTTTCTTCTATACCTTAAAATAACATTGTTATCTAGTAAATGTAATAAAAAATCAATAAATACAATACTCTTAGAATCGTCTTAACGTATCTTTTTTTAAACTAAATCTTTCTTAAAAAACGCTTCTATAAAATTACTTAACAAAATAGGAACCGGATAGGAATGTATATCTTTAAAATTTACTTTTTTCTGATCTTCACTACCATTTAGACTATCATTTAATTTTACAATGTAAAACTTAGTGTATAAATGTTGATGAGATAATTTATGCACTATTAACTCCTCTTTATAGGGTATAATCTCATACTCCTTAGTATTTACTATTTTCTGAAAAATATCATTTAACACTATTTCATCAACACCTACAACTTCTCCTTCTATTAAAGGAAATTCATATAGGCCTTTCCATATTCCTTTCCCTACTCTTTGTTGTAATATGGTTTCCTGATCTGATGAAGAAAATACCAGGTAATTAAAATACCGTTTTTTGACTTTTAGTTTTTTAAGTTTTACTGGTAAAGAAGGTACGTTATCTTTTTTAAGTGCTTCACAACTATCTTGTAAAGGGCAAACAATACAATACGGACTTTTGGGCTTACACTGCAATGCTCCAAACTCCATAATTGCCTGATTGTATTCTGCAGGCTCATCATGATCCATTAATGTTATTGCCAGTTTTTTAAACTCACTAATTCCTTTTGTACTATTAATAGGAGTATCAATTCCAAAATACCTGGATAATACGCGATACACATTTCCGTCGACTACAGGTACGGCTTCATTATAACATATAGAAGCAATGGCACTAGCCGTATAATCACCAACTCCTTTTAATTGCAATAAGTCCTTATATGTAGCAGGAAAAATACCTTTTAAATCATTGGCCACATATTTTGCTGTAGCATGCAGGTTTCTAGCCCTAGAATAATAGCCTAATCCCTGCCATAATTTAAGCACTTCTTCTTCACTTGCATTTGCCAAATCAAATACCGTTGGAAAAGTAGTTGTAAATGACATATAATATGGTAATCCTTGCGCAACTCTGGTCTGTTGAAGTATAATTTCGCTAAGCCAAATATGATATGGATTTTTGGTTTCTCTCCATGGCATTGATCTTTTGTTTTGTAAGTACCACGAAATGAGTTTTTTAGAAAAAATCATAATAAAATTATAAGTTTTACAAAATTAAACGTTTAAAGATGAAAATATCATCTTAAGTATTGATATTTTGGATTTTAAATTGTTATATTTGCCCCCTTGAAAATTTAAAAACCCCTTAATAGGTATTATAATGACTAAAGCAGATATTGTAGCAAAAATTTCAGAAAAACTGGGAATAGAAAAAGGAGATGTTCAGGCAACTGTTGAAACATTTATGGAAGAAGTAAAAAGTTCACTAGAAAGTGGAGACAATGTTTATCTTAGAGGATTTGGTAGTTTTATTATCAAAACCAGAGCAGAAAAAACAGGTCGTAACATTTCTAAGAATACTACTATCAAGATTCCTGCACACAATATACCAGCGTTTAAGCCAGCAAAAGTTTTTGTAGAAGGCGTAAAAACTAATGTAGAAGTAAAATAAACTAATAACAATAAATAAAATACACACACTATGCCAAGTGGTAAAAAACGTAAAAGACACAAGGTAGCTACGCACAAGCGTAAAAAACGCAGAAGAGCCAACCGCCACAAGAAAAAGTAGTTTCTAACTACTTTTTTTGTTTAAAAGTAATGTTCTTTGAAATCGAAATAAAATATACTATCTACTACCGATAGGATTATTTTATTTCAACGGAATTGCAAAATTCCTGTGAAAAAAATTGTTTAATCCATTCCGATTTATCGGGATAAAAATCTAATCAGAGTGAACAACGAATTGATCATTAGGTCAGGTTCCTCTACAGATTTTGCCTTACTAAAGGATGGAAAACTAATTGAGTTACATAAGGAAGAAGACGATAGTGATTTTTCGGTAGGTGATATTTTTATTGCCAAAATCCGTAAATCCGTCCCAGGTTTAAACGCTGCATTTGTAAATGTAGGGTATGAAAAAGATGCATTTTTGCATTATCATGATCTTGGTCCTCAAGTGTCTTCCTTACTTAAATTCATAAAACGTGTAAGCACAGGTAAATTAAGAAATTATTCTCTAAAGGATTTTCCTGTAGAGGACGATATTGATAAACACGGTACTATTACCAATGTGTTAAAATCAAATCAATCACTGTTAGTACAGATAGTTAAAGAACCTATATCAACCAAAGGCCCTCGAATTAGCTCAGAGCTATCGATTGCTGGTCGATATATTGTATTAGTTCCTTTTTCTAACCGAATTTCTATTTCTCAAAAAATAGAATCTTCAGAAGAAAAAGAACGTTTAAAAAGGCTTGTTAAAAGTATCAAGCCCAAAGGTTTTGGTATTATCGTACGTACTGTAGCAGAAGGCAAAAAAGTAGCAGAACTAGACAAAGATTTACAAAATCTGATGGGACGCTGGGAAACCATGTGCAAGAAATTGTACAAAGCGCATCATCCGTCTAAAGTATTAGGTGAAATGAACAGAGCATCTTCTATATTAAGAGATGTGTTTAATGACACTTTTACTTCTATTATTGTAGATGATGAAGATCTCTACAGTAGAATTAAAGAATATCTGCAAGAAATTGCTCCAAAAAAGGAATCAATTGTAAAACTTCATAATCCTAAAATACCAATTTTTGAAAAATATGGTATTGAACGGCAAATCAAAACAAGTTTTGGCAAGACGGTATCTATGAGTAAGGGCGCCTATTTGGTTATCGAGCATACAGAAGCGATGCACGTAATCGATGTCAATAGTGGCAACCGGTCTAATAAAGCCAAAAACCAAGAAGATACTGCACTAGAAGTTAACCTAATCAGTGCAGCTGAAGTAGCTCGCCAACTACGTCTAAGAGATATGGGAGGCATTATTGTAGTCGATTTTATCGATATGAATAATGCTGATAACCGTAGAACTCTCTTTAATCAATTGAGAGAAGAGATGAAAGACGACCGAGCGAAGCACAAAATATTACCGCCAAGTAAGTTTGGCTTGATTCAGATTACGCGACAACGCGTAAGACCAGAAATGAATATCAAAACCCGCGAGGATGATCCAAGTGGAATAAATGGTGAAGTTGAGGCACCTATAGTTTTGGTAGAAAAAATAAAGGTCGAATTAGAAAAATTAATTAAGAAAGAACATAAAAAGATAACGCTAAGTGCGCATCCTTTTATTGCAGCTTTTTTAACAAAAGGATTTCCATCCACCCGATCCAAATGGTATTTTAACCATAAACGATGGGTTAAGATTGTACCTAGAGACGCTTACACGTATTTAGAATATCATTTTCACGATAAAGATGGTGAAGTGATAAAATAAAATAAAGCCCGGACTTGTAAAAGTACCGGGCTTTTTGGTTTTATAATCTCCTCTTTATATTAAAGATTTAATACTCACTATTTATAGGCCAAAACATCCTTGAGTAGGTCTGTTAGTCCCTCCATTGTTTTTTGGATCAGTAACTGTTAATGTACAAGTAAAAGCACCTGAAGGCTCAGGTTTAGGTGGGTCTGTTAAAGGACAATGCTCACTTCCTCCCATAATCACTCTTGGGTTTGTTAATTTTGTGATCTCCAACTTTTCTAATCCTAATTTTTTTGTGATTGACTTTTTTTTCATAATTCTCTTTTTTTATTTGTTTCCGTTGGCAAACATAAATAGAATAATTCTGAAATGTTACTTTTTTATTTAACTACCGCCCTGTTTTCCAGAATCACTGAACATAAGATATTAATAATCAATTTTTTAACAAAAATCAATTACGCTGTTGTTTTTCTAACTCTCGAATAAAGTATGAAGGTTGTATCTTTTTTATTTTATAAAAAGATTTAGAAAAAGCATCTGTAGAATTAAAACCTATCTCTCTTGCTATGGCTTTAATGGTATAATTCATAAACTTTTTGTCTGTTTTAAGTTTTTCAATACAATAATCTATTCTTAATTCATTGATATATACAATAAAGCTTTTCTTCTTATAGTGATTAATCACTCGGGATAAATATTTTGAATTTGTATTCATTTTTTTTGCCAATTCATTAGTGGTAATGCTTGGCTTTAAAAATTCTTGCTTTCGTTCAAATTCGTCTAAATCATTCAAAATTTTATTCGCAATATCTTCAGAAATCCCAATCGAATCAACCGATGTAGTACTTAAGGTTTTCTGATTCTTTTTATTAGCAGAACTAGAATTATATAATTCGTCAAATCTTTGTTTATATCTCTTCTTTTTTCGATAATTAAAAACCAAAAAAACAGATGACATCATACTTAGAATAACCAAAAAAATGATAATTATTGTAGATGATTTTTTATCCCCTTTTAATGAATCTATAATTTTTTGCTTTTCAGAAAGAAGTCTCGGGGTATCATAATTTTGGACCACATTCTTGATAAGGTATTTATAATTACTATTTAATATACTATCCACTCTAAGAAGTTTTTCAATATATTCTAATTGGCTATCCGTATCATTTATGCTTTTATAATAACTAATCAAAATCTCATGATTTTCTCTATTTTCTGGAATAATCTGGGTAACTTCCTGAAAAATTTTATCTGCTTTTTTATGTTCTTCTATAGCCTCTTCTTCAAAATCCAATGATGATAATGTTTTTCCTAAGTAAAAATGGGCTTGCCCCAAATTAGTTTTATCACCATTTAACTCTAAATCTTTAATTGCTTTTGCTAAACTATCTTTGGCTACAGTATAATTCGATTTACTAAATTGATTTATTCCTTCGTTTAGTACAAAATAACATGTAAACTGTTCTGCTTTTAATTCTATAGATTCTTTGTACCCTATTCTATTTATCATAGAAGCAGAATCTAGCACTTTATTAAAATTATAAGATTCTGACAAAGCAAAAAGTGTAGTTAAATAGTCATTGGGAGCTTTTTCTTTATATTTTGAGTAAAATGCATAACATTCTCGTAAGGTCACTAAAGCTGTTTCATTTTCTCCCAGAATAGCCTTCAGAATACCTATATTTTTCTTACAAGAATATTGGAGAAATATATTATTATATTTTTCTGTTTCGTCATATACTTTTAAATAATAATCAAAAGCCTTCTTAAAATTTCCCATGTCAAAATACTTAAGCGCTTTATTTAAATAGGCATAGGTAGGGTAGCTTTCTGTCTGGTGATTTTTTGTAATTGCTATTATAGTATCACAATATTTGATTGATGTCTCCCCTGTACTTATGCTGGATAAGAAATAATATCCATCTGCAATTCTTAACGTATCCTTTTCTTTTTTTGCTTTAGAAAGATATTTATTGGCATACCCAACAGCAATTACAGAATCTACTTCATTTTCATAAAATTTATTTAATAAAAACTTATAACTATCATCTAAGGTTTTCTCGGTGTTTTGATATGCAGTGATACTTTGTATTTGATAAAATAAAAGAATCGCTACGATATAAAAACTCTTGCACATTATTCTCTTCAAAATTTATGAATACTATATTAAAAATACTATGATTTACATTTCATTTTCTTCCAAAACAAGAAGTAAATATACCACTTTCTGTTTTTTATTCGACTCCTGAAGAACACAAGTCTAAATATTTAAAAAACAGATTGTTACACCCATAAACATGAGTCCGCGATTCTAAGAATTCATGGCGTGTTTTCCAGAATAGCAGAACACTTGCTTTGTTTCTCACCTGATATTACAGATACATTTGCTTCCATCAAAACAATGTTGAACAACAAAAAAACAATAGCCGTTCCTGGTTAATTAATTAAGAATATAAATATTAAAATTATGAAAAAACAAATCATGAATACAATAATGCTATTAGCCTTAACAACGGGTATGATGGCAAACACAAATAACAATACAGAAATCACAAAACTAGAAATTGGAAGTTGTACAGTGTCGTATACGAATTCAAAAGGAATAAAGTTTTCGGCTACAGCAGCGACATGTGGAGAAGCTTATGAAATGATTGCTCCTCATGTTGAAGCAACAAGAGATGTACCTCTTCCTACGCTTACTGAGGGTGATCTGGGCGCGACTACTCCTAGTACTTTTATACCATTCCCTTTAGGAACAAATTAATAGAAACAATTAACAAATAACTCATCCAGGAACGGTTTAAAAAAATAACAATGAAAACAATCTCACTACTATTAGCATTAACTTGCTTATCAATCACTAAAGGAATATCTCAAATAATAGAACAGCCTCTGGCAGTAGTTACATACACAGTAAAAAAGGAAACTCATTTCTTAGGTTTATATGAATGTAGCTTAATATTTGATAAGGAAAAATCATTATTCACGTGGAAAAGTATCAGTGATGCATCATTACAAACAGATCAAAGTGGAGGGCTCTATACGGCAGACCGATCCATGAATGGAGTTATTAATTTTATCGATTTCAAACACAAAAAACTCATTTCAAGAGATTTTGTTCAATATGATAAAAAAACATATTTGGTTGATGAAGAACTTGCTAACCTTCATTGGAATATTACCAATAACCACAAAAAAATTGGAGCATACACGGTAACAGAGGCAAAAACTTCTTTTAGAGGAAGAGAATATACAGCCTGGTTTACAGATGAAATTCCAGTCAAAATGGGGCCATGGAAATTACATGGTCTACCGGGGCTTATTCTCGAAGTCCATGATCAAGAGAAAGAAATTTTCTTCTCAGTTAAAAAAATTTCTAAAATGGATAGTCCATTTACGGCAAAAGACTTCTTTGATGGACAGAGACTTGATTTGATCACTTTTCACAAAAAGAATATTGATGCTCCTTTTCTACATTTAAAAAAAGTAAATGCCAGATCTGGCAGAGAAAACAGTATGGAAATAACTGGAGTGAATTACAATTTTCTGGAAAAAACCTTCGAATATCTTGCAAAAAACAGAGAAGAACAAATCTCTAAATCCAACTAATTTTAAGTTTTATCGTGCTGTAATGATCAATTCAACCAGTATTAAATTAAAAATCTATTTAAGTTTTTTTCTTTTGTTAAGTAATTTCATTAACGGACAAACTATAATTGAAGGTCAAGTAACAGATAGTTTGCTTAATCCTATCGCGCAAGTTAGTGTTGTTTTAAAGTCTGACACATCCATTATTACCTATGCATATACGGATGAATCAGGATTTTATAAAATCCTCACAAATAAGGATGGAATATTTACACTTGACTTCAGTAGTTTATCTTTTCAAAAGATCAAAACCTCTATACAAATAACAAGCAAAAAAGAACGAATTGTTAAAAACGTTACTTTAGTTGACAAAACTTTTGTCCTTGATGAAATCATTATCAAAGCTGATATTCCTATAAAAGTAAAAAAAGACACTATAGTTTTTAATGCATCTAGTTTTACAGATGGCACTGAAGAAGTAACCGAAGATCTCCTAAAAAAAATACCTGGAATTGATATAAGCAAAGATGGAGATATTAGTATACAAGGAAAAAGTGTAGACAAAGTAATGATTGAAGGAGATGATCTTTTTGAAAAAGGATATAAATTATTGACTAAAAACTTAAATGCTGATGTGATTGACAAAATAGAAGTGCTCCAAAATTTTTCTAGTAACCCATTATTAAAAGGAATAGGAACTAACACTAAAACTGCATTAAATTTAACACTCAAAGAAGATCGAAAAACACAACTTTTTGGTAATGCTACACTTGGATACGGAACAAGTCAGTTCTATGAGAATCGCGTTAATCTTATATCATTTAATAGCAAAACGAAATATTATCTTTTTGGCAATTTAAATAATGTCGGGATTGACCCTACCGGTGACATTTCACAAATAATTAATCCTAACTATCAACCCTCTGCGAGTTCAATAGGAGATGAATTTTCTGCTAAAAACTTAATCAATATCGATACGGGGACCCCTAACATTAAAAAACAAAGAATAAATTTTAACAATACAGAGTTTGCGTCATTTAATGGCATATATAATTCTTCTGAAAAATTAAAAATCAAAGGACTTGCTTTGGTTAATATAGACGAAAATGATTTTTTTAGACAAAGTGAAATCCAATTTTTAATTCCAAATAATTTAACAAATACCGAAAACATAAAAGCTGATAAAAAGAGTATTACGGGATTTGGGAAATTGGATGTCATCTATAACATTAATGATGATTCTAGAATCGAATATATAGGTAAATACAATACTTCTAAACAAAAAAGCAACTCTGGACTACTCTTTAACAATGAGGTTTATAATCAAAGATTATTAAACAAATCAAAATTCACTGATCATAAAATAACATATACAAATAGAATTACCAGCAATAATGTCTTGCTTATAAGAGGAAGGTATTTTTATGATCGTAAACCACAAAATTATTTTTTAGATACCTTTTTATACGAGGATATATTCCCAGATAGTGGTACAATTGAAAATATTAACCAAAAAAACACTAGTCAAGTAGAGTTTTTAGGCATAGAAGGAAACTACATTATCAATAGAAAAAATAAAAACATAGATATAAAATTAGGGTACAAAAGAAATTATGAAAAATTTTTTAGTTCATTCTTTTTAATAGATTCTAGTCAAATAGTAAAACAAGCCGAAGCAAAATATAATAATGATTTTACTCTTCAATTTGAAGATATCTACGGTGAAGTGAGTTATTTATATCGACTAAAAAGAATAGGTATTAGAACCACTCTTAAAACCCACCAGCTTCTTACAACCCTAAAAAACAATAAAACTTCGAGATTGAAACCCTCTTTTTACACCGTACCGAGCATACTCTTTAATTGGTCTATTAACAAAAGAAATTCTCTCTCTGCATTATATAAATACGACACTAAAAACATTACATTATCAGATATTTACTCAAATTTCGCTCTTACAAATTTTAGAAATTTCAGAGCTGGAACAGGTGGTTTTGAACAGTTAACAGGAAGTATTTTTCTCACTAATTATACTTATGGAGATTGGGCTGATGAGTTCATAGCTAATGCCTCATTTTTATACCGTAAAAATAACAAGTATCAAAGTACAAATACCGAAATAGCGCGTAATTTTAGCCTATCAGAAAAAATAATTTTAAACAACGGGCAACTTTATACTATAAATATTAATGCTGATAAATTTATAAACAAGCTCTCTTCAAACATCAAAATACGAGGCAGTCACACTCAAACAAGTTTTCAAAACAGTATTAATAACGAACGACTTAGAGATGTTAAAACATCATTATATACATATGGTATCGAAATGCGCTCTGCTTTTTCTGGTGTCTTTAATTTTCATGTCGGAACCGACTGGACTACCTCTATAGTAGAAACTTCTTCAAAAAACACCAATACCGATGTTACTTCTTTTTTAGATTTTACATTTAACATTTCTGAAAAAATTACCTGTAAGCTTAAAAATGAAAGGTATTATTTTAGAAATTTAAATAGCTCTACCTATTATTTTTCTGATTTTGAAGCACAATACATCATTAAAAAAAATGCCTTAACTCTAAAACTTACAGCTCAGAATTTATGGAACACTGATAGTTTTGCTAATTACTCTATAAATGATCAAGCTATCACTACTACTGAATATAGATTATTACCAAGATATTTTTTGCTCAAGCTAAATTTTAGATTTTAAAGAAAATTGTTATGAAAATTCTAATCCAAACTATGCAACTTATTCAACGTATTGATCAATTGATCCATTTACAAGCAACAGGTACTCCAGATCAGTTAGCGTCGCGATTAGGTATCTCAAGAACTAAAGTCTATCGTATCATCAAATTTATGAAAGACCTTGATGCTCCTATACTATATGATTTACATTCTCAAAACTTTATCTATGCCGAAGCGGTAGGGTTTAGGTTTGGGTTTTATCAAAACGAATTACAAAGTGATGAATGAATCATTTCTTAGAATAATTTTAAGGAGCTAGAAAAGAATTAAAACACAATAAACCGATCGCATAGGTGAATTGGATAGTAATTCCTCAAAAATATTGAAAATAGTAATAAACTCAATAAAAAAAGAACCCCAGCTTAATTAAGCTGGGGTTCTTTTTTTATTGCAACATAATCTTATTAAATTGTCTAATCAGCAATAGGATCTGGATCTGGCAAACATGGTGGCCATCGATAACTTCTGCAATCTAATACTGTTCCACAATTATCATGAGAACCTCCTACTATTTCTGAAAGGTCTCCCTTATTCAATCTAGTAACCTTAATTTTTTCTAAAGTCAATTTCTTTTTTCTCTTTTTGTTTTCCATGAGTTTTGTTTTAGGTTCCGGGCAAATATAAATGTTACTCTTAAAAAAATGTAAATAAAAAAGAAACTGTTAGTCTGGTTTCTATGAAATCAGACTGTTAATGTTTTAATTATAAATTATTTAGCTTATTTTACTTTTCTAATTGTTTTATAAAATAGGAAGGATAAATCCCCGTCTTTTTATAGAAGGATTTAGAAAACGCCTCAGTTGTATTAAACCCAATCTCACGAGAAATTGCTTTAATCGTATATAATCTAAATTTGGAATCGTTTTTGAGTTTATCTATCACATACTCGATACGTAACTCGTTTATATATACACTAAAACTTTTTTGTTTATAGGTGTTGATAATTTTGGACAAATACTTAGAATTAGTTTTTAATTGTTTTGCCAAATCTCCGGTGGTAATATTGGATGATAAATACCCTTCCTTATCTTCAAATTTTTGGAGTCCAGATAGAACTATCTTTACTATATCTTTAGAAATCCCAATGGCTTCCGGCGAAGAAGAATTTTTAAGTTGTCTGGTTTCTTTTACTTCAATTTCAGCCGAAGATGTTTTCATTAATTCCTCAAAACGTTTCTTATATCTTATATTCTTTATATATACTAATACGACAAAAACGATAAGCAATAAAGTAATAATAATGACTATAAAAAGTTTTACACTTGTTCTTTTTTCTTTTCGCTCTAAATCATCAATTAAATCTTGCTTTTCTTCTAATAGCCTTGGTGTATCGTACTCCCTTACCATTTTTCTACTCAAATTTTTATAATTTGAATCTAAAATACTGTCTACCTTAAACAACTTATTAATATAATATAATTGCTTGGTTTTATCATCTTTGGTTTTATAATAACTTATTAGCATTTCATACCCTCTCCTCATTTCAACAGGAGTGAAATCTGCTCTCTCATAATATTCATTCATTTTTAGTAAATGTTCCAAAGACTTTTCGGTATTACTTTGCTTTCTATAAAGTTTAGCCAAATGAAGGTGACCGCTAAAAAGTAAATCATTTTTTGACTGTAATTTATCAAAAAAAGGTAAAGCTTTCTGAATGCTATCAAATGACGATTGGTACTTTTTTTTATAAAACAAATTAATACCTTCATTTAAAACAAAAGAATGATAGATATCTAAATTATTTTCAATCGATAATTTGATCCCTTTTTTATTATAAATTGAAGAAGAATTATAATCTTCTAGTTTTCTATATGTAGTAGCCAAACTAAACATTGTAGCTAGATGTCCTTTATCATTAATATTATTCTCATCCTCATAGTCAAGTACTTCTTTATACATTATTGCTGCTTCTTCAAAATCTCCTATTTCTTGCCTCAAGCTTGCAATGTTATGTTTTGTTAAATAATAAAAACCAGTACTGTTGGTTTTTTTAGATAGTTTTAAAGCAATTAAATAATTATCAAGAGCCTTACTATACTCTCCTAATTCCTTGTACAAACTACCTCTCAGAGAATACGAAGTTGTAGGGAACTGCCGGTCATTTAAATTTTTACTAACAGCTATAGAACTATCCAGATACGATAGCCGTATGTATGGCACATTAAGAAAGTTATAGGATTTAATCATGTATGCTTTAGCTAATTTTAACTCATCCCCTTTTTCTTTGCTTATCGTCAATAGTATATCAGTATAAAAAGAAAATTGAATAGAATCACCATAACTTTTATTAAGTAAATCCTCTATCTCATCAAAACTCCTATTCTTCAACGAATCAGGAATTTTAAATCCCTTATCCTGAGCAACTCCATGGATAATAGTTAGAAAAATGATACTAAAGACGAGTAGTACTCTTTTCATGCTTTGCTATAGCTTACTTTTGTTTTTTGGTAGCGTAATAAGAAATCATAACACACCAATTCATAAAAACGCTGTTTGGATCGAAAAGCTCGATTTACTAACATATGGATATAACTACTCATCAAATCATCCAGTGGCATTTCTAAACGGTTGTCTTGCTGCATTTTCATAATCATCTGTACCACAGTAGTTGATTTCTGAGTTTTGTGATCTATTAAGTCATCTAAAACCTGATATTCTTCTGGCATTTCTGTAGTCTCCAAAAATGCAGAAAGCTTGCTTTTTATGCCTCGGTATTTTTTATCTAATTGTTTGTTTAAAGTCTTATCCCCATGAAATTCTTTCTTAAAAGACTGACTGTTTCGATGTACCAATGTTAATTTTTCCTGTTGTCCGTAGTTAAAACTTTCTAACAATCGATCTATTGCCTTTACCACAAACAAAAAATACAATTCTTCGTCTTCTATCAATGCTATAGCATTCAATAACATTTCACTGTCATAAAAAAACAATTCTTCAGATATATCCATTGTGCGGGTGCCATATCGCTCTAATTCCCTCAAATAGGTGTCAGTCTGTATTTTATATACTACACCCTGCTCTACATAATCCTGTAATGCTGCATTCATTTGTAAAATTACCGTTCCTATGGCTTTTATATCTGGTAAATGAAATCGTATTCTGATATGAAAATCAGGATCCCCATACCGTATAAAAAACCAGGAATCTATCAATCCTTGCTGTAGCAACTGCTCTGTAAGAGGTTTTATGGTTTCTGTAAGGAGCACATCTGAGGTTCTGGCACCACAATAGATTTTATAGTATACCCATTCATCTCCTAATATATATGTTCGTTTTGTACTCATGTAGTCTTTTCTTTGTTCTAATTTTTCTTTCCTATTCAGCCATCAGATCACTGAATGTGCAAAAATAAAATTTCTAAACCTCAACCGCCTTTGACACTTGATTTTGTGATTGAGCATGCTCTAGTTTTTCCTGATTGTATAGTGATATAACAAACTGATTGGTATAACTATTACCTTGTTGTTGTACTACACCTTTTTGTCCATCAGGCTGACCTTCTTCGGCAAAGAAAAACTCTTCAAGAATACATCCTTTCTTATTTTTAATAGCATCTAACCACATACGCACAGAATTGCTATTCTCTAGGTTAATTAATAACGTATTATCCCCATCAATAAGCTGAACTAATGCAGGCATTTTGTGTTTTTCTCTCCAACCCTGTATAACTTCAATGTTGCCTTTGTCTATATGTTCCTTTAGAAAAGGAAGGTCTGCTGTAATAATTTTCCATCTGGCTTTTGCCAATATAAAATCCTTATATACTACCCTGGGTAGAAAAGCGTGTTTATCTAATGCCTCCCCCCAATAAAACCCTAAACCAGATCGTCCTCCCTGTTTCTGTACATCGCATAAAAAATGATATACAGGTAATGCATTAGCACTATAATTATGAGCATTGGTCAATCGTGGTATAATTTCTTTATTAAGCATCTTAGATCGTAAAATAATACGACCATATCGAACAGATATCATCAGATCAGATATATCAAGCTGTTGCTCCCTGGGTACATTAGATTTTCCTAAATACGGAATTTCATATTCTCGAATCGTAGCTCTACGAATCACATTACCGGTTCTGGACTCTGGCAAATGAACTACCTCTGCCAGGATTTGATTGGGATACATTTCTTGCTCTACTGCTGCAATATGCTGAACATGATCAAGAATACTATCATTACCTGTCGAAAATCGACCCAAAAGATTAGCTCCAGAAGACCCTCCTACAGAGGAAAACATCATTTTTTCTTCTCCATCAACATTTGCAATCTGTACTATAGATGACATAGTATCAGGTAAATCATTCCAATCAAGCTCCAGGTGTTCTACATCTTTATCTTCAAAGTGTAATGTATATTTATTTTCTTTATGAATATGCTGCAATTTTTGATTTAGGATTTCCTGAATAGGACTCCATGATATTTCCTGACGAGATACAGGTTTTAAAGGAATATACAAATCATCCAAAAAAGAAGTAGAATCTCCAGCATTTTGGTTTTGCAGATAGCCAATCCCTACTTCGGTATCTAATGCAGTAGCCAAAGGGATTTCCTGGGTTTCATATCGTTTTGTAAATGCATCTTTAAATCGCTGTAAATGGGTTTCTGAAGGAGCAGTACTTATCTTATTTAAAAGTGTTAAAGCCCTTTTAAATTTATATCCCCATCGCTTATCCAGTTGATTAGATTGTATCTTGGTATACATATCAGTCTGAAATAGATATTTCAGCTCAAAAGGGGTCTCTAGTTGTGATACCCGTTCACTTAATTGTAAATAGTCTTCTGCTGTATTACCCAATTTTTGATCTACTTGGTCCAAGAACACCTGATAATGTTTGATCTCTTTTAAGATAGATTCTGTACCGTCTAATGCCTTAAGACACTTTTCTAACTGTATTAAAAAATCCTCCCCAGTTACAGAGGGTTCTATTTCACTTACCAGAATCTGATTTTCAATTAGCTCACCTATAAATTCTTCTGCCTCTTCATAAGTAATCTCATCATCAACCAATAAATTAGCTAACTCTTTAATCTTTTTACCTGATCTGGCACTTTCAATTATTGTTTGTAAATATTCTGCATAGGCTACAGCTTCAATAGAATGTTCTCGCCTATTGTGTTGATTGTACTTATATTCTATGTATCGGTATTGATCTCCAATTTTATAGAGACTATTATTTGCATACCATAATAGCTGTTTTTTTATAACTTCTTCTTTGGCTAGTTTCTGTGAAAAAGCCACCAAAAAATTCATATCAAAACGGGTTTGCCTTTGATGATATTTATAATCGGTCAATTCGATTTTATTAGCTTCTCCAAACTCTCCAATACTACATCCTGCAAATAACCCAAACGGAGTACAACGAGAACTCATTCTGGATATATACTTTAATAAAGAAGATTCTAGGCGCTTACTCTTTTTTGTATCCTTTAACTGACCAGACAACCATTTTTCTATTTCGGAAAATAGTTCTGGTGAGGCCAGAAAAATGGCTTCTCTTATACTATCATCTTTCCAAATATCTTTAAAGCTGTCAATAGAGATCTCTTGATCTTTAGTGAGATGATGATAAAAGTTTAGTGATAAAAGTGGCGTCCTAAGACAAAATTTGTCAAAAAAGGTATATGGATTTTTTAGCTTCACAAGGTTCTAAGTCTTATTCTATAGTTAATTAATAGGTTATAAATATACTACTTTCTGTTTTAAGGTTTTTTTTAAGAGACCGTAACAAAAATTACTGATAATCAATTATTTACTTCCAAAAACTCGAAGTCTGAATTCTGTGAATTGCGGGCTTGTTTTCATGAATCACGACCGGCTTCACTTGTTTTCAGGCTTTTATCAAGGGTATATTTGATCAAATCAAAAATTATGACACACGCACTCATTAACTTCATTACAGCACTCATCAGATTCTTAATGGATCATTTAATCTCGATATCCTCATTTATTTTTTAATCGCTAAAAAAATCGTCACATGAAATGAGTCATAACCATTAAGTTGATCTCAACCAAAATGATTGTTGATGAATTCTATCTGACCGCTAAAACAATAAAATATAAACAGATGAAACAGTTATTTCCAAAAGAAATTATTGACAATACCATCGAGGTGCATCAATTCGAACATAGCAAAAAAAGCAAAACGATATATACAACGATATTAATTGCTCTTATCATCGCATTAGTACTTCTGCCTTTTATCAAAATTGACATTTACACTACTGCAAGAGGTATGCTAAAACCAAGTAAAGAACGAATTGCTATTACACCTTTGCAATCAGGAAAAGTAGTATTTGCCAATATGCTGGATAATCAAAAAGTAAAAAAGGGAGATACACTACTGATGACCAATACCTCTGTTATTAATGGAAAAATAGAGCGTTCTACTACACAGTTAATAGAAACTGAGCAGTTTATTAAAGATTGCGAATATCTTGTGAATACAACAACACCAAAGTTTACTAGAATTCAATCTGCCCGTTATCAAAAAGAATACTTGTATTTCACACAAAAATTACGTGAACTACAAACCCGATTCGAAAAAACAAAAATTGA
Organism: Aquimarina algiphila; assembly: GCF_947494415.1. NCBI lineage: Bacteria > Pseudomonadati > Bacteroidota > Flavobacteriia > Flavobacteriales > Flavobacteriaceae > Aquimarina > Aquimarina algiphila. The sequence continues at coordinate 230,177 of NZ_CANLVC010000004.1, read as the reverse complement.
TTACTTGCGTAATCAAAAATTATATAAAAAAGGAGTAGTTGCCAAAGTAGAGTATGAAAACAGTGCTTTTGAGCATCAATTAGCCACTAGTAGTTTACAACAATATCGAAAACAACAAAAAAACACCTGGCAAGCTTCACTAACAGAATATCAGGGTTCTATCAGAGAATTAAAAAGCGGATTATCTCAATTAGAGCAGAACCAAAAAGATCTTGTCATTACTGCTCCTATAGATGGGATTCTTAAGAATGTAATGGGACTTGAACCTGGAAGTTTTATTGCAGGTGGTCTTACTATAGCCGAAATATCTCCAGACACCAAGCTTATTGCAGAATGCTACCTCTCGCCATCTGACATTGGTTTGATCAGTAAGGATAAGGCTGTCAATTTTCAAATCGATGCTTTTAACTATAATCAATGGGGACTGGCCTCGGGTAAAATACAGGATATTAGTAAAGATGTAGACATTCTTAATGAGCAACCTGTTTTTAAGGTACGTTGTAAAATCGATCAAGGCCATCTCAAATTAAAAAATGGTTTTAAAGGAAGTTTCAACAAAGGGATGACATTAAGTGCAAGATTTAAACTTACAGAACGCACTTTATTTGAATTACTATATGACAAAGTAGATGATTGGCTCAATCCTTCAAGCCCAACAATTGCTGAAGTGAAAAATGATGAATAACGAATATGGAATAAAGAAGTATAAAAAAAATGTAAAGTGAAAAGTGTAAAAAAGAGTACAGAGTGAAAAGTAAAAAAAGAAGTCAGAAGTATGAAAACAGAAGTTATAGAATAGAAAAGGGTCAGATGTCGGAGATAAAAAAACATCCGACATCCGACTTCATACTTCTCACAACCATTAAAACTTAGATTCTTAGCGTCTTTGAACTTTTGCTTCTCTGCATCTCTGAAACTTTACAACTTAAAAACAAAAACCATGGGGAACATAAAAATAAAACAACACGATATTACAGATTGCGGTGCTGCCTGCCTGGCATCGATCTCTGCACATTATAAATTACAACTGCCAATTGCTCGTATTAGACAATTTGCAAGTACTGATAAAAAAGGGACTAACGTATTAGGATTAATTGAGGCTGCAGATAAGCTCGGATTTGAAGCCAAAGGCGTACGAGGTGATTTAGAAAGTCTATTTAAAATCCCTAAACCCGCTATCGCCCATGTGATCGTTAATGAAAAACTACATCACTATGTAGTGATTTATGAGGTAACCAAAGAATACATTAAAATTATGGATCCAGGAGATGGCAGGTTTTATAAAAAGGCTCATGAAGAATTCGCAAAAGAATGGACCGGAGTCTTGGTATTACTATTACCCAAAGAAGATTTTGTGGCTGGTAATGAAAAAGTATCTGTTTTTAAACGCTTTTGGTTTTTACTCAAACCTCACAAAGGAGTACTTATACAGGCTTTTGTTGGAGCTATTATCTATACATTACTTGGTTTTTCGACTTCCATCTATATCCAAAAACTCACCGACCACGTATTCATGGGTACAAGTACCAAATTGCTTAACCTATTAGGGATTACAATGATTGTGTTATTAATTCTGCAATTAATCGTTGGAGCATACAAAGATATTTTTCTAATCAAGACAGGTCAGCAAATTGATTCACGCCTGATTCTGGGGTACTACAAACATTTATTAAAACTCCCTCAACAATTTTTTGATACGATGAGAGTGGGAGAAATTATATCCAGGATTAATGACGCTGTAAAAATTAGAGCTTTCATTAATGGAGTAGCCTTAAATCTAACCGTTAATATACTGATTCTTATTTTTTCCTTTGGTTTGATGTTTACCTATTATTGGAAACTAGCTCTAATTATGTTAGCTATTATCCCAGTATACGCTATTATATACATCATCACAAATAAGCTAAATAAGCGCACTGAACGGGGTATCATGGAAAAATCTGCCGATTTAGAGAGTCAACTGGTAGAATCTTTAAATTCTGTAGGAACAATCAAGAGATTTGGCCTTGAAGATTTTGCCAATATCAAAACCGAAACACGTTTTATAGGATTGCTGAAAACAGGATATAAATCTGCCTTAAACACTGTGTTTTCGGCTTCGAGTACGGGAACAATAGCACAATTGTTTACCATTATTTTATTATGGAGTGGTTCTTATTTTGTTATCGAAAAAGAAATTACAGCTGGAGAACTCATGGCATTTTATGCTATTATTGGATATTTCACCAGTCCGGTTGCTGGGTTAATTAGTGCTAACAAACAAATTCAGAATGCGCTCATTGCAGCTGATCGTTTGTTTGAGATTATGGATCTGGAGCGTGAAGAAGATGCACAAAAAATAACCTTCACAAAACAGAATATCGGAGACATCAATTTTACTCATGTTGGATTTAGATATGGATCCAGAGTAGAGGTTTTTAAAGATTTTAGCCTTAACATTCCGAAGGGAAAAATCACCGCAATCATAGGAGAAAGTGGTTCTGGAAAATCTACTTTAATGTCTTTACTACAAAACATTTACCCAATCCAAAAAGGGCAAATATCTATTGGGGATCAGGATCTTAAACATATTGAAAATAGCAGTTTAAGAGATGTAGTAAGTGTAGTGCCACAAAAGATAGATCTTTTTGCAGGTAATGTTATCGAGAATATTGCTGTAGGAGAATTTGTACCCGATATGGAAAGGGTTATGGAGGTCTGCAAAACCATCGGGATTTTAGAATTTATAGAAAATCTACCTAATAGTTTTGCCACCTATCTTGGGGAGAATGGTGCCACCTTATCAGGAGGACAAAAGCAACGTATTGCTATTGCCAGAGCCTTATACAAAAATCCAGAAATTCTAGTATTAGACGAAGCAACATCTTCATTAGATAGCACGTCAGAAAACTACATTCAACGAGCAGTTCAAAATCTACGAGATCAGGATAAAACTATCATCATTATTGCTCATAGATTGAGTACCGTAGTCAATGCTGATAAAATAGTGGTCTTAGAAAAAGGGGAGGTGGTCGAAGAAGGAAACCATAAAGTATTATATGCTCAAAAGGAAAAGTACTATGAGCTATGGCAAAAACAAATGCCTAAACTAGACAATATATCAACAATAAATGCTGTCGCATAATTAAAAATTAAGATATGATGGATTAAGTATAAGAGAACCTATTTGATTCATTATGCATACCATCTGAAAAAAATCACTCGAATATCATTTATTAAAAAACATACAATTATGACTACAATCCTTAAACAAATAGAGCTTATTGAAAGAATCGATCAACTTATTAGAATGGAAGCCACAGGAACAGCAATAGATTTGGCAAACAGATTAGGTGTATCTAGAGCTACCTTATATAGAATCATAGAAATGATGAAGGAATTGAACGCTCCTATAGAATATGACTTTACCGTACAAAGCTTTGTGTATGCTGAAGCTGTAGGATTTAGATTTGGTTTTTATGTAAAAGACTTACCATTTAATGAAATGAGATCTGTGAGTGGAGGAAATTCTTTTCAAAAACTACATTTTTTAGCAACATTCTCATAAGATGAGACAACCTGACGCTATCATTGTTAAGTAAAAAGTACAGTATACTACTTTTTATAATAGTTGCAACAATATACTAATCTTGAAAGATGTTTTGACGAAAACAAATTTCGAGTGTTTAAATTAATTACTAACATTTTAAATTTCAGAAAATGAAAAATTTAGAAAATTTTGGAGTACAAGAATTATCTGTTAAAGAACAACAGGCTACCGAAGGTGGATTCTTAATTCTTCTCGGAATTGCAGCAGTGTTTACAGTAGCATATTACTTAGGGTATAAAGCGTCTGGAGCTGATAATGAAAATCAATAATCATTTAAAATATTTAATATGAAAAATTTAGAAAACTTTGGAGTACAAGAATTAACTATCAAAGAGCAAGAAACTACCGAAGGTGGTATTTTGGGTTTATTCGTCTTAGTAGCAGTAGCCGGGTTTTTATGGGGGTTAGGTCAAGGCTTAGAGGATAAAGCTGATAAATAATCAACCATTAATTCTAAGTATCCTACTTTCATTAACCTGAAGGTAGGATACTTTTCTTTTAACAGAAAAGTTTTTATTCAAAAATGTATTCACAACTCAATAAAATTGTATTTATATACCTGTTAGCATATAGCCTTAGTTATGGGCAAAAAGATTCTATTCATAAAACTGAATCTTTAAAACTATACAATTTCACCATAGTTGATGGTGAGAATTACCCAACCATGAGGCAAAATAATCAGAATTACCTATCTGGATACAGAATATTATCCCGTTTTGTAAACCAAGAACCTTCTACAGCTGGTAAAATTTTACAGCTTGGGACATCTTTTCTGGGACTTCTAATCACTCATGAAGAAGGGCATAAATCGGTTTTAACACAATTAAATATCGGTGCTGTTTCGCAGCCATTTTCTATTTTTGAAGGCGCAGCATATGTAAAAGGTGTTACCGATATCACCTTACAAAACCTTCGTGATACAGACTTACCCAATTATATACGACTACATACTGCTGGGCTAGAATCAGACTTCTCTATAATTACTAAAACCGAGAGTTTAATTGCTCTTGAAGAAGACAGTTTTGAAAACCTAAATATAGAGTATCATACTCATAAACTGGCATTGATAGGATATTATCTTACCGCTTTAATTCCGAAGCTTTCCCCTGACATAAAAGAAGAAAGCAATGAATTAGACAGAGACATTGTTGGGCATGACCTTTATGGTGCAGTAAGGCATCTACATAGACCTAATAGTGAATTCTATAGGTATACAGATCATGATGACTTAACCAAAGAGGAGAAGAAATTCATAAAAAAAGTAGGTTTCTTTTCTTTATTAAACCTATTAAATCCAATACTCATTGGAAAAAACAATTTTACACTTTCTAAAAATTCTAAATTCAATTTAGGATTAGGGTATACAATGGCTCCATATGGTGGTTTTATCGATGAGAATTTTTGGCTGATTGTAAATAATAGATTAAAAATCCACTCCTATTTAAGACAGTCTCATAATAAAAATTCCTGGTTTTTGGCAGGAGGTTTTAAAATCATGAATTATAAATTTTATGATGACAAGTTATGGGTATCAACAGGATTACATTTTTGGTCACAACCCACAAATCTATCATTCACAACCAACAAAGGTGACTTTGGATTTGCAACTGAGTTTAATACCGCCTATAAAATTTACTCTAATTCACAAAGAAAAATAAACTTAATGTCTAATGTTGGTTTAACCTATAAAACATTTGGTTTTATTCCAGAATATTCTACCCTTGAAAAAAAGATGCAATTTAACCTGGGGATATCTATTTTATGGTAAAATGATCTGTAAGTTAAAATTGTTTCTCAATTCTTCATTCTCATAAAATGAGACAACTTGATAGTAGTATTGCACTATAAAAAAACACAATGTTCTATTTAATATTAATCCCTGTTCTTCTTGGTGGTTTTCATTACATAAATAAACAAGTGAAAATTGAGAAATCTATTAAAATTATCTTAGCTATTGTATCTATTATTATGATTGCGCTTGTATTGATTGACTTTTTACATAAGATTATCTAATAATTTTTTATCCGAAAAAAGGTAATTCCAAAATAAAATTGCTAATGATCTTTTAGAATGAAACCTCAGTATATAATGTTTTGAGGTTTCTTTTGATAAACATTAGTAATATCTCAAAACTCACTTGCCAATTAGAGGCCAGTTAAGAATAACATCCTCAAAACATCAAGTTCTAAAAGCAGGCATGTAAACTTCTATCATATCTCAAATAATGAGACTACGGTTTCTTACTATTGATGTATCCAAAAAGCATCATATAATGCTTTGGGATACCGTTGCAACAAAAACATACTAACACATTAATTTGACGAAAGAAAATGTATTAGTAAACCAAAAAAGTAATAATCATAAAAATTTAAAAATTATGAAAAACTTAAATGAATTTGAAAGTTTAAACGAGATCGAATTAACTGAAATTAATGGTGGTTGTGGTATTTGTGACTTTATAGAAGATGTTACAGATGCGATTATTGACGCAGCAATGGCAATTGTTGAATTTGCTCTTACTGTTGGAGAAAAATAATCTAAATATCTTTTAAAATGAAAAAATTAAACCACGTAGATTCTCTTCTTTAAACCAAAGCAAGCTGTACTCTACCAACAAGGAATTTTTTCAATAAAGTTATAAAATCGCTAGGAATCAAAAGATTCGTCATTACAAAAGGAGTTTTGTATGAATACAAAACTCCTTTTTTGATTGATAATATGAGTAAAAAAAACAGCAATCTCAATAGATCATACAATCTCACTGTATGATTGTATTGTGAGAGAGAAATAATCATAAATTCAATTTTTGATATCAGATCATATTGATGCTTCAAAGAATTAAAATCTGCTCTAAAAAAACAAAAAGCCATAGTCTCATATAATGAGACAACTAGATCATATCATTGTATTATAAATCAAAAATCACTGATAACACAAAATCAAAACCCATGAAAAATCAAATCTTAGATCAATACACATCATTATCATCAAAAGAAACTAAAGTCATTAACGGAGGTTGTGGAGGAGAGGATGTTGAATGTCCAGAGTTAAAAAAACTTGTTGAGGCTTTAAACAACTTAAGGCTCCTTATAAATCTATAATTTATTAAATCATTTTATTCATGAATCCGCCTCTATATAGGTAAGTTTCAAAAATCAAAAACATGAAAATTTTACATCAATTTGCTGCATTAGATGCAGGAGAATTAATAAACACTACTGGAGGTCAAATTGTACAAAATTTAAAAGAATCAAACACCTTATCTACCAATTGATGCTTCTGAGATCTTAGCGATTTTTAGCAGCAATAGTATTAATCTTATAAAGTATTACCTAAGCTTTCTGGATCCAATACAAAATCGAAACCTTATCATGAATCATTTTCGATTTTAAAATGAAAAACTATAGTAATCCAGAAAGGCAAAATATTAGTGAGTAAGCTAATGAAGTGAGTTTAGTGAGTTCAAATTCCTCTATTTTCCTTATGAATATAGAGGGATTATTCTTCTCATCCAGAAACCTCTAAATAATATCACCTTTTTTATATCTTAAAACTAACAACCATGAATGATGAAAAAAAATTACTGTACAACATCTTAAAAAAATTTAGCGGAATGGGTAAAATCGAAGCCTATGATCTTATTCATAAGTTAGAAACACTCCTATTTTACACTTCTAATCCTATTAATGAAGAAGAACTTAAACAGATTATAGTTTCAAATCTAAGTCTCAACCATGAAATAGACCCTTTTCATTTTACTATGCTCCCCAACGGAAATTCTTGTGAGTTTGATGGTTTTAATGAATGGTTACATATCTACAAGGAAAACAGAAGAATATTTCCTAGTTGGTCGATATTAGATACCTATTATTTTAAAACTAAATATGCTCCCATAGACCTTAAAAAGTTAACCAAAAAAAGGTTATTAATGGATCTTAAAGGTAAGCCTGAAGAAGAAAAAATTATAAACTTTCTCAAAGAATATAAAATTTCTAAAAAAGATGTAATTACAAATAGGTTATTAATTTTGGAAGCTTAGTTTTTCACAAATCTTAATAAGTACTGTACATTTGTAACCATGTACAAGAACCCAGTTAAATCTGTAACCGTTGCTGAAGCAATAGCAAAAATGGAGCATTATTGTGCTTACCAGGAGCGATGTCATAAGGATATCGAAAGTAAGCTCAAAACAATGATGCTAATCCCAGAGGCCAAGGAAAAAATCATACTACATCTCTTAGAACATAATTTTCTTAATGAAGAACGTTTTGCTAAAAGTTTTGCACGAGGAAAGTTTACTATTAAAAATTGGGGAAAACAACGTATTGTAAGAGAGCTTAAATTTCGTGATATCTCTGCTTACAATATAAAAACTGCGCTTAAAGAAATTCCTGAAAAGGATTATTTTGAAACCTTTCATGCTCTCTCAGAAAAAAAATATCATAGTATTACCGAACAAAACAATAGCAAAAAACGCAAAAAACTAGTTGATTACCTTTTATATCGAGGTTGGGAGACACATCTTGTTTATGAAAAAATGAATGAGCTTTTTGGCTAAGAAACCCTAAAAGATATCATTATGACATCCTTTGAGGTTTTTGATTTTAAAGTGTCTTATTTAATATTTCTATTGCCAAATCAATTCCACTATCTTTTTCTTCAATAAAATCATCATTCGAGAATAACGGAACTCTATTCTCTTCACTTGGTCCAACACCGATTGTTTCAAATACTTTTCCATTCGCATCGCTATACACTTCATTAGACAGCCCTATTAAGGCTCCATTTGGTAACGTATGTGTTAAAATATCCGAAAAAACTCCATTTGTATTATCACCAACTATCGTAACATATGGCAAATCTTTCATACAAAGCGTAAAAATCTCTGCTGCACTTGCTGTCAAAGGGCTTGTTAATACTATAATATCTCCTGTAAATTGAAAATCACCTTTTGGAGTCACAGATATTGATGTGCTTTCTGTAAAACTATCTCCTAATCTCGCTTTTTTAGAAAATACTGCTTGCTCCTGATCTACAAATCGTGAAGCGATATTAACAGAAACCATATCATATCCTCCTTCATTAAAACGAATATCCAGTATTAACTTAGAAATTCCAGAATCTTCAAGATCATTCATCATTCTATCTAATACTATGTTTAATGTTTCCAGTTCATTCTTTTCATTCGTACTATAACCCGCCATACCAAAAACATTAATATATGCTATATTATCATTAATCAGTCCCCAAGCTATATTTTCGCTTTCATCAGCTTCAAATTTATTGCCTAAATATGCTGCCCCAATAGTTTCTAATCGTTGAGTATAAAGTCTATCATAATCTTCTTCAGAATCAATAATGAGATCCCCACTTAAACTAGAATTTAATCGTTCTAACAAACTAGGTAAACCAGAATTAATTTCGATACCATTTGCTTCATCTTCAATAGCTACATGCCCATCTTTAAAAAGGAAAATTAACTCTATCACGACATCATAAAAGTTCTCTGAAGTTACCTGTTCTCTTAGACTTTCGTATTGAGGCCAGTTTACATTTCTAGTTTCAAAAAAAGCATAATAATCATTAAAAATATTCCAAAAATGATCAAAATTAACCTTTGGATCATCAGTTTTAGAAAGCTGATCAGGAAGACAAAATTCATTTTGATTTAATAACCTAGTAAACTTAATATCTGATGCTATAAGCTCTGATCTGCCTATCAATTCGTTAGCATTGATAAGATCCAGAGAAATTCCAAAAGATTCTTCTGCAACAAAATCATCTTCTACTACTGCACATCCAGCCTTATTTATATTATATAATACACTTTTATTATCATTAATTTCAATGATATATCCTTTGTCTGCTGCTAACCAAAAACCATTTTTAGTTGCTTCTGGCTGTGGTTGATCATCATCAGATTGACAAGCCATGAAAAAAACCATCAATAAGAACAAAAAGCATCTTTTAAAGTTTTTAATTACTTCTATTTTGATATTGTTGTGCGAATTCGAATTCATACTAGTTTATATTTAAGAGTTATATTTCACTGACAAATCAAAAATCAATCAATTGTATCGAAAAAATATTTGAAAAAGGATGATATGAAGTTTTTACCTGCTCACCGTTATCCATTTACGAATAGATCGATATTGTATCTAATTCTCATCAAAACTAGATAGGATGTATGAAATCAACGTTCGAGATTATTAAAATTTAAAAAATCGGAACCTTTTTGTTTTTAGATCTAAACTGGCTGGGAGTCAATCCAGTTTCTTTTTTAAACGAGGTATAAAATGTTGTTTTCGACTTAAAACCAGCCTCTAAACCTATAGCTAATAAACTATACTTATCAAACTCTGCATTAAGAATCATATCCTTTACCTCCTTTACTCTGTAAGAATTGATATATACAGTAAAATTCTTTTTTGTAATATCATTTACAATCTGTGATAGATACCCAGAACTTATATTTAATAGTTTAGCTATAATTTCCTGGCTCAAATTAGGATCTCTATAAATATGATCATTTTGAAGAAGGTTTTCTAACTTTAGGAAATATCTATTATCTTCTGAAAATGAAGCACCTGTATTCGTTGGTACTTCCTGTTGTGTATTATCATGAACTTCTGTAAGGTTTACATGTAAAGTTCCATTGTTAACATCACTTATAATATTTTTTTGATCATTGGTTAGTTTTAATGTATAAATTCCATAATACACAACCCAAAACACAAATACTGAAGCCACTGTACATATAATAGATATGCCAATTTCATAACCTATATTAAAAATCATGTCGATAATATCTATTATAATCCATGAGGTTACTAAGAAAAATATCCAAACACACAATTTTTTCAACCATCTACTATTGGGATGCATTCTATACTTTTCTTCTTTAAGAATTTTATAGGACCAAATAACGAGAATGAAATTAAATGAATAGTAACCTAATTCTTGAAAATCAAAAATCAAATCGTATACAAGCTCTTTATATTTCCAGGAATAAGCATATTCGAGATTAAAAATTACATTAATGACAACAGAAAAAATAAAAGGCATATATAACCAAAACAGTTTCTTACTCTTCCCTAAATCATGATTGATTGATTTTAAAAAATAAAGAAAGAAAAAAACCGGAAATAAGAATACCCATTCGATATCATATAATATCATAAATTTTGGGTATTTAACAAATACATCAATAGCATCAAGGTAAACATTAAGCATTAATGAAGCCAAAACCAGTATAGCATATCCTAAGTAATTATTGACCTGACTTTTATAAAAAGGAGAGAAAAGAATTGCAAAACCAAAAATAAATCCTTGAGAAACAGTAATCAGCAAAAAAAGATGCGCAACATTCATTCTTTTCTTAATTCTTTTATCTTAATACAACCGTAACTTATCTCTTTTATGGGAATCTATAACCACCTGTTTATCAAAGATGAGCACAGGTTTTGATTATTAATTATTTCTAGCTTCATATGGTTAAATAAATTTGTATCAATCTAAGGTTCCAAGAGTTATCATCTTTATTGACCAATAAAAAGCTGCTTTGTTGCAATAAAAAAACTACATCTCGAAAGAAGAAATGTTAAAAATATCATCCATTCCTTTTATTAGTTCTGGATATGGCTTTATTATTTTTATACTGAATCCATTTTTGACCTCTAGTTTTTCGCATAAAATTATCCAGATATCGCATGATAAAGACATTATAAGTAGCTTCAATAAAATTAGTTGTCTTTTTTGGGACAGAACGGATACTCATAGAAAAACCTGGTGTTAGATATGTCATCTGATGCCAGTATCCTTCTGGCATATAAAGTGTTTCTCCATGTTTTAAATTTGTAATATATCCTTTGGCATTTTTTAATGCAGGCCATTTTTCAAAATCTGGATTTTCAAAATCTATATCTTGATGAGATATTAATGAGTGCGGTACTTTATATAAATATTTTGTCTCTGAAGGAGGAAATAGTATGCATTGTTTTTCTCCATGAAAATGAAAATGAAGAATATTTGCTAAATCTATATCATAATGCATAAAAACTTTGGAACCACCACCACCAAAAAATAGGTATGGTAATTTTTTCATGAATTTTAATCCTATCTCATCGGGATATGTAAAATCATTCTGAAGTTCTGGTACTTCTTTAAGTAGGCTATATAAAAAAATACGGTAGTTGGTTGGTTCTTTTTTGAGCAAATCAATGTATTCACTCATTTTCATACTTGTATGTGCCTCATTAAATTTACGTTCTGAGGAAACCGGTCTATCATCATATATTGGCACCGTTTTATGTCCTGCCAATGTTTTGATATAAGACAAATTCCATTTCTTATATGCCGTCCAATCTTCAATCAACCTTTCTATTACGACTGGTTTTTGTAACTCGACATGGTCTTTAAGAAACTTCTCTTTGGTAATTGTTTTTACCCTTGGTATTTGCTCTAAATTTAATTTCACTACAAATAATAATTGGAAATACTACTAATAACATATAGTAGATTTAACAATTAAAACAACAATGTATTAATCGATACATCTTTTCCCTTAACAATAAAGATTATCTTATTTATCAGCTATTACTCCTTTAGCTTTTTGTTTTGCTGCCTCATTTCTTTCAATAGTATGTTCAGGTCTTGACCATTTAGGTTTTTCGCCCATAGGTTCATATTTTGAATCTTCTGCTTCTATTGTTTCTGGCTGTGCTTTTTTGACAAATGGTTTTTGTGGATTAAGTCCTAGTAATTTAAACATCTCCATATCGGCATTCACATCTGGATTAGGAGTAGTCAATAACTTATCTCCTGCAAAAATAGAGTTTGCTCCCGCAAAGAAACACATGGCTTGTCCTTCTCTACTCATTTCTGTTCTTCCTGCAGATAATCTCACCTGTGTCTGTGGCATAATAATTCGGGTAGTAGCTACCATCCTTATCATATCCCATATAGCTACCGGTTTTTCTTCTTCCATAGGTGTTCCTTCTACAGCTACCAAAGCATTTATCGGTACAGATTCTGGTTGTGGGTTTAACTTTGATAATGCCACTAACATTCCTGCACGGTCTTCTACTTCTTCTCCCATTCCAATAATACCACCACTACAAACCGTTACATTTGTTTTACGAACATTATCAATCGTTTTTAAACGATCTTCATATCCTCTTGTAGAGATTACTTCTTTATAATATTCTTCTGAAGTATCTAAGTTATGATTGTAAGCATATAAACCCGCTTCTGCTAATCGTTGTGCCTGATTTTCTGTAATCATTCCCAACGTACAACACACTTCCATTTCGAGCTTATTGATCGTACGAACCATTTCTAACACATCTTCGAACTCCTGCCCATCTTTAACATTACGCCAAGCTGCCCCCATACATACTCTGGAACTTCCAGAAGCCTTAGCACGAAGTGCTTGCGCCTTTACTTGTTGTACACTCATTAGATCATTTCCTTCGATATCTGTATGATATCTAGCTGCCTGAGGGCAGTATCCACAATCTTCGGGACATCCTCCTGTCTTTATCGATAACAGAGTTGATACCTGTACTGTATTTGGATCATGATACTGACGATGGATCGTAGCTGCTTTGTACAGCAAGTCCATCATTGGTGAATTATAAATATCTAGAATCTCTTGTTTTGTCCAATCGTGTCTAATAACGCTCATAAAAAAGGTATTGTGAGTCCTCAAAAGTAATTGTTTCTAATCAAAAAACACAACGAAGAAACATCAAATTCATGGTTTTTAATAACAATGAAATGATAAACTTTGTTAATATTTAAAGGGTTTTTCTAATAAAATGCTAACTGCATTACCTCCAAAACCTACAGCATTTATTATTATTTTATTCAATTGTTTTGGAATTTTATCATATGTAACAAATGGCACCGGTATAAATTCTTGATGTTGAATCATTAAAGTTCCAAGTTCGAGACTTAAAATTCCGCTGGCTCCAAATGTATGCCCAATCTTCCATTTATTCGTTGTCAAGGCGGGAGTGTTTTCTCCAAAAACAGCTTGTATAGCATTATATTCTGCCTGATCACCTTTTACTGTTCCTGGTGCATGCATGACAATAGCATCTACTTTATTTGTAGGAGTTTTTCCTAAAGCCATTTTTATCGATTTCTGAAAACAATCTGCTTGAGTAGATATCGATATATTGTGTTTTAATGGTTCTGTTGCATATCCAACTCCTTTAATATATGCAATTGCATTTTCTCTTGCTCCTTTTTCTATACAAGCAACAGCTGCTCCTTCTCCCAGAAACATAGAATTTCGAGTTTTATTCCAATTCATTGCCTGACAAGGGTATGTCAATCCATTATTTGATCCATAAATCTTTAGTGCTTTCATCTGTGCAATAGTAAATGGTGTTAACGGAGCTTCACTACCTCCTACCAAAAACTTATCTGCTAAACCAGATTGCAACCACGCAACACCATTAAGTACGGCATGTAAAGCAGTAGAACATGTTATAGAATGACTGATTTCAGGCCCTATCGTTTGTAAATCGTGAGCTATCCATGATGAAATATTTCCCAAAGTCGTTGTAGGAGAGCTCAAAGTAGATGACCTATTTGTTTCTAAAAACTCCTGATGATATTTTTCAAAAAGTGCTGTTGCTCCTCTAGAAGATCCAATGTTAATTCCAAAATTTGGATCATCATCCCAACCGGCGTTTTTTACCGCTTCTCTTGCTGCAAATATTCCAAAAAGAACAGAGTTATCTAATGCTTCATAATGAGCATTCTCTTTTCTTAATTGTTTAATCATTCGATTTGCTTCTGCAGTCAGTACTGCCACTGGTGTTTGTTCTCTTCCAAAATCTTCAAAAGAAATACAGTGAGAAGGGTCTTTATATTTTCCCCAAATGTCACCAGAAGAAATTCCTAAAGGAGAAATAGAAGAAATCCCTGTTATTGATATGATCTGTTGCAATGCCTAATTTTTGGCAAATGTAGGGGTTTGATATGTTTTGTTCAACTGTTTTGCCTACAATAGAGTTAATATTAACAGCTAATTTTATCGATTAATATTCAAATACCCATATACCTTTTCTTTATAGCTAACTCCTATTGGGATTTCAATCGCATCTAACTCAATATCATTATGAGTATATGCCGTTATTTTGTTTAGATTGATGATATATGATCTATGAACCCTTAAAAACAACTCTCTATCTAATTCTTTTTCTATATCGCTAATTTTATACTTGGTTAGAACTTGTTTATTAGTCGTATGGATCTTTATATAATCTTTAAGGCTTTCAATATATATAATATCATTAATAGAGATTTTATGGTATTTATTTCCCGATTTTACTAATATAGATTGCTCCTCACTTTTGGGGACTTTTTTGTTTTCTATAATTTTAATATTGTCCTCTCTTGAGAACCGCTCGACTGCTCTAAAAAACCTCTCGAATGTGATGGGTTTTAGTAAGTAGTCTAAAATATCTAAATCATATCCTTCTATAGCATAATCTCTATATGCTGTAGTAATTATAGTTTTTGGAGGGGTTTTTAATGTTTTAAGAAAATCTAATCCAGTTATATTAGGCATTTTTATATCCAGAAACATCAAATCTATAGTTTCTGTTCTTAATACTTCCAGTCCCTGAATAGCATTATTGCATTTAGCTACAATTTCAAAGGATTCTATTTTAGAAATGTGATTTTCTAATAATCGTATAGCCAGTGGCTCATCATCTATAAGTAAACATCTAGTTTTCATCTATAATCCTTATTTTTAATCTTACAAAAAACACATCTTCTTTAGTATTTTCTATTTCTAAAAGATACTGGTTTGGATATAATAAATCTAATTGTTTTCTAATATTCATAAGACCTATTTTTTTTCTGGGAGCATCTATATTTATAGGTTGAATAGTATTAAAAATTTCAAATACAAATAATCCGTTTTGATAGTTTGTTGAAATATTAATCTTTGGAGATCCACTATCTTCTCCTGCACCGTGTTTAAAAGCATTCTCTACAAATGAGAGAAGTATCAATGGAGCGATCATGATATCCTGAGATATGTCTTTTTTAAAAGTCACCTGTAAGCGATCATCATATCTTAATTTCTCTAATGCTATATAATTTTCTAACATTCTCACTTCTCCGTATAGGGATACATATTTATCGGTGCATCTATATAAAACATAATCTAAGATTTCTGATAATCGTTCTATAGAATATGCTGTCTTAGGAGAGTTTTCTATTGCCAAAACATAAATATTATTTAGCGTATTAAATAAGAAATGAGGATTTAGCTGAGCTTTAAGGATATGGAGTTCTGCTTCTACTTTTTCTTTTTTTAATTTTAATTCTTCTTGTTTTGTATTTGCGAAGTAAATAAAATATTTCAGGAAAAGAAATGTAAATACTACTACATATACCGAAGGGAAATAGTTAAACAAAAGCTTTTTCCAATCTAGTATTATTTCTAATAATGATTCTTGTTCAAAAGGATATGTTCGTATTAATGGTTCTGATAAATAAATGATCAAAACCCTTCCTAAAGCACTAGTAAAATATATGGATAAAATGCTGATTACGACATATAAAAATTTCTCTCTTCTTAGAATGTATCTGGGTATTAAATAATATGCAAAAAGATATGAACCTATAAGCTGAGGAATAAGCATACATAATTGCCTTATAAAAGAAGCTATCAAAGAATATTGATCCAGCATTCTATCTCTAGCTATAAAACTGAACATCACTATCAGCCAAAAAATAAAATGTTTTGCCCATTTCGTATTTTGAATATGTTCTGTTATTTTTTCTGCCCGATTCAACATTTACACATTTCTAATTAAAACCATAAAAACCAAAATAATAAATAATTCATGAATTCATTTTGCGCATCGATAAATTCTTATCAAACACTCCTCAATTAGAAGATTCTCAGGACGAATTACATTCATACCAAAATTTAATCTTTATATCATCTTAAAGATCAAAGTCATCGATATTTGTTTATACTATTCTTTAATTTTATCATATTTCGAAGTGGATGAGATTATTATTATTCAATCATTCTGTTAGTCAAATATAAAACTGTCATAAATAAACTAAAAAGCACTGATTTAATATGAAAAATACAACAACTAAGATCATCATTCTTGTATTTCTTTTTTCTGTATTTGGAATAACACTTACAAACTTTGATTGTATTCGTACTGAAGAAAAATTCCCCAAAAGTATATCTGAAAAGATAGATCATCATATCAAAAAATATGTTGAAAAAGATCATTATCAAGGTACAGTCATTGTTGCTAAAGAAGGAAAAACAATACATAAAAATGCATATGGATATTCAAATAGAGAAGAGAAAATCAAGAATACTATTGAAACTCAATTTTTAATAGGTTCATTGACTAAATCTTTTGTGGCTGTCACCGTTATGCAATTGGTAGAAAAAGGAATATTAGATCTACACGCTCCAATAAAATCATATATCCCCAACCTCAAGAACGAATTATCAGAACATTTAACCTTACACATCTTATTGAAACATCAATCCGGATTATCTCCTCACTTAGAGAGAATCACAAATTTTGAAAATAAAGATGTATCTTCTCAGGAAATCATCCAAATCATAAATACCTCATCGTTATCATTTTCACCTTCTACTCAATATCAATATTCTAACCTTAACTATACACTTTCTGCTATTGCTGTCGAAAACGCTACTGGAAAAAATTTTGCAGATGTATTACAAGAATACACCTTTGACCCTTTGCAAATGAATAATTCTGGTGTCGAAAGGATCGCCAATAGACCCAAAAACAGAGCTAAGGGATATCATAAAAAAGCATTCGGAATTGAAAACGACGAAAACATTGTTTCCTATGCTTTAGGCAGCGGAGATATCTATTCGACTGTTGAAGATTTATTAAAATGGGATCAGGCGCTATATCAAAACACACTCTTATCTGATAAAAGTAAAGCGCTTCTATTCAAAGGAGAAAACTCAGAATTTGGAAACTACGGTTATGGATTTCGTATTCATGAATATCAACGAGGCCGTAATAAGGGCAAAAAAGGCATTTTGACTCGCCATGGAGGAACTATGGATGGATTTATGTCTAATTTACATCGCTATACTGATGATCGTTTAACTGTCATCATATTGGGAAATATTCGTCCTTTTCCTATTAGAAATATGACTTTTGAACTAAAAGAGATAGCATTAGGGTTAGAAGTTAACGAACGAAATCGAACAAAATTCGAGTAGAAAAAATGATCTCGAATATTTCTAAAACTATGAATACCTCCTATATCGTTATGAATTCTAATGTTTACATGCTCAATTGTATTTATATTCTGAGAATATTTTTACATCCCAAAGAATCTTTAATACGTCGATTTTCCAAAATTCAATATTAGTTTTTTCCAACTTTTGATAAGAATTTTAAAATTGATATTACAATGACACGTATTTGTATAACACTAGGAATCATATTAGCATCTGCATTATTTAACCTTACTTTTAGCCAAAACAAAGAAATTTCAATCCAGGAAGGTTCTGGTATGTTTTCTATTGAAGGCGGCCTTAAACATGAGGAAAAAATAATTCAGGTATTCTATCACAAACCAAAAGTATTTAGTAAAAAAACAAGAGTCCTGATGGTAATCCCCGGATCAGGAAGAAATGGTGACAGCTATAGAGATAGTTGGATCGAAGAATCAGAAAAACACAATCTACTAATCCTATCTCCAAGTTATCCAGAAAAAGACTATCCTTATGAAGGGTATCACTTAGGAGGAATCTTAACTGATTTAAACATCAGAGAAAACGTCAAATTCGAACAGAATTCTAATCAAGTATTTTTAAATGAAGAAAAGGTATCCTTTAACATTAATAGCAATACTAAACAATGGATTTTTAATGACTTTGACAGGTTGTTTGATATTGCAACTCGTCATCTTAAAATCTCTCAGAAACAATATGATATCTTTGGACATTCTGCTGGTGGACAAATTTTACATCGCTTTGCTATTTTTCATCCTAAATCAAAAGCCAATCGTATTATAGCCGCAAACTCTGGATCATATACCTTGACAGATTTTGAAACTCATTTTCCTTTTGGCACAAAAAAAACACACCTTACTAATAAAGATCTAAAAAAATCATTTGCCAAAAAACTAACCATTTTTGTGGGAGAACTAGACAACGAACATAGTAAAGGTGGAATTTTACTACGATCAAAAACGGTAGACAAACAAGGTTTACATAGATTAGCAAGGGCGAAATACTTTTTTGAAACTGCTAAGAATAAAGCAAAGCAAATGGGGTACAAATTTAATTGGAAACTAAAGATTGTAGAAGGAGTAGGGCACAACCAAAGAAAAATGGGGAATGCTGCTGGGGAATTTCTTTTTGATTAAATTTGAAATACATTATACCAGTTCTGACTTGAATTTGCTCATAAGAAAACAACATATTTTTGTCTTAGACGAAAAATAAAAGTTAAGTATAGCCATAGCTACAGTTAACTTTTATTTTGAAGAATGCGGCTAAAAGATATCGTTTTATTGGGTAGATTCAATTCGGAAATGGTATTTAAAAGAAGAACGTATAGATTGTAACAAAACCGTTACAATCTATACTTATATAATGAATCATATACTACACCATGGATACTATTGAACATAAAAGTTGGTTTGCAAGAAATTGGGGATGGGCAGTTCCTTTGGGAGGTTGCCTTACTATCATTATCTTGTTTTTTGTCTTTTTGGGTTCTGTAATATTTGGTGTAAGTGAATTGATCACACAATCAACACCTTCGCAAGATGCCATTGCCAAAGTAAACGAAGATGATTATGTCGTCAATATTCTGGGAGAACCTATAGAAACTAATGGAATCATGAATGGCAGTCTTTCTTATGAAAACAATATAGGTTCTGCAGATATATCAATACCGATAAAAGGCCCTAATGGAGAAGCGCAATTATATGTGGTTGGCACCAAACTAAATGATCAATGGACATATAAGGAAATGTATGTGATTATTGATACTACAAACGAACAAATTGATTTACTGGGATATGAACAAGATCAGTACAACAACGAAAACGAACAATAGTTTATTAGTATTTGGGATACCTTTACTACTTATTTTATCAATGGTTTTGATCGCAAAATCAAAGATATTCGATACAAATCCAGATACACTTTCTATTGCTATAACTATCGATCTTCTTTTTACCATACCTGTACTCTATTTTTTATTAATTAAGAAGAAAAATATTCCTAAAACCACTATCGTCCCTTTCTTTGTTATCGGAATGCTAGTTGCATCCTATATCATTCCAAAAGAGCATCAATCTCTATTACATTGGGCAAAAAACTGGATTTTTCCTTTTGTAGAGCTAGGAGTACTTATGTATTTATTTTATAAAGTTAGCCAGACGATAAAACGATATAACGCTAACGCAAAATTAAAACCGGATTTTTTCTCTGCTCTAAAAGAAACTTCTCATGAAATTTTACCTGAAAAAATAGCTTCACTCCTTACTATGGAACTTGCAGTACTCTATTATGGCTTTATAGATTGGAAAAAGAAAAGACTAGCACAACATGAGTTTAGTTATCATAAAAGTAGTGGAACCATTTCTTTACTAATTGCATTGATCGTTATTATTACGATTGAAACTTATGTATTGCACGTTCTTCTTTTAAAATGGAGTCCTATTGCAGCATGGATAGCCACAATATTAAGTGTGTATTCGGGGATTCAACTTTTTGGTTTTCTCAAATCTCTAATGAAAAGACCCATTTCTATTGAAGAAGACAAACTGCATTTGCGATATGGAATCCTAAGTGAAACAATAATCGATATTGCCAACATTGATGCTATAGAAATCACTAGCAAAGACAT
Source organism: Aquimarina algiphila (assembly GCF_947494415.1). Taxonomy (NCBI): domain Bacteria; kingdom Pseudomonadati; phylum Bacteroidota; class Flavobacteriia; order Flavobacteriales; family Flavobacteriaceae; genus Aquimarina; species Aquimarina algiphila. Next base: position 209,675 of record NZ_CANLVC010000004.1, on the reverse strand, counting down.
GGTATTTGATACCGAAACCAGAAAATTATCTCCTTTTGGTGAGTTAGAAGCTCATAATATGACCATTACCCTAAAAAAAGAAAATACACTTACAGGGCTTTACGGAATACAAAAAACCTTTACAACTGTTGCTTTTTTTGTTGACCAGAAAGAGGAATTTAAGGGTGAGCTGGAAAAAACAATCAATCTTCTTTAAAGTAAGATTCTAATTGATTTTCTTTAATTCTTTTTAGTAAAAGTGATATTCTTTTTGATTGATTTGTTTTAATTGTCTTTTTAACCGCCAAAACATTCTCATCTTTTATATCAAATGCAATAATCTTAAACTTTCCTCCCTTAGGAAACTCCATTACATATTGTTCATTTTTATTTTGAAACCAATTTAATATTGTATTGTTTTCTTGATCAATAACAAATACTTCAGGTATTTTTTCTCGGTCTATATCTAATCGAATCAATACTTTTTCTATTGTTTCCGGATAAAATTTATCTACATTAACCCATCCAAGTTTAAATAGATTTATTTTTTGATATACTTCATCAATTCTTTTATTACGTTTTTTAATTCCCTCCCATTCTTTCTTGATAGAATCTAAATCTTTTATATCCAATTCATAAGTCTCATCTAAAAACCTATATATACAATATTCATAAGCATATATAGTATCCATTTTGATACTTAAAGAATCCACTCTCGGATAAGCCTCCTGTAACTCTTTTACACTCCTTCTATTCAATTTCTTTTTTAAGGTAACATAAGCAGGTTCATCAATTTTTAAAATATTATTGAACATAATGAATGAAGAATCTTGAAAAAAAATCGTTTGGTACTTTTTATCTTTAAAACGTGTAGCTGTTTTATTCCAATTCATATTACCATTACCCTTACTATCTCCATAGAATAATTGCATATCATCATCCATAATCTTAGGAAATTCAACTTCTATAAATGCATCTTTTTTTAATTGCAATTCTTTTTCTTCAACATATAATCGAATATTATATGCTCCACCAGAAATAAGCCATTTATCATCAGAAATTGTTTGAGCATTTGCTCTTAATAACTCTTCTTTAGTTGTTAACTCTTTAAGTAATAATGTAATTTCTCCTTTAACTTCTTCTCGGTTTTCAAATTGTAAATCCTTTGGGTCTATAGTAATAATTGTTCCTTTCTCACCTACTAATGTTTGAACAGTGTCTGATGAAAATTTAAATTCCTGATCTGGAATATCTACAGTTTCTAATAATACATCTAATTTATTTTTAGAATTACTACTACAACTTAAAATGCAAAGTATAAATAAACAAAGTAAAAGGTTTTTCATGTGAAGAAGTTTTCTCCTTTTCTTCATCAAACAATATGCCTAAATCTGTCCCAACAATTCAACAATAGCATCATAAACACTATTTAATTGGTCATTAGTAATTACATATGGAGCCAGAATATAAATTGTATTTCCCAATGGTCTTAGAAAAATTCCTCGCTTCATAAAATGATCAAATATCTCATAACGCTTTTTACCATATCGATCCATGTCTATATTTAATTCCAAGGCATAGATTACTCCTTTTTGTCTTGTTGTTTTTACTTTAGAATGCTCTTTTATCCTGGTGTCAAAATCTTTGTGAGCTCTAATTATCCTATCAATATGATTTTGGAATTCTTCTGTTTGTAACAACTCTACTGCAGCTAATGCTACCGTGCATGCTATCGGATTTGCAGAGTACGTATGCGCGTGAAAAAAAGCTTTCCCGACAGAATCATCAAGAAAAGCATCATAGATTTCTTGTGTACAACTTGTAACCGCCATAGGAACAAACCCGGCAGTTAAAGCTTTTGACATCGAAATAATATCTGGTTTTGTTTCTATATATTCTGATGCAAATAGTTTTCCTGTTTTTCCGAAGCCGGTCATTACCTCATCGGCAATCGTGATCACATTATTTTCTTTACAGATACTTAAGATTTGATCTAAATATCGTGCCTCATACATATGCATTGCATTAGCCCCCTGAACTAATGGTTCATATATAAAAGCTGCTACTTCATTAGTTTCAATATACGCTTGCAATTGTTTTATTACGCTATCAATATTTTCAAAATTAGGTGTCGAAATACGTTTAACATTAATAAAAAAATCTTCAAAAGGACCATTATATACAGATAATCCAGATGCAGACATCGCTCCAAAGGTATCTCCGTGAAACCCATCTTTAAACGCAATAATCGTATTTCTTTTTTCTCCTTTATTAAAATGATACTGCAGTGCCATTTTGATACCCACCTCATTTGCAGTAGAACCGTTATCAGAAAAGAATATCTTCTCCTGATTATCTGGTAAGATTTTGATAAGTTCTTCAGATAACTCTATTGCTGGTTTATGTGTAAATCCGGCAAATACAATCTGATCTAACTGCTGCATTTGCTCTTGTACTTTCTCTAATATAAAATCATTACAATGCCCATACATAGCGGTATACCAGGATGCAATACCATCTATGTATGTTTTATCATCTTCATCAAATAGCAAAGCTCCTTTTGCCTTTACGATGGGTAATGCTTCGGGATGTATTTTATGTTGTGTGAGAGGATGCCAAAGATGCTTTTTATCTCTTTCTTTTAAAGTCATATGAAGCGTATTTTCGTAGAAACGAGTATCTTTTTGATTTATTTTTTTATGCTAAATAGATTCAAGGGCATCTTTAAACAGTTCTGAATATGAAGAAACCACTCTTTCATCAAAATAAGGTTCATCTTCAATTCGACCAATGATATTTACTCCTGTCATCTTTTGAATGATATCTTCTGTAGTTTTATGTTCATCTCCACTAAAAATAATAGAGACGTTATATCCTTTTTCTTTCAAAATCTGAATAGTTAGCAAGGTATGGTTAATACTTCCTAAATAATGCCTGGATACCACAATAACCTTATAATCAGGTTTAATAATATCGAGAATAGTCTTGGTATCATTTAAAGGAACCAGTAATCCTCCTGCACCTTCAATAACTAAATCATTGTTTACGTTTGGAAGTTTTATCTTATCAAGATCAATGACAATATTATCAATTTCTGCAGCAGCATGAGGACTCATCGGTGTTTTTAGAGCATAACTATTTTTATGAAATTTAGATATTGAATTAGATACCAATGTTCTTACTTTATCAGTATCTGAAAATTCTAAATCCCCTGCCTGAATTGGTTTAAAATAATCCGCTTGCAGTGCTTCTACAACAATAGCAGAAGCTATCGTTTTTCCTACCTCGGTACTTATTCCTGTAATGAATATCTTTTTTGGATGTCCCTTTTTTTTACTAGACATAACTATCCTTTTTTTTAGGTATTGACAAAGGTAGCTAACAACTCCAGAACTTCATCGATTTCTTTTCTAGAATTAAAAGAATGTAAACAAAATCGCAATCGCTCTTCACCTGCGGGTACTGTAGGAGACAAAATAGGTTTTACTTCAAATCCTTTTTCCTGAATTCTGGTTGCTATTTCTTTTATTTTCTTATTCCCTGAAATAATACAGCAATGGATCGCAGAATCACTTTTAATAAAATGTGATTTTAGATCAAGTGTTTCAAGTTTATCTTTAAAGAAAGAAATATTCTCAGCAAGTTTTTTTATTTCAGGTGTCGTATAAAGTTCCTGATAAGCAATATTGATAGTAGCCAGAGCGTGCGGTGGTAATCCTGTCGTATAGATAAAACTTCTGGCAAAATTTATTAAATACCTTTTTAAATCTAATGAGCCTAAAATTACAGCTCCATGACATCCCATTCCTTTACCAAATGTATTAATTCTTGCAAAAACCTGATCTTCAATATGTAATTGCTGTAATCGCCCAGTTCCATATTTTCCGTGAACACCAATTGCATGTGCTTCATCAACTATAAGATGACAATCATATTTTTTACAGAATGCTACAAAACCATTTAGATCAGGAGTATCTCCATCCATAGAAAAAACAGATTCGGTAACCACATAAATTTCCTGATTTTTATCATCCCCATTTTGAACTCGTCTAATGTGCGCGTCTAAATCTTCTAAGTCATCATGCTTAAATTTATAGGATTTGGCATTACTCATTTGTATTCCATCTCTTATAGAAGCATGAATTAACTCGTCATAAAAAATGACATCTCCTCGCTGAGGAACAGCAGAAAAAATCCCAATATTAGCATCATATCCAGAATTAAACAACAAAGCAGTTTCTGCATTATGAAATTTTGCTAAAAAAACTTCCGTTTCTGGATATAATGTATGATTCCCAGAAAGCAACCTGGAACCCGTTGCTCCATTTTTATAAATTTCTTTCTCTTTTAAGAACTCATGAGATCGATCAAAAATTCTTTTTGAAGAAGCAAATCCCAGATAGTCGTTGGATGAAAAATCATTTAAAGTATTTTGCATCCCTAATCCCCTTAATGCATTATTAGCTTCGCGATCATCGAGTTTCTTTATCAATTTTTTAGGCAGCATAGGTCAAAGGTACAAAGACCTTTAGATTTTAAAAACTAAACACTGAAATTGTTATTATTTAATAATAAATTATTGTTTTTCAATAATTTTTATATATTTGTTATCGTTAAACAATAATAAATATGAAAACCAAACAAGTTTTAAGTGCAATGAAAATAATATCCTGGGTTATATTCATTGGTTTATGTATTAAGTTAGGAGCAATCCTTATTTCGGGTATAATAAGTCTTTTTGTAAACAAAGAAGCTTCACAAAACCTATATCTAGGTTTGGACTTATCAAACCTTTATGATTTTTCTGTTAGGTATTATATCATGCTTTTATCATTAATTGTTTCTATAATCGCTCTGAAAGCTTATATGTTTTATTTGGTGATCAAATTTTTTTTAAAGATTGATTTTGATAAGCCATTTACATCAACCATAGCAAAATTAACTTCTAACATTAGTTATATTTCATTATGGGCAGGTTTATTAGCCTATTTTGCAAATAGATATAGTAAATGGTTATTAAAAAAAGGAGCTGTATTTGAATTTGATTGGGGAAGCTCAGAATTTCTTTTTATGGCGGGAATTATCTTTATTATTGCATTTATCTTCAAAAGGGGTGTTGAAATTCAATCTGAAAACGAATTAACTGTATAACTATGAGATTAAAAATGTTTGGCAAAAAATCGTTATCTGAACTATTATTTTATTGTACCTGGTTCATCGCTTTTGGATACTGCTTATTCCTTTTATTTATAGCATTTTCATTTATCACAGACACATTTCTCAGTATTAATGATAATCGTTTTGCCATTGAGATCCCCTTTACAGGTTCTTTTGTAAAAGGACAATACGAATCAGAAGTAATTTTATCAATTATTGTATTTTTTGTTTTCTATATTTTATTTTTCTACACGTTATCATTGATTTTTAAAACTTTTAAAGCAGAAATACTGTTTACCAAAATAGCCATAAAGCATTTGAAATATTTTGCCATATTAAATTTGTTTTCACCTTTTGTATATGTAATCATTCTGTTCATAGTAGGATACAGTATAGGTTTAAGTGATCTTTCTACAGTATTTTTACATATCATGTTAGGAATTTTTGCTTGGTTTATTATAGCAATATTTAAAGAAGGATTTCAATTACAAGAAGAAAACGAACTAACTATATAACTATGCCAATAATTGTAAATCTAGATGTAATGCTAGCCAAACGAAAAATGAAGAGTAAAGAATTGGCAGAAAAAATAGGAATTACCACTGCAAATCTCTCTATTCTTAAATCAGGGAAAGCAAAAGCAATACGATTTTCTACACTTGAAGCTATTTGTGAAATTCTGGATTGTCAACCTTCAGATATTTTGGAATATCAATCATAACTAATTATAATAATGATCACGTTTTTTCTTAAGTAAATACATCTCTTAAAAATCAATTTACAATAGAATGCTATACATACTATAGTATTCAATAAACATAATCAAAAGACAACGAATAATTCATTGTCCAGTATTTCTATTGTCTAATTTTAAACACACCAAAAAATGAAAAAGATCAAAAAATGGAAGCTATTTCTACTTTATCCCATATTAGGCATACTCACTCTTATCATTATTTTTATACTTTATAAAATGAATCAAAGTACTTTTATATTAACCAAAAATGGTATCTATAAAACATTACAAATTCCTCTAAATTCAAAGTTTCTAAATCTAAGTATTAATCTAGGCGGTGCAGGTGATAACCCTACATTTGATAATGATTTTATTGAAGGCCCTATTGTGACTTACAAAAAAGATGATACGATCGTTGTAGACTGGTATCAAGAAAATAGTACGCATCAGAAAACTTATAATTCTACCCTAAAGAACTTCACTATTACTTCTAAAAATCATTCCTTTAACTTCTCTCTACCAGAAATTAAAAAACCAATTACAGAGGTCACAACTATACCTGAAAAAATTACATTTATTAGTGATATTCATGGGGATTATGGATACATGGATACGCTTCTCAAAAATCTTAAGGCCATTGATTCTCTTGGCAACTGGAGTTTTGGAAAAAACCATCTTATTATTGCAGGTGATATGGTAGATCGTGGAATAGAAGTAAGTACTGTGCTATGGAAAATAGTTCAGCTTTCGGAGCAAGCAGAGTTAGCTGGTGGAATGGTTCATTATCTCCTAGGAAATCACGAACAATACCTACTCAGAGGAAATTTCAGTCGTGTACACCCTGCTAGTTTATTTGCTATTCAGCAAATGATGACCTTCAAAGAAGCTTTTTCTAACAAAACATATTTAGGACAATGGCTTAGAACTAGACCAGTACTACTTAAAATAGGCTCCATACTAATTGCACATGGTGGAATAAGTCCTGAAACTGCAGCAAAAAAATACACCATAAAACAGATAAATCAAGCTACCTGGAAATATTGGAACCATGAAGCGGTTAATGAAGACCTCAAAGAAATCATATTCGGAGAAACAGGAGTCACACAATACAGAGGTTACATTAGAAAAAATGACAAAGTCAAAAAAACCTCAAAAAAAGAAGTAGATCAAATACTTCACACCTTTAACGCATCTCATATTGTTGTTGGACATACTGATGTTCCTACTATTCAACCTCTTTACCAAGGAAGTGTATATGACATCAATGCTATAGAAAATTCTCCACAAGCTTTACTATTTGATAATGGAATTCCAAAAATTATAAATATTGATATTATTAAAAATGAAAATACTGCTGAGGTATACTTGCGAGATTTTTCCTTTTTTAAAGCAAATGATTGGAAGGCGATAGCATTAACCATAAAAAACATTGTTAAACTTTCTAGTATCAGTCATCCCTATTAAAAAGTACTTCAATAGAATTACAATTAATACTTATATTTGGATTTCATCATTAATTTGTATAGAAATTCGGTGTAGTTATAACTTTTAAAAGTATTAAAATAATTTTTGTGAATTCTATATGACAACACGAATCATAAATTTAAACAAATGAAAATAGTACAAATATTAATAGCGATACTACTTGTACAATTGGGCTTCTCGCAATCAAAAAATCAATATAACATATCTTTTGACAATGCGGTCCATCATGAGGCCAAAATAAAACTAACTTTAACAGATCTAAAAGCAGATACTATTGCCATAAGGATGAGTAGAACATCTCCCGGAAGATATGCTTTGCATGAATTTGCGAAGAATGTCTATGATCTAGTAGTTACTGATGGTAAAGGCAAAAAAATCACCACTACTCGACCTAACCCACATCAATGGGATATCTCGGGACATGATGGTACTGTTAACGTTTCTTATACTTTATTTGCAGATCGAGCAGATGGTACCTATTCGCAAATTGATGAAACTCATGCTCATCTTAATATTCCTGCCACTTTTATATATGCCCCAGAACTAAAAGATCGACCGATAGAAATTACTTTTGATTTTAGAAAAGATCTAAATTGGAAAATAGCTACCCAACTCAAGACTTTGGGAACGAATAAATTTGGTGCTCCTAATCTACAATACTTTATGGATAGTCCTGTAGAAATTAGTAACCATACAGTACGGGAGTTTAAAGTAGCTTCCAATGGTTCAGACAATATTATAAAGCTTGCCTTACATCACCCTGGTACAGAAGAAGAGGCCAGTACATATTTTGAAAAAATTAAAAAGATTGTAGTGCAGGAAAAAGCCGTGTTTGGGGAGTATCCTAAGTTTGACAATAACACATATACTTTTTTAGCCTGTTATATGCCACAAGTATCAGGAGATGGCATGGAACATAGAAATTCTACAATACTTACCAGTACACGTAGTCTTGCCAATGAAGGAATGGAAAAAAATATAGGTACTGTATCTCATGAATTTTTTCATGCCTGGAATGTGGAACGTATACGACCAAAAACATTAGAACCTTTTAATTTTGAAGAAGCTAATATGTCGGGAGAATTATGGTTTGCAGAAGGCTTTACCAGTTATTATACCGGTTTAATCTTGTGTAGAGCCGGTATTTTAAGTCAAGAGCAATACATAAAGGGATTAGCAGGATCCTATAACTATGTCTGGAACTCACCTGCCAGAGCCTATTTTAATCCAACAGAAATGAGCTATCAGGCTCCTTTTGTAGATGCCGCAACATCTGTAGATCCAGTAAATCGAGGAAATACCTTTATTTCATATTACTCTTATGGTAGTGTATTAGGATTAGCACTTGATTTATCGCTAAGAAATCTTAAAGATGACCTTAATCTGGATGACTATATGAAGCTAGTTTGGAAAAAATATGGTAAAACTGAAATTCCATATACCAAAAATAATTTACGAACCACTTTAAAAGAATACGCTGGAGAAAGTTTTGCTAATGATTTCTTCAAAAAATATATTGATGATAGCCAAATCCCTGATTATAAAACTTTATTTGCTGAGTTTGGAGTTTCGTTAATTAATGATTCTAAAAAACCATATCACGGAATCTCAATAAAATTTGATAAAAATAATAACGCAATAATCAATAATTATCCTAAAAAGGGAACACCAGCATATAAAGTAGGATTAGATAAAGATGATATTATTTTAGCAATAAATGATGATTCCTTTACTAATAAAAAAGAACTGGAAGAATTACTTAAAAAATATACTCCTGGAGAAAAAATAAAGATCACTTACAAAAGGTTTGAAAAAGAGATAGAAACAGAAATGACTCTTGCTACAGATCCAAAAATTGAGATTGTATTACAACAAAATGCTGGTAAAAAAGCCACAAACAAACGTGAAAAATGGTTAAACGCTAAATAGTCACATACATCATGAGTATAACGTATACCACGGTTACTTCTGAAGAGGAATTACAACAAATCTTAACTCTTCAACAAAATAACTTACCTATATCAATTTCTAAAAGCGAAAAAGAAATAGAAGGCTTTCTTACCGTACAACATGATCTTGAAATCCTTAAAAAAATGAATACTTTACAACCACATGTTATCGCCAAAGATAGTAACAAAGTGGTTGGCTATGCACTGTGTATGCTTAAAGATTTTAAAGAGGATATTGAAATTCTGAAACCCATGTTTACTCAAATTGAAGCACATTTAGATGCGCATATCTCTTATTTTGTTATGGGGCAAATCTGTGTTGACAAAGCCTATCGAAAACAAGGCATTTTTAGAGGTTTGTATCAAACCATCAAAAAAGAGTCACAACAAAACTATAATCTCCTTATTACAGAAGTTGCATCAAATAATTTACGCTCATTACAAGCGCATTATGCAATAGGTTTTAAAACATTAATTACTCATAAATCCGATGGTGTAGAATGGCATCTTATTCATTGGAACTGGGAGTGATGCTTTGTCGTTTCCCTACCGTTTCCAGATCATAGCCAAAATCTCTTCCTTTTTGTATCCTGGGAACACCTTTAGTCATCCATTCTGGTGCAAGTTCACCTTTTAAGTAATGATCAAAAAACTGCATCATCCGTATTGAAAGATCTTGTCTGTTTTTTATCTTTCTTAGGTTGTGAGCTTCATCATTATACACCAATAACCATGCTGGTTTTTGCAGTCTGCGCATTCCCATAAACATTTCAATACCTTGATAATACGGGACAGCCCCATCTTTATCATTATGCATCATTAATAGTGGTGTTTCTATTTTGGGAATTCCAAATAATGGAGAGTTTTCTATATATAAATCAAATCCATCCCATAGATTTTTACCTATACGACTTTGTGTTTTTTCATATTGAAAAGCCCTACTCATTCCTGATTGCCATCGGATTCCTCCATATGCAGAAGTCATATTACTCACAGGTGCGCCCGCCATTGCAGCTTTAAATTTATTAGTTACTGTAACTAAATACGCCACTTGATATCCTCCCCAACTCTGACCTTGAATAGCCATATTATCACTATCAATATATCCAGATTTTTCTAATGCTTCTACTCCAGAAACGATACAATTATAAGCGCTCGCTCCGGGTTTACCTTCTTCATAAACAATATCAGGCACAAACATGATATAATCATTACTTACGAGATAAGAAGCATTTACCGTAGAAGCACTAGGCCTTGGAATATGATAATAATTATAGCTATCTGATCTTTTCTCATAAAAATAAGTGATCAAGGGGTACTTTTTAGATGGGTCGAAATCTTCTGGTTTATATAGAATTCCTTCTAATTTTTTGCCATCATATGCTTTCCATGAAAACAACTCTGCAGTTCCCCATTTAAAATCTTTTTGATGTGGATTGATTTCTGTGATTTTATTTGATTCTTTAAATCCATCATCTGTTACATAAAGATCAGAAAAAGTAGTGAAGTTTTCCTTTCGATAGGTGAACACCTCATTATATTTTGCTTTTTTATAAGATCCTATATAGAATTTTAATGGTTTTATTTTTTCAATAAGTTTTCCCTTTCGTAAAACATATAAACCAGAAACTTTTGTCTTTTTATCAAAACTTGTAATCAACAATGCCTTATTACTATATGACGCTAAATTTCTATGATCAGAATCTAGCCTCTGTATTCTATATTGGATGTTATTTTGTCTTCCGGTTTTAGTTATGTTACTTGGTGCTTTATTTCCCGAAAGCAAAACTTTCCAAACATCAAATTTATCATAAATCAAGGCATTACCTTCATTGTCAAAACCTCCAAACCCATATGGAAAAGGTAATGCAGGTTTATCGTTATCCTCATCATAAAATGCTACTTCTAAATCTTTAGTAAGATTTGTTTTTTGTTCGGTGTGCAAATTAACTGACCACCAATTTTTGGTATTCATATCATAATACAAAGCATATTTTCCGTCTGGAGACAAATATGGTCGAGAACCTATATTTTTAATTATCAAATGCTTTTGCCCTGTATTTGTATTAATTTTATAATAATCTTTGGTTCGAGGGAAATCCCAGGATCGTCTAACATCATAAGGTGATCCCGTTGATCCTAAAACAAATTGCTGTTCTCTATCATCATCAAAAATGACATCATCAATAGTATTATCCTGAATATGAATATAGTTTTTGGTTTCTGTATTATAGTACGATAGATAAGCCTTCTTATTAAGTTTTTCGAATTTGGATTTCTGTTCGGGTTGAATCAGCTTATCCTGCCAATTCCAAACATCTACTTGAGGTATTTCATCTTTTAATAAAGTTGTGTCCTTACTATATACAATTTTGGGTTTTGAAAATAAGTAAAGTCGTTTTCCGTTTTCAGAGAAAAAAGGAGTTTGATCCTTACTCAACTCCCAATTTTTCCTAAGGTGTTTACCCTTAACATCAACAAGCTTTTGTAATCTTCTATCTTTATAATAATGTAGTTCAAATTTTAAAGAGTCTATTGCTGTAGAATCTGTAACTGATAAATATGTAAATTGACTACCATCTTTATACACCGAGAGTTTAGTATACATGTATTTTGTAGTATCTATAACAGTCTTTGTCCCAGATATTAAATTGTATTGAAATACGCCTAGATCTCTTTCTTTTTCTTTTTTATTTTTAAGTGTATAATAAAAAGTATTTCCTCGCTCAGGAATAGTAAAATCTTTTATTTGATGTATGGTATCTTTTTGTTTAGTTTCTAAGTTATATACCAGAGCATAATTTTGTTTATATGCTAATGAAGTATTTTTTTGTAACGTGTCTTTTTTCTGTTCAGAAGCGTCTTTCTTTTTCTTTTTTTCCTTTTTATACTTTTCAAGAACTAACCAGCCTTCTTCTTTTTGGGGCATTTTATAAGTCTTGACTCTTAAAATAGAATCTGAAATGCTATTGGTTTTTGCATCATAGATCAATAATGCATCCTTTGCTCTGTTTTCTTTTTTTATCTCTTTCTTTTTTTCTTTTCTAGTTAATTGATATGCCGGTTTTTTCTTAAAAACCACATAGTTTTCATCCCAAGAAATTGAAGCCTGATATCCATTTGGATAGGTGAATTTAGTTTTACTTTGAGTATTATATATTTCTAAATAGCCATCGCCTCTTTTAGTATTAGTTTGGATTGTAGAAACAATTAGTCTTCCTTTATTTGATATTTTTACGTTAGTAATATTCTTCCATAAATCGTAGTCATCATGGGTCAAAGTCTTTTTCTGCGCAGAAAGAAATGAAGTGCTTAGTATAACTACAAAGGTGATCAGTCTTTGAATCATAATTCAAGTTTTAATATTAGCGAGTTTTTGCATGGGGAAAAGTATAAAACCTTTCTGCTAATATAGGTTGTTTAACATAATTTTATCTAAAAATCAGGCATTTATATCGTAATACCGTTAATTTTTTAGAACATCAAAAATATTGCGCTTTTTACTCGTATTAAATCAATGATACCATGAAACCAAAAAATTGACTCCATGGTACCATAATTAAGTTTTTATTCAATTCCCAAATATGGATTATAGGTATATGTTTTATCAAAGTTTTCTAGTCCATTAAAATATTCATCTACAAGGTGAGCGGGGTAATATGCTATTCCTCCTGCCAATAATCCTTGATTTCCCCCATCATTTTTATCATCCCAATTCCAAGGAGCATTAGCGTTACCATTCCCATACGATTTCTGAAAAGATTTGGCATTACTAAATAGACTAGTATTAAATCTTTGATCCCACATCCCTCCATTTTCGAAAATATTTACTAGTTTATATTTTACATTTCTATCATAGATATCAGAAGGATACTCACTTGTGGTTTTGCTTGGAAAATACACTATATAATCGCTCCCTCCTGGTTTTTGTTTTGAATGCGCTTTTATACCATGGCCTTTGGCTTCTGCAGAGGTTTTAAATCGACTTACTCCATTGTGATTTTGTAATGTTAATGTTCCATCTATATCTTCGTTTCCATTAGTCAATCCAGAGTTAGGTGCTTTATAAGAATAAAAATCAGAGTGAAATACGGTTATAGCTCCCAAAGCACTGCCATACATCGAATTATCTTTTTTAACAACCGTCAAAACACCTTCCAGATCATTTTCATGTTCATCTAAGCGATATAGAAAGAAAATATCTGTCCAGTCTCTTGGATGAAAAAACGCATAAGTAACAAAATAATGTGTTGTTGTTTCTACTACAGAATAATACCCCACAGCATTTCCTTGATTGCTAGTTTTTGAAATATTACTCCAGTTATTCTTTGCGTTAAGATCTCCATCAAAATCATATCGTGTAATATAATCTGCTTTCCCACTCAAACCATGAGAACCAGTCCTGTCAACATCCTGATAATGAATCGGAGCATGGTAAAATGCCAAGTCGAGGTAAAAATTTTGGTTTTTGTTTAAATTAATAGCATTCTCTCTCTGGGTTTGATCAGGGGTAAAATCATCCCCTTTTTCGCAACTAAGAATAACAATAAAGATGAGTGTAAATAAAATAGATTTTTTCATAATTGAAAAGTGTTTGGTTAATAATCACTTAAAAGTAATACCCTACACCTTTCAAAAGCTTAGCTAATTCTTAAGGCTACTTTACGTTAATATTGATAAAAGGTTATCTATATTAAATTAGTCTGAATATTTGAACGATCGAGTTTTTAATACTGTTTTAAAACAATCTGTTTTTCAAAATCGCTTTATACGATTGTCCTATAGGAATAACCGCTCCTTCTAACTTAATTTGATTCCCAACAATACTTTTAATTGAAAAAACACTCACCATAAAAGAGCGATGTACTCTTATAAATTGTTCTGTTGGTAGAATGGTTTCAAAATAAGAAATTGATTGATGGATAAGTAACATTTCATTTTGAAGGTATAATTTTACATAACTACCATAACTTTCTAAATATTTAATATCATCTAACTGAATATGATAAGTTTCTTTATCTCCTTTTAAAAAAATACTGGTATTAGTCGCCTCCTTGACAATTTTATTTTTCTTAGAAGAATGTTCTTTTTCTTTGATTACTTTGGTATATGCTTTTAAGAATCGTTCAAAAGAAAAAGGTTTTAATAAATAGTCACAAACTTCTAACTCATAACTTTCTACTGCAAATTCTGAATACGCAGAAGTAATTATAATCAACGGAGGGGAGGTTAACGTTCGTAAAAAATCCAAGCCTTTTAGTTTAGGCATTTCAATATCCAAAAAAATCAGATCTACTTGTTTTTTCTGCAAAAATGTTATTGCATCTATGGCATTATAACAATTCCCAATCAAGGTTAAATCACTTAGTGACACAGCATAATCTTCGATTATAGTATGCGCTATAGGTTCATCATCTACAATGATATAATTCATGTTTAGATATTAATTGTTAAACGTACGTTATAGGTTTCTTTCTGGATATCAAAATCAAGAGTAAATGCATTATTATATATAATCTCTAATCGTTTTTTCAGGTTTTCTAGTCCAATACCTTTAGAATCACTTTGAGCAGATTTATCATAATTATTAGAAACTTCAAACATAATCTGACGATTAGAAACTTCAAGATTTATATTGACGTAAGCTCCTTTCACTAAAGAATCTACTCCATGCTTAAATGCATTTTCTAACAATATTATAAATAATAATGGAGGAATCAGGATATCAGATTCTTGAATATCTTTATTAAAAGTAATTTCTACCTTTTCATGATGTCGTATTTGCTGAAGTTCTATATAATTCTCAAGATATTCTATCTCCTCTTCTAGTTTTACTTCAGATTCTTTCCCTTTATAAATTACATATCTCATAATATCGGAGAGTTTAAGAATAAGATCTGGAGCATCATCAGATTTACGTTTTGCAAGTCCGTATAAATTATTTAAGGTATTAAAAAAGAAATGCGGGTTTACCTGCTGTTTTAACAATGCTAACTCTGCTTTGGCTTTATCTGCTTTTAGATTTTGAAACCATTTCCATTGATCATACAGCCACAATACTATGAACAAGGGTATAGGAAACAAAAAAATTATAAATAAATCGAGATTTTCTTCATGGGTTCTGGTACCTAAAAAAGCTATAACCAAATAAAACAACACTAACCCTCCTCCATAGAGTCCGATAATCAACAATCTGTATTTTTGAAAAAATCTTGGTGCCAAAATATAAAATACTCCCAACCAAAATAATGTCAATAAGGAAAAAGTAATTGGGTTATCAGGCACTCTCATATAGTCATCTATTATTAACATAACAATAAAAATGATAGCAAGGATTATCATTTTTATCAAGATAGACTTACGTTCTTTTAATAATGTAATTGTGTTTTTATTCTTATACTTCTGTAAATACCATGACCAAAGAATGTAAAAACTGCTTATAAACAATAAAAACATACAACTGATCCCTAACACTCTATAATCCATTAATTTCCCCAACATAAATCCTATCAGAGAGATTGTCCAACTGGCTATCATCCAATAAAAAATCTTCTCTTTTCTATGAAAAAATGCAGCGTGTACAATAATAGAAATAACTAATCCCCAAAATATAAACCCCAATACATTAACTAGTATTTCTTCGGAATCGATACGAATAAAATCAACATACTTAAGGCCTTCAATTATAAAAAAGAGAAGTATAAATCCAAATGGGATAGCTCTATATTTCTTTAAAAATCCAATCATAACTCAAAAATAATAAACCTATACATATCCCAATAGTTATATGTACAGACGCTATCAAAATAGAAACGAACTCGTCATTTTTTTTGATTAATCGTATTTATTGTGTTTTTCAAAGTATCTGTTCAATTCTATTTGTATTCATATAAATTATTGGGTTTCTCTTCCAACTCAATTTATGTTCGTGTCAGAATCAAAATTAATTGGTATGAACACATTACAAATAAAAAATGTATCAAAAACCTATGCTAATGGCGTAAAAGCGTTAGATACTATTTCACTAACTATTCATAATGGTATGTTTGGCTTGTTAGGGCCAAACGGAGCAGGTAAATCTTCTTTAATGCGAACAATTGCGACTTTACAAGAACAGTCATCGGGAGACATCTTGTTTAACGGAATTGATATTATTAAACAACCTCAGGAATTAAGAAATCAATTAGGATACCTCCCACAGGAATTTGGAGTATATCCAAAAATTTCTGCGCAAAAACTCCTGGATCACCTTGCTATTTTAAAGGGCATTATTAATAAAAAAGAACGCAAAGAACAAGTAGAAGCCTTATTGCAACAAACAAATCTATACCAGCATAGAAAAAAAGCAGTATATACTTTTTCTGGCGGAATGCGACAACGATTTGGTATTGCACAAGCGTTATTAGGTAATCCTAAGTTGATTATTGTAGATGAACCAACAGCTGGTCTGGATCCTGAAGAGCGTAATCGATTTCTAAATTTATTAAGTGAAATAGGAGAACACATTATTATTATTCTATCTACTCATATTGTAGAAGATGTAAAAGATTTATGTGCTAATATGGCTATCATGAGTCAGGGTAAAATAATTACAAGAGGTATTCCTACTCAATTAACAGAGAAATTACATGGCAAAATCTGGCACAAGATCATAGAAAAACAAGATCTAAAAAGTTATCAAACTGCTTTTAATGTCATTTCTACCCGACTAATATCTGGCAAAACGCAACTTCATGTTCTTGCAGATGAAAAACCAGAAGCCGGATTTGAACCTATTAATCCGGGATTAGAAGATGTGTATTTCAGCACGTTACAAGCATAAATTAATTACAAAATAAACACGATTATGTTTACTCAACTTTTTCAATTCGAATGGCGATATCATTCCAGGCAATTATCATTCTACATGTTTTCTATTGCATTTTTCTTTTTTGGATTTTTCATGTCATCAAAAGGTAGATTAGGAAGTTCAGAATTAATTAAAAGTAATGCTCCATATCAAATTAGTTTTTTTATTGGAATGTTTAGCCTGGTATCTGTTTTTGCGATTATGTTCTATTGCGTGCATGCAATCATTAGAGACCAACAATATCATACCGAAGGCATTATCTATACTACTTCTATCAAAAAACATCATTATTATTGGAGTCGGTTTTTGGGAGTATTTTTGGTTAGCCTTATTGTATTTACTTTAGCACTTGTGGGTTTTGGAACAGGAACATTTTTCCCCACTTCCCCAGACCAATTTGCTCCCTTTAAGATTATACATTATTTATCTATTTGGACAACCCTACTATTTCCTAATTTATTTATTCTTACTGCTTTATTATTCTCAATTTCTGTATTTTCTCGAAAAGCATTAACAATCTATATTGGTGCTGTTCTTATTTATGCTTTATATTGGGGGTGTTCTATATTTCTCAACTCTCCTATGCTTGCCCAGGCTGTACCACCTTCTCAAGAAAATATGGTTATTGCTGCATTAGCCGATCCATTTGGATTATCTGCTTTTTTTGAGCAAACCATGTATTGGACTCCTTTTCAAAAGAATACTCAACTTCTATCCTTTTCTGGATATTTTCTTTGGAACAGAATAATCTGGATCTCGCTTTCAATACTTCTTTTAGGAACTACATATAAACTGTTCTCCTTTAGAAAAAATGCTCAAAAAGCAAAAAAAAATGAAGCCATTTTAGAAAGAGTACATCAGAAAAAATTGTACACTCCAGTTTTGACATTTGCAAAAACCAGAAAAGCACAATGCTCTAGTTTTTTATCCCTCACAAAATTAGAGCTAACAAACATTTTTAAGAGCTTACCCTTTATTGCAGTACTTTTGATATGGATTTTGATCGCTATAACCGAAATTTATAATAGGATTTATGAAGGTGGTTTTTATCATGATAGTTTATATCCTTCAACATCATCATTAATTGAATTGATAAGTGAACCACTACCTATTTTAAGTCTAATTCTTATTATTTTCTATAGCGGAGAATTAATATGGAAAGAACGAAATTTAAATTTTAACGGTATTTTAGATACGACTCCTGCATCAAACAATATCTTTTTTTTCTCAAAATATGTTGCACTACTCGTATTACCATTATTATTAATTATCACTTCTATTCTAGTTTCTATAAGTTTTCAGATTGCTGGAGATTATTATGATTTTGAATGGCAACAATACATTAATATGTTCTACTTTCAGGGTACTGAGATGATTTTTTATGGTGTTTTGACACTCTTCATTCAAAGTATAGTATCCAACAAATACATAGGAATGTTTCTTTCTGGAATTCTTATTTTTTTATTAGGAAGTTCGCTAAGTAGTTTTATTGGGATAGAACATCCACTACTTCAACTAGGAAGAACATCTAAAGTAATATACAACGATATGAATGGCTATGGATATTACCTAAAACCCTTTAATTATTATGCTTTATATTGGATAACACTTGCAGGAATTTTGGTAGTACTAGCCTTCAAATTATGGAAACGAGGAATCATCGCTAGTGCAAAATTCAGAATACGATTACTTTTTTCGAATTGGACAACACTCCAAAGAAGTATTGTTTTTGTATTAGCTCTACTTTTTATTAGTTCTGGAAGCATAATTTTTTTTAATGTCAATATTATAAATGGTTATGTTTCTTCTCATAAGGAATTAGATTTAGCCGAAGCTTATGAACGTAAATTTAAACAATACGATTCGCTTGAAGAATTGTATCCCATCCATCTAAAAACAGCCGTGGATATCTATCCCGATGAGAAAAAATACACAGTAAAAGCTGATTATATCTTAAGTAATAAAAGTGACACTAAAATTACTACTGTTTTTATATCTCCAAGAGAACCATTACAATCCGTATTTTTAGAAAATGCCGTATTGATTGAATATGATTCTATTTTCAAAACACATCTGTTCAAATTAAAAAATCCTTTATTGCCTGGTCAGCATTTAAAATTTAAATATGAGCTCATCATAAAAAATGATGGTTTCGAAACTCGAAATTCTATTGTAAAAAATGGCAGCTATATTTTACATTCCTCCTTTGAACCATCTTTGGGATACAGAAGAAGTAAGGAAATTAAAAATTCTAGCGAACGAATAAAGCGTGGGTTACCAAAATTAGAAGAAGAAATCATAAACAATACTAATTTACATGCAAAACCTGATAACCTTATTGGTCGTGTTCCTTTTGAAACCATAGTATCAACACAGACAGATCAAATCGCTATTGCACCGGGAAATCTTATTAAAAAATGGAAAGAGGGTCACAGAAATTATTATCACTATAAGACACATGGTAAGGTATCTCCTTTACTTGGATATTTTTCTGCTCGTTACGAAGTACAACAAGAAAAATATAATGGTATCAATATAGAACAATATTTTCATCCAGAGCATCAGATGAATATCACTTCGGCTATGAAGGCTAGTAAAGAGACATTAGAGTATTGTACCCAAAATTTTGGCGATTATGCTTTTGATCATCTTCGTATTGCAGAAATTCCTGCACATTGGTCCTTTGGAGGACAGGCTATGCCAGGAACCATAAGTATGGTCGAAGATAATTTTTATTTATTGGATCAACGTAATCCTGAAGTTTTTGACCTGGTAGCCAAACGTACTATTCATGAAGTAGCACACCAATGGTGGGGACACATACTAACACCCAAAATGACTCAAGGGGGAGGTTTTTTTACAGAAGGGTTAGCCAAATACACAGAAATGGTAGTAATGGAGAAGTATTACGGAAAAGGTGCTTTGTGGAATTTATCAGAAACATCTAATAAACGATATTTTACAGGACGTTCATACACTTCAGAACTAGAACCTCCTATCTATTTATCAGACGGGCAAAGTTATCTCCAATATGGCAAAAATTACACTGTATTACTAGCGCTTAAAGAGCTTATTGGAAGTAGAAAAATAAATACTATACTTCATAAATTGGTGTCTAAATTTGGAAATAAAGAAGAATTTGAAATTATTACCTTGGATTTTCTTGAAGAAATTTATCTGGTAACTCCTACAAAATATCACCCCCTAATTGATGATTGGTTTAAGCGTATTATTATTTATGATTTAAAAATAGAGAACACTTCATACAAAGAACTAAAAAGTGGAAAATACGAAATTACGCTAGATGCAGTAACCAAACGATTTGAAACCAAAAATCAGGGTAAAGATGTAGAAATTTCGATTCAGGAACCTATCCAAATAGGATTATTTAGAAAACATCCTAAAAAGATCAAAGTGGGTGATGATATCTTATATTTAGAAGCGTATCATTTTGACAAAGAGAATTCTCAAATAAAGATTATTGTTGATGAGATTCCTAAATACATTAGTATTGATCCTTACGGAACGCGACTAGATAAAAACAGAATTGATAATATAAAGCATTTATAAATCTTAGTATAGATAGAAACTCCAAATGCTAATTAATTAGTATTTGGAGTTATCATTTTCTCGATTTTTTTTATGTATTCATCTTCATAATCAAATATTCCTCGAATATGTTTTCCTTGTATTTTCCAAAATTCAGTATTTGATTTATTTGAAGCTTCATAAAGTTTCTTTCCTAAGACATAAGGTACTTCTGTATCAACTGTACTATGAATAATTAGTACAGGTTTTGTAATGCGTTTTATTTCTTTTTCTGCTGGAAAATCATTGTTCATTAAAAGAGGTACAATCCATTTAAAGTTTTCGAGATGTAATGCGTTTGCATATACCTTACCAATATCAGGAAAGGAACTAAATGTACCTTCTACAATAAGACCTCTAATGTTTTCTTGTCTTTCTGCTGCATTCATTACTGCAAAAGCACCTCCTAGTGATTGTCCCCAAATAATAATAGGTTTATCGATTACGTCTTCGTGCTTTATTATCTCATCAAAAACAAATAATGCATCTTCTTTTAAGATACGAGAATTGTCTGCACTACCTGTGGACTTTCCAAAATCTCTACGTTCAAAACTAAATACCTGAAACCCTCTTGAAAGTAATGTTTTATAATACTTTAAAGATGTCTGTAAATGCATTCCTTTGCCTGCATAATGAAAAATAGTTCCTTTTGAATGAATCGTATCTGTCTTAAAAAGCACTCCGTGTATCTTAGTATGATCATCCATTTTAAAATAGTATTCTTCATAAGTGAATACTGTTTTAAGAGTATCATAACCTACATCATTAGTTTTATAAATTATTGTATCTGTATATCTTGAAAATCGAATACACAAGGTGCTTAAGAGCAAAACAGTGATAATGATTACAAATGATCCTTTAATTATTTTACCAAATTTCCTCATAATTTATTATTGCTATCATAGATTGATTACAAATAAAGGAGGTCATACATTGTAAAAAAAATGAAAGTGGGTAGTCTGTCTTTTTTGTGGTTAACGCATATTTTTTGTGGTGAAATACTAAAAAACTGTGGCTAATTAATAGTCTTTTTTACACTTTCAAAATAAGTTTTAGAAACAGGAATAGCATTATCAATATTTTCTAACAGAAGTTTTGCATTCTGCGAATTTCCCTTAAGAGATTTCATAAATTTAGGATTAACAAGATAAGACCGATGGGTTTGCAACAAGAAAGAAAGTTGCTTTTTCGTATTAGAAAGTGTATTTCGTAGTATTTTTTCTTTTACTACTTCCTCATCTTTATAGAAAATTATTACATAATTATCCTCGGATTTAACATAGACAACTTGCGATGTCACGACTTCAAAGATTTCTTTTTTCATCGTTCCTTGTAGAAGAATTGTTTTCTTTTTGGATTCTTCATTTTCTATTGTACTAACTACATCGTCCTTGATAATGTTCTTTTTACTTGCATACCGATGTCTAAAAAAAAGAGCAAGAACAAATAATATTAATCCAAACCCCAGAAACATATGCTTAAACCAAAATAGGAACAAGCTTAAAGTAAGATGTTCGGGTCTTTTGTTTATAATAACTTCTGTATATATAAAAGCTAAAGTAATTGCTACAGAAAGGTATAAGATGCAAAAAAATAATTCCTCGACCCATTTCCATATTTTAAAACTCTCATAATACCATTTGGATAAAAGATGAAAAACAATATATACTATAAAACAAATCCCTCCATACCCTATAAAATACAGGCTTTTATATGGGTTACTAAAGTTATTTGATCCAAATGGTTGTAAAAAAACAAGTATAAAAACCACGATAAAACTTAGGATCGAAGCGATCAAAAAATGATTTCGAAAAGAAGTTGAATATGGAAAAGGGTTACTTAAAAACATAAAAATCCCTGTTAACTAATAACAGGGATTAAATATATTGATTTTAAAAAGATCTAAAGTCCTTTCTAGCTTAATCTGCTAGTACAATTACTTTATTATCTTTCATTTCGATAGTTCCTGAGGTAATAGAAAGTAGTGTTACTCCGTTTTCACCTTTAGTGAATTTATTAGCAACCTCTTCTTCCAAATTCATATCCCCATACACTTTTACATTTCCTTTTCCTAACAAAGAAATAATAGGTGCGTGATTATCTAACATTTGAAATTCTCCATCTACTCCTGGCACTGCAACCGAGGTTACTTCACCACTAAATAAAACTGCTTCTGGAGTTACTATTTCTAAATACATAGACAAATTTGTTTGTCATCCTGAACTTTTTTCAGGATCTTATTATTACTTAATTTTCGACAAAAAATACTGAAACAAGTTCAGCATTAGCTTCGGTTTATGCTTCAGCTAACATTTTCTCACCAGCTTCAATAGCTTCTTCGATTGTACCTTTAAGGTTAAATGCAGCTTCTGGCAAATGATCCAATTCACCATCCATAATCATTGTAAATGCTTTGATAGTATCTTTGATATCTACTAAACATCCAGGAATACCAGTAAATTGTTCTGCTACATGGAATGGCTGAGATAAGAAACGTTGAACACGACGTGCACGTCCCACTGCTAATTTATCTTCTTCAGATAATTCTTCCATACCAAGGATAGCAATAATATCTTGTAATTCTTTATAACGTTGCAATAGCTCTTTTACTCGCTGTGCACAATTATAATGCTCATCTCCTAAAATATCTGCAGAAAGAATTCTAGAAGTAGAATCTAAAGGATCTACTGCTGGATAAATACCAAGTTCTGCAATTTTACGAGATAATACTGTTGTTGCATCCAAGTGAGCAAATGTTGTTGCTGGTGCTGGATCGGTAAGGTCATCTGCAGGTACATAAACTGCTTGTACAGATGTAATCGATCCTTTCTTTGTAGAAGTAATACGTTCTTGCATTACACCCATTTCTGTTGCTAAAGTAGGTTGGTATCCTACGGCAGATGGCATACGTCCAAGTAATGCCGATACCTCAGAACCAGCCTGGGTAAAACGGAAAATATTATCTACGAAGAAAAGTACGTCTTTTCCTTGTCCGTCTCCCGCTCCATCACGGAAATATTCTGCTATTGTAAGACCAGAAAGTGCAACACGTGCACGTGCTCCTGGTGGCTCATTCATTTGTCCAAATACGAAAGTAGCTTTAGATTCTTTCATCACTTCTTTATCCACTTTGGATAAATCCCATCCTCCACTTTCCATAGAATGCATGAAGTCATCACCATATTTGATAATACCAGATTCAAGCATCTCACGAAGAAGGTCATTTCCTTCACGAGTTCTTTCTCCAACACCTGCAAATACAGAAAGACCACCATGACCTTTTGCAATATTGTTAATCAATTCCTGGATCAATACGGTTTTACCAACTCCGGCACCACCAAATAATCCAATCTTACCTCCTTTTGCATAAGGCTCAATAAGATCAATTACTTTAATCCCTGTAAACAAAACTTCTGTAGAAGTTGATAAATCTTCAAATTTTGGAGCGTTACGGTGAATA
Source organism: Aquimarina algiphila (assembly GCF_947494415.1). Lineage (NCBI taxonomy): Bacteria > Pseudomonadati > Bacteroidota > Flavobacteriia > Flavobacteriales > Flavobacteriaceae > Aquimarina > Aquimarina algiphila. The sequence continues at coordinate 185,472 of NZ_CANLVC010000004.1, read as the reverse complement.
GGAAGGCCAGCTTCACCAACTTTTGGAAGATCTCCTAAACCATCAATTGCATCTCCAATTACATTAAATAGACGTCCATATACATCTCCTCCAATTGGCATTTGGATAGGAGCTCCTGTTGCAACTACTTCCATCCCTCTGCTTAATCCATCACTGGAATCCATTGCAATAGTACGTACAGTATCTTCACCAATGTGAGACTGAACCTCTAACACTAGTTTGCTACCGTCTGTTCTGTTAATTTCTAACGAATCATAAATTTTTGGTAATTCAGTACCAGCAGCGAATTCTACATCGATAACCGGACCTACAATTTGAGATACTTTACCTGTAACTTTAGACATTATATAACTATTTAATGTTTAGTATTTAATTATAGTAAAAAAATCAGGTATCCAACTGTACTGAATACTAGCTTTTTTCAGGCTGCAAATATAGTCTTTTAAAATGAAAAAAATAACTCATTTTCTTTTGTTTTTTTAGAGGCATACTTTACTTCTTCTTTAAGCCTTAAAAACACTACTTTTTTAGTTGCTTTACAATGATTTTGAATTGTTTCTGAATTAATTTTACTTATATCTGGTTTACTTGTTTTTAAATAAACTAAACTTAATAGAGACGTATACCGTAGCATTGAGTTGTACTATTTCCGGTTTATCATTTTAATTTTGATCGAATATGTTAATAAATGCAGCTGTATATAAACTTCCAGTTTCAAGTATCGCATCTCATTATTTTCGATGTATTGAAAAAGGAATGTACTCAAAAACCACTTCAATAAACAGCATAAAAAAACCACTTTGGACGTATAGTACAAAGTGGTTTTTTAAAAGAAAATTATATTATCTATTATTTTACTGTAACATTGCTAGCGAATAAAATGTTGGATAGTCCACTGCCTTTACTAACGGTAAGTTCGAATTATATGTTGTATTTATTTCTTCAATAGCTTTATTAGCTAAGAATGCATATCCTCTTGCCGTAGGATGTACTCCATCTAATGAAAAAGCACCTCCAAAAACCAAATTATCATTCAATAGAAATTCATCAAATGCTATTCCGTTTTCACTTTCAGAAATTTGATCAAGAATCATATTTGCATCTACAAACGCCAAACCTGCTTGTTGTACTGCCGAACTTATCACTGTATTAAAAGCTGTTGTTGCAGCAGCAATTTCTTGTTGCTCTGCTGGTATCAATACCCATTTATCTTCTAAAGGAAACGTTACACCATTAACAGCTAATTGCCCAGCTTGCATCTGGGATAACCCATAGGTCATCATCAACATGGCAACAGCATCTGTATTAACTTGGCCTATAATTGAAGAGCTTGGTAGCACTAATAAATCATTTTCATTAGCAGGTCGAGCCTGGCCATATAAAATACCGGTAAGGGTAGCTGTACCTGGGTCGACCATGTTTGCTATAAGTGCTGCTGTTATTTGAGAAGACAAATCTGGTAATGACTCATCTTTTATAACTACTGCACTTGCTGCATCAAGAGCAAATTCGATTGCTCTTTCAGGAACTCCTAACCCTGTAAAAACCTCATTTAAACCTGCAAATTGAGCATTTAATGTTGGAATCAATGGTCCAAAACCTGGATTTGTAGGGTCTAATGGTTTAAAAGGAACTGTAGTAAAGTGTGGTATCGAGGTTACGTTTGGAATATTAAATGCAACTCCTTTTGCCCCTCCAGAAGTTAACGTAGTTACTAACCCATTATATGCATTAGTAAACATGGTTTGATCAGTTATAGGGTCTGTACCATCTCCTCCTGATAAAGCGTATCCCAAAACATCATTATTCCCAATCCATAAAGAGAAAAATGTTGGGTTTTGTGCCATTGCATCTCCCAATACAGAAGCTGTAGCACTAGAAGCAATTCTTACAAAATAAGGATTTGCCAAGCTTGGCAACCCTGCAGCATTACCATATCCATCTGCTAATAGATGGAAACTTTTAGCTCCCGGAATACCCATATTATTAAATGGTCCAGACAGCACATTGGTGATTTCTGTTGTAGGTATTTCTGGAGTATTATCTCCTGGAGTAGTTCCTAATAATCGTGGTCCAGATTCGTTAGGAGGTTCTGGATTAGGGTCACTATAAAAATAAAATCTAGGGTTCAAAGCTGGCATCCCACCTATTAATGCTCCTCCTATATTATCACTCATTAAGGGTTGTGTAAAGTCTCCTCCTCCCGCAAGAGCAAATTGATTTGCTAAAATATTTGACATCGAATTTTCTTGCCCCGCAATAAATAATGCTCCATCAGTAAATCCTGCTGTCAAAGAATTTCCCAAAGAAACATATGTTGAAAAATCTGCGTCACCTGAAGTAATTACTACTTCTTGCATTGTTGTAGAAGCATCATCGTCTGAGTCACAGGAAATACATCCAAAAATTAGCAGAAGTATTAACCATTTATATTGAGTATTCATCTGTTCTTTTTTATTTGTTTTTACTTATCAGATTGAAAATCGTTATTATGTGTATGTATTTAAAGCAACATATTTCACATAGTCTTTTTCATATCTAAATTTCTTTAATAGAATTCATTATTATTTTCTTACAAGTTGTTTATTGTTAGCCCAATGTAGTACTGAGATCCTATAAACCCTGTTCCAAATGCAGTAAAATATTCATCTCCTCCTATATTTGTTGCTCCTGCCTTAAGTGTAGTTTTTAGTTTTGGAATTTTATAATTTATCTGTGCATCTATAACAGAAAAAGAAGGAATGTTTCCATCTCCAAAAGCAGCTTCCCAAAAATAACTATCGCTCCATCTATAACTCGTATTAAATCCAAAGTTTTTAAACACATTTGTATGTCCCAGAGTACCTTTCACTTTATGCTTAGGGGTATTAAAATTAGTTCTGAAATCAGGATCCTCATCTCTATCAAAATCTTGTTCTGTAAATGTATAGTTGACTCCTACATCAAAACCATGAATTTTGGTAGTAACACCTACGGTTGCTCCCAAGGATTTGATATCAACATCAGAGTTTGTATACGCCTGATAAACTGCAAAATCTCTGTTATCTAATGCTGCTAACGCAGTCAAATCTCCACTTGCAATATCTGATACTTGACCATAATACGGAACAATAACATTTTGTGTAGAGATAAAATCTTTATACTGATTATAGTATCCACTTATATCAATTATAAATTTTTTGACCTTTCCTCTATATCCCACTTCAAATGCCGTGATTTTTTCTGGTTCTACGAGATTTGCACCAGAAGCTACTGGCGCTCCATTTTCTACGGAACTTGCAGAAAAAGAATTCTCATATGCTGATCTACCAGTTATCGTCACCGTATCGGATCCCAGAATACCAACACCAGCTCCACTCACATCATCAAAAACCCTTACATCTCTATCCAAATTATCTTCTGCAGAACCTACCAATACTGCTCGCCCAACATTCAAACCAATATACAAATCCTGAGTAGTAGGATTTCTGAATCCAGTTTGTACAGAGGCACGAATATTATGATTTCTATCTTCTCCTAATGTGTACCCTACAGATAATCTCGGAGAGAAATTACCATCAAATAACTGTGACTTATCATAACGTACAGATGCGGTAATCTTTAATCTTTCATCAGCAAGCTTCTTTTGAGCTTGTGTATATATACCAAATTCTGAATAACGAATAGGGCCATCAAAATCTGTAAAAATTGTTCCTGAAGAATTTAACTTATATTCTCTAAATGAACCCCCTACCTGTATATCAGCAAAATCTGAAGTAATATGACTAAAGTTATAATTAACATCCACATGTCTTAGTTGAGTAGCATCTTGAAATTTTGAACCTGTTGCCAAATCAGCATCATTAGTTACGGCCTCAAAAGCTTGTTGAAATTCTGGAGTACCTGGTAATATACGTCCTGTATCAGCAGTTTGTCTTGCCAAGGCGTGTGCTTGTTCTGGCAAAACTCCTGCCAGCGTCGCCTGTACAAAAGCTCCTGCATATTCTCCAAACCAAGTAGGGTCATCTTTCCATGATCGGTTGATATTTATCCCTGTAAAACGTGTGTCATATGAGTCTCCAGCACTTTCATCTGTCAAATATCCTCTTACAAAGAAATTGTTGTTTTTAAATTCTATTTTATGTTGTTGCAAGAAAAAATTACGAATTGAATACCTGTTAGCTCCTTGGTAAATTGTAGTTCCTCGACCTACTTTTCCATTATAAATTATTTCAAAATCATTAGCGAACGGTCTATAATGTAAAGCAGCATCAAACTTTATACTTTCTGCATTGTATGCATTTAAATCCTGTTCATCGTATCCTGTTCTACTAACATTCTCATCTGGCAATAGATTTTCTGCTCCAGGAGGTAAAATCCCTCTACCCACAAGTAGCTCTCCAACACCCCTTATATTCGTACTCACCTCATCACCATATACATTAAGACCATCATAATTAGGGTCTGATCGATCTGTAGCGGTGTCTAAAACATTAACTGTACTTGTCGCAAACCAGTCTGTTCCTCGTAGATAAGAGAAATTTGCTTTTGCAGCAAACTTATCAGAAAACTTATGCGCGAGCCTAATTCCATAATCATAGAACTCATTATCTCCAGCGGCATCTTGTGAGGTAATTCCTCCTTTAAAATAAGCACTGATTCCTTGATGATCAAATGGATTTTTACTGGTCATAAATAGGATTCCGTTAAAAGCATTTGCACCATATAATGCAGATGATGCTCCTGGCAATAGTTCGACACTATTCACATCCAATTCTGTCATCCCTAAAAGATTCCCTAAAACAAAATTAAGAGCAGGAGATGTATTATCCATTCCATCTACTAATTGCACAAAACGAGTATTTGCAAAATCAGCAAAACCTCTGGTATTGATTGATTTAAAAGTTAAACTATTGGTATTAATATCGACTCCTTTTAAATTTTCCAGCCCATCATAGAAATCAACCGAGGTTGTATTTTTAATTTCTTTTATTCCAAATCGTTCTACACTTACGGGTGATTCGAATATACGTTCTGGTGTTCTTGAGGCAGAAACAATTACTTCATCAAGTTCGGTACCTTCTTTTAAAGTAATGACTAAATCGTCAACTGAAGAAGAAATATCAATTGAAGAAGATTCAAATCCAACAGTACTTACTACTATGGTAAAAGGCGGAGAATTTTCTACTGTTAAAGAAAAAAGCCCATCAAAATCGGTAACTGTGCCCACTCGAGCACCTTCTAATGCAATGTTAGCTCCTGGAATTGGTTGATTACTTTCATCAACTACTTTTCCTTTAATTGTTGTTTGTGCAGTAGCAATAACACCTACCATTAGCATTATCACTAATGTAATTTTTTTCATACCCCTGAGTTTTAATAGTTATGATAACAATATACGTTTTTTTAGTAATTTTTCAATAAAATAGCCAAAACTTTGTGTTTTTATGATAAAAAAAACTATTATTTAAATTTATTGATAATTGAAAACTTCATTTATCACAATTCTTTTTTTAAAACTTTTGTGGAAACAAAAAAGCCTGTCTGATAAAAATCAAACAGGCTTTATAAACTCTAAGAATTTTTTCCTTCCTATAGGTTGTTTATTATTAAACCTACATAGTATTGAGAACCAATAAATCCAGAACCAATAGCTGTAAAGTACTCTTCTCCTGTAATATTATTAGCTCCTATTTTTAATTTAGTTTTTAGTTTAGGAATAGCATAGTTAATCTGCGCATCAACAACGGTAAAAGAAGGGATCATTCCTGTTCCAAAATCAGATTCCCATAAATATTCATCACTCCATCTTCCACTCACATTGAAACCAAAATTCTTAAACAACTCATCTTTACCAAACGTTGCCTTTACTCTATGCTTAGCCGTATTAAAACCACTCACAAAATCAGGATCTTCATTTTGGTCAAAATCTTGCTCTGCAAAAGTATAATTCACGCCTAAATCTAAACCTTTTATTTCAGTTGTAACACCAGCAATGAAACCATACGAACTAATATCTACATCAGAGTTAGTAGACGCTGTAAATATTTTTCTAGTTTGAATATTCGCAGCAGCGGTAGCAGCAGCAGCTTGTTCTGCTGGCGTACCATTTACTCTACCTACACCTGGAACTATTACATTTTCATTAGCAATAAAATCCTCATATTGGTTATAGTATACACTACCGTCTAAAATAACAGATCCAAATTGTGCTCTATACCCAACTTCGTACGCAGTAATCCTTTCTGGTTTTACAATATCAATATTTGCAGCAGTAGGATTTCCTTCAAGTACTGATCTAGCAGAGAATGAATTCTCATATGCATCTCTTCCTGTAATTTGGTTACCAGAAGGATCTTGTATAACATATCTATCAAGGTTATCTGGCGCAGAACCAAGTAAGGCATTTGCTCCGATATCTAACCCAATATATAAATCTTGAGTAGTTGGATTTCTAAAACCTGTTTGTATTGACGCACGAAGATTACGATTTCTGTTCGCTCCTAAAGTATATCCCACAGAAAATCTTGGAGAAAAATTACCATCAAATAGTTGAGACTTATCATAACGTACAGAACCGGTAATTTTTAACCTGTCATCTAATAATTTCTTTTGAACTTGAGTATATACTCCAAATTCTGAATATTTAATAGGTCCGTTAGCATCTGTAAAAACAGTACCAAAAGAATTTAGCTTATACTCTCTAACAGAACCACCTACTTGAATATCTGCAAAATCTTTAGTAATATGACTAAAATTATAGTTAGCATCTGCATGTCTAAATTGTGATTCATCTTTTACTCTAGATCCTTCTGTTAAATCAGGATTAGAGGTTACAGCATCAAAAGCTGTATTAAACTCAGGAGTTCCCGGAATTAAACGACCAGTTTCTGCAACTTGTCTTGCAGCTACATGTGCTTGTTCTTCTGATCCAGTAGCACCTAAAGCCGTAAGATAAGCTCCGGCATATTCTGCAAACCATTGATTATCGCCCTTCCATGCTCTGTTAACATTTATACCTGTAAAACGAATATCATATGAATCACCAGCATCTGAAGCAGTCACATATCCTCTTACAAAGAAATTATCGTTTTTGACTTCTAATTTATGTTGTTGTGAAAAGAAATTTCTTAATGATGTTCTATTAGCATCCTGAGTAACTGTAGTTCCTCTACCAAATCTTCCATTATAAATAATCTCAAGATCATTTGCGAACGGTCTATAATGTAACGCTGCGTCAAATTTTAAACTCTCTGCATCATTTCCGTTAAGGTCTGCTTCATTATAACCCGTTCTACTTACCAATGTATTTGGCAAAAGACTTGCTTGAGCAGGAGTTAAAAATCCGCCTTCCACTAATTGAGCACCAACTCTATCTAAAGTCTGAGCGACAACATCTCCATATACATTCACCCCATTATACCCAGGATCATTTTCTCTTGTTGAATTTGGATTAGATAAATCTTGTTTATCAGCAGCCAACCAATCAGTTCCTCTTAATATAGATAAATTCACTTTGGCAGCAAACTTATCTGAAAAAGCATGTGCCATTCTTACTCCATAATCATAAAACTCATTGTCTCCTGCTGCTTCTTGAGAAGTAAGACCACCTTTTGCATAAGCACTGATTCCTTGATGATCAAATGGACTTTTACTGTTCATAAAAAGTATCCCGTTAAATGCATTCGCACCATATAATGCTGAAGATGCACCAGGTAGTAATTCTACACTTTGCACATCCAATTCACTCATACCAATAAGGTTTCCTAACACAAAATTAAGTGCTGGCGCTGTATTATCAATACCATCAACTAATTGTACAAATCTTGTATTTGCAAAAGTTGCAAAACCTCTAGTATTAATTGATTTTAAGGTCAAACTATTAGTGTTAATATCCACACCTTTTAAATTTTCAAGACCACCATAAAAATCTGCAGAAGCTGTATTCTTTATTTCTTTTACACCAAATCTCTCAATACTTACTGGTGATTCAAATAATCGTTCAGGAGCTCTAGATGCAGAGATAACTAATTCATCAAGAAAAGTTATTTCTGTTAACGTAATGGTTAAATCACCTGAGCCAGAAGTAACGACAACGGTACCAGTTTCAAAACCAACACTACTGACTTCCAAGGTAAAAGGATACGCTTTACTGACAGTCAAAGAAAAATTTCCATCAAAATCTGAAATAGTCCCCTCTGTAGTACCTTTTAATGCAACACTAACTCCAGGAATAGGTTGATTGAATTCATCTACAACTTTACCATTGATAACATTTTGTGCAGTACTAATGACTCCAACAAAAAGCATAAACACTAATATAATTGTTCTCATAAAATAGATTTATTAATCAAGTTAACTTTACTATGCGCGCATAGTAAAAATATAAATTAAGGTCGCAAAATTAACTCTTTTTTATTAAAATCAAAGAAAAATATGTTTTTTATCGAAAAAAAACGTATTTAACCGATTTAAAAAGTTAACAAAACTATAATGGATTAAATTTTATAGGATTTAAAATTTTAAAAAAATAATCATTTGGGTTTTTCTACTACTAATGTAAGTGTGCAAGAAAACATCTATTTCTTGTCATAAAAAAAGACCACCTTGAATAGGTGGTCTTTTTTGAAATTCTTTTTTATAATAGATATATTATTCTACTGTTACCGATTTTGCTAAATTTCTAGGTTGATCCACATTTTTACCAAGCATAACCGCTATATGATACGACAATAATTGTAGTGGTATGGTAGTAAGGAGCGGGGCCAAAAACTCTTCCGTTTCTGGTATCTCTATTACATGATCCGCTAATTCTTTTACAGTCACATCTCCTTCGGTAACTATACCTATGATTTTTCCTTTTCGGGATTTAATCTCCTGAATATTACTTACAACCTTGTCATAATGACCTTTTTTGGTTGCAATTACTACAACAGGCATTTGTTCATCAATTAATGCAATTGGTCCATGCTTCATTTCTGCAGCCGGATATCCTTCTGCATGTATATATGAAATCTCTTTTAACTTTAAGGCTCCTTCTAATGCTACCGGGAAATTAAATCCTCTACCTAAGTATAAGAAGTTCTTTGCATTCTTATAAGTATCTGCGATAAATTTAATATGATCATTTGACTCTAAAGCTAACTTTACTTTTTCAGGAATTCTTTCTAATTCCTGTAAATAGTAATGAAAATCACTATTTGAAATTGTTCCTTTTCTTTCAGCTAGTTTAAGGGCTATCAAAGATAGAACGGTTATTTGTGTTGTGAATGCTTTTGTAGAAGCCACTCCGATTTCTGGTCCTGCATGTGTATATGCACCTGCATGAGTTTCTCTAGAAATAGAAGACCCCACAACATTACAAACTCCAAAAACAAAAGCTCCATTTTCTTTTGCTAATTTGATTGCAGCCATTGTATCAGCAGTTTCTCCACTCTGAGATATTGCTATCACCACATCATCCTGATGAATAACAGGATTTCTATATCTGAATTCTGAAGCATACTCTACTTCTACTGGTATACGAACCAATTCTTCAAAAATATATTCTGCAACCAAACCTGCGTGCCAAGAAGTACCACAAGCTATAATGATAATACGCTTAGCATTTAAAAGCTTAGCCAGGTTATCATCTATTCCTGCCATTTTTATAATTCCATCAGCCACCCGCATTCTACCTCTATAGGTATCACTTATAGCGTTAGGTTGTTCATAAATCTCTTTAAGCATGAAGTGATCATATCCACCCTTTTCTATCTGCTCTAGATTAATTTGTAGTTCCTGTAAATAAGGATCTACCAAACTATCATCTTTAATGTTTCTTACTTTTACTCCTTTATTTCTACGAACTATTGCCATTTCTCCATCTTCAAGATAAATAGCATTATTTGTGTATTCTATAAAAGGAGAAGCATCTGAAGCGATGAAAAATTCATCTTCACCCACTCCTATTGCTAACGGACTTCCTAATCTGGCAACAACAATCTCATCAGGTTTTTGTTTATCAAAAACAGCGATTGCGTATGCACCTACGGTTTGATTAAGTGCAATTTGAACCGCTTTACCTAATTTTACATTTTCTTTAGTTTTTACATCCTCGATAAGATTGACCAATACCTCGGTATCAGTCTCAGATGTAAACGAATACCCTCTATTTATCAATTCTTTCCTAAGGGCATCATAATTCTCGATTATACCATTATGTATAATCACCAAATTCCCAGAATTAGAATAGTGTGGATGAGAATTTACGTCGTTAGGCACTCCATGTGTAGCCCATCTTGTATGACCAATCCCTATATTTCCTTCTAAAGGAATCTCTTTTACTATTCGTTCTTCAAGATCTGCAACTTTGCCTTTGGTTTTAGACAATTTAATATCATTACCGTCATATAAAGCGATTCCTGCAGAATCGTATCCTCTATATTCTAATCTTTTTAATCCTTTTAAAACAATTGGATAGGCTTCTCTATGGCCTATGTACCCTACTATTCCGCACATGATTTAAGTTTTTTTGTTAGTTGTTTTTTGATGCTGTATAAAAAATATCCAGTTTTAAACGTTTAGACTCAGGAACACTTGCTCCATTTCCATAGAGAACTGTCCCTTCATGGGAAACTATTGACGAGGTGGGGATCACCTCATTATTAGTGATAGGGGTATCACCGATTGAACTTGTTATTATGTTTACATTTTGAGAAACTGATAATCCGAGTTTTACATTATCAAATTGATCATTCAGGACATTTAAGATATACTGTGTAATACGTATTCTATAAAACTCTCCATTACCATCTGAATCTCTACTAATTCGTCCTAAGTGATTTGTTCCAGAAACAATTGGAAAATCAGCAGTTATAGATGGATCCACAAGATAGTCTACGAGCACTTCTCCCGTTTCTGTATTAAAAATAAAGATTCTTTCTGGTTCAGTAACTCCTGGCAAAACTTTATCTTGATTAATATAAAATTTAAGACTTGCATCGTTTATTAACCAATCTTGTCTTTTTAGAAAACTAAGCTCATTTTCTTCCTCTCCATTTTCATTAATAACATTACCACCGAACAAATCTATTACTGCATATGATCCTGCACCTCCTTTTAGGTATAAATCAGCCTCTCCATTAGTCGAATCTTGGTTTTCAGGAAGTAATTCGTCTGCAATAGTCGGATCAAAATCGGTTTTTATAGAATTCATGATAATATTAGAAAAACCTAAGGCCAATTCTCCATCATCTCTAATTACAGAACCATCATCTGCCGTAGTAGTCGTATCAAAACTATAATGTAATGTTAGCTGTGCTCCAGCAGTATTAAGGTATAATAGATTTCCTGTATCATTTAAAGGTTCTGCCTTAATATAAATTCCTCTAAAGTAGTTTCGAAAATTATTCACATTACTTAATTCTATACTACCTTCTTTATCCAAAAACAATGTTTTAAACTGTGCTACAACCTCATCAGAAAACTTAACTCTTAGTCTTGGAGATACGCGTTCACGGTTTGATGTCACCGTACCATCAGCAGCAGTTGTTTGTGTTGTTAAAATAATCTCTTCTGCAGAAGGTGCAAAAGCATTATCAGTGTGTAATAAAGTTCCTTCTACCTCTGGTCCAAAATTAGTCTCGATATCATCAGAATAATACACTTGTCTATCATTAGAAGCTGGATCAAAATCTCTTAAAAAGTAATCTGATTTATAAATTGAAAGCCTAAATGGCGAATCTCCGTATATAGAATCCAGTCTATATGTAGTTGCCGTTTCAGTAACCGTTTCACTTATCGCAACCGATGTAGTCCCCGTAATAGTACTAGAATAGGGTAGACTAAAAACAACACTATCCAAGACCGCATTAGTTCCAAAACTTGGGCTAAATTGAGATGGTTGAACCTGGGATAAGATACTATATACAGATTGACCGTATACCGGATCGTTATATACTCCCAATATATTAGAATGAATTGCTCCTTGTAAATCACGAGGCAGACTATTTGTACGTACTCTGTCAAATTTTCTACTAAACGCTACAGGAATCGCTGTATATTGATTGTCTTCAAAATTAACATCTCCTATAACCTCACTACCAACTGTATTAAAATCGTCATCACAAGACAAAAAGGTAGAAACAACAGCTACTATAACTGTAGTTCTAATTAAAATGTTCTTCAATTTCATAAATAATTTCATCGTTTTGCTTATACCAACACTTCCGTTTGATAGAAAGCTTCATAGGCATCTGCAAATTCATCTGGTTTTTTATATTCTAAAACTGGTTGGTCTATAGTCTTTAAGTGTTCTACAAGTTCTGCCGGAATTTCTTCAGACCCTACAATTATAGCATCAGAATTATCAACAGCCACCTTCATAAGATTACTATATGTTGGTTTTGCCAAATCACTTATTTTTTCTTCATCTATTCCGTCAAACTTCACTTTTTCCATCATTTTCATATCCAAGGTACCTTCGTATCCATGGTTATATACCGAAGTTACTATTTTACTATGACCAAAAAGTGGTTCATTAGCATAATAGTTTTTCAAGTATAGCGGTAGGAGTGAAGCAAGCCAACCGTGTACATGAATTACATCTGGCGACCAGTTTAACTTTTTAACCGTTTCAATAACCCCTTTGGCAAAAAAGATTGCTCGTTCGTCATTATCAGGAAATAATTTTCCTTCTTCATCTGTTAAAGTTGCCTTCCTTTTAAAATAATCTTCATTATCAATAAAGTAAACCTGCATCCTCTCTTTTGGAATAGAAGCCACTTTAATGATAAGAGGCATATCTAAATCATTAATAACTAAATTCATACCCGAAAGTCTTATCACCTCATGCAACTGATGCCTTCTTTCATTAATATTACCATATCTAGGCATAAAAATTCTTATTTGACCCCCTTTGCTATTTACCATTCTTGGCGCTTCAAAAGACATAGATGAGATTTCAGTCTCTGGTAGGTAAGGTATTACTTCTGATGATACATACAATATCCTCTTATCTTTCATATAATCGATACTTTTATCGTCCTCCTTTTGGAATTAATTTTGCAAAATTACGAAAATTTATGCAGTCTGCCAGTAATATCTTATTTTTGCACGCCTTTAAGTTATACAACAATGCGGGTTCACAAAAAAAGACTAGATATACTAACCGATGTTGCAGCTTTTAATAAGCAGAAGAAAACCATTGGTTTTGTCCCTACTATGGGAGCATTACACAAAGGGCATCTTGCCCTGATAGAGAGAGCTCTCGAAGAAAATCAAAAAGTAATAGTTAGTATTTTTGTTAACCCTACACAGTTTAACACCTCTGAGGATTTAGTTAATTATCCCAGGACTTTAGATGAGGACATTAAACTTTTATCAGTTCTTTCTGAAGAAATAATTGTATTTGCTCCAACACCAAAAGAGGTCTATGGAGACGAAATGTTATCTATTAAATATGATTTTAAAGGATTGGAGCATGAAATGGAGGGCAAATTTAGACCTGGACATTTTGATGGAGTCGGAACAGTGTTAAAGCATTTTTTTAATATTATAACTCCAAACAAAGCATATTTTGGAGAAAAAGATTTTCAGCAACTACAGATTGTCAAAAAGTTAGTTGAAATTGAAAAAATGTCAGTGCAAATTATTGGATGTCCGATTTATAGGGAAGAAAGTGGATTAGCTCTGAGTTCCCGAAATAAGAGGTTAAACCAAAGACAACTCGATATATCTCCATTGATTTATTCTACTCTAAAACAAGTAAAAAAGGAGTTTGGCACAAAAAGTGTTTCCTATCTAAACAAATGGGTATCAGATCAATTCAAAAACAATAGTGAACTACAATTAGAATATTTCGAAATTGCTAAGGTATCTGATCTAAAATCCATAAAGCGAAAACAAAAAGACACAAAATACAGAGCTTTTATAGCTGTATTCGCAGGAGAAATAAGACTCATTGATAACATTGCCCTAAATTAAAAAATAACTAACTTTGTAACATGTTTGTACACGTAGTAAAATCAAAAATTCATCGCGTTAAAGTGACTGGCGCCGACCTCAATTACATCGGTAGTATAACTATTGATGAAGATCTAATGGATGCTGCTAATATTATTGAAGGAGAAAAAGTGCAGATCGTAAATAATAACAATGGTGAGCGTTTGGAAACATATGCTATTCCAGGCCCTAGAAATAGTGGTGAAATCACGCTGAATGGTGCTGCTGCACGAAAAGTAGCAAAAGGAGATGTCCTCATATTAATTACCTATGCTATGATGGATATTGAAGATGCTAAAAACTTCAAGCCGCAATTACTTTTTCCGAATGAGGAAAATAATTTATTAAAGTAAATAGTGAATCCTAAACTTATAAAGTTTCTTAAAATTATACTCCCATTAGCATTGGGAGTTTTTTTAATTTGGTATTCTATCTCTTCTGCAACACCTGAAGAAAGACAAAAAACACTTCAATATATTACTCAAGCTGATCCAAAATGGATTCTTTTATCCCTTATCATGGGAATTACATCTCATCTTTCAAGAGCGTATCGATGGAAATTTTTATTAGAACCTTTAGGATTCTCAATAAAAACATCAAACAGCTTTATGGCTGTTATGATAGGATATCTTGCAAATTTAGGAATTCCTAGATCTGGTGAAATTCTTCGTGGAGGTACTATTTCTACTTATGAAAATATTCCATTCAAGAAATCTTTTGGTACTATAATTTCTGAAAGAGTGATCGATTTGATTATGCTATTATTAATTATAGGAATCACATTACTTTTTCAATCAGAACATTTATTATCCTATTTAGAAGAAAAAATTGCAAGTCCATTCATTACTCTTGTTATTTTATTAGGTTTATTAATTGTTGGCATCGTTTTCCTTAGAATGATAAAAACTTCAGAAAATCCTTTACTAATTAAGCTGCGTAGTTTTGGTTATGGTCTTTTAGAAGGCATAAAAACAATATCAAAAATGAAGCAGAAAGGGGCTTTTGTTTTTCATACATTTCTTATTTGGACACTTTATCTAGCCATGTTTTATGTGATTAAATTTACCGTTCCCGAAACAGCTTCATTAACAATCGGTCCTATATTGGCAACCTTTGTTGTTGGATCGTTGGCTATGTCTACTACTAATGGAGGTATTGGCGCATTTCCATTAGCAATTGCAGCAATTTTAATGCTTTTTGACATAGAAAAACCTGCCGGAGAAGCCTTTGGTTGGATATTATGGGGGTCTCAGACCGCAATAAATATAATTATCGGAGCGTTATCCTTTTTATTTCTCCCCATTTTAAACAGAGAGAAATAAGGAAATAATTTATATATTGTCCCTTGCTTAACCGTAATCTTAACATACTTATGAAAAAAAGTGTAACTCTTATTATAGCTTTTGTTTTTGTCGCTTCCAGTTATGGACAGGTAATTTATGAGTCTTTCAGATCAATAAAACTAGATCAAAGTAGAGAGTTAAAAATTCAACTTCCTCGTAATTACAAAAAAAATGAAGATAAAATATATCCTTTGATTATTGTATTGGACGGGGATTATCTATTTGAACCCGTTGCAGGTAATGTAGATTATTTTTCTTATTGGGAAGACATGCCCGAATCGATAGTAGTTGGTGTTAATCAAAGAAAGACTAGAGAAGACGATTGTAGGTATGATACTGCAGAGTTTTTACCAGAACTTAAAGGGGCAGAATTCTTTGAATTTATAGGCCAAGAACTTGTGCCTTATATCAATCAAAACTACCGTACCGCACAATTAAAAATAATTGTTGGCCATGATTATACAGCCAATTTCATTAATTATTTTCTATTTAAAGACAATCCTATTTTTCAAGGGTATATCTGTATAAGTCCAGAATTAGCTCCACCAATGGGTGAACGAATTAACAGTACACTTTCTACAGCTGCGGATATCTGGTATTACCTTGCCACTGCAACCAATGATGCAGATAACATCAAACAAAGTGTAGTAGCTTTGGATGAACAATTATCTACGATAGAGAACCCTGAAATGAGTTATACATTTGATAATTTTGACGAATCCTCTCATTATACATTGGTAGGAAGAGCAATTCCAAAAGCTCTTGAAGGAATTTTTGAAATGTATCGTCCGATAAGCAAAAAAACGTATAAAGAAGTGCTCCTTACTTTAGAGTCTTCTCCTTATGATTATTTGGTAGACATATATAGAACTACAGAAAAGTTATATGGTATCAAACGAAAAATAAGAATAAACGATTTTATTGCCGTATCAACAGCTATAGAAAAAAATGAGAACTGGTCAGAATTAGAACCTCTAGGTAAATTAGCAATAAAAGAGCACTCTGATTTGATGTTAGGACATTATTATCTAGGTATGTTTTATGAGCAAACAGGAGAGCCTAAAAAAGCAATGAGAGCATACGAAAGTGGTTTTCAGCTTGCAGAAGTTGCTTTTTTAACCAAAGATTATATGCTGGATAAAGTAAACAAAATCAAAGAAGATTTTGGTTGGTAAACTTTACCTCATACTAAGAATAAAAAGATCCTGTTTTCAGGGTCTTTTTTGTTTATAAGGTTATCAAAATAATAGTACTTTTACATTCTTATTGATCTTTTTTATGGCCAAAATCAAAACTGTTTTTTTCTGTCAGAACTGTGGAGCACAATATGCCAAATGGCAAGGACAATGTACATCATGTAAACAATGGAATACTATTGCCGAAGAAGTAGTTCAAAAAGCATCTGCAAGCGACTGGAAAAGTGCTAGTACTACTCCAAAGATAACCAAAATAGCTAAGCCTTTAAGGATTTCAGAAATTGACACAAGTCAGGAAGCTCGTTATAACACTGATGACAGTGAACTTAATCGGGTACTTGGCGGAGGATTAGTTCCTGGTTCTTTAACATTATTAGGTGGCGAACCTGGAATAGGAAAAAGTACACTTTTATTACAAATCAGCCTTAAACTACCATATAAGACTCTATATGTATCAGGAGAAGAAAGTCAGCAACAGATCAAAATGCGAGCAGAACGTATAACTTCAAAAACAGATAACTGCCTAATTCTTACTGAAACCAAAACTCAAAATATATTCAGGCAAATTGAAGAAACACAACCTGATATTGTGATTATAGATTCTATACAGACATTACATAGTGATTACATAGAAAGTAGTGCGGGAAGTATTTCACAGATAAGAGAATGCACTACAGAATTGATCAAGTTTGCTAAAGAAACTGCTACACCGGTATTACTAATCGGTCATATTACAAAAGACGGAAATATTGCAGGACCCAAAATACTGGAGCATATGGTAGATACTGTATTGCAATTTGAAGGGGATCGGAATCATGTGTATCGTATCCTAAGGGCTCTAAAAAACCGTTTTGGATCTACTTCAGAACTTGGTATATACGAAATGTTAGGAAGCGGGTTACGAGAAGTCTCTAACCCCAGTGAAATTCTAATTTCAAAAAAAGACGAAGAATTAAGTGGTACTGCTATAGCTTCTACAGTAGAAGGTATGCGACCTCTTATGATAGAAATACAAGCTTTGGTTAGCACAGCCGTATACGGCACACCTCAGCGCAGTGCAACAGGATATAATCTAAAACGTCTTAATATGATCCTGGCAGTCCTGGAAAAGCGAGCCGGTTTTAGATTGGGTGCAAAAGATGTATTCTTAAATATCACAGGAGGTATCTCAGTAGATGATCCTGCAATAGATCTTGCGGTTGTCGCCGCGATATTATCTTCTAGCGAAGATATCTCTATCGCCAAAGATTTTTGCTTTGCAGCAGAAGTTGGACTAGCAGGAGAAATACGCCCCGTAACCAAAGTTGAACAACGTATACAAGAAGCAGAGAAACTAGGTTTCTCTACTATTTTCGTCTCCAAATACAATAAAATATCATTACAAAACGCCCAAATTCAAATTCAGATGGTTACCAAAATTGAAGATGTAGTTGAGTATTTGTTTGCTTAAGGTGCCGGATTAGGAGTATTCTCGTGTACGGCTTCAATTTCTTTTAGAACTGCATCAGAAAGCCTAAGATCAATACTACCAATATTTTCTTTTAACTGGTCTAAAGAAGTTGCTCCAATAATATTACTAGTGACAAATGGACGATCATTCACAAAGGCCAACGCCATTTGAGTTAGACTTAAACCATGTTGCTTTGCTATTTCATTATATGCACGAGTCGCTTTATAACTATTCTCATTCATATAACGATTATAATTAGGAAATAGATCTACTCTGGAGTTTTTAGGAATTTCTTCTAAATATTTTCCTGTAAGCATTCCAAAACCTAATGGAGAATATGGTAAATGTCCAATGTTTTCTCGATGAAGTGCTTCAGTCAGACCAATTTCGTCTTTTCGGTTTAATAAATTATAAGGATTCTGAACCGTAATTATTTTTGGCAGCCCTTTTCGAGCTTCTTCAACATAACGCATCACACCATAAGCGGTTTCATTTGAAATTCCAATCTGTCTTATTTTTCCTTCCTTAATAAAATCTTGAAGAAAACTTAGTATTTCTGCAAAATTATCATTCCATTGTTCTGAAGTATCATGTATATACCCTTTTACACCAAAGAAATTAGTATTTCGTTCTGGCCAATGTAATTGATATAAATCGATATAATCTGTCTGTAATCTCTGAAGACTCTTATGTATTGCATCCTCTAATTCTACTTTTGTAAACCCACCTGTTCTAATATGTTTTGCAAAATCACTTGGTCCGACAATTTTAGATGCAATAACCACATCATCTCGTTTGGCTCTCTTATTTAACCAAGTTCCGATAATTTTTTCTGTACTTCCTTGAGTCTCTTTTTTGGCTGGTACAGAATACAATTCTGCTGTGTCAATAAAATTAACCCCTTGGTCGATTGCGTAATCTAATTGTTGATGCCCTTCAATTTCTGTATTTTGTTCTCCCCAGGTCATACTACCCAGACATATTTTACTTACATTGATGTCTGTTCCTGGTAATGTGGTGTATCTCATCTATTTATTTTGCTGTTTTAGTGGTCAGATGTACTGTTTTTGACAATTTCACTCTGTGATAGTCGTTCTAGTTGATTATTGCTTTCAAAAGTAGAAACTCTTCTATTAAACTAATGTAAAAATTATCATAATAAATCAGTCAACCATAGATTTCGTCAATATCCTTTCGCTTTTTAAATGTGAAATATATCTACATACAATAGGGGTTTCATCAACAATTACTATACTTCTAAAAAAACCAACTTACCTTTAAACACTTAACAAACAGCTCTTTGTGTTTTAGTTTGTCTTATGGAATGATTATTTCTAAATATACTATAATGTATAATTAAATGAATTGAATAGATGAAAAAGATACCTATGATCGCCTTATTATGTGCTATTGTATTTTCGATGCAAAACGTTTCTGCACAACAATCTCAAGAAGTTCTTCCTCTTGATCCAATTGAAGTAGTAGAAGTTCAGGATAACTACCAACCTCTTAAAGTTGACAAGCTTTCTGAAATTATTAAAGCTGCCGTAGAAAAGGATTTTCCCGGAGCTAGTATTGCAGAAGCATATACCGATAAAATTGGAAACTACAAATTAGTTTTAGCCATGGGTAATGATTCTAAAACTGTGTATACGAATGCCAGGGGAGAATGGTTTGATCCAGAAAAATAAGGTTATCACTGACTGCACCTTATTTTAACCAGAAAAAGAGCTTCTGTCTAGAAGCTCTTTTTTTTGCTATACATCCAATACTCTTTCTTACATAAAAAATTGAAACGGAAGCGACTACCCCTTGCCGCATCCGTTTCACACAACTAACCAACCTAAAATTAATTCCTCCAACATCCATCAAATTTCTTTTAGGAATAAACTTTTATATGCTTTATTCTATACCTTAATGTTACATTCCTCCCTTTTATTTTACTTCTTTTGATTTCTGATTCCAATTTTGACTTCTAGATTAAAAACATACTATTGTTTATTGGTTTACTCAAAAATACAGGAGATCTCTATTTTATGAAATACAGATTGAGGGAAAGCTTAGTTTGATTGAGGGAAAGCTTAGTTTGACGTATTATTCTGCTAATACAATATTTGCTTTCTGTATATAATGATCAATTAGGTAAGCAGCAAGATTAGTATTTTTTTGTGCTCTGTCCAGTATCCAAGCATCAGAACTCACCACAATATGTTTTGAATTTGCCAATTTTTTATCTGGATTATTAACCAAATCTATTGTCCAAGGAAAATGGTAGTGTTCTGCTAATTCTCGAAGTGTTGTTTTTAGTTTTCCGCTATTAGAAACCGGTGCATCAAAATACCAATGTACTAAATTGACTCCTAGCTTATGAAGTGTATTTCCTATGATTAGAATCGCTTCTTCTGTTTTTTGGACTCGTTTGTATGTCCCATGAACGCTAGATACATCTCGATAATATCCATCAAGACCTTTAAAAATGTATGCTCCAGACAAAGCACTTTCGAGAATAATTAATAGATTAAATCCGTCTATTGCTATGGTTTGTCCTTTTAACATTTTTGGCAGTACCATACGTTCTTTGCGAATCGCGATTTGCTGCTCACTACAACTCATACCATGCAAAGCCTTTTGCTGTCTGGCATTAAGTTTATAGCGATTTCCTACCAATTGTACAGATGATTTTTCTGCAAAGCCACGAGAAAGGAGGTACAGCATATCTTTTGCTGCTTCTTTTAATTTTTTCTGCATTGACATCTCCCCAAACAGGCGATCATCGCTGGCTTCTCTTCCTCTATTGCGGGTAGTCATTTAAATTTACTTTAATAAAACGGTAATGTATATAAACAAAAAAAGCGCTCTTAGCGCTACTTTTATGATGTCGGTAATATTTCTATTACTTTACCATAAACATTTTTGGTCCACCCATTAAGGCGTCCTCGGTTATTACCGATTAGTAATCCTCGTTTTGCATTTTTTCCTTTGACCAAATGCGTAAAACAGTTACCTCTTACTTTACAAAAAACAATATCTCCTGCTTCACAATCTTCCCAGTTTACGGGTTCAAGAACAACAGGTTGTTTTGATTTTAGAATGGGTAACATAGAATTACCGGGTTCTTTGGAGACAATCGTCTCTCCATTCAATAGTTTTTGAATTTTCCAATTCATCATACATAGTTTTAAAAATTAAACTTCAATGTCAATCGAATTTCTAATTGACATAATTCAAGAACTATGGAGTATGGTATTACAAAGAACGTGTACTATTTGTACGATGTAAAAGTAAACATTTAATTTGAATTTGGTAGAACCAGTCTTTTTTTGGCATATACACATGGTTTTGCAAAATATTATATCAACACTATTTATACTTGTCATCCCAGACTTGATCTAGGATCTGCTTTGGAGCACTTTATTATGGATTCCAACCTTTAGTTTATCCTGAGCTGAGTCGAAGGGCTGGAATGACAACTTACATACCAAGTCCTGTTAGGTTTTAAAAACCTGACAGGGCTGCTAATACTAGTTAAACTTATTTCTTCTCCTATACCAAAACCCAGCAAAGAGTATTACTCCCAAAACGCCTAATCCGATAGCCCAATATACTATGGCATGGTCATCAAAATGCATTGGTGCAGCGTCACCTACCAAATAGAATCCTCCCCAATAAAAAGGAGCTTTGTGATATCGATCGGCTGTGGCTAAATATTCTAACTTGGCTTGTTGTAAGGCTTTGCCTTTATTCATACCAGCTTTTAGATTAGTATAGAAGTATTTTATTAATTCTGGTGTGGTATCATCAGGAACTTCCCAACTGCTTAGTAACAAACTTTTTGTACCAGCATACTGAAACGCATTCCCCAAACTCATAATCCCTTCTCCTTTGGCAATTTTACCCGTTCCTGTATTGCAGGCACTCAATACTGCGAGTTCTGCCGGAATATCCAAAGCAAATAATTCATGACTATACAGTAGGTTATCTTCTATAGTATCTTTGCTTTTGGTAAAATAGAGTCTTGAGTTCTCTGGACGTTCATTATCTACATCACCATGCAAGGCTAAGTGTAAAATATTATATTGACTTGCATTGTTCTTAAAATTAGCTTCTACCGCTTGCGAGCCATAATAATATTGCCCGTCGATAATGTCTGAGATCGCTTTGATCTCTTTACGAGTTCCCGGGAGATCACCTCTCACACCTCTTAGTGTTGCCAAAGGTATTGCTCGAGTTTCGCCCGATTGTGTACTATCAGAAAACGAAAACGCAAGGCATTCCTCTAGAATCTCTGACTGTTGATTGGTTTTGAAAGCTCCAAATAATAGATTCGTAGAATTAGCATAAGTAACTACGCGATCTCTAACTAAATAAGACCATTCTTCGGGATTATTAGATTTGTCCTCTTGAGTGAGTAATAAATCAAAATTAAGATGCCATAGAGGCCCATCTGGAACGATGATCAATTGATCTCCCACCAACTTACTTGCTATAGGAGCTATTAGTTTATTATATAATAGACTTGCTTGTTTTTTATAAGATTGTACATTTTGATCGATGATACTTTTGCGAAACTCTTCTATTTCTTCAATTAATTTTGGGATAGCTAATTCTTGTACATCGATATTGTTTTTGGAAATAGTAAATGCGTAAGAGATACTATCTCCTGTAAAAAACTCTAACAATGTTGTTTTATCATCTAATTGTTGTTGAATATCAGTGACGGCAATAATATCATTTCGATACTTAAACTGATGGTATTTAGGATAGTTGTTTTCTAAGATTTCAGTTAAGGAATCTTGTTTTCTCTTGATATCAAATAGTCTGCTTTCATAGTCTTTCATTTTTTCAGTATCTATTTCTTGTTCTGATTGTTCTTCTGTGATTTTTGATTGGTAAAAAGAGCGATTAATTCTCAAATCTTTTTCTAAAATAACAAGGTTTTCTGGTAGCCCAGTAAATTTTTTGGCATTTGCATCATTAAGTAATTCTTTTAATATATTGGCTTTACTTTTCTCGGTATAATAAAAGGCTTTTTCTAAAGATTGCGGATTGTTTTGTGCAACATGTAGCAGAAGTTGTGTTGCTATAGCATCCTGATAGATTTCTTTAGCTTGTTTGGCAAAAGTCAATTTGTCTTGATAGTTGGTAAAGGTTTGTCTGATATCATTGATCAGAATATCTATATTTTTGTAAATAAGAACACTATGATCAAGATGGAATTTGTCATTAGATTCCAGGTATCTAGATTGAAGCGTGTTAGCCTTTCCATACAGACTTTCTAACAGGAAATTAAGGTTGTAATATTGATCAAAATTAATACTATCTTTTTTAGTGTATGAGTTAATATTTTTCGTATTACTTAATAATGCTTTATCAAAATAATCAATGGCTTTTGCGTATTCTTTTTGTTTGTTATACACAGTTGCAACATCATTATAGTAAGACCCTACAAGAATATGTTTTTCTCCATACAAATTTTTTAGGATTGTTACCCCTTTATTATAATATAGTAACGCGTCTTTAGATATCCCCATTTCAAGATATGTATCTGCAATGTTTGCATAGGTTCTCGCAACATCAGGATTCTCCTTGGCAGAGATATTTTTACGTATAACTAATGCTTCTTTGTGATATTGCAGCGCTTTGTCATACTCTTTTTGAGAAGAATATAAATTTCCAATATTATCAAATACTTGAGCAGTTCTATAGTGATTATTTCCAAAAACAAGTTTGAAATTTTGTAATGCTTTTATGTAATAATCTAGTGCTTTTTTCAGATTACCTTGTCTTTTATTACTAATTCCTATGTTCATATAAACCTTCCCAATTGTGGGATGATGTTCTCCTAAGTGATTGATTGCGATATCTAAACTTTTTTTTTGGTAATATATCGCTTTATCGTATTCACCTTTCTTTTTAAAAATAACTCCAATATTATTATATATATTAATTAGAAGATCTGATTGACTTTTTTCGGGATCAATTTTTAAAGCTTTTTTATAATAACTTAACGCATTATCATACTGCTCAAGGTTATCATATGTGACTCCAATGTTATTGTAAGTCGGCATAAGATTTTTGTGATCCTCTCCATACTTTTTAATATCTATTATTAGGTTTTTATTGTAATAGTCTAATGCCTTGTTAAATTCACCTAACTCATCATAAATAATAGCGATATTATTATAGGAGTTTACTATTTTAGGATGTTCAGGATCTAATACTTTTAAATTAATAGCTAATGCTTTTTCAAAATATTCTACCGCAATCTTATATTTAGATTTATAATAATAAATAGAACCGATATTCCTATTCGATATAGCAAAACTATAATGCCCTTCAGAATATAATTTGCGCCGGATAATAAATGCTTTTTTAAAATATATTAATGCTTTATCATAATCTGAAGATAATCTGTAATAATGACCTATATTGTCATAAGATAGTACTTTTTCTTTGTGATCATTTGTTAAGTAGGTATTACAAATGAATAATGCTCTTTCAGATTGCTTTAGTGACTCTTTTAGTTTTAACGCACGCCAACTATTTTCAGAAATATTATTGTAACAACTCGCTACTTTTCCCCAAGCTTTTGCTTTTTGATAAATAGGTAACGCTTTTGTAAAATATTCGATAGAGCTATCGTACTCCCTTTCTGTTAATAAAGAATCTGCTTTTTGATAATATTGTGATGCTACTATTGTATCTTTTTCTATTTGGGCATATGTGGTATGGCATGCAATTATAAAAAGGATAGAGACCAAGACAATAGAATGTACTGTTTTCATAGATGATGAAGTATGTTGTGCTTTAGAGGGTAGCAAAGTACATAAAAATGTTACTTTGTTAGTGTTAAAAACTGCGGATTGGTATGAGTACCCTTCGACAGTGCCTGTCCTGAGCTTGTCGAAGGGCTCAGGGTGGCACACTTCGACAGGCTTTGGCAGTACTTCGACAGCCCTTAGACAAGCTCAGGGTGACAAGCGTTTCTGTTATTGTTAACTAAATAAATTCGATTTCAACCAAAGACCTCACAGGTTTTGAAAACCTGTGAGGTCTATGATTCGTATTATAAATTCAACATCTTATTATAGATTTCCAGTATACGCTGGAATGACAAATCGATTTGATGGTAGAGTATGTGGTTTTCAATAAGAACAAAAAAACAGCCAATTTGCCGTTGGCTACTTTTGTTTTTATGGAAAAGAATTCTAATTCATATTTAATTAAAAACCTATTCTCGATACGATTTTTCTTCTGTCACCTCGAGCGGAGTCGAGAGGTCATTACGAAAAATCACTTGAATTGACGGTTATTATAATTCTAATTCAATTGTTCTTTTTTGATTTCGGTCATATCCTTTTGTTTCAACTTATCGATCAAGGTCTGATACATTTCTTTTGGTAATCCACAGGCAATCAAATATTCTTTCATCAACGTTTCTTCTTCTTTTTCGATAGCGCCATCTGCTAATAATACTACAGCTGCCTGGGCCAAAATATTAATTAAGGCTTCTGATGATAACTCACTTCGTGCGCTATTGAGGAAATCAAACACCTGATTATCTTTATTAGCATTTACCTTTACATTTTTATGTATCGCCATTAACTCATCTTTCATTTCCGGGAAGCCTTCAATAGCATCCATAATCTCACGTTCTTCCTCTGGAGCAAAATTACCATCTACTACAGACATATGTGTCATAGAAGCCACTAATGCTTTTGCATAGACAGAAGTTGCCCGTTTTTGGTTTTCGCTAATCTCCTCCTGAGAGCGCTGTAATACTGTTTTTATACTTTCATTATACGCACTCTTGCAGCGATCACATTCATAAAATCTATCCACAGTATCCAATGGGATTACAGGAATAAAGAATAGGGTAAACCATCTGCGATAAAGTTTATTTACCAGATTTCCATCATTACAGTTTGGACATGAATTTGATAATACAGGACTTTCACTCACAGTGTGTTTTATCCCTCTTGTTCCGAAGATAATAAACATAATACGTAGGTTTTTAATGGATTAGGTTGCCGATAAAGATACTATAATAATCCAAAATACCTAATAACAGGGATAATCGATGTGATTAAGCTTAAAAGATTACTTCGTCGCATACCCCTAGTAGTAGCGTTAATATGTATGTCATTCTGGTGTAGACCAGAATCCATAATTATACCATTTACATGTTTCTAAATGGATTACGAATCAAATCTCGAACGATAATATAAGTATAGACCTATCATATCTACGACTCGTATCTCATTATAGATATCCAGAGAACACCATCATAGATCAACAAAAAAACCAGGAGTAGCGGGAAAGATTATGTTTTTTACATTATATGGATACAGCCCGTACTATAACTTATTCACTTTCTTGGCTATACCACATTTTCTACGGGCAGCTCTTTCGGCTAAGGCTGCGGCATTTCTGGCCTGACCCTCAGAACTTCCGTCTTTAATAGCTTCATTATATATTGTTTTGTTTTCTATAAGGCCACGTAGAATACAGACAAACCCTGGGCTGTCTTTACCCTTGAAAGGATTCTTTTTTTTGGGTTTTGCGATCAACTCCCTAAACAAGCGATCTTTTAATACTATATCTTTTTGTACTTCTACTACCAAAGCAAATAGAACATTTTGATCTTCTGGATACATATCATTCACCTTATCCAAGGCATTGGAATACTCATCATTGGTGAACTTAAAATATCCATAGATGTCAAGGTAGTTGCTTTCTCCATTTTCATCCTCCTGCACCTCTTCTTCACTTTGTACTTCTTCTTCGTTCTGGTATTCTTCTTCACTTTCTTGACTCACTCCTTTGATCACAGATACTATTAACATTACAAAAATGGGTAGCCTCTTCATTTGTTTTATAGTTTTAAATTAATTGGGTATAATAAACGTCTGGCAACGTCCTTTTGTTATCTGTCTTCCGTATTTTTGTGCTTTTATATAAAACCTGTATGCTTTTTTGCTATATGCATAATTAAGGATTTTATTTTTGTTAACTAAATCTGTGGCACACTTTTTGGTTTTTATCAATTAAAATGAGTATTTTGACTCGATTTTTAAGGTTATTTTAACAATAAAAAAAGAATTGTCCCGTTAAAGTAACCGGTGTAATTAACCTATAAACTTATAATACATTATTAAACACCCAAACATTATGAAAAAATTATTTCTACTTGTATTCATGCTAGGCGCAACTGTAACTTCTC
Source organism: Aquimarina algiphila (assembly GCF_947494415.1). Taxonomy (NCBI): domain Bacteria; kingdom Pseudomonadati; phylum Bacteroidota; class Flavobacteriia; order Flavobacteriales; family Flavobacteriaceae; genus Aquimarina; species Aquimarina algiphila. The sequence continues at coordinate 158,298 of NZ_CANLVC010000004.1, read as the reverse complement.
AAGCTCAGGAAGATTGGACTAAACTTACAGAAGTTTTTGATCAAGTATATTCTTTAGCAACAGATCTTAGCGAACAAACTGAAAAAGTGACTGCGGCAGGCAATGTAATCTCTATAATTACTGGTAAAGGTACCGTATCAGTGCAAAAAAAATTGGATAAGTCTAAGCCTAAGCATTTAAACCATTATCAATATTTTTTACTAACTACTACTGGAAAGAATATTCCATTGGATAAAATGAATGCAGAACGCGTGGTTGAAACTTTCCAGGCAAAATTATTAGAATTAAAAACTACTTTGGCTGAAAATCAAGATGCTGATGTATCAAAAATATTGGACAGTTTATTCAACTAGATATAATAAAATACAATAAAAAGAGCGACTCCAAATGGAGTCGCTCTTTTGTTTTATACTCATCTTGATTGATTATATATCATTTAGCAATTTGGTAATCTCATCCAGTTTTGGAGTTAAGATTACTTCGATACGTCTATTTCTACTTTTACCTGCACTGTTATCATTAGACGCCACAGGGGCAAACTCGCCTCTACCTGCAGCTGTAAGGTTTTGCGGGTCTATTTGCCTATTCTGTACCAAAATATTTACAATGGCAGTTGCTCTTTTTGTCGACAAATCCCAGTTACCAGATAATTGCGCATTCCCTGTGTAAGGTACATTATCAGTATGTCCTTCTATCAATACGGCGATATCAGGATTTTCACCCAATACTTTTCCTAATTGTTTTACTGCTTTTTGTCCTTGAGCTCCAACCGCCCAACTGCCAGATTCGAAAAGGAGTTTGTTTTCCATAGAAATATACACTTTACCATTACGTTCTTCTACCGTAAGACCTTTCCCTTCAAAATTTCGCAGTGCTTTGGAAATTGCATTTTTTAGCGCTTGCATTTTTGCATCTTTGGCAGCAATTAATCCCTCTAATTCATTCACACGTTTAGAGCGCGCCTCTAGGTCACTCTGCAATTTATCCAGACGACTACGTTCTGCCGCCAAGGCACGTTCTTTTTCTTCTAATTGTCTTAATAGTTCTCTATTTTTTCTACTATTGGATGCAATAGCTGCAGAACTATTCTTTTCTAAGGCATCATAAGACTCTTTTAAGTTTTCATAATTAGCCTGTGCTGCATTATATTTTCCTTCAAGATCGTCTCTTTCTGCTTTGAGCTTTTGATACTTGGCATCTAATTCTGCTAATGCTTTCTTATCTGCGCTACTTGTTCTTTCTAACGCTCCTAATTCGTCTTTCATTTTACGATTTTCTCGTTTAAGACGGGCATACTTGCCTTCTAGCTCTTTAAATACTTTTGAAGAAACACATGATGTCATCAAGGTTCCTACCAGTACTAAGAGTGCAATTTTTCTAATCATTTTTATTGTGAGTTTTAAGGGGTTTTTAATTTTCAGTCTCAAAGAAGCAAAGTTGCAAAGAATCTAAGTTTAATATGAAATTAACTCCTCTTCAGGCTTCCAACTTCTGACCTCAGACATTTTTGTGTTGTCGGTCTAAGTCTGTCAAAGACCAATACATTCTTCGTTCAATTCTACTTCAACAACACTTCGACAAGCTCAGTGTGACATTTAAATTCTATTTAGCTTCCTTATCCTTATAGATTATATACTCCTTCTAATTCTACCAAAATCGGACAATGGTCACTATGTTTTGCTTCTGATAGAATAACGGCTCTTTTGAGTTTATCTTGTAATGGTCGTGCCACCATACCATAGTCCAAACGCCATCCTTTATTATTCGCTCTGGCATTGGCTCTATAACTCCACCAGGAATATTGATGTGGTTCTGTATTAAAATGCCTAAACGAATCAATAAAACCACTATCCATAAAATTACCGATCCATTCTCGCTCTACGGGTAAAAATCCAGACACATTTTTATTACGTACCGGATCATGAATATCGATTGCCTGATGGCATATGTTATAATCTCCAAGGATAACCAGATTTGGATAATCTTTCTTTACATCATTGATATACGTATGAAAATCTGCCATGTACTTCAGCTTGTGCTCTAATCGCTCTATATTTGTTCCACTTGGCAGGTATAAACTCATTACAGAAACTCCATTAAAATCTGCTCTTATGTTACGGCCCTCAAAATCCATATACTCTATTCCTGTGCCATACTCTACATGATCCGGAGCAGTCTTTGATAAAATCGCAACACCACTATATCCTTTTTTCTGAGCACTATACCAGAAATTATGAGCATATCCAGCTTCAGCAAATATGTCCAGATCCAATTGTTCTTTGTTAGCTTTTATTTCCTGAAGACAAATAACATCTGGATCGGTTTGTTTCAACCATTCTATAAATCCTTTGTTAAGCGCTGCTCTAATTCCGTTTACATTATAAGAGACGATTTTCATTGTATCTTGATTTAAAATTTTAGTAAAAATAAAACTTACTACTATTTTATCTATACTAAATACAAAACAAATATTAGCATGTTGCAAGCTTATACCAATTACACTTATATTCTAATTTTTTTTTATGATCTTTATGTATCCAATTTAAATGTACAAAAATGAGCAAGTTATATATCCTAGTTATACTTTTAAGTGTATCTAACTGTAAACCCACAAATAGTATGGGGAATAATGATAATACTTCCTCCAATACCATTGTTAAACAAGATATTTCTAAAGAGATGATTGAAAAGGGGTTTAGTAAAGGCACTATTATTAGCAGTAAATCTAAAGACTGCCCTTATATTCTAAATGTTGAGGAATATAACGATAATTTGGATCCTGTAAATCTTAGTGATTTTTTTAAAACTGAAGTTCCTGCACAAGTTTGGGTAAAATTTGCTAGTTTAAGAAGACCTAGTAGATGTAATGATGCTCGACCAGTCTCTATTTTAGAAATCAATACACGTAAAGAGTAAATTATTGTACAACAAACTTTGTAGCATCTGCTTTTCTGCTCTTACCAAATCGAACAAAATAAACTCCAGAACTCGCAAAAGACATATCTAGTTCATATACAAATCTTCCATTAGCATCTTTATTAATCATATTAGAAACGATCACTTGCCCCAACATATTAAAAACATAAATTCTTACTTGTGTTTCTGGTCCAGAATCTGCTTTGGTAATCAGGAATTGATTATCTGGCTCACTAATTACTATTAATCCCGTATCCAGATCCTTATTTTCGCCTATTTCAACAGTATAGTCATGAGTAGTTCCAAAATCCATAGAACCGCAAGCATCGTTTAATAAAGCCCCGTTATTTGTATTCACGTCCCCTGCACGAATTCTAAGTAAATGCCTTCCTAAAGCAGCTTGGTTGTTGATTGTTACTGTAAACTCCTGGTCGGTATCAGCTTCTTCTACAACTACATTATTTAATATAAGTTCTGATTCTTCAAAAACAGAATTGTCATTAAAATCAATCCATAAAGAGATTCGTTCTGATCGATTCTGATCTGCAAATCCGGTTTGTACTGTAAGCGTATAGGTTCCTATTGATCTATTTAAATTAATACTAAAATCATCTGAAAAATCCTCATAACCTGTATTACAGGTTATTGGAGAATTTGTAACATTTGACAACTCAAAAGATCTAATCCCGTCTCCAAACTGCGAACAATTTGAAGTTGGTCTACAAAATTCTCTTTCAATAACTCTTGTAATATTATCATTTTCAGTATTCTCATCGGTTACTAAAGTCGTTCCTATAGTAAATTCAAAATTACCTATACCAATAAGTTCTGCTTGTGTATTGAATGTATAGGACACCTCTTCCTGAGGCTGAATGGTTCCTGTAAAGGTTTCTTCAATTCTTGTTCCATTATTTAACATATAAAAAACAGGAATATTGGTCTGTGCCACGGTTCCATAATTATATAAAGTAACCGTAACTGACTCTGGAGAAACAGAAAGTCCACTATCTAGTGAAGGGGTTATTAATTCTCCTGCACCAACATCAATAGAAAACAAATTAAGAAGTGTTTTATCACTACAATCATTCTCTGGCTTAAGATCTCCTGCCAAATTGGTTTCTGCAGTAATGGTATAGGTTCTCTCTGCAGTAAGATCTGCAGTTGTACCAAATGAGAAGGAAGCGGTCATTCCCGGATCAATAGGACCAGCGAATAGTTCTGTTACCGCTGCTGCTCCATTAATAGAATAATTAACAGCAATATTATTTTGTGTAGTAGATCCAAAATTCTTTAGCGTTACGGTAATTGTTTCGTTATTAGTAAACGTAGCATCATCTTCTGGTACGTCAATACGTATAACTCCAACATCGGCAGTAACATCTTCAGCAATTTTAAATACTCCAACAGCATTTCTTGAATAACTAGCAGGGACATCGACAAAATATTCTGCAATATGCCAGAACGTTTGATCATCGACAGGATCAACAGTAAGTTGTGCATAATCTCCGTATCGATTTTCATCTGTTCGATCGATTCCGGTTCCCAATGCAATGGTTTCTTCTGCAAAGGTCATCGTCCCTAATGGGTCTCCTGCTAATCTACCTGTGTATCGTATTGAAGCAAAGCTATCTGCACTTGCTCCATTATCAGTAGTTCCCATGGTTGTATATGCCATGCCTATATTTCCAAAAATATCCATAGCCATACTTCCACACCATGCACTTTTACCATCTGTAGAGGTATAGGTTCCTTCTTGAAACACTGTCCAGGGTTGTCCATCCCCATTTTGTCTTAATTCATACCAACGTATTCCCGCTACATTATCTGCATCAGGATCTATATCTACTGCAAAATTGAGTACAACAGCATTATAATCACAGAACCTTCTATAGTTACTTGCATACATTACTGCTCCTTGTAGTACGTCAATATCCTGGCCTTCGGTTCCTGGTTGTGGTATATTTCCAAAAGAACCTCCATCAAAAGTAGAATCAAACATGGTTACTGCAATTTCTTCTGCTTCTGCTATAGTAGATTCAGTAGGTGAAACCCAATTTACATCTATTTTCCAGAGTTTTAACATATCCTGGGTAACTCCTTGCCAGTCATCATCCTGAAAATAAATTATTCTGGCATCCCCATCAGGAGGTAATGCATTTCCTATTGCGTTAAAGGATGCCGGACTATAAAAACCTCCTATTCTGGCACCTGGGAGAGGGAATCCTACTATTTTTACATTTTCTTCTGCTTCTCCTCTTAGCATTTTTTCCCTTTCGATCACAAAGACAACTTCACTTGTTTGTACAGACCCCTGATCTTTGTTTGCGGTTACATAATATCCATCAGACCATATAGAAAATTTGGTATAATCGGGAAAACTTCCGGTATTAAATCGATAGATATACCATCCATCATTTACAGGGTCTGGTCCTTGTCCTACTGCTACCAAAAATCCATTGGGAGTATCAGAAAACTGTGTAATTACAAATCGATCTGCAAAACTATCATAAAACACTATGGGATCTCCCAGATCTTCTCCCGGAAATATATTTTCTAAGGATGAAGAAGGAACCAGTACATTCCCACTTCTATCGTGTATCGTAAATTCAAAGTTTTTAGCACTAACATAGTGATTAGGACCAATAGCTCCTGTTGGGTCTGAAGGTGAAAAAGAACTTGTGTTCGCATCAAATGTAAGAGAAGGTGCTTTTGTTGCCCTTGTACTTCCTGCGCTTTTTCCTTTTGCCAATAAAGGGTCCATTCCTCTCGGAAAACCTTTTCCCGGAACAATTCTATTTGCACCTGTCCTTCTGGGGTTTATTTTACCTTCTCTTGGTTTACCCGGAATTAGTTTTTTACCTCCTAAAGGATCAACCGTTCTCATATATTCTGCCGAACTAATCATAGTTGCATTCATGATTTCTTTCTTCTTTTGAGAGAATCCAACAGTAACAAAAAACAGGAAAGTAATAATTACAATCTTCTTTAATAGCATGAGCAATAATTTATATATGAGACTTGGTCATTTTAATATAGAAAACTCATTTTGATCAACCTTCTGCATGAAAGATAAAATTCTTTATACCATAACATTACACTAAGATGAGTTCTATGACTAAAATACAACTAAACTTCAAAATACAGCTATGATAAAGTACTTTATCCTTAGGCATAAAGAAAAAGCCTTTTGTTTTGTAGTTTAATTGTCATTTTAGAAGTAACGGTGTATCAATAATTATACCCCAATACATTCTATTCTAAAATAAAAAAGCTGCCCTGTATAAGGCAGCTTCAGCAAAAAATGTCTTACTATATTATTTTAACCAATATTCGGCATCTGTTTTTTCTGCAATAAGATTTTTTAGATCAGTGATTGGCACTCGTTTTTGCTCCATCGTATCTCGATCCCGAATAGTAACTGTATTATCATTTACAGTATCGTGATCAATAGTAATACAAAATGGAGTTCCATTGGCATCTTGTCTTCGATATCGGCGTCCGATCGCATCTTTCTCATCATAGATTACATTAAATTTCCATTTTAAATCATCAACAATCTGCTGTGCGATCTCTGGCAAACCATCCTTTTTAACTAATGGAAGTATTGCAGCTTTTACCGGAGCTACAACAGCTGGCAATTTTAACACCACTCTGCTCGAACCATCTTCTAATTCTTCATCTTGTAATGCTGTAGAAAATACTGCTAGAAACATCCTATCTAACCCAATGGAGGTTTCGACTACATAAGGCACATAACTTTCTTTTAATTCTGGATCAAAAAACTGTAATTTCTTACCTGAATGTTCTTCATGTGCTTTAAGGTCAAAGTCTGTTCTGGAATGGATTCCTTCTAATTCTTTAAATCCAAATGGGAAATTAAACTCAATATCAGCAGCAGCGTTTGCATAATGTGCTAATTTATCGTGATCGTGAAAACGATAATTTTCTTTACCCAATCCTAATGACAAATGCCAATTTAATCTGGTTTCTTTCCAGTACTCATACCATTTCATTTCTTCTCCGGGGCGCACAAAAAATTGCATTTCCATTTGTTCGAATTCGCGCATTCTAAAAATAAACTGGCGCGCTACAATCTCATTCCTAAATGCTTTTCCTGTTTGAGCTATTCCAAATGGAATTTTCATTCTTCCAGTTTTTTGGACATTTAGAAAGTTAACAAAAATACCTTGAGCAGTCTCTGGCCTCAAGAACAAATCGGTTGCAGACTCTGCAGAAGCTCCTAACTTGGTTCCGAACATCAGATTAAACTGTCGAACTTCTGTCCAGTTTTTGGACCCCGTATCAGGATCTGCTATTTCTAACTCTTCTATTAATGCTTTTACATCAGCAAGGTCTTCATTTTCTAAAGATTTTGCCATACGTTGCACAACTTCTTCCTTTTTGGATAGATACTTTACTACTCTAGGATTGGTAGTTATAAATTGTGCTTCATCAAAAGAATCTCCAAAACGTTTTTTGGCTTTAGCAATCTCTTTCTGAGCCTTTTGATTTAGTTTTTCTGCATAATCCTCTATGAGTACATCGGCTCTATATCTTTTTTTAGAGTCTTTATTATCAATTAGGGGATCGTTAAATGCATCTACATGACCAGAAGCTTTCCAGGTAGTTGGATGCATAAATATTGACGCATCTAAACCAACAATGTTTTGATGCATATTTACCATACTTTTCCACCAATATTCTCTTATGTTTTTTTTAAGTTCTACACCATTTTGACCATAGTCATATACTGCACTTAGTCCATCATAAATCTCACTAGAACCAAAAATATACCCGTACTCTTTAGCATGGGCAATAACCTTTTTAAATTTATCTTCTTGCTTTGCCATTGCGCAAAAATAATTGAATTTATCTAATTAAACACCTACAAAATTAATTTCTATCGAAAGCATAAAAAAACCGTCATATTTTTAAACAATATGACGGTTTTCTAATATTTATTTCAATACATTATTTTAACTCAAACTGTGTGTTAGAGATCATTCTTGGCCCAGAGAATAAGTTAACCACATAGTTCCCTTTTACAAGCTCTCCTTGTGCAGCATCAACCAATACACAAACATCTAAAGCTTCATTTTCATAGAATACTTTATTGCGTCCACTATAAGTAAGTACAGCATCATCAAAATTTACAGATATCTTATCTCCGATCAAGTTATTTTCTGGATTAATTACCTGAACAAAAAGATCTTTATCTCCTTTTTCTGTCAATTTATTTGGAGAAAGTGTAAAACATACTCTTACTTTTTCTGCTCTACTTGCCTTAGAAGAAGTTGATATTTTACCACTGTTACGTACACGTACTCCTTCTGCTTTGATATTTGCAGCAGTAAGTGCAGAACCTCTTTCTACGATATCAGCAAGTTTGGTGTTTTGTGTTTGTAAAGAATCAGATAAAATAATTCTTCTATTTAATGCTACAGAAGTACTATCAAGATCTGTAGCCAATTGCGTATTAGCAGCTGTTAAACTATCTGCCAGCTTAAATAGTCTTTCACGTTCTTTTTTAAGTTTACCTACTTCTCTTCTGTAACGAGAGATCAAAGCTAGATTAGCATCATTGTCTTTTACACTATCTAATAGTACAACAATACGTTCTTTTGCCTTGAGCAAATGATCATCCATTACTTCATTAAGAGCGATAGCATTGTCATATTTTGTGATCAATTCTCCTAATTCGCTTTCAATAAGATCCTTTTCTTGTTGCAAAATTGCTTTATTTTGCTTCTCTTCGTTGTAAAACTTATACGTAAAAATCCCTAGAATAAGCAACAGTGCTCCTAGAACACCAATTAGAATTTTTAGGGTCAAGTTATTGTTTTGAGTTGTCATAATTAAAATTTATTATAATTTTTGATGGTTATTTTAATAGCTAAATATAATAATTAATGTTAATCTCCCTAATAAAATGCTAAGAGACTTAGCGTATTTACTCTATCCTATATATTGTGCTGCCTGTAACAGTCCTCTATATAAAAATGAAAGGTTACTATGTACTTCTTGTAGACACGAGCTCCCTTTAGGCAATTTCCATAACGTAAACGCAAAAAAAATTGAAAAAGTATTTTATGGTCGTGCCAAAATTGAAAATGCAACTTCTCTATTTGTTTTTCATAAGGATAGTTTGGTGCAAAACCTAATTCATAACCTTAAGTATAGGGGTAGAGAGGAAATAGGAACAGAATTAGGGCAATGGCTAGGCTCTGATTTATCACAAATATCTGAATATCAAGATGTTGATATCGTAATCCCTGTTCCACTACATAAAAAAAGATTACAGGAAAGAGGGTATAATCAAGTTGAAAAATTCGGAATTGAAATTGCAAAAAAACTGAGTGCTAAGTACATTGATTCTGTATTGAAAAAAAAATCTTACAATAAAAAACAATCTAAACACGGGCGACTTAGCCGATGGATCAATACATCTGAAACATTTAAGGTTGAAAATGAGTCTTTACTTGTAAATAAACATATTTTATTGATTGATGACATTGTTACAACCGGTGCTACCATAGAAGCTTGTGTAAAGGAATTAAATACCATCCCAGGGATTAAAATTAGTATTGCAACAATGGCTATAACCGAGTAATCTAACATGAAGATGAATTAAATATAAAGTTTTAGTGTTTTTTCTTACAGAAACCTCTAAAATAGTATTTCATTATGTTTTTTGTTTTTTAAATATAGTTGTTTCTTTGTCACTTAAAATCATCTCGGAGCATATGAGCAAAAGATTAAATATGGTATTGCTTACCTTGGTATCATTACTTCTGGTAGTAAATTGTGCCAAAAAAGGTTCGATTACTGGTGGCCCTAAGGATGAGACACCTCCCGTTTTTATTAAAGCCTTACCTCCCAATTTTTCAACAAATTTTGACAGAAATGAGATTCGAATTTATTTTGATGAATATATAAAACTAAACGATGCTCAAAAACAAATCATCGTCTCACCTCCTATGGATCCTAAGCCGACAATTACACCTCTAGGAGTACCCAGCAAATACATTAAAATTAAATTTATTGATACCTTATTAGAAAACACCACCTATAGTATCAATTTTGGAGAAAGTATTGTAGATAATAATGAAGAAAACCCAAACTCTTTTTTTAGATATGTTTTTACTACAGGAGACTTTCTTGATTCTTTAAGTGTAAAAGGCACAATAAGTGACGCTTACCAAAAAGAACCCGATTCCTATATTACCGTTGCACTATATGAGGTTGATGAAAATTATTCGGATTCACTGGTTTACAAAACTGTTCCGCGATACATTACCAATACGCTAGATAGTATTGGTTTTAGTTTACATAATCTAAAAGAAGGGAAATTTAAACTTGTTGCTTTAAAAGATGTTTCAAATAATTATTTATATGAACCTAAACAGGATAAAATAGGGTTTTATGAAGAAATTATCACGCTTCCAGAGGATACAGCAAAAGTATTTAATCTTAATATTTTTAAGGAAATTCTGGATTTTAAGGCATTAAAACCAAAACAGGTATCAAAAAACGAATTTCTTTTTCCTTATGAAGGTCTTTTGGATAGTATGAATGTAAAAATGCTTAGTGATATACCGGATGACTACGATACTCAGGTTTTTCCGGATAAAGAAAAAGATACATTACATTATTGGTTTAGACCATTTTTTGAAGCCGACTCATTGATTTTTGAAGTCACCAATTCTAAAAATTATCGAGATACATTAGTTGCAAGATTTAAGGATCAATATAAAGATTCACTTAAATTAATTTCATCTGTAAAATCCAGTCTTGAACCTAATAAGAACTTTACCTTTTCGGCCAATACTCCTTTGGATAGTATCAATGAGAGTTTAATCTCATTAACCGATAAGGATACATTGGATGTTCCTTTTTCTATAACATTAGATAAAGCTAAAAATGAAGCACAACTTATTTTTGAAAAAACAGAAAGTAATGCTTACAACTTAAAACTACTTCCTGATGCAATAAAAGATTTTATTGGTAATGTTAATGATACGGTACAATTTAATTTCAGAACAAAAAAAATTACCGATTATGGTACAATTTTTCTAACTCTTCAAAATGTCAAAGCCTATCCGGTAATAGTCCAGATCACAAACGATAAGGAAGAAGTAGTTTCAGAAAAAATAGCAAAAAGCCAAGAAACCCTTGTTTTTGAATACCTCAACCCTTCCAAATATTTTATTAGAGTAATTTTTGATCAAAATAATAATGGTAAATGGGATACTGGTAATTTCTTAAAAGGTATACAGCCAGAAGAAATGCGTTATTTCCTTGAGCCTATAGAACTACGAGCAAATTGGGAAATAAAACAAACCTTCACATTAGAAGAGTAACGCAAAGTATATTAGGCTCTAACTCTGTTATTCAGAAATAGGTTCAACAATATCATTTAGAGCTCTAAATAAATTCATCGGATATTCGGCTATCCTATTACATAAATACAAATACCACTCTTTACCGTATACAAAGTATAATTTTGTTGGATACCCTTGCTCTTTTAGAAGAGTTAGCTGTTCTGTTTGGATTCCAAAGAGGCTTTCAAATTCGTAAATATCCTTACTTATTTTATATTTTTGAATAAGTTTAAGTACTTCTTGCTGAATTTTGGAATGATGTGTTGCTATTGAACATTTATGATTCTGAGATAATAATTGATCTACAAAATATAAATATCTCTCGTCTAATTCTTTTCCTCTGGGAATAGAAAGGTGTGCCGGGGTCTCAAAAGCTCCTTTTACCATTCTAATTCTTCCTTCTTCTTGTATTAAATCTTTAAAATCATCCTTTGTTCTGTGAAGATATGCCTGAAGTGTTATTGAAGTATTTTTATAGGTTTTTGATATGGTTTTATATGTATTGAGCACTGCATCTGTTCTATCGATACCCTCTGCACTAATAATTACCTCAATATTATTTTTACTGGCTTCTTTACATATTGAGATCAAATTATTTAAGCACAAATCATTTGAAATTGCCAACCCAATATGAGAAAGGTCAAGAGAAACAGTCGAATTAAGATTTTGGTTTTTAATCTCATGCACTATCCTAATAAATTCGCTAGTTGCATCATTTGCTTCTTTTTCGGTCAGTGTATTTTCTCCCATAAACTCTATTGAGCACTTGAATTTGTTTTTATTCTGGTGTTTAACCTTAAGTATTGTTTCTTCAAGTGTTTCTCCGCCGATATATCTATTAGCAGCTTTTTTAATTGTTTTAAATAGTGCTTCGTTAGAAAGAATAAAATCTTTTACCTCTTCGTTAACTGCTGCTTTTCTTAAAGCATTAGCACCCATTAAAAGTAATTCTTGTTCCATCTTTATATTTTTATTATTGATTTAAGAATTTTAGTCATCTAAAAAAATCAAAGTTCACTCCTCAATGAATTTATATAATTAAGTATTTCTTCTTCGTTTCTTTTATAATAGGTCCATTTTCCAATTCTTGTTGCAGTAAGGACATTTACTTTATGCATCATTGTAAGATAATGTGAAACGGTAGATTGAGACAGACCCGTCTTATCCTGGATATGACAAACACAGACACCATTATTAAAATCAGGTACATTGATTTGTGGAGGAAAGTTATCTTCTGGTTTTTTAAGCCAATGAAGAATATCAACTCGCACCTTATTTGACAATACCTTATTTATTTCTAAAAAATTCATGTTATAAATATACATCAATAAATCGAGATATCTCGATTTATTGATGTATAAATGAAAAAAATGATACCCTATACTTAGCCAAAGTCCAGAAATCATTATATTTCTCAACAAAATATTCCAGAGTAACTTAAGCAAGTTTCACTGAAAAGAGGGTATCATAAATAATACACTTTAATTATTTTTACTTATTATTAAACTATTATACTTAATAAAACTTGGCACATGAAGCATATACATATTCTTTTTGTTTTAGTTGTTTTACTTCTAACAAGTTGTTCTGATGAAAAAACTGACGAAGCTTTATTACAAAAAGACAAGGAAGAACTTATTGAACAACTAGATTCTGATAAAGTATTAGCTTACAAATTTGGAAAAATATGTATCCGATCTTCTGCTGCACAAAATGATGTATCACCCGAGTTTAAGGAGTTTAAAACAAAATTTGATAAAATTTTTAACAAAGTTGTTTCCTATGATATTGAAAATTCCGAAGAGCTTTCTCTTATGGACTATATTTCAATATATCGAGATTACAGAGCAATGAAGAGCTTTGTAGAAGAAACAGATGAAGACATATTTCCAACTTTAACTGAAGCATTAACCAAAGTATATGGAGATTCTATAACCAAAACAGCCCCTTTACTTAGCAATGAAGAAAAGATAGTTATGCAAAATATTGAGCACGCCTTTTTAAGTGCAATTGTTATTGCAAGCCGGGATCTTGGAAAAGAAATTTCTCTATATGAAAGTTCAAAAACAAATCCTGAATTACTCCCTGATAGTGAAATTAAAACCTTGATGCAATATTTTAGAGGTTTTCTATTTTTCGAAAAAAAATTATATTACTTATCAGAAGATGAAATATCCCGAAATATAGTTTGGCTAAACAATAATCCAGACACAGACCTACCACTTACAAGGGCTATATTTCAATGGAGAAATCTTGACAATCAAAAAACTCATATTGGTTTACATGCACTTAATCATCTTTTTAGAGGTTTTGATAGATTGATGATGGAACGTGACATTGATCAGGAACGAGCACTACTCGACTTTGAAGAATTCCTTAATGATGCAGAAAAAATAGGTCTTGATAACGAAATCATTTGGTCCATAGAAACCTATCTGCATCTAAAACAAGAAAACAGTGAAAAAGCGATTTCTTCCCTGGAAAAATTAAAATCCAGCATATTGCTTTCTAAAAAAGAAAAAGAATCTATCGAAGAATCGATTACTTATCTTAAAGATAGAGAACCAGACAAGGTACTTAATGGCATTTATGATAAATACTTCTTAAGTAAGATAGCTACAAAATACATGATATCAATTCTGGCAAAAGTAGATTGGAAAAAATTGATGAAAGAACAGAATATTCCATATACAGATGAGACATTTAAGATTATTGACACCTTCAATAATTTTATAGAAAACATTGACAAATATTCTAGTATGGAGAGTCTTGAAAATGCCGGAGATGAGATAAAAAATCAAGGTTCTAAGTTATGGGATAAAGCTAAAGGGCTTCTTAATGATGATGAATCAGAGGATGAATCCAAAAAAGAGTCAGATGACTAATCAATATTCTGATATCTGAGACTACAGTCACATTTACAAACAAAAACTAATATAACTTAAAATCATCTCTATCCTCAAGAAAAGGCAATTTACCTCTAACTTTTTCAATATGAGATTTGTCTAAAGAAGCGTATAAAATTGCTTCTTTTTCGACTAGCTCTTCTTCTATAACAGAATGACCAAGAACATCATACACTGCAGAATGTCCATTATATTCATATCCTTTTCCATCTAAACCAATTCGATTTACACCAATACAATAACACATATTCTCGATAGCTCTGGCCTTAAGCAATGTATCCCACGCATTAATACGGGGTTTTGGCCAACTTGCTACATACAATAATACATCATAGCCTGTAGTATTTCTCGCCCAAACAGGAAATCTAAGATCATAACATACCTGCAACTTAATATTCCACCCCAAATACTCGATAATTACCTCTTCCTGACCTGATTCGAATACTTCATGCTCTTTGGCCAAAGTAAATAATTGATGTTTATCGTACCACTTGCATGTACCATCAGGTAACATAAAGATCAAACGATTGTAGTACTTATTTTCTTCTTTGACTATTATACTTCCTGTAATAGCACAACTAACCTTTTTAGCCATTGCTGCAAGCCATACCATAGTATCTCCTCGCATGGTCTCAGCAACCTCAAGGGCATTCATAGTAAACCCTGTAGTAAACATCTCCGGGAGAATAATCAAATCTACATCCTGAGTTATCGCCTCAATTTTCTGAGCAAACATTTTTCGATTCTGTACTGGGTTCTCCCATGCCAGATGAGATTGTATAAGCGCTATTTGTAAGGTTTGGTTCATTTTATAGAATACTTATTAATAATTAAATTTAAATCTTTTTCTTCTTCTAAGTATATCGGAAAATGAAATTCATCTAATTTTTTTAAGGTTTTTAGCAAATTTATTTGTTCACTTTTAGATAAACAACCACTCACTGTTTTTGCAGCTTTATGGGCTTCGGCATATGTTTTTATCACATTTTCTTCTCCTATTTTGGTCAGGCGTAGTAGTTTACCTCTTTTGTCTTCTGGGTTTGGAAATTGTTCAATCAACTCATTTTTCAATAATCGTTTAATTACTTCCATTCCAGAAGATTTATCATAAGCCATTTTTCTAATCAAATCTGTTTTGCCAATAGAACCAGCTCTGTGAAGAATTGCTGTAAAGGCAAAATCCATATCAGTTGTAAAAGGTAAATCAACCAGTGCAGATTTAATATATGAATTAGAATACCTACTCATTCTACCTATGTATGCTGCTATTTCTGCTTCTATGCTATGCCCTGTAATTTCATACTCTTCAGTCGAAACCGTTTTATCCATTCGTTTAGACAACCAATCTGTAAATGATTTAATATGAATTTCACCATCTGATCTGCTTTTCACAAATTCTCCTGTTAAACTAATTAACTCTTTTATTAATTCATAAATTTTCATTAATTATAATTTTTTAACACTAAATTAAAATAATATAGTGCTATATAGTTGTTTTTTTGTTTAATATTTGTGCAAAAAAAATAAACACTTTGTTTTGTTAATCAAAAATATAGTTATAACCATTATAAGCTACACTATCATGAAAATCAAAAATACTGTTTTAATACTTTCTATACTATTTGTTTCTCATATGCATGCCCAAGTATATGGAGAACTCTCTGGAAATGTAACCGATCAAACCGGGCAATTTATTTTAGGGGCTTCAGTTTTTCTTGAAGGAACAGAAAAAGGAGCGCAAACCGATTTTGATGGAAACTACAGAATTGAAAATATAACTCCAGGATCCTATAATTTAATCGTTAGTTATGTTGGTTTTGAAACACAAACCAAATTTAATGTTATTGTAAAATCAAAAGGAACGCCCACTAACAATTTTGTTCTGAAAGAGTCTACAGAAGCATTGGATGAAGTGGTTATAAGTAATGCTAACAAAATAAGTAGACCAAAAGAAACTCCATTATCCACACAGTCATTATCTGCTGTAGAAATTGCCACCTACCCAGGAAGCAACAATGATGTAGTACAGGTTGCCCAAACACTTCCTGGTGTTTCTCCCTCTATTGGAGGTTTTCGTAATGATTTGATAATTCGAGGTGGAGCTCCTAATGAAACTGTCTATTATCTAGACGGAATAGAAGTTCCTAATATCAATCACTTTAGTACTCAAGGAAGTGCTGGAGGCCCTGTTGGACTTATTAATGTATCATTCATAGATAATGTAACACTATCTACCTCATCTTTTGGCGCTCAGTATGACAACCCACTTTCTGGAGTATTACAGTTTAGTCAGCGCCAGGGAAACAACAGAGGTTTTAACGGTAATTTTCGTATTAGTGCTAGTGAAGCGGCACTTACACTAGAAGGACCTCTTTTTAAAGGTAAAAACGAAGAAGCAAAAACTACTTTTTTGGTATCAGCAAGACGAAGTTATCTACAATTTTTGTTTGAAGTTATTGGTCTTCCATTTAGACCCAATTACTGGGATTATCAATACAAAATAAACCATAAGATCGACACTTACAATGACATCAGTTTTATCGGTTTAGGCTCTATTGATGATTTTTCGGTAGAAGCACCAGATGATTTTGATGCAGAACAACAAGCACAACTAGATCAGGCTCCTTTTATTAATCAACGTACTAATGCTATGGGTTTATCCTGGAAACGACGTTTTAAAGATGGATCCGGTTTTATGGAAACAACTGTGAGCAACAACACTTTGGTTAATGAATTTACTCGATATGAAGATCCTGAAAATGAAACTGGAGTGATTTTTAGTAACGATGCCACCGAATCTGAAACTAAGTTACGTTACCAACTCACAAAATTCATTGATGATTGGAAATTTACCACAGGTTTTAATACACAATATTCTGATTATAGTAATGAAACCGTAAATCTAACCGATAATAATATTTTTAACACTGAGATAGATTTCTTCAAGTATGGACTTTTTGCGAATGTAACTAAATCGTTCTTCAGTGATAAATTAGATGTATCCTTTGGTTTTAGAGTAGACGATGATACTTTTACAGAAGAGAATAATATCTTATCTACATTCTCTCCAAGATTGTCATTATCCTATGAGTTTAAAGAAAACTGGAGATTAAATGGGTCGATAGGTAGATATTACAAATTACCTCCTTATACCATTTTAGGATTCAGAAATAATAATAATGTCCTTGTAAATCAAGATGTAGATTATACTGTAAGTGATCATTATGTACTTGGCTTGCAACACTATTTTGGTCCTTCATCAAGTATTTCTTTAGAGGGGTTCTACAAACGTTATGATGATTATCCGGTTTCAGTCTTAGATGGCGTCTCTCTTGCCAATAAAGGTGCAGACTTCGAAATTTTAGGAAGTGAAGATGTCTCAACTGTTGGTAAAGGAAGAAGCTATGGAGCAGAGCTTCAATTTCAGCAAAAACTGACTAATAACTTTTATGGAATCTTTGCCTATACCTGGTTTTATAGTGAATTTACTGGCTTTGATAGAAACAACTATTTACCATCTGTATGGGATAGTCGTCATCTTATTTCATTTACAGGCGGCTATAAACTAAAGAAGAATTGGGAGATCAGTACTAGATATCGCTTTGCAGGCAACACGCCTTTTGTCCCTACTGATCTTAATGCTACTTTGGCTAATTATCCCGAAGTTATTTTGGATTATGATCGTTTAGGAGAAGAGAAACTAGATACCTTTAGTCAACTCGACCTGCGTATCGATAAAAAATGGAATTTCAAAAATCTTTCGTTAAATGTATTTATCGAAGCTCAAAATGTTTTAGGACAAGAAATCCCAGAACCTACACAGTTCGGACTTAATAGAGATACTACCGGAACAATCGTAGAACCAAGAAGTCTAGCAGCAATTGAAACAGAATCAGGTCAAATTATACCCAGTATAGGAATTGTTATAGATTTCTAAAACCAAGAAAAAATCTGTACAGCATCTTAGGGCATTTTTAATGATTTTTTGCCAAAAAAAGAAAAGCTTTGTTAAAAAATCATATTTACCTAACATTTATTTTATATCACGGTATCATTTCAGGCTTCTTTTTTCCAGAAAATCCTTATTTTCGCAGACTTAATAGAAAGAACGATCAAATGAGCACGAAGTTTCCTGAATATAAAGGACTTGACTTACCTAAAGTAGCTAACGAAATACTAGACTTCTGGCAACAGAATAACATATTCGACAAAAGTATTAGTGAGCGTGATGGAGCAGAACCGTTTGTCTTTTTCGAAGGCCCTCCTTCGGCAAATGGATTACCTGGAATTCATCATGTAATGGCACGTGCTATTAAAGATATTTTTTGTCGTTATAAAACACAAAAAGGATATCAGGTACAACGTAAAGCAGGATGGGATACTCACGGACTTCCTGTTGAGCTTGGAGTAGAAAAAGAATTGGGTATTACCAAAGAAGATATTGGTAAAAAGATCACGATAGAAGAGTATAATGAAGCTTGTAAAAAAGCCGTTATGCGATATACCGATATCTGGAATGACCTTACTCAAAAAATAGGATATTGGGTAGATATGGAGGATCCATATATCACCTACAAATCCAAATACATGGAGAGTGTATGGTGGTTACTTTCACAAATTTACAATAAGGGTTTATTATATAAAGGCTATACAATACAACCTTATTCTCCTAAGGCAGGAACAGGATTAAGTTCTCATGAGCTTAATCAACCAGGAACATACCAAGATGTTACAGATACTACGGTTGTTGCTCAATTCGAAACCAAACAAGATACGTTGCCTTCTTTTCTTAAAGATATTGAAGGAACAATTTATTTTTTAGCATGGACAACAACTCCATGGACACTTCCATCAAATACAGCATTAACTGTTGGTCCAAAAATTGATTATGTTGTTGTAAAAACATTGAACCAATATACTTTTGAGCCCACTAATGTCATTCTTGCTAAAAACTTAGTAGGGAAACAATTTTCTGGAAAATTTGTTCAGGTAGAGACCGAAGAAGAAGTTAATGTTTTTAAAGAAGGAGATAAAAAAATCCCTTATTTCATTTTAAAAGAATGTAAAGGAGTTGACCTTATTGATATTCGTTATAAACAACTTATTGACTATGTACAACCCTATCATAATCCAGAAAATGCATTTAGAGTAATCGCTGGTGATTTTGTTACTACAGAAGATGGTACTGGTATTGTACATACATCTCCTACTTTTGGTGCAGATGATGCTTTTGTTGCTAAACAAGCTACTCCAGAAGTCCCTGCATTATTAGTAATGGATGAAAACGACAATCTTGTTCCTACTGTTGACTTACAAGGTCGATTCATTAAGGAAATGGGAGATCTTGGCGGTAAATATGTAAAAAATGAATATTATGACGATGGAGAAGCTCCAGAGAAATCTGTAGATGTAGAAATCGCTATCAAACTTAAAATAGAAAATAAAGCTTTTAAGGTAGAAAAATACCTACACAGTTACCCTAACTGTTGGCGTACAGATAAACCTGTATTATACTATCCTCTGGACTCGTGGTTTATAAAAGTTACTGATTTTAAAGATCGTATGCACGAACTTAATCTTGGTATCAATTGGAAGCCCAAAGCTACAGGAGAAGGGCGATTTGGTAACTGGTTAGCTAATGCGAATGACTGGAACCTTTCTCGTTCTCGTTTCTGGGGAATTCCTTTACCTATCTGGAGAACAGATGATGGTAAAGAAGAACTTATGATCGGCTCTGTAGAACAATTGAAAACAGAGATGGCAAAAGCTATAGAAGCGGGAGTAATGGAAGCTGATATTTTTGCCGATTTTGTAATTGGTGATATGAGTGAAGAAAACTATAATAAAGTAGATCTTCATAAAAATGTAGTTGATAAAATCACTTTAGTTTCTGCATCAGGAAAACCAATGAATCGCGAAAGTGACTTAATTGATGTATGGTTTGATTCTGGATCAATGCCATATGCGCAATGGCACTATCCATTTGAAAATAAAGAAAAAGTAGAATCAGGTGAAAGAAAAGCTGATTTTATTGCAGAAGGAGTGGATCAAACTCGTGGTTGGTTTTATACCTTACATGCAATAGGCACTATGATTTTTGATGATGTAGCTTATAAAAATGTAGTTTCTAATGGCTTGGTATTGGATAAGAATGGTCAGAAAATGTCTAAAAGACTTGGCAATGCTGTTGATCCTTTTGAAACTTTAAAAACCTATGGCCCTGATGCTACTCGTTGGTATATGATTAGCAATGCCAACCCTTGGGACAACTTAAAATTTGATTCTGAAGGTATTGCAGAAGTACGGCGTAAGTTTTTTGGTACACTTTATAACACCTATTCGTTCTTTACCTTATATGCTAATATCGATAATTTCTCCTATACCGAAGCTGATATAGCATTAGCCGAACGTCCAGAAATTGATCGTTGGATTTTAAGTGAGTTACACACATTAATCAAAAATGTAGATGAATATTATAATGATTATGAACCTACAAAAGCTGCAAGAGCTATTTCTGATTTTGTGCAAGAAAACTTAAGTAACTGGTTTGTAAGATTAAGTAGAAGAAGATATTGGAAAGGAGATTATCAACAAGATAAGATTTCTGCCTATCAGACATTATATACCTGTATGCTCACAATAACTAAGCTTGGAGCTCCAATCGCACCATTTTTTATGGATCGATTGTATAAGGATTTGGTAGCCGGTACTCAACAAGAAACATCAGAAAGTGTTCACCTTGCTCATTTTCCAATATATGATGAGACTTTTGTTGACAAAGCACTTGAGCATAAAATGCAAAAGGCACAAACTATTTCTTCTTTGGTGCTTTCTTTACGTCAAAAAGAAAAGATCAAAGTACGTCAACCATTACAGCGCATAATGATTCCGGTGCTAAATGAAGCTGAAAAAAAGGAGATAAATGATATTGCTGATTTGGTAAAAAGTGAAGTCAATGTTAAAGAAATAGAACTTATTGATGATGCTTCTGGGATACTAGTAAAACAAATCAAACCTAATTTCAAAGCATTAGGCCCTCGTTTCGGAAAAGATATGAAACTGATTGCCAATAAGATACAATCTTTCGATCAAGAAATCATCAAAATTCTTGAACAAACTGGCAGTTTTGATGTAGAAATTAATGATAAAATTATTACTTTAGGTACCGATGATGTAGAAATCAGTTCTCAAGATATTGAGGGTTGGTTAGTAGCAAACTCTGGTGCTTTGACTGTTGCATTAGATGTAACAATAAGTCCAGATCTTAAAAAAGAGGGAATTGCAAGAGAACTTATTAATCGTATTCAGAATATTCGTAAGGATAGTGGTCTGGAGGTAACTGATAAAATAGAAATTGTTTTTCAGGAAAATGAAGAAATCCAGGAAGCTATTGCTAGTAATGAGAATTATATTAAAAATGAAACCTTAACTGAGACAATTGAATTTGCTTCGGATGTAATAAACGGTACAGAAATTGCGTTTGACGACATTGCAACTCAATTGATAATTAAAAAACATTAAGAATATGGCAGAAGATATCAAAGTAAGGCACAGTGACGCTAATTTGGCGATGTTCAAGGAAATTATCCTTGATAAAGTGGAAAAAGCACAAAAAGATTTGGAATTACTTAGAAGTGCATATAAAAATGATGGTAATAATGGTACAGATGATACCTCTCCAACATTTAAAGCCTTCGAAGAAGGAAGTGAAACAATGTCTAAAGAAGCTAATACGCAACTTGCCATTAGACAAGAAAAATTCGTACGTGATTTAAAAAATGCACTATTACGAATCGAAAACAAAACCTATGGAATTTGTCGTGTAACGGGTAAATTAATTAATCCAGAACGGTTAAAATTAGTTCCGCATGCTACGTTGAGTATTGAAGCAAAGAATATGCAGAGCTAAGAAACAAATTAAATTAGTATAACAAAAGGATGTCTTAATAGACATCCTTTTGTATTTATAAAAAGACCGTTTAAAAATGTTTTAAACGGTCTTAATACTTAACCTAAGTAAATAACCATCTTAACTCTTTGTTTTCACTATTCTACCATTTAAATCTTGTGTTGGTCTATAATTTTTATGCATGATACTTTCAAACTTTTCTAACTGTTCTGTAGATGCTGTTATAGATTCCTTTACAACGAACCAAGTTACAATTTCTGAACATCCAGGAGTTGTTAACGAACCTCCATATGTATAAAAATCCATATCCCCTGGTAATAAATCTTCAACCTTAAATGTAGATGTATTGGTAAAATGATCACCTTTCTGTTCTGGTAAGTCATCAAGATATTCCTCTAAAACATCATTTTCTTCTCCTTCTTCAAAGAAAACACCAACTACTCCCAATAGTTTTGTAATGGGATCTTGATGTACCAAATGCATTTCCATTGGATATCTTTTACCATTAACAGTGTGTTCGCTACCCGTATGAAAATGAAACTGCAGAAGGTCATAATTAATATTATCAAGAGATGCATAACTACCCATATCATAATTGAACTGAACAGTGTGTCCATTATTAATGATATCTGTTGTGCTTTCACCATAATTAATATTTATGTTATTAATACTACCGTCTTCAGTAACAGCACTAGTAATAATATTAATAGGAGATTGAGCATTACCTCCACAATCTACCCATTCATCTCCGCAAAGATTAGCCCAAAACTCAGGTCCTTCAAGACCTTCATATTCAAAATTACAATCTGTAGATGAAGATTTTCCATAGTAGATATTTGCAAGTTCCATTTCACTTACTCCACGAGTATTGCTATTGGTATTATCTACAATTGGTTCTTGTATTGTCTCTTCCCCTTCACAGGAAGTTAAAATAGATAATAGTATTATACAAAATACTACTAAAATTGATCCTTTTAAGTGTACACGATGTATACGTAACTTTGTGGTTTTCATAACAATTTAAATTTGGTTAACATTTTTATGTGTCAAAATTACATTTATAAAAAAATCAACATTCACCATTAATCAATAAATCTGATGATTTTAATCAAGGCTTTTATTGATTAAAATCAATTTTTAATCAATAAAATCGCAAAATAATTTATATCTCATGTAACCTTTTTTAAAATTTAAGGTATAAGTAATAGAAGCTAACCAAAAAAGAGTAACATCTTGAAAAATCTAAATGACGAAGAATTAATGATTCTGGTATCCAATGGTAATTTGGATATGATGAGTGTTCTTTTTGACAGGTATCACATTAAGATCTTTAACTTTTTATTTAAAATGACAAGAGATAAAGAGGTTAGTCAGGATATCACACAAGAAGTTTTTTACAAAGCGATTAAGTATCGAGCTTCTTATAAAAAGGGAAAGTTTTCATCATGGATTTATACTATTGCTCGAAACATTTTTACTGATTATTATCAGCGTCAAAAAAATAAAGATGAACGATTTGATACTATTGAATACAAGATAGAACAAAAGGAGCCTGATCAAATGGATATAAAAGAAACTAATGAAGAACTAAAAAGAGCATTGAATCAACTAAGCAATGTTGATAGAGAGTTAGTCATTATGAATAGATATCAAGGCATTAAATATCAAGAGATCGCTGAGATTACAGGCTCAACTGCTGGAGCAGTTAAGACCAAAGTACATCGAGCTATTCATAAATTAAAAGATCATTATTTACAAAATATATAGAAAGTCATGGACTGTAACCACATAAAAGATCAACTCATCGATTATATAGATGGCAATTTGGATCATGAAACACATCAAAAATTTGATGCACATCTCCAAAGTTGTAAAAATTGTAGTACCGATTTACAAGAACTTCAAACTGTTTTTGAAGCTATGGATAGTGATCCTATACAATTTCCAGACAAAAGTTTACAAATAAACTTTGAACAAATGTTGGCAAAGGAAAAAGAACTAAACAATGATCAAAAAGTCATTGTAATGAACAAAAAAAGCAAAGGTTCCTGGAAAATCGCTTTACAGATCGCTGCAACTATTGCGCTTGTTATTTCTGGGTATTTCTATGGAAAACACGAGAATACAACATCTTTCTCACAAGAAATGGCAGTACTAGAAAAAGAAAAAAAACAAATGAAGCAAACAATGACCATTTCTTTAATCGAAAATGAATCTGCAAGTAAGCGTTTACAAGCGGTGAACTACGCAGAAGAGTTTGAAAAACCGGGAAATGATATCTTAAACGCTTTAATTAATAAAATGCATTTTGACGATCATATTAATGTGCGACTAGCTGCAGCAGAAGCACTTGCAAAATTTTCGGATAACGAAATAGTTCGCAAAGCATTAATTAATGCTCTGGATAAAGAACAAGATCCAGGTATGCAAATTGAATTAATTCAAATATTAGTATCCATTCAGGAAAAACGCGCAATTCCTTCTATGGAAAAATTACTTCAGAATGAAGAAACACCTGATTATGTAAAAGATCAAGTAAAAATTGGATTACCAAGTTTAATTTAAAAATTTCAATCAGAAAACAAATAATCATGAAAAAAATAGCAATTATAGCAATCGCACTTCTAACCATAGGAACTCTAAAGGCACAAGATTATACTCAGTCTTTACAAGGTATAAAAAAGGTAAGAATCTCTTCAGAATCAGGAGTGAAAGCAAAAACCCATGACAAAAGTGAGCTTTTGATCAAAGGGGATGGAAGAAAAACACCCGAAAAAGCAAAAGGACTCAAAGCTGTCTATTCTGGTGGGAGCGATAATACGGGAATTGGCATATATGTCAAAAAGGATGGAGAAACTCTTGTTATTAGAAATCTAAAAAATATGCATAGTAAAATTTTAGAAATTTATCTTCCTAAAGATATTCATATAACAACAGAGAGCAGTAACCTGGGAAGCTTATTTTTTAACGGATTTTCCTCTGAAATAGAAGCCAGAACCAATGTAGGTGGAATCACATTAAAAGATGTCACAGGGCCTATTGTTGCCAAAACTGCAACAGGAGAGATTAATATTGTATTTAATAAGGTAAGCCAGAAATCTCCTATTTCTATTATATCTGCTACAGGAGACATCGATGTAAGTTTACCTTCGGGAACACCAGCCAATTTAGAATTAAAGACATCTATGGGAGAGATTTATACCGATTTTGATATAAAATTTCCTGCTGAAAATAATAACATGAAAGTAGTCGGGGGAAGAAGAACAATAAATACCAAAATCAATAACGGAGGAGTGGACATTGCTCTAAGGTCATCCACAGGAAGTATTTATTTAAGAAAAAAATAAAAGAGGTCATCATCAACTCATGCCGAACTTGTTTCGGCACTAATCAAAAAACAACTCATATGAAAACTGTATTAAAATTTATGGTATTGTGCCTTGTTTCATTACAAATAAATGCACAGAAAGTAATCGAAAAAGAACTTAAAACTCCTACCAGTCTAACTAAGGTAGAATTCAAATTCGCTGATAATATTATTATAAAAACCTGGGATAAGAATAATATATATTTAAAGGCAGAGGTTAGTGTTAACGGCGGCGAATTTGATGATTATTTTAATCTGAAAATAGAAAATACATCCTCTGTGCTTGATATCGAGTCAGATTATGGAGATTTATTTGACAAATGGAATAAAGAGCGAGGATCTAATCGTAATAACAATTGGAACCCTTGTAACAACTTAGACATTGATGCCAACTATACTCTTTATCTTCCAAAAAGCTCAACGTTAAGAGTAAAAAGTATTTCTGGAGATGTCGAATCTGAGAATTACCAGGGAGAGTTGATTGTTGATATTATAAGTGGAAATATTGACATCAAAAACTATAACGGAGACTTAAATCTAAAAACTATAAGTGGAGATATTGATATTAATGTAGCCAAATCAAAACTAAAAGCCGAAACTATTTCTGGAATGATTTATTCTGATAAAGATATGGAATTTGATCATGGAAAAAACCGTGTGGTAGGAAGTAAAGTAACCGGCACTTTTGGAGATGTAAAAAACGAATTACATCTTAAAACTATAAGCGGTAGTATCTTCCTGAGAAAACAATAAAATTATTTTCAAAAGTGTTAATTCAAAAACCTCACTTTACCACTGTGATTTCGATTTTAATTCAAAAGATAAAAGTGGGGTTTTATTAGTGTAATTGCTATGAAAAAGTTATCCTTTCTATTCGTTTTTATTACTTCCTTTGGTTTTTCGCAACAATGTTCTTGTGAAGATAATTTTAATTGGCTTAAAAAAACATTTGAAGAAAATGACGCTGGTTTTTCCTATGCTCTAGAACAAAAAGGAGAAAATGCATATAAAACTCATAATACAAAAACCCTGAACAGCGTAAAAGCAATCAAACAAAAAGGGGAATGTATTTCTGTACTGAATAACTGGTTATTATTTTTTAGATCAGGACATTTAATCATCCAGGAAAATGTAGAACAAGAAAACCAAACAGAAGAAGAAATTATTAAACGGTTTAGTACTTGGGAAAAATACAAAATAGAGGAAGTAGCTTTTGAAAAATACATTTCTAAACTTAGCAAACCAGGTTATGAAGGGATCTGGGAATCCAAACCTTATAAGATAGGAGTTATTAAAACCGAAAAAGATTATGTTGGCTTTATACTTGAAGCTGATGGAATCTACTGGAGAAAAAACCAAGTGAAATTTAGAATTAAAAACACTAAAGGCAACAAAAAAGAAGCTACTTTTTATATGAGAAATCATTCTGTAAGAAATTTTACAGAAGTAGAATTATTAGGAAATAATTATCTAAAAATAGGCTCTATAACCCTGAAGAGATTAAAACCAAACTTTGAAGTTGACAAAACAATCGAAGAACACTATTCCCTTATTAAAACTCCTACTCCATTAATCAAGGAATTAAGTCATAACACAATACTGTTTAGAATTCCTTCTTTTTCTCATTCTAATAAAAAAAGTATTGATAGTCTTATACTGGCGAATCACGATAAATTAACTAGTAAGAAAAACCTCATCATTGACATTAGAAATAACGGTGGAGGCAGCGATATTTCTTATGAGAAAATTATTCCATATTTATACACTAATCCCATAAGAACTGTAGGGGTCAAATTGCTCTCCACCCCTCTAAATAATAGTAGAATGGAAAAATTCATGAAAGATCCAAATTGGTCAGATAAGGATAAAAAATGGGCAAAGGAAAGTTTAGAAAAACTAAATAAAAATATGGGAGAGTTTGTTAACCTTAATGATAACATAGTCAAAACAAAAAAATTAGATACCATTTATTCTTTTCCTCAAAATGTTGCAATACTGATCAACAAAGGCAATGGAAGCACGGCCGAACAATTTTTATTAGCTGCCAAACAAAGCAAAAAAGTTAAGCTTTTCGGAACCACAACCGTTGGAGTTCTAGACATTTCTAATATGCATTTAGCCGATTTTCCATGTAAAGATTTAAAGCTCGGATACAGTATATCCAAAAGCATGAGAATCCCAGAAATGACAATAGATGATAAGGGTATTCAACCTGATTATTATATCCATAAAAGCATTCCTGATCACAAATGGATCCAATATACGCAACAGATTCTTGAAGCTAAATAGTACCTATAATTTTTATCTAATAGGGCAATCATTTTTTGGGTCTATCAATCCTAAAATCAAAGGGTATGGGGTATAATATTAAAATTAAAAACTCATAAAAACATAAGTATCTATAAAACAAAATAAAACACTATTTTTGTCCGTCGGTTTTAATACCCAAACAAACCAATACTTATATGTCTTTAAAGAAATCTATTTTAGTAATAATTTTAGTTCTACTGATTGACCAAATCACCAAAATCTATATTAAAACTCATTTCTCTCTTCATGAAGAGGTGAAGGTATTTGATTGGTTTCGTATCATATTTGTCGAAAACAAAGGTATGGCGTGGGGTTTTGAACTTCCTGGGAGTTATGGAAAATTAGTACTTTCTTTATTTAGACTAGTAGCTATTACTGGGATTGGATACTGGCTTTATGATTCGGTTCGCAAAAATAGCCCCGCAATTCTTACTTTTTGTATAGCATTGATTTTTGCTGGGGCATTTGGAAATATTATTGATTCTATATTTTATGGTTTATTATTTAGCGAAAGCACACCAGTAACGATTGGAAGTTTTTTACCTGAAGGTGGTGGTTATGAAAGCATTTTTTATGGTAAAGTGGTTGATATGATCCAATTCACATTTTACGATGATACCCTACCAGAATGGATTCCTTTTTGGGGCGGTGATCATTTTTCATTTTTTGATCCAGTATTCAACATTGCTGATTCTGCAATAAGCGTTGGAGTTTTCTTATTGATTATCTTCAATAAAAAAGCTTTTCCAAAAAAATGATTTCAAAAAGATAATTATAATTTCCTTTTTTTATCGGTATTCTCTAACTTCTTATACCAGTAGTTTCCGCAGCAGACATAGATCAGAAAGAAAATGAGGCTAAAGGTTGGCATAACTCTTGATAAATATAGAGCTCAACTTATTCATGATAAAACCTTATGAAATCATTTAAGATGCTATTAGTATTAGCTGTATTTTTATCTATCGGCTGCGAAGATACTGTACGTTGTGTATTTGGCACTACTACAGAGCTTAGGGATAAGGAATTATCTGTAGCTAGTTATGAGGAGGATTATTTTGAATTAATTTCGGCAAAGATTCCTTTTGATCATTGTATTTCTGATGTATTTATTTTAGATCTTCCAAGAGGTTTAGATTATTATATATATGATTGTGATACTATCGAAATCTCTGGATACCCAACAGATATTGGAAATTTCACTATTGAAGTAATTATTGAGATCGAAGAAATAGAATATGATACTTTTGAAGATGTAGGTTTATGTATTGATTATGAGACATCCAAATTATACCGTTTAGTAGTTTCTCGCTTTTAAGAGATGACAACAGATATCCCTCATACCCTTTTTTAAAATACCTTCTCCTTATAAATTGTTATAACGAGGTTATATGGTAACTAGAGAAATCAATAACAAGCTCTGACTTTTATTAAATCATACTAGTATCCTTTCGAAGTCATTCAATTTGATGGGTTTGGTAAGATAGTCAGATACTACATCTATCGCTTTTGCTCGTTCTATATCTCTAGAATCTATAGAAGAACTAACCACATAAAGGTCTATTTTTTCACTAATCTTATTTCTAATCTTAGAAAATTCATTCAAAAACTCCCATCCGTCCATTATAGGCATATTGAGATCTAACAAAATTACTTGAGGAACTTCTTCTTTTTGTTCATCGCCAAGGGATTTTAGAAAAAAATCCAACGCTTCTCTACCATTATTAAAAACCAAAACTACATCTGATAGTTTTTTTAATTCAATAATTTTACGAACTAAACTTATATAAATATTGTCATCGTCTATGATGCAAACACGCTCTATATTTTGGGACATTCTAAGGGGCTACTAACAATTAAAAGTCTCGAATATAGCACAAAGTATCATAGAACACAAAAAATGTTAATTAATTCCCAAAATTATATATATCTGTTGGAGTAACGCAAAGGTCGAGACCTATATCTGTAGGGATTACATTTTGAATTTCTTTTTCTGCATCAAAAAATGAAAGTCCGATCTTTAACGTATCAGAATTACATTTGGCTAAAAACTTATCATAAAAACCTTTACCATATCCTACACGATTACCAATATGGTCAAATGCTAATAAGGGTATAAAAACTACTTCTATTTTTTTTTCTGGTATTTGGATTCCATCTACTGGCTCAGGAATTCCCCAGGAATTTACTTCTAATTTGGTTCCATCTGTTAGTAAAAAATGCTCTAGCGTATTATTTTCAAAATTACTTTTGGACACTAGTATATTTTTATCCTTTCCCTGAAGAATATGAAGAATATATTCTGTATTGATTTCTTTTTGTTTTTCTATAGGAAGAAAGATATGATAATACGATTTTTCCCAAATTGGTAATTGAAGTAATTGATTTGCGATATCTACACTTAAATTCTCAACTTCTTCATCACTTAATTGAGATCGTAATGTTTTATAATGTGTCCTTAGCTCTTTCTTATTCATTTACTAATTCCTTTGTAATGCGAAAAATAGCATCTCCTTTATATACAATAGGCGCTTCGTTTACATTAATTACATACCCCTCATTTGTAGCTTTTACAACATGCCTCATTTTACCGTAAGGATCTGTAATTGTTGCTAGAATCTCACCTTTATTGACGTGTTTCCCAATAGGTATTTTAATATGTAACAAACCACTATATTTTGCTCTTATCCAAAAGCTTGTACTAATTAGCAAGGTATCAGAATCTCGAACAGGTACTTCAAATTCAGTTTTCAGCATACCCAGGTAACTTAATATCCTCATCGTTCCCTGAACCCCTTCTATGGCAATCTCCTTACTACTGTTTTGAGATTTTCCTCCTTCAAACAATAATATATTCTTTCCTTTTTTAGCGCAGGTCGACCGATAGGAACCTTCTAGGTTTTTAGATAATAAGGTGAATGGTGCATTAAAAATTTTAGCCAATGCGACGAGGTTCTCGTTTTTGGGATCTACTCTAATATGTGGCGCATTAAACCTACTGGCCCCACCAGTGTGAAAATCTAAACAAAAATCTGCAGCAGGTAAAATATCATTTATAAATTGATACGCAAAACGACTTGCAAGAGAGCCATTTTTGGTACCAGGAAAAACCCGATTGAGATCACGACCATCAGGAAAAAAACGATTCATATTTAAAAAACCAAATACATTAAGAACAGGAATACATATAATACTGCCTTTTGCAGGTTTATTGATTTTCTTTGCTATGATTTGTCGTACAACTTCTACTCCATTAATTTCATCACCATGGATACCGGCTGTAATAAGTACAGTTGGGCCGGGTATTTTTGATCTCTCTATAATGATTGGTATTTCTACCTTGGTAGAAGTATATAGTTTTGCTATATTAAAATTTATGGTAGTACTAATTCCGGGTAATACTTCATTTCCCAGAATACTAAGTACATTATTATTAGTTGTTTTTGTCATTGTATTACAAACTTCTTTCAATGTAACGAATAATAGATTTTGCGATATCTCTTCCAGTTGCAGTTTCTATACCTTCTAACCCTGGAGAAGAGTTCACTTCTAAAATAAGAGGTCCTCTATTACTTTGTAACAGATCTACTCCTGCTACACCCATTTTTAATGCTTTTGCGGCCATAATAGCAGCCTGTTCTTCATGTCTGGTCAAATTAATTACAGATGCTGTACCTCCTCTATGTAAATTAGACCTAAACTCCCCTTCTTTACTTTGTCGCTTCATCGTTCCTACTACTTGACCATCTACAACAAAAGCTCTAACATCTGCTCCTTTTGCTTCTTTTATAAATTCCTGAACAATAACTCTAGCCTGCAATCCATTAAAAGCTTCTAAAACCGATTCTGCCGCCGTCTTAGTTTCTGCTAAAACTACACCTAAGCCTTGAGTACCTTCTAACAATTTAATAATTAATGGTGCTCCTCCCACATGAGAAATTACTTCAGAAACATCTTTAGAATAGTTAGTAAATACAGTCTTAGGAAGCCCCAAACCAGCCTTAGACAAAATTTGTAAACTTCTTAATTTATCTCTGGATTGTATCAGTGCCTGTGATTTTAAAGTAGTAAATACATTCATCATTTCAAACTGCCTAACCACAGCAGTTCCATAAAAAGTAATAGAAGATCCTATTCTCGGAATTACAGCATCAACATGGTCTAATTTTCTTCCCCGATAATAAATTTCAGGTTTTTGTCTCTCAATTACAATATCACAATTTAAAGGATCTATTACCTGTACATTATGCTTACGCTTTACTGCAGCCTGAACAAGTGCATTAGTCGAATATAAATTCGCACCACGCGACAAAATCTTAATATTCATTACAATTTTTGATTATATGACTGATTTTCTGATTGAGGATCTACCAAAAATTTTCCGCTCAAAAATTTACGCCCTATCAATACAGGAAAACACATATCATCACGTGGAGATAATGTGAACGTTATTGGATATGTGTTACCAAATACGATAATTTGTGTTCTAATAGTGAATCGCATTTCTACTTTACCATTGCTACTTTTTACTGCAGTAATATCATAATTTTTGAATGTAAATCTTTTGCCATTATATTCTGGATGCATCGGGTCAAGAAAACTACATTGTAATGTTTGATCAATTTCCTTGATATCTATACAATGAATTGACGATGTATAAGCTCCTGTATCGATTTTAGCATCGATATTTTTCAATTCTAAAAGAGGAAAATCTGCTTTATCAGTCCTGCCAATTATTTTCTTTTCTTTTTCCAAAAGATATGATTGATATTGGGACTACTAATGTAATAAAAATCAAGATGCATTGTATGTTATCCTTCTTTTTTAATAAATGGTGTTATTTTTATACTGATTTAACAAAAATTAAATCCGCAATCTTTGTTTTACAATTACGGTAAACCCTTAACTTTACCATTGGATTATGCAAGAAGCCACTTTAGACATACAGATTAAAATACTACCAACTGGACCTGGAGTATATCAATATTATGATAAAGATGATAAATTACTCTATGTTGGAAAAGCAAAAAACTTAAAAAAAAGAGTGTCTTCTTATTTTAATAAGAATCATGATAATTATAAGACCAAAGTTCTCGTAAAAAAAATCCACTCTATAAGACACATTGTTGTAGAAACAGAGACCGATGCATTATTGTTAGAGAATAATCTCATCAAAAAACATCAGCCTCGTTTTAATGTAATGCTCAAAGATGATAAAACGTATCCTTGGATATGTATTAAAAAAGAACGTTTCCCCAGAATTTTTCCCACTCGTAACTTAATCAAAGACGGTTCAGAATATTATGGCCCATACACCAATTTTAAGACTGTAAATACGTTATTAGATCTTATCAAAGGGTTATATCAACTTAGAACATGTAATTATGATTTATCTCAGGAAAAAATCAATAATGGTAAATATAAAGTGTGTCTTGAGTATCATCTAGGAAATTGCAAAGGCCCCTGTGAAGACTTGCAGGATGAGAAAGAATATATGGATAACCTTGAAGCTATTCGGCAAATTGTAAAAGGTAATTTTAAAGATTCTCTTGGTCGTTTTAAAAAGCAAATGGCAGAACATGCAGAGAAGATGGAATTTGAAGATGCGCAGCGGATTAAAGAAAAAATAGAAGTTTTAGAAAAATATCAAGCAAAATCTACAGTAGTTAATCCAAAAATTAGCAACGTAGATGTGTTTTCGATTATCTCAGATGAATCCTATGGATATGTAAACTTTCTTCAATTATCATATGGATCTATTATACGATCACATACTACTGAAATTAAAAAGAAACTGGACGAATCTGATGCTGAGCTTTTAGAATTAGCAATTATCGAATTACGTCAACGTTTTGGTTCTAAATCAAAAGAAATATTTGTCCCTTTTGAATTGGATTTAGGTGAAAAATTAAAAATTACAGTTCCCCAATTAGGGGACAAAAAGAAAATTTTAGATCTTTCCTTAAGGAATGCAAAATACTTTAGGCTAGAACGTTTTAAACAAATCAAAATTATTGATCCAGATAGACACGTAAAGCGTTTAATGGCACAAATGAAAAAGGATCTTCGATTACCAGTAGAGCCTGTACATATTGAATGTTTTGACAATTCGAACATCCAGGGAACCAATCCCGTTGCTGCCTGTGTAGTTTTTAAAAATGGAAAACCCAGCAAAAAAGAATATAGAAAATTTAATATAAAAACAGTAGAAGGTGCTAATGATTTTGCCTCTATGGAAGAAGTTGTTTATCGACGGTATAAACGGTTAAAAGAAGAAGAGCAACCTTTACCTCAACTTGTAATTGTGGATGGAGGAAAAGGACAACTTTCTTCTGGATTAAAAGCACTTGATGATCTTGGATTAAGAGGAAAAATTACAATTATTGGTATTGCCAAACGATTAGAAGAAATTTACTATCCAGGTGATTCTATTCCGCTCTATTTGGATAAAAAATCAGAGTCTTTAAAAGTGATACAACACTTACGTAATGAGGCACATCGATTCGGAATTACTTTTCACAGACAAAAAAGAAGCAAGGCGGCATTAGATACAGAATTAGATGTGATTCCAGGTATCGGAGAAAAAACGGTTATAGAATTACTTAAGACTTTTAGATCTGTAAAAAGAATAAGTGAAGCTTCTAAAAGCGAATTAAGTGAAGTGATAGGTGATTCTCGCGCAACCAAAGTGTTTAATTACTATCTTTCTAAAAAAGAATAAACGTGGACAGACACAACCCCTTAGAACTCTTTTTGATCAGATTGATACTTATAGTAATGACCTGCTGTCCATATATCATTCGCGGTCAAGAAAAAGAGGTTACAAGTTCTCCTAATACTTCATCTACTCAAGAAGACATAAAAGTAGGACTGGTTTTAAGTGGTGGTGGCGCAAAAGGTCTGGCTCATATTGGTGCTTTAAAAGTAATTGAAGAAGCAGGTGTTCGCATAGATTATATAGGAGGAACTAGTATGGGAGCAATAGTGGGAGCACTATATGCTTCTGGTTATCGTCCATCAGAACTCGATTCCATATTTAGATCAGTGGATTTTAATGCATTTATACAAGACGAACTACCCAGAGATGCTAAGACTTTTTATGAACGTGAAGATTCTGAAAAATACGCAATCACCTTACCTTTTGATAAATTTAAAATTGGTTTACCTAAAGGTTTGTCTAAAGGGCAAAATTTTTACAACCAGTTTTCAAGATATACTGCTCATGTAAATGATATACATGATTTTAATGATCTCCCTATTCCTTTTTTCTGCATGTCTACTAATATTGAAACAGGAGAACAAGTACTTTTAGACAAAGGATATCTACCTGAAGCTGTAGCTGCAAGTGGAGCTTTGCCATCTATTTTTAGTCCCGTAGAGTTAAATGAAATACTAATGACTGACGGAGGAGTAACCAATAACTATCCTGTAAAGGAAATAAGAGAAAAAGGAGCAGAAATAGTTATAGGTGTTGATGTACAAGACAGTTTACTTTCTAAAGAAGAGTTAAACTCTGTAACCAATATTATGTTACAAATCAGTAATTTCAGGACTTACAATGCTATGAAAGCAAAAGTTTCTGAAACTGATGTATATATTAAACCATCTATTAAAGCGTTTTCTGTAATGTCATTTGACAAAGCCGATAAAATAATAGCCAGTGGTGAAAAAGCAGCTTTTAATAGTTTTGAAAAACTAAGAGCTATAAAAAAGCGTCAAAAACCAACTGCCCCAAGAGCTAGAATTCCTAAAAACTCTGAAACTATTGTAATTAATAGTCTCACCATATCTGGTAATAAAAAATATACCAGATCTTATATCAAGGGAAAATTAAAATTAAAAGTTCCTCGGGTCACAACCTATGAAAAACTAAACGAAGGAATAAACAATCTATCCGCTACAGGAAATTTTGATCGTGTAAGTCATCGATTAGTAGATACAAAAGAAGGCAAGCAACTCAAGCTTTCTGTTACAGAAAGTGAAAATAAAATGCTATTACGCTTTGCATTGCATTATGATGATTTATACAAAACTGCTGCTTTAGTCAATGTAACTCGTAAAGGATTGTTTTTTAATAACGATGTTCTATCACTAGATGCTGCTTTGGGAGATAATATCCGATA
Source organism: Aquimarina algiphila (assembly GCF_947494415.1). Taxonomy (NCBI): domain Bacteria; kingdom Pseudomonadati; phylum Bacteroidota; class Flavobacteriia; order Flavobacteriales; family Flavobacteriaceae; genus Aquimarina; species Aquimarina algiphila. The sequence continues at coordinate 122,389 of NZ_CANLVC010000004.1, read as the reverse complement.
TAATCTGGATTATCATATCTACAAAGGGTTCTACCTAAGTCCGGGACTAAAATACAGCTATAACAATTTTAAGAAGGCATTTGATTTTGACTTTATAGGTCAATTTGGAGAAATCCCAGACTTAAATATTAATACAATTGATATCGATTATACTGATTTTAATGTTCAGGCTTATGTTGAAACACCTTTTAGACAAACATTCTCTGTAGGCCTAGGTGCCGAATATAAAAGGCTTAGGATAATTTCAGAAACATTTGGAGAAGATGAAAACCAAATCCCGAGAACTGTCTTTGATAATAGTGATTATTGGAGTGCTTTAGGATATATCAAATTAGATACTTATGACAATAAATATTTTCCAAAACGAGGAATCATGTTCGAAGGTGATATTCATACTTATCTTTTTTCTTCTGATTTTACAAATAGTTTTGATGAGTTTTCTATTGCCAAAGCAAAATTAGGGTATGCCACTACACTATACAAAAATCTCACTTTAAATTTTACGGCAGAAGCAGGAACCAAAATAGGAAACAATGCTATTAATTCACTTGACTTTCTACTTGGTGGTTTTGGAGCTAAAACCATTAATAACTTCATCCCTTTCTATGGCTATGACTTTTTAGCAATAACCGGGCAAAGCTTTGCAAAAGCATTGATAACAGCTGATTACGAAATATTAAAAAACCATCATCTTAATGCATCAGCTAATTTTGCAAATGCCGGTAACAAATTATTTAGTACCGGAAGATGGTTCGAAGATCCAGAATATTCTGGATATGCCTTAGGGTATGGTCTGGATACTTTTGCCGGCCCAATACAAGTAAAATATACGTATTCTCCAGAATTAGATGAAAGTCTATGGTTCTTTAGTGTTGGTTTTTGGTTTTAAATGGATGATACTAATAGCTTAAATCACAGAAATATTTACGATATTTGTAATATTATGAACTTGTTTTGGCAGGATTTACTATTATTATTACACTACCTTATTAAGCGCAATCCCGAATAAGGTAGACTTGCTATTTATTGTCTTATTAGAAAATAGTTAATACCTTAAACTTGCAACATCATGCCTTTTTATCACACCCTGGGAAAAATACCCCCCAAACGCCATACTATCTTTAAAAAACCAGATGGTAGTCTTTACTACGAACAATTATTCGGAACAATAGGTTTTGACGGAATGTCAACTAATCTATACCATTGTCAAAGGCCAACACAAGTAAAAGAAATTAAAGGAAGTTATAGCGTAGCTCCCAAAATAGCAATTAATAACAATATTAAATCCTATCGATTTCATGGATTTAAAATAAATCCTGAAAAAGATTATTTACAAAGCAGAAAAAATGTCCTGACTAATAGTGATGCGAGTATCATTTTATCTGCACCTCAAGAATCTACATCTGATTACTTCTATAAGAATACAGATGCAGATGAATTGATTTTTGTACACCGAGGAAGTGGTAAATTTCGTAGTCATTTAGGAAATCTCGATTTTAAATACGGTGATTATATTGTTATTCCAAGAGGAACAATTTATAAACTTGATTTTGACTCTACTGATAATCGTTTATTTATAGTCGAGTCCAGAAGACCTATTTACACTCCAAAAAGATATCGTAACTGGTTTGGTCAATTATTAGAACATTCTCCATACTGCGAACGAGATCTTAGAGCTCCTTATGAATTAGAAACAAATGATGAAAAAGGGGACTTTTTGATCAAAGTAAAAAAGCAAGATGAGATTTTTGATATGATATATGCTTCACATCCATTTGATGTTGTAGGGTATGATGGTTTTAATTTTCCATATGCTTTTTCAATACATGATTTTGAACCAATAACAGGAAGAATTCATCAACCACCGCCAGTTCATCAAACTTTTGAAACAGATGCTTTTGTAGTTTGTTCATTTGTACCTAGATTATATGATTATCACCCAGACAGTATCCCTGCTCCCTATAACCATAGTAATATTGATAGTGATGAAGTATTGTATTATGTAGATGGTGATTTTATGAGCAGAAACGATATTGATGCTGGTCATATTTCTTTACATCCAGCAGGAATACCACATGGGCCTCACCCAGGAGCAGCAGAACGAAGCATTGGTAAAACAAAAACCGATGAATTAGCTGTTATGGTCGACACATTTAAACCTTTAATGGTTACCGAAGAGGCCATGAAAATAGCTGATGAAGAGTATCATAAATCATGGTTAGAGTAAACCATTAGAAAATGAATAATGAAAGAATTTAAACAATCTGAATGATGCTAAATTATAGAAAAGACATTACAGCCCACCTTAGAGCTATGTGGTAAGTTTTGACTAAAAACAACCAGCGCACAGTACAATTTTCTCATTATCTAATTTAAAAAAACAAAAAATATGTCGACTAATATAACACCTCAGGATTTAGAAAAAGTAGTTCCTCAAGCAGAAGATTTCCTACCGCTACTTGGAACAGATTATGTAGAGCTTTATGTTGGTAATGCCAAGCAAGCTGCTTATTATTACCAATCGGCCTGGGGATTTCAACCAGTAGCCTACGCCGGTTTAGAAACTGGTAGAAAAGACAAAGTATCATATGTGATGCAACAGGATAAAATACGATTAGTCCTTACCTCTCCTTTACAACCAGATGGTGACATCAATAAACACATCAATGCACATGGTGACGGAGTAAAAGTAGTGGCTCTTTGGGTGGATGATGCTACTAAAAGCTATGAAGAAACCATTAAACGAGGAGCAAAATCGTACATGAAACCCAAGGTAGAGGAAGATGAAAATGGTAGCGTTGTATTTTCAGGGATCCACACCTATGGAGAAACAGTTCACATTTTTGTAGAGCGAAAAAATTACCATGGAGCATTCTTACCAGGTTATATGCCATGGAATAAACCATATACAACAGAATCTACAGGTTTAAAATTTATCGATCATATGGTAGGTAATGTTGGTTGGAATGAAATGAATAAGTGGTGTGAGTTCTATGCCAAAGTAATGGGGTTTGCACAACTAGTCTCTTTTGATGACAAAGATATTTCTACAGAATATACTGCTCTAATGAGTAAAGTGATGAGTAATGGTAATGGACGAATCAAGTTTCCTATCAATGAACCTGCAGAAGGTAGAAAAAAATCTCAAATCGAAGAATATATTGATTTCTATAATGGTGCAGGAGTACAACATATGGCATTAGCAACAGACAATATCATTGAGACTGTTTCTGCATTACAAAATCGCGGAGTTGAATTTCTTACTGTTCCCGCGAGTTATTATGAAACAGTACTGGATCGAGTTGGTGAAATAGATGAAGATCTTGCCCCATTAAAAGAATTGGGAATCTTAATTGATCGTGATGATGAAGGATATCTTCTTCAAATTTTTACCAAACCTGTTTTAGATCGTCCTACAATGTTCTTTGAAATCATACAACGTAAAGGAGCTCAATCCTTTGGAAAAGGTAATTTCAAAGCTCTATTTGAGGCCATAGAAAGAGAGCAACAACAAAGAGGTACTTTATAAAAAACATCGAATATATTCCTTTTTATAGATTAAAACCACTTTTGTTAAATTTTGAGGAATATGCAATTTTTAGACGACTTACTATAAATTTTTGTTAAAACTCATAATAAAAAAACGTTTTCGTTTGATAATTATGCAAAAAAAGTTCATTTTTGTAATCATAGGTGGAGTGGTTACCACTTATATCTAAAACAATAATTATTCTCATAATTTAAGTTTTTAGTTGGTTAATAAAAGTAAAAAGGAGAGCTGTGGTGGCTCTCTTTTTTTGTTCATATTTTTACATTTGATAACAGTATTCATTTTTATCTCTTCACATTAAATAGTACTTTTGGAATGGATATTGTATTTACATCACCAATTTAGCATGTATATCAAATTCAACAATACCCTAAACTATGAAAAAGTATATCACAATTTGCCTTTTGGTTATAATCGCTCTTCCTGCAATAGCTCAGGAAAGCCATAAAGCCTTTGATGCAGGTGAATGGTTTAGATTCAGGATCCATTATGGAGTTTTTACAGCAAGCTATGCAACACTAGAAGTTAAAGATGATATTATCAATAACAAGCCTGTTCATCATGTAGTAGGCACTGGTAAATCTACTGGTCTTTTAAGTGTGTTTTTTAAAGTTGAGGATTATTATGAAACCTATATCGATAAAAATGAAGTTAAACCCTACAGGTTTATTCGAAAAATCAATGAAGGAGGGCATACTAAGGATATAGAAATTAATTTTGATCACAACCAAAGCGAAGCTTTAGTATTTAACAAAAAATATAACACCAAAAAATCTTTCCCTGTAAAGTCTAATGTGCAGGATATGATGTCTTCTTTTTATTATTTGCGTAATAATATCAATACAACTTCATTAAAAAAAGGAGATGAACAATATGTAAACATGTTTTTTGATAACGAAAACTACCGATTTAAGTTAAAATTCTTAGGAAGAGAGATCATTAAAACTAAAATGGGTAAAATTGCATGTTTAAAGTTCAGGCCTTATGTACAAGCTGATAGAATCTTTAAAGAAGAAGAAAGTATGACTGTATGGGTAAGTGATGATGACAACCGAATGCCAGTGAGAATAAAAGCTGACATCCTTGTTGGCTCAATAAAAGCTGACCTGGATGCATTTAAAGGACTCAAACACCCATTCAAAATTGTAATAGATCAATGAGTGAAATCATCAAACCCGAAATTGCTGAGAAAATAAAGCAATTAGAAAAAAAATTTAAAAACTCTGGTCAAGATTTAGGATCATATCTAGATGGTCTTCTTCATGATCGTTATCTTACCTATTGGGATTACATACATCTTGACACGCTATTAAGCTTACAAATACCCAGAACACATTTCCCCGACGAAGAAATATTCATCACTTATCATCAGATTACAGAACTCTATTTTAAACTCATTATACATGAATTAAAGCAAATTATTGATGATAAATTACAAACTGCAGAGTTCTTTACTGCCAAAATCAATAGGGTAAATCGATATTTTAGAGTTTTAATCAACTCTTTTGATGTCATGATAAAAGGAATGGATAGAGATCAATTTCTTAAATATAGAATGTCACTTCTTCCTGCCAGTGGATTTCAATCTGTACAATTCAGACTTATTGAAATTTACTCCACTCCTTTATCAAATCTTGTAAATACAAAGGAGAGAACCCAATTTTCAGAAAAAGACCCTCTTGGGGAAGTATTTGAGCATTTATACTGGAAATCTGGTGCAACTGATAAAGAAACAGGTGAAAAAACACTTACTCTTAAACAATTCGAATATCGGTATACTCCCAGAATGATGCGTATTGCTAAACAAGTACAACATAGCACAATATTCCATAAATATCTCGAACTACCAGAAAAAGAGCAAAATAATGTGCACCTTATCGAAGCATTACGTACTTTTGACACCAATGTGAATATTAATTGGTTATTAATGCATATGGGTGCCGCCTTTAGATACCTTAATAAAGATAAAGGCGAAGTTTTGGCCACGGGAGGAACAAACTGGAAAAGTTTCTTACCTCCTAGCTTTCAAAGAATTATGTTTTTCCCTAATCTTTGGAATGAAGAAGAAAAAGAAAACTGGGGTCAACAATGGGTTACTCATCAATTTAATACCGCAAAATAAAATAGTCGTCAGTTGAAACAAATAGGTTACTTACTACTAATTGTGGTAGTATTATTTTCATGTCAAAAAGAAAAAAAAGAAACTAAAGTCACTATTCCAGAGGTAGTTGAAGAAAAAAAGGCACCTCCTGTAATTAAGGAATTTGGCTATGTTCTAGATAATTTTAATGTTGTGAAAGACACCATTAGACCCGGTGATAGTTTTGGAGCTATTATGGATACTCATGGCATAAGTAGAACTAAAGTATTCGAAATTACAAATAAGATTAAAGACACATTTAATGTAGCAAGAATTATGGCTGGAAAACCATATATGCTCCTTAAATCAAAAGATACTACAGAAAAAGCGCAGGTATTTGTATATCAGAACAATAAAATCGATTACACTGTAATTGATTTTAGAGATAGTATAATTGCCAAAAAAAGAAAAAAACCGGTAAAACTTGTAGAAAAAACTGCATCTGGGATTATTAATAGTAGCCTAATGCAAACATTTGATGATTTAGATCTCAATTTTCTGGTTGCATACAATATGGCAGATATTTACGCCTGGACTATAGATTTTACAAGATTACAAGCAGGCGATAGGTTTAAAGTCATTTATGTTGAAAAGTTTATTGATGATACCATTCCTGCAGGGGTTGATCAAATCAAAGCTTCTTATTTTGAGCATATCAACAAACCCATTTATGCATTTAGATTTAAAGATGATTCGATAACAGGGGGAGTAGATTATTTTGACGAAGAAGCTAACAATTTACGACGAGCATTTCTTACCGCTCCTGTAAAATTCAGTAGAATTTCTTCAAGATATAACCTTAGACGAAGAATCAAATACTACGGAAATAAAATAAGACCTCACAGGGGAACAGATTTTGCTGCACCTATAGGAACTCCTATATTAGCCACGGCAGACGGAATTGTTACCAAATCAGAACGCAGAGGAGGCAATGGAAAATATGTAAAAATAAGACATAATGCAACCTATGATACTCAATATCTGCATATGAGCAGACAAGCAGTAAAAGTAGGTGAATTTGTAAGGCAAGGAGATGTTATTGGTTATATAGGTATGACTGGTAACACAGGAGGGCCTCACGTTTGCTATCGATTTTGGAAAAATGGTAAAGAAGTCGACCCTTTCAAACAAGACCTCCCTGCTTCAAAACCATTGTCAGATAGTCTTCGCCCTAAGTTTTTTACTTTTATAGAACCCATAAAAGCTACATTAGACAGCATACAATTTAAACCACAAGAAATTTTATAAACACAATGACATTACCAACTATTAATCCCACCACCACAAAAGCCTGGGAAGCACTTAAATCTCATTATGAGACCATAAAAGACACACACTTAAAGGATTTGTTTCTGGAACACCCAGACAGAGCGCAAGCTTTTTCTATTGCCTGGGAAGATTTTTATATCGATTATTCTAAAAACAGAATTGATCAAACCACCAGAGCCCTGCTACTTGAACTTGCAAAAGAGGTTAAATTAGAAGAAGCAATACATAACTACTTTGGCGGAGGTATTATTAATGAAACTGAAAATAGAGCTGTATTACATACCGCACTTAGAACGCCTTCAACAAACACAGTTACTGTTGATGGAAAAAATATAATCCCCGAAGTTGATACCGTTAAAGAAAAAATAAAGGCATTCAGTAATGAAATTATTTCTGGAAGTCGCACTGGATACAAAGGCAAAGCTTTTACCGATATTGTAAACATAGGTATTGGAGGCTCTGATCTTGGTCCAGCTATGATTACTGAATCTCTTGCTTATTACAAAAATCACCTTAACGTTCATTTTATCTCTAATGTTGATGGAGATCATGTACATCAAAGCTTAAAAAATTTAGACCCCGAAACAACGCTATTTGTAGTTGTTTCTAAAACTTTTTCTACTCAGGAAACTTTATCCAATGCTACAACTGCAAGAAATTGGTTTACACAACATGCTCCAATAGAAGCTGTAGGCAAACATTTTGTAGCAGTATCTAGTAATATTGAGAATGTTACTAATTTTGGTATTGATTCTTCAAATATTTTTCCCTTATGGGATTGGGTTGGCGGACGTTTTTCTCTTTGGAGCGCTGTCGGATTATCGATAAGTCTTTCTGTAGGCTACAAACATTTTGAAGCATTACTCGCCGGTGCCTATGAAATGGATGAACATTTTAAAACCACACCATTTGAAAAAAATATTCCTGTTATTTTAGGTATGTTAAGTATATGGTATAACAACTTTTTTAATGCAGAAAGTGAAGCTATTATTCCTTATTCTCAATACCTGCATAGATTACCTGCCTATTTACAACAGGGTATTATGGAAAGTAATGGTAAGAGTGTAGATCGTAATGGAGAATCTGTAACTTATCAAACAGGTACTATTATATGGGGAGAGCCAGGCACCAACGCTCAACATGCTTTTTTTCAATTGATCCATCAGGGAACCAAATTAATTCCTGCAGAATTTATAGGTTTTAAAAATGCTTTGTTTGGAGATCAAGATCATCAGGATAAGTTAATGGCAAACTTCTTTGCGCAGACAGAAGCCTTAATGAATGGTAAAACCAAGACTGAAGTTTCAAAGGAGTTAAGCTCAACATCTTTATCTCAAGAAAAAATAGAACAATTACTCCCTTTTAAAATCTTTGCAGGTAACAAGCCTACGACCACAATATTAGTAAACAAACTTACTCCTAAAAGTCTGGGGGCATTAGTAGCCATGTACGAACAACGTATTTTTGTTCAAGGAGTAGTCTGGAATATTTTTAGTTATGACCAATGGGGCGTAGAATTAGGAAAACAACTAGCTAGTACTATCTTATCAGAAATTAATACAAAACAAATCTCTGAGCATGATTCTTCAACAAATACACTTTTAAAACGGTATTTAGAAAAATCTAATTCATAAACATATTAACATTTTCTCTTTCTTACGTAAGAAAGGGAAAATGTTAAAATACACATCAAAACACAACACCTTTCCTAATTCTGACCTTTTTTTCATCCTAATGTTGCAACTTTAAAAATAAAATTAATTAACATTTTTTCGGTTAATAACTTTTCATATATTCAAATACCTGAAAGCCAACATATTTAGAAATTCCTTTTACTTTTAACGGGTAGTTTTTTGTTAAAAACTCTTAACATTAAGATAAACTTAGTTTGCGTAAAGATTCGTTCTTTTGCGCGGATTATTAACTCAATCATTTATTTTGAAACCATATACGATTTAAGCAGTTTTTGAAATACTTAAAAGTATAGGAATTTTAATCGTTAAAGGTTTCATAGCGTAATTAAAAATAATTAAAACACACTCATGAAAAAGATTACATTTTTATTTGTTGTAATCCTTATGGCAGTCGTTGGGGAGACGTTTGCACAAGGAGTAGTAACAGGAACGATATTCGATTCCGAATCAAATGGTCCATTACCAGGAGCAAACATTGTTGAATTAAGAACTTCTAATGGAACAACATCTGATTTTGATGGTAAATTTTCTCTTACAGTAACTAATCCAACGGGGACAATTAATGTTTCTTATGTTGGATTTGGAGCTAAAAACATCGCTTATGATGTAACTAATGGCGATCAAGATCTTGGAACAATCAATTTAAGCCTTGATAATTCTCTTGAAGAAATTATAATAGTAGGTAGCGGAATTGTCGATTTAGCTGAAGATAGAAGAACACCTATTGCCGTATCTACAGTAAAAGGAGAGGATATCCAGTTAAAAGCAGCAGGTAATGTTGAATTCACTGAAACTATCAAAAACACTCCTTCTGTATATGTTTCTAATCAAGCAGGAGGATTTGGTGATAGTCAGATTTTCTTAAGAGGTTTTGATGATACCAATACTGCAGTCTTATTAAATGGTCAGCCAATTAATAGCCCAGAAGATGGTCGAATTTTCTGGTCAAATTGGGCTGGTATGTCTGATGTTGCTAACGCTGTGCAAGTACAACGTGGTCTAGGATCTTCTAAATTAGCGATCTCATCTGTTGGGGGTACTATAAATATTATTTCTAAAACTACAGATCAAAAACAAGGTGGATTCGTAAGATTCTTAGGAGGTAATGATAGTTATATTAAAACTACTGCTAGCTACAACTCTGGATTAAGTGATAATGGATGGGCATTTTCGGTTTTAGTAGATCACTGGCAAGGGCACAGAAAATGGGCTGAAGGTACAGCAGGTGGAGGACAAAACTACTTATTTTCTGTTGGGTATAAACCAAACGATAAAAACACTTTTAATTTCTTAGTTACTGGTGCTCCACAATGGCACGATCAAAATTTTTCTCAAGATCTTGAAGTTTTCGAAGAATTTGGTGCAAAACAAAATAGAAATTCTGGTTTCTTAAATGGTGAACGTTTTACAGAAAGACGAAACTATTACCACAAACCTGTAGCTAACCTAAACTGGGATTTTAATATTCAAGATGGTTTAGACCTATCAACAGTGCTTTATGCATCATGGGGACGTGGTGGTGGAACAGGAGGCCTCGGTCGAGGAAGAGTTCGAGTAAATGACAACAATAATGAAAACATAGATTTTGATCAAATTGTTGAGAATAATATAGCATCTGCTGACGGTAATGGATTTGGAAACTTTGGATCTTCCTATATAAGAAGATCTTCTGTAAATAATCATAACTGGTATGGATTACTTTCTAGCTTAAATATAGAAACCGTAGAAAACTGGACATTTAATGTTGGTTTTGACGCTAGGTTATACCATGGTGATCACTTTAGACAAGTAAATGATTTATTAGGTCTTAATGGGTTTACAGATAATTTTAACAATGCAAATAGACCTAGCGATTATGTATTTACAGAAGAATTTGAAGCAGATCCGTGGTCAGCTTTATTTGATTTTGCAGATGAAGAAAATCGTACTCAATTCGACTATTCTGAAGATATTAATTATGTAGGAGGATTTGGTCAGGCAGAGTATGCTACTGATAATTTTGCAGTGTTTTTACAAGCAGCAGTGTCAACTCAATCATACCAAAGAGAAGGACGTTTTACAGGAACCGGTAATGGTTTAGGAAAATCTGAAAAACTAAACAAAACAGGATATAATGTAAAAGGAGGAGCCTCTTACAACATTACAGAACAACACTCAGTCTTTGTAAATGCAGGATTCTTCTCACGTCAGCCTTTCTTAGATAATGTATTTGCTGATATTAGAAATTCTAATGATTTGGTAGACCCAGAAGTTGACAATGAAGAAATCACTAGTTTTGAAGGAGGATACCGTTTTAAAAGTAACAACTTTAAATTAAACTTCGATATTTACAGAACAGAATGGGCAAACCGTTTCTTAAGTACTAATGGTCCAGAACTTACAAATGGTGATTTTACAACGTATAGACTAACTAGTATTGCACAAATTCATCAAGGAGCAGAATTCGACTTTGAATATAGACCAGATGGTGGAAGATGGAGATTAAGAGGTTATGGTTCTTTGGGTAACTGGAAGTTTGATGGAACTTCACCATTTACCCTTGCAAATGATCAAACAGCTGCTATCATAGAGACTGGAAGTGTAAATTTAACGGGTACGAAAGTTGGTAATGCAGCGCAAACTTCTTTTGGTGTAGGTGGATATTTTGACATCTTACATAATTTATCTGTTGATTTAGACTATAATGTATATACAGATCTTTATGGTTTTGTAGACCCAGAAGATGTTGCTGATGCTGCTTTTAATGGAGAAGTTTATCAAGCTGAAAGATTACCTTCTTATGACCTTGTAGATGCTGGTGTTACTTACAAATTTAATTTTGGAGAAAACAGATTAACATTTAGAGGAAATGTTAAGAACTTATTTAACTCTCCTTATATTGGTCAATTAGATTCTTTCGGGTACTACTTAGGAGTAGGAAGAACCTGGAATGCAAGTTTAAGTTACAAGTTCTAAAACTTGAAACAATAATATATTTTCAAACCTCATTCGATAATCGAATGAGGTTTTTTTATTTATCAAAAGTTTTTAAATATTGTAATTATTGATTCTCTATAATCTAATAATTTCTGAAATCTTTGCTCTTATTGAGATCTACAAATGCAAGAGTCTTAAAACCAAAATTAACTGAAAATTAATTTTTTAGCAGTTATTTTCATTCATCCCTTACCATTACTTAACCTTATTATAAACTTACATTACAAGAAGATTAGTTCATTTGTAAAAACAATTAAAGCACACTTATGAAAAAGATTACATTTTTATTTGTTGTAATTCTTACTGCATTCGTTGGGGAAACGTTTGGGCAAGGAGTGACAACTTCATCTCTTGGAGGTAAAGTTACAGATAATACAGGAGGACCTTTACCAGGGGCTAATATCGTTGCTGTTCACCAACCATCAGGTACTCGATATGGCGCCACTACTGATTTTGATGGGTTTTATAGAATTTCTGGTATGCGTACTGGTGGACCTTACACCATTACCATTTCTTACCTTGGATTTAATGATTATAAGAGAGAAAACATATCTCTTCAACTGGGGCAATCTTTTAGGATAAGTACTCAAATGGTTGAATCAGCTAATGAATTAGAAAAGGTAGTTATAACAGTAACTAACAATGGAGTATTTAACTCTAACAAAAGTGGTGCAGAAACTAATATTTCACAAAGAGATATTCAAAATTTACCACAAACATCTAGATCTATTGCTGATTTTGTCAGATTAACACCACAAGCTCAAGTATCAGAAGATGATGATGGTTTTAGTATATCTTTAGCAGGTCAAAATAGTAGATATAATGCTATTTATATTGATGGAGCAGTTAACAATGATGTTTTTGGATTAGCCGATTCAGGAACTAACGGAGGACAAACTGGTGTAAATCCATTTTCAGTAGATGCTATTGAATCTTTTCAGGTACAAATAGCTCCTTTTGATGTAAGAATTGCTGGTTTTGCTGGTGGTGCGATAAGTGCTGTCACAAGATCAGGGACAAATAACATTGAAGGATCTGCTTATGCATTCGTAAGAAATCAGGATTTAGCTGGAAAAACACCTCCAAGTTTACTTGACGAAGGAGAGTCTAGAGAAAAATTTCCTGATTTTTCATCTACTACCTACGGAGTAAGAATCGGGGGGCCAATTATTAAAGATAAATTATTCTATTTTGTTAACTATGAAAGAGAGGATAGAGAAGTTCCTCAACCTTTTAATATTAGTAATTACACTGGTGATTCTAATACACTAGCTGCTATAGAAAGTTTAAGATCGAGAACCCTTTCAACATATGGATATGATATCGGCGGGTTTCAAACCAATGAAACTACATTAAAAAGTGATAAATTTACTCTTAAGTTAGATTGGAATATTAATGAAAATAATAAATTATCTTTCAGACACGGTTATGTTAGAGGAGATAATTTAGAAGCTAGAAGTTCTAACAGTAGAGGAATTGGGTTTTCTAATGGTTCAGAAAAATTTATTACTGTTTCTAATTCTTCTGCATTAGAAATCAACTCTACAATTGGTTCTGATTTTTCAAATAACTTTATTTTTGGATATACTAGAGTTAGAGATGACAGAGATCCTAGTGGAAATCCCTTCCCAACTGTCAGAATTGCTGATGGTTTAAATGACAGAGATTTTAGACAAGGGCTTATTTTTGGAAATGAACCCTTTTCTACAGCTAACCTTTTAGATCAAGACATATTTACTTTCACTAATAACTTCGAAATTTATAAAGGACGACATACTATAACCTTAGGGACTCATAATGAATACTCAAAAATTAAAAATTTATTTTTCGGTTTTAACCATGGGGACTATACTTTTCTTACTGTAGATGATTTCCTTACAGGACAGCCTGCAAGTTTCTACCAAAGAGAATATTCTTTATTAGCTGGAAATGGTATAGGTGATGACTCTTCTGGAGCATCAGAATTTGATGTACTCCAACTAGGTTTTTATGCACAAGATGAAGTACAGTTTACAGATAATTTTAAAATTACGGCTGGTATAAGATTTGATTTCCCTATTTGGGAAGATGGATTAGCTAATGATGATTTCAACAATAGAACAGTACCTTTACTTGAAGCAGCTGGTTATGATTTACAAGGTGCAAGAGTAGGAAAAGGAGTGGATTCACAAGTTTATGTCTCTCCAAGAGTTGGATTTAACTGGGATGTAAAAGGAGAACGCAAAACACAAATCCGAGGAGGTTTTGGTATTTTTACTTCAAGACTTCCTTTAGTTTGGCCAGCTGCCACATATAACAATAATGGAGTTACTGGCGGAAGATCTAGAAGTTTTGAGCTTAGTGACCCTGTTACATTTAACCCAAATATTAACCAACAACCTGTAACAGTAGAACCAGGTACCGGTGGAGTCGGAGGTAGAATTGATTTATTCACTCCAGACTTTAGATTACCACAAGTATTCAAAGCCAATATTGCTGTAGATCAAAAATTACCAATATGGGGATTAGTAGCGAGTACAGATTTAATTTGGAATGATAATATAACTGCTCTTAATTATCAACAATTAAATATAGTAGGTCAAGTAGGAACTTTAAATGGTGCCGATAACAGACCTTTCTATGACGATGATGAAATTGATGACACATATAGAGACGTTATACTAGCATCAAATACTGGTGAAGGATATTCATGGAATGCTAGTTTTACACTTAGAAAACCTTTTGAAAATGGTTTCCAGGGACAAGTATCCTATTCTTATGGTGATTCTAAATCGCTTTTTGATGGTACTTCATCAAGAAATATTTCTCAATGGTCAAATATAGAAACCGTTAATGGAAAAAACGCACCTCAATTAAGCAGATCAGACTTTGCCCAAGGACATAGAGTTAATGCCAATGTTTCTTATGAAATCAATTGGAATGAGAATTTAAAAACTACAATTGGTTTGTATTACGAAGGATCTCAAGGACAACCATATTCTTTTATTTATAACGGATCATTACTTGGAGATAACAGATCAGATAATGCTCTATTATATGTCCCTGCTAATCAGAGTGAGATTAACTTAGTTCCATTATTAGATAATGACAACAATCTAATAGCCACTCCAGATCAACAATGGGAATCTCTTAATGCCTTTATTGAAGGTAATGATTACCTAAGAAAAAGAAGAGGTCGTTATGCAGAACGTAATGGAGAACAAGGACCATGGAGTCATGTTATTGATTTGCGTTTTGTTCAAGATTTTTCTATTAGATTTGGAAACAAAAAACATACTTTACAAGCCACCGCTGATATAAATAACTTTACGAACTTAATTAATAAAGATTGGGGGCAAAGGAAATTTATTCGTCAAACTGTAGATTTAATCAATGTAGAAACCGGTGGACCAAACCCTGAGTACACTTTTGACGCAGATAGATTTAGTGATGGTATCGAAGAGCTTACCGATAGTGGCAGATTAAATGCTTCAAGATGGCAAATGCAAATTGGATTACGTTATTTATTTAACTAAGGCACTGTAAACTAAGTAAAAAAACCTCATTCACATATTTATGAATGAGGTTTTTTTATTCATTATATGTACCTTTGGATAAACTAAACACATCAATATATTATGTACGAAGCTATTCAAATCGTTCACTCCTATTGGGCTTATCTTGTTCTTCTTGTGGTTACCCTTGCAACTATTAATGCACTTGCCGGATTTTTTACTAAAAGAGAATATGCTCCAAAAGATTTTAGAATCTCTTTATTCGCCTTAATTGTTTCTCATATTCAACTCTTAATAGGAATTATAATTTTCTTTGTATCTCCATTAGTAGTTTGGTTCTCAGGCACTCATTCTATGGGAGAAATTATGAAAAATGCAACGCTACGTCTATATAATGTAGAACACCCAATGGTAATGATACTCACTATTGTTTTTATTACAATGGGGTATTCAAAACATAAAAAGAAACTTACTTCTACTCCAAAATTTAAAATGCTCGCTATTTTTTATACCATCGGATGGATTCTTATGTTATCTAGAATCCCCTGGGCACAGTGGTTTTAAAATCAAACAGAATTTAGAATACTATCTATATTGATGTATTCAAAAAAATGATCCTGGATTTCGTCCGGGATTTGTTTTTTTGAACCGCTGTTAAACACCCATTATTTCTAGTTTCCATAAGCTGTAATCACTAGTTTCCTCGAACCTCCATAATTTCTATGTTCGCAAAGATAAATCCCTTGCCAGGTGCCTAGGTTTAATTTTCCGTTTGTAATAGGTATCTGCACAGAAGCTCCCATTAGCGATGCTTTAATATGAGCTGGCATATCATCTGGTCCTTCATAGGTATGAATATAATACGGAGCGTCTTCGGGAACCATAACATTCATATGGCTTTCAAAATCCTGTCGTACTGTAGGATCTGCATTTTCGTTTATTGTAAGACTCGCAGAGGTATGTTTTATAAATACCTGTAATTGACCAATATTGATCTCTTTTATTTCTGGAATTTTTGATACAACTTCGGTTGTAATCAAGTGAAAACCTCTAGCGAACGCTTGCAACTTCACTTCTTTTTGGAAAAATTTCATACACTTTGTCATTCCAGCGTAGGCTGGAATCTATTTTTTAATACTAAAATAAACTTACAACTTTATTAATCATTGTGATTCACTATTTGGATTACAGCCTTTAGTTGATCATGAGTTGGGTCGAAAGGCTGGAATAACAAGAAGTTTTACTAATTTAATACAAATTTCACAGTCATAACATATTCTATTTCTCTTAACAATATACCTTTGCTACTTAAAATTTCTCATTGCTATGGATTTATCTCACATCAAAATGGTTGCTACCGATATGGATGGCACACTTCTTAATACAAAAGGAGAAGTAAGCCGTCACTTCTTCGAACTTTTTGAAGAATTAAACGATCTCGGAGTAACTTTTGTTGCTGCTAGTGGTCGCCAATATTATAGTATTATTGATAAGTTAAAGCCCATCAAAGATGATATTTATGTAATTGCCGAAAATGGAGCGCTTACTATGCATCAGGATCGGGAGCTTCAGACGACAGAAATTGATCGAGAAACTTATCTTGAACTTCTTGATATCACTAAAACACTACAAGGCTCGCAAGTGATCCTTTGCGGAAGAAAAAAAGGATATATCGAGGATTATGGACAAGATTTTTTGGATATGTTCACAGAATATTATGGCCGATATGAAATCGTACAAAACTTGTCTCAAGTAGTAGACGATCAATATCTTAAAATTGCTATTTGTAATCAAAAAGGTTCTGAACAATACCTTTATCCAGCATTAAAACATCTCGAGAATAGGCTAAAAGTAAAAGTATCTGGAGAAATCTGGTTAGACTTATCTCATAACCTTGCCAATAAAGGTCATGCGCTTCAGCAGTTACAGGAAAAAAATAATATACTTCCTGAAGAAACGATGGTTTTTGGAGATTATAACAATGATCTAGAAATGATGACAAGAGCAAAATATAGTTTTGCTATGGAAAATGCACATCCCAATGTAAAAGCTATTGCCAACTACTCAACAAAGAGTAATAATGATAATGGAGTAGAACATATGTTGATCAAAATGATTGAAGCTAAAAAAGCTCGTTAAAAATTATTATATCCTTACTCTCCAGAATATAATTTTACAGGTTTTTTGACCTGTGAATTCTAGTTTTTGTTAGCTCACCTAAATCAATACTAAACACTCCCGACGACGGCTCTTTTGACAACCTATCTTCTTCAAAGCCTCCTAATACATAGAGCTTATTATCAGCATGATGTAACTTGGATCCTTTTAAAAATAGATTGATTAAATATTCGTTCAGTACTTTGGTATTTATGTTATACTCATATAGCTTTCCCTCTTCAAAAAAATAAATAATTCCATTTTTATAGACAATTCCGGCATTATCAATTCCCACAGGTAACTCTCCTTTATCCTCCCATTTTCCAGAAATCAAATCAAACGTTTTAATTTCTGAAAACGCTTTTCCCATACGCTTCCTTATCAAATATATTTTATGGTTAACCAGAATTCCTTTCATTTTTTCAGTATCTGGCATATCTTCTAATTCATACCAAAAACCTGTTTCTAAATTATATAAGTGTACTTTATCTGTATATATTTTAGTTCCATCTTTTCTAGCTTTAATAGAGCCCCCCATTACAATAATATGGTTTCTATAGGTAAAAGACATAAAATCTATAGCTTGATGAGGATTGGTATCATCAATACTGATTGTATTCTTTTTGATATCAAATACTTCGATTTTATTATCCAGATATTCATACTTCCTATTATCAGATAAATATTTGCCTCCCAAGACATAAATCTTACCGTTGTGATAATTAAGATTATGATATGCTCTTTTTCTAAACTTAAGGTCAGAATTTTTCCATGTATCTAATGCTATATCATAGATTAATAATTCTCCTTTATAATTCTCCCATGAAAAACCTGTCTCAGTTCTAGCTTTCTTTAGAAAATCACTTAAAACTGCATCTGGTCCGGTCAACTCGGGATGATTATTAAATGTTTTTAACGCAATATCTGTCTTGAATGAGGCATCACCTCCAATTATATAGATTTTATTATCTATTAACAGAGAGCCAAAAGAGTGTAGCCCTCTTTGTAATGAGGTAAGTTTTGTAAACTGAATTTTGGGTTTTAATTTTTTATCAGAAATAAGAGTAACTTCATTCAGTTTCTCAGGATCATTGACAAGATAAATAGTGTCTTTTTTCTTAAACTCCAGAAATAGCAACTTCTTCGTTTTATACCCTAAGTGAGAAAAATATAGTGTATCTTTTTTTTTGACTTTAGAGTCAAGTTTAAGATAAAAAGCCCCTTTCTCATTTGTAATCGTCCCTTCTTTTACTTTTTCCAGATAGACATTTACTGTTTGAATAGGTTTTTTCGTTTTCTGATCGACAACTACACCACTAACACTTTGGGAAAATACATAAACCGGAACAAGCAATAAAAACAATGTTAACTTCTTCAAAATCGAGTTTTTAATTATTACATATTAACTCTCAAATTAAAAATCTTCAACAAAAATTACTTGCTATCGACACAACTGTCGACCGTATCAATCATTCAATTTCAATACTGCCATAAATGCTTCCTGAGGAATCTCAACATTTCCTACCTGGCGCATACGTTTTTTACCTTTTTTCTGCTTTTCTAATAGCTTTCGCTTACGTGAGATATCACCACCATAACATTTGGCCGTTACATCTTTACGAAGTGCTTTTACGGTTTCACGAGCTATAAACTTTGCTCCAATTGCCGCCTGGATCGGAATATCAAATTGTTGACGTGGGATCAACTCTTTTAACTTTTCACAGATTTTTTTCCCAATATCATAGGCATTATCTTTATGCAATAATGCAGACAACGCATCCACAATATTTCCATTCAGTAATATATCGACTTTTACGAGTTTAGAAGAACGCATACCAATCGGGGCATAATCAAAAGAAGCATATCCTTTTGATACCGTTTTTAAGCGATCATAGAAATCAAAAACAATCTCTGCTAATGGCATGTCAAATGTTAGTTCTACTCGTTCTGTAGTAAGATAGGTCTGATTGGTAATCTCCCCACGTTTTTCGATACACAATGACATTACCGAACCTACAAAATCAGACTTGGTAATGATCGATGCTTTAATATAGGGTTCTTCTACACGATTCATAGAAGAAGGATCAGGTAAATCTGATGGATTGTTTACAATAATGATATCATCAGGATGCTTGTGAGTAAACGCATGATAAGACACATTAGGTACCGTAGTAATTACAGTCATATTAAACTCTCGTTCGAGTCGTTCCTGTATAATTTCCATGTGAAGCATTCCTAAGAATCCACATCGAAATCCAAAACCTAAAGCAGCAGAACTCTCTGGTACAAAAACCAATGAAGCATCATTAAGCTGTAGTTTTTCCATCGATGCCCTCAATTCTTCATAATCTTCTGTATCTACAGGATAAATTCCTGCAAATACCATTGGCTTGACATCTTCAAAACCTTCAATAGCATTTTGAGTAGGAGTTTTAGCATCTGTAATAGTATCTCCTACTTTTACTTCGCGAGCATCTTTAATCCCAGTGATTAGATATCCAACATCTCCTGTTTTAATCACCTTTTTAGGAACCTGATTAAGTTTTAAGGTACCTACCTCATCTGCAGAATAATCCTTCCCCGTTGCAACAAATTTAATTTGTTGCCCCTTCTTAATCTCTCCATTTATGACTCTAAAATATGTTTCTACTCCTCTAAACGGATTATATACTGAGTCAAAAATCAATGCCTGTAAAGGTTCTTCAGGATTCCCTTCTGGAGCAGGAATACGTTCTATAATGGCAGAAAGAATTTCTTCAATTCCGATACCGGTTTTGGCACTGGCGGGAATTACATCTTCTGCATCACAACCTAATAAATCTACAATATCATCGGTCACTTCTTCTGGATTAGCACTTGGCAAATCCACTTTATTGAGTACCGGTATAATTTCCAGGTCATTTTCTAATGCCAGATATAGATTAGAAATCGTTTGTGCTTGTATACTTTGTGCAGCATCGACGATCAATAGTGCGCCTTCGCATGCCGCAATAGAACGAGATACCTCATAAGAAAAATCTACATGCCCGGGGGTATCGATAAGATTGAGGATATACTCCTCTCCTTTATACGTATACTCCATCTGGATTGCGTGACTCTTTATAGTTATTCCACGTTCACGCTCCAGATCCATACTATCTAGTAATTGTGCTTGTGCTTCACGAGCAGTTACCGATCCTGTAAAATCTAATAATCGATCCGCAAGTGTACTCTTACCGTGATCAATATGCGCAATAATGCAAAAATTTCTAATCTTTTTCATTCTTCTTTTTCAAATAATTATGCGGGCTGAACCGGGCTATTCGTTATATCTTTTTATTTGTATACTTCGATAGGCTCAGCATACAAATAAAAAGGATGCCACTACTATCCCTGCCCGATGAGTTCAATTCAACTGAATTAAAATCATTTAGTCTGCAAATATAATCGATTTTAGAAGCTTTATATCATCTCTTCCTGTATTTTTAGACCTTACTTATACCTCACAGGTCTTTAAGACCTGTGAGGTATAAAAGAATTCGTATTTTTGTCAAAAAATTAATTGCTGTGGCCAAAATAGGAGATATAGATGTGGGGGAATTCCCGTTGTTATTAGCCCCGATGGAAGATGTAAGTGATCCACCTTTTCGCGCGTTGTGTAAAGAACAAGGTGCAGATGTTGTATATACAGAATTTATCTCTAGCGAAGGCTTAATTCGAGATGCTGCCAAAAGTGTAATCAAGCTTGATATTTACGAAAAAGAACGTCCTGTAGGGATTCAGATTTTTGGAGCCAATCTGGATTCTATGCTTAAATCGGTAGAAATCGTAGAGGCATCAGGACCGGATATCATTGATATTAATTTTGGATGTCCTGTAAAAAAAGTAGTAAGTAAAGGTGCTGGTGCCGGAATATTAAAAGATATTGACCTTATGGTCTCCCTTACCGAGGCCATGGTTAAACATACTAAACTCCCCATAACGGTAAAAACGAGATTGGGTTGGGATCATGATTCGATCAGAATTGTAGAAGTTGCAGAACGATTACAAGATATAGGAGCAAAGGCTATTTCTATTCATGGGCGTACCCGTGCACAAATGTATAAGGGTAATGCCGACTGGAAACCGATTGCCGAGGTAAAAAACAATCCTAGAATGCACATCCCTGTATTTGGTAATGGGGATGTTGATACTCCCGAACGTGCTATGGAAATGAGAGATCAGTATGGCCTTGATGGTGCTATGATTGGTCGTGCCAGTATTGGATATCCCTGGTTTTTTAGAGAAGTGAAACATTATTTTGAAACCGGTAAGCACTTACCTCCTCCAACATTGGATGAACGTGTGATTGCTGCACGCAGGCATTTACAAATGGCTATTGACTGGAAAGGAGAAAAATTAGGTGTTTTTGAAACCCGAAGACACTATACCAATTATTTTAAAGGGATACCTCATTTTAAAGAATATCGAACCAAAATGGTTACCAGTGACCATCCTGAAGATGTATTTGCAACCTTTGACGAGGTACAAAAAACATTTACAGGGTTTGAGTTTGTTTAATATTGATTAAAATACTTCTTTACCCATAATTATCTGTGCGTACTACTGGCGTTGGATCGTTCTCTTTAATTCTAGTTCTGCATTTCTTTTCGATATCAAAGACATTATCGATTTGAGAAATATAAATAATATCAGGTACAAAATGATTTGAACCATTCTTTCTATTTCTCATTTTTCCGGTTCTTAATTCTAATTCGAGATTACCAGAATTTCTGTTCTTCTTAATCTGTATATTCCCCGAAAACTGTTCCCAATCTTTTATTTCTATAGTTCCTTTTCTATATTTTATTAATCTATTTTCGGTTCCTACAAAGTATCCTCCCTTTTGAAAAAGCATAAACATTCCCCAAATCAACATTGCTATACCAATTATAACAAACAAACCAATAATTAGTCCTGGAAATAATAAGGGTTCTAAATTATCGAGGCTCCCTACCATTGCAGTCCCGTTAGATGTAAAATGAACTTCTTCTTTTTTAAATAATGGTCCAAAAAAAGCAACTACAAAAATACTTACAAACCCATTCCAGAAAAGAGAAAACAACAAAATTGCGATCGACTTTTTTATAGGATGATTCCTTTTACTTTTTACCAAAAAGTCTACTTGTTCTGAGTCTATAACCGTTTTAAGATCCCTGGGAATGCTACTTAAATTCATATTAAATTTTGTTTTCTACACCCAATATTACTACAAAATTGGTATTAATTACTCTAATATGTACCTAAATGACCAATAATGTTACGATACTTCTAAATATCAATGTAAACTACATAAATTCTTTACTATCCTATATGCTATAATTGCGTTAGGGATAGGAACAAGCTACCGTGTAGCGTGAATAGCCCGCTCGAACGCCCAAATCTTATAACAAGCCTAAAAGATTACATCATAATTAATAGAGTTGTCACTCTGGTGTAGACCAGAATCTATGATTTATGCTCTTAAGTAAATTCTACATACGTTGGAATGACAGGTCTTATCAATCTAGAACTTGATGATGCATTAAAAGTGTTATTTCTCACTCTAGATAATTGACCAAATAGTTATTATGAAAATTTGATTTCTAATTACACTTCGACAAAAACTCAGCATAGCAATAGATGAACCGTTAACTTACCAGTTTCTGATTAATTCTACTTGATGCCAGTAATGAAGCAATAAAACCAATAATGGTAATCGTAAAAAACACTACTACAAAACTAATCCCAGTAATGCGGGTTGGATAAGGTAAAGACGGAGTAATCATCAATAAACCAAACTGCTGTTGTAATACGATGATTATAAATCCTAGAAGTAGCCCCAGCAACGCTCCTAAAATAGTCATAAGAGAACCTTGAAACAAAAATATTTTTCTGATCCCCGCCAAGGATGCTCCAACATTGTATAGTGTTTTTACATTACTTTTCTTATCGATAATCATCATGATAATAGCTCCTGCCACATTAAACAAGGCTATGATGGCAATCAAAGTAATCACCAGGTATGAAACCAAATTTTCGGTATTCAACATTCTGTAAAGGGTCTCATTAAGCTGAATCCTGTTTTTTACAATCACCTTATGATCAAAAATAGCTCCTAACTCCTGTACTACTTTTGCTTCATCGGCTTGAGGCGCCAATTTAAGTTCGATATGGGTTACTTTATCTTGTGGTAATTCTAATAATTTGCGTGCCAAACCAGTGGTCGCAAATATGTATTTCTTATCGAGCTCATCATTAAGGCTATAAATGCCAATATTTACAGCTTTTTCTGAGCTAAATGCTTTTGATGGATCATTAGGGATGCCTTTACCGGGTTTTGGCACGTATATACTCAACAGATTGGTATAGGTCTGTTCAACCCCCATGCTCAATTCTCTACTAATTCCATTACCGGCAACTACCTGAAAATCGTTATTGGTGAGCCATTCTCCATACACCACGATACTATCAGTCTGGATGACCTCATGGTAATTACTATCAACACCTTTGATATATGCTGTTTTTTGTTTTTCTCTAAATTCTAAAAATACACGTTCCTCTACAATTTCTGAGAAGTTGATCACTCCTTCGAGTTTTGACAGTTTTTCTTTTTGGGTATCGGTAAAGGTAAATGTCTTTCCGCTTTCTGGAAAAATCTTAAGATCAGGATCAAAATAAGAAGAAAACTGAAGACTAAAATCTTTAAGACCTGCAAAACCCGATAACACCAGGAATAACGCCATAGCTCCTATCACCACTCCTGCTGCTGCAATAATCGTTATAATATTAATTGCATTACTACTTCCTGGAGAAAATAAATATCGCTTGGCGATGTATAATGAAAAATTCAATTCGCTATGGTGTTCATTAAGTTGTGAATACCTATAATGAGTATCAACTCAAAAAAGGGATACTATATTTGATTTGGGAATAAAGATAAGAGAATAAAGAGAAATGAAAATGTTATTTCTGTTACTTACCATGAATTTCCTAAAAAAGAGCACTAAAAAATTAGTTTTGATACTTAACGAACCTTTATTAAAGAATCTTTTTATTTCTTTTTACGTTTTTCCAGAAGATCAGGATTCAAAAGTGGGTTCTCTTCTCCTTTGACTGCTTTTTCTATATTAGAGATATACTCTAGAGAATCATCAATATAATAAGACACTTCTGGCATACGACGCAACTGATTTTTGGTTCGTTGCGCTACCTGGTGTTTGATTTGTGATTTTACTGCATTTACTTCTTTTAGTACTTTTTCACCTTCCTGATGCGGAAAAACACTCATATATACTTTTGCGATAGAAAGGTCTGTAGTTACTGTTACTTTGGTTACGGAAACCAAAATCCCCTGTACTCCCGCTTCACGCAATGCAAGTTGTATCACATCGGCAACATCGCGCTGCAATACTCCTGCTATTTTTTTCTGTCTGTTTGTTTCCATGGTGCAAAAATACATATTAATTGTACTTTTACCAACGTAGTTATAAATGTATATTATGAACCATATTAATAAAATAGAACATCTGGGTATTGCTGTTAAGGATATCGAACAAGCCAATACTTTATACGAAAACCTTTTGGGCGTTCCTCCATATAAACAGGAAGCTGTAGAAAGTGAAGCGGTCATTACTTCTTTTTTTAAGGTAGGTGATAGCAAAATAGAATTGCTGGCCAGTACACAGGATGATGGCCCCATCGGAAAATTTATTGCCAAAAAAGGAGAAGGTATTCATCATATTGCTTTTGATGTAGATGATATTGTACTCGAACTGGAACGATTAGAGAAAGAAGGATTTCATATCCTTAATAAAACGCCCAAGAAAGGAGCTGATAATAAGTTAGTCGCTTTTATTCATCCAAAAACCACTAATGGAGTTTTGGTAGAATTATGCCAGGAAGTTCCAAAATAAGATGCTCCCACACCCTATATAACAAGCGGTTACTACAAATAAATAGTACAAGAACATAGAATACTTAAAATAATAGAAAAAAATGTTTGGCGTGTTTATATCAAATCCTTAAATTTGCCCTCCGTTTTAGGTCCCATAGCTCAGCTGGTTAGAGCACCTGACTCATAATCAGGGGGTCCTTGGTTCGAGCCCAAGTGGGACCACCTAGTTTAAAAAAGCTGTTTCTAATAGTAGAAGCAGCTTTTTTTATGCAGTATAGTGAACTTGATGGTCTTAGTGATTGTTCACAATACTTAGTACGGATTTGAAATCTACGGTATTGGTTTTTTATATAAGATCAACTTAATATTAGTAATTTTTCAGCTTCTTTTATATCGGGTTCATTTTTTAATTTTAAAATACTAGCCATAACCTCTAACCAATGTCCCTTATCATGACTTTTATGAAATGAAGCTCCATACAATGAAGCTAAAGGAGGATAAGTAGGTAACTTTTTTTCTTTTGCAATTTTGGAAAAGATGATTGCTAATACTTCTAATTTATTTACCTTTCTGTAGTTTTAAAACAGTATATGACTGTTAAAGAGAATTTATACACTGTTAGGATAACATCTATAGATGTATTTAGAGGGATTACTATTTTTGCAATGATCTTTGTAAATGAATTGGCTGGGGTACAAAACGTGCCTTTGTGGATGAAACATGCTCTTGCTCAAGAGGATCGTATGACTTTTGTGGATATTGTATTTCCGGCATTCTTATTTATTGTAGGCATGTCCATTCCGTTCGCCATAAACACCCGATTAAAGAAGGGAGGAACTTCTATAAAGATATGGACACATACGATCAAAAGAACTATTGCGCTATTGGTTATGGGTCTTTATATGGTAAATGCAGAATACGGATATAATGAAGCAGAAATGTTTATTCCTATCGCATTATGGGGTTTTCTAGCCTATACACTTCCTATTCTGATCTGGAATCAATACTCCAAAAACTTTTCTAAACTGTTACAATACAGTTTGCAATATGGAGCCATAGGGCTTCTGATCATTATGTATTTTCTATATGTACAGGATACGGGTGAGATCGGAATGACTATAAAATGGTGGGGGATCCTGGGGCTTATTGGCTGGGCATATCTGATTACTTTTATTGTTTATTGGCTCACTAACGGTACCAAAATAGCAATGTTGATTTTCTTAATCATATGCCTAGGAGTCAATATAGCAGATGTCGCACAATGGGATCAAAAAGAAGGGTTTGCCTGGATAGGAGTTATTGGCAGTCATTTTGCGCATACTTCAATTGTCGTTGCGGGAGTCATTACATCCCTATTTTTCTTCGAAAACAACTCAAAACGTATCCTAAATCGCAATGCTATTATATTTGCATTACTTTTATTTGCTATGGGATATGGATTACGCCCGTATTTTGAAGTATCCAAAATTAGAGCAACCCCATCCTGGTGCTTATATACTGCTGGGATTTGTGTACTTCTATATTACCTATTGTATTATATAATCGAGGTAAAAAAAATAGTGCAATGGTCTAATTTTATAATGCCGGCTGCTTCAAATCCATTATTGATTTATATTATCCCTGGAATTATTTTATACCTAAATATGCTCCTCGGTATTCATATCTTACCCGAAGCATTTACCAGTGGCATTCCGGGAATCCTTTGGTCCTTGATTTTTACTATAATTATGGTATTCATTGTACAGTTTTTTAATAGGGTTCATATCAAGCTTCGTTTATAGCTATTTAGATACAATTGAATATTTCTTTTTTATAACCACTATACTAACTTGACATCTTCCTTAAACAATACATGGATATACTCAACATGTATCTCTGCATGGTGTTTATTCTCTAAACAATGAAACAATAAATGAATCAATCCTTTATATCTGTATTTCTAATCAATTTCTCCTTATATCTATCATTAAACGAATCTCCAAAATTATAGGATATATTAAGGTTAATATTTGAAAAATTGGTTCTGATATTAGTGATCTGACGTAAAGCAGTATTATCTATTACCGTTTTAATTTTTGAATTAAGACGGAATAAATCTGAATATTCTAGACTTAGAGATATTTTATTTTTTAATATATTGGTTGAAGCAGATAGTGATGTAAAGGGAAAAGTAGTCGTTCTGGATATAAAATCATATTTTGGATTATGTGTAGAACCAAAGAAGCTCAGGCTTAATTTATTTTTTAATAGCCTGGTCGAAAGAAATATATTTCCGTAAAAAGTAGCTCCAGAATTTTGTACCCCCAGACTTTCGAATTTATTATAACTGAGTCCGATATTTGTATTTGCCATTAGAACTTTAAAAAAAGTAGTATTATACCCCAATGCGACTCCATACTTTTTCACCTGTCCTATATTGTCTTTGGAGTAGATCAACACATCCCCTCTCTGAGAGATAGATTGTAATATGGCATTATCAATATTTTCATAATAGGCTTTTACAGATAGATATCCTCTATTTCTTAACGATTTACTATATCGTAACACATAATTATTTTGTGTCTGTGGACGTAAATCCTCATTTCCCCTTTCTATGACTCCTGGATTGAGTAAAATCTCATTATCATTAAGATCATACGAATTAGGCCGCATGATTCTTCTCGAGAAGGAAGCTTCTAAGTTTGATTTTTTACCTATTTTATGTTTAAGGTTTATGGTAGGTAAAAAGTAATGCAAGGTTTGATTCAGGGTTTCATTCTTATTATTAGCATATTCATAGTATAAGGATGTAAACAAAGAATATGACTTATTAAACGAAAACGAAAAATCAGAAAAAAGACCAACAATATTTTGGCGCAAGGAAAAAGGGTCATCTACAAAAGAATACTTTCTATTGATATATTTTGTTCCCACGTCTAATTTAACATCTTTCTTCAACATGTTAACACTAGGGATTTCATAGGTTATTTCTCCGGATAACTCATCAAATTGTGACTTACTTTCTAAAGCGCTTTGTTGAACTTCGTTTTCTGCTATTTGGTAAAAATCCTCTCGGGAATACATCAAATATTTACCTTTAATGTATAGTACATTCTTTTTGATTTTTTTCTCATAAACTCCATTCGCTGTAAAACGCTCATACTCATTTCCTTTATTATTAGAAAACTGTATAGGAATAGAAGAATTAGTCCTAAAGATTCCGTTAAACACTCCTTCTGCACTATTATTTACATAAGAGCCATTTAAAAACACATTATCTGTTTCTGTAAGTTCATATTTCGTCTTTAAACTTCCCCACTTCTGAATAACTTTTGGTTCTCTGAAACTTTGCTGGATATAACTTTCACCCGTTGTCAGTAATTGCCTATCTAGGTCAAAGTTTACTTCTTGTCTATTTTCCTGTTGAATAAAATACCCTTTTAAGATAAACTTATTGGTTTTAAGTGTTAATTGGGGCATATAGGAAGTAGATTTCAAAAGCACTCCTTTACCTCCTTTCAGGAATCCTTTATAATACAATTTTTCGCGTTTCTTTGTCACTATATTAATAATGCCTCCTGTAAACTCGGCACCATATCTAGCTGATGGATTATATAAAACTTCTACAATTTCCATTTCAGAAACATCTATAGTTTCGAGATCTGTTATATCAGTTTCTAAACCATCTACATAGATTTTGGCACCTCTATCGCCCTCAATAGTTACCCCTTTACTTTTATGGTATGATAAACTGGGTACTGTATTGAGAACATCGGGAGCCTTTGTATTTTTTATAAAGTTTTTTCTTTGTATTTGATATGATAATTTATTGACATCCTTTGTGATGGCTTTGCCATTGTCCTTGATAATGACCTCATCTAATTTCTGAATATCTCCTTGTAGATGAATATCAATAAGTAAAGAATTTTGCTTATTTAGTGTATAGGTTTTTTTAAAAGGAAGATATCCAAAATAAGAAGATGTAATAACAATCGAATCCTCTTCTTTTTTCAAAGTGATTCCTTCAAAACTAAATTCTCCCTTTTGATTAGTGATTCCTGAGGTTTCTTTAAGATTAGATATTATAGTCACAACAGCAGCCTCTCTGGGAATACTATCTAAAAAAACTTTCCCTGAAATTCTTATTGCTCTTTCTTGAGAAAAACTAATATTAACCAATGTAGCGAAGAATAAAAGAATAAAAATTCTCATAAGTGTTTATTATTTGGTTGAAAATAAATCCAGGGGAAAACGCAATTCTGTACTTCCTTTGTTCTATAGCATCTTATCTGTCAATCCACTCATCAGGGCCTTCTACTGATCTACCTTCTAAACAAATTCCATCTGAAGTTATATAACAACCATAATCTGATGGTGAGCAATACCCAAATGTTGCACTTTCTGAAAAATTTAATGCTTTTACCTCGTTTACTGATCCAAGACTTGCAAGTATTAACCCCATTATTACCGGGGTTATTTTTAAATAATTTTTCATCGTTATCATATTCAGAGTGAATAAAAAATCTTTAATCAAACTATATATGAGTTCTGGCCAAAAGAGTTTCTATATAGAAATTAATCGTGTCGTTTTAAAACAAAGTAGTGAGCCTTGAAAAACAAATACATCAATACTCACTACTTCATTAATCAGGTTATCTTATAGCATCAGAAATAGAATCTTCATGCCAGTGACCGTTAAGCTGTGTTCCTTCTGAAGTGGTTCCACAACTACCTCCTGGAGCACAATATCCAAACACAGGAGCCTCTTCAAAAGAAGCAGAAGCGTTTGCTTCATTTACAGAACCCAATGTTGCTAATGCTAATCCAGCTACTACTGGAATCATTTTTAAATAATTTTTCATTTTTAATTAATTTTAGATTAAACAAAATTTATAATTATACAGCTGAAATAATTCGAAATTAGTGACTAGTCATCTCAAGCAAACTATATTTGGATGCTAGTTTTAAGACAACTTATTGTAGAGTATAGGCCTGATAAAAATTGTCAAACCCCAGGACAAAGTTGTTTTCTGATTCTTGATATAGAAATCTGATATCGCTTGACCTTCTTCCATTAAAATCAAGTTTATAACTAGAGGTATAGCTCCCCTTTTTGAGATCATATTTGTCTACCATAATGTATTTTAGATTACTTGGTCTACACGAAAAAACATAGATATAGTCTTCATTAATTAGTGCAGCAGCATTAGCATAAAAAGTAGACCCTCTCTTATAGGTATATATTCCATTAAAAAAAGTGATTTCGGCTAATTTGACTTTATCAATGGTTTCAATTTCTTTAAAAAATTCACCAGAATCATTAAATACCATGACTTTACCATACTTATCAAATGGATAAACAATATGAGTATCGGTTTTTATAAATTGCCCACTATACTTAAGAGAATTTTCTAGTGACTCATCTTCATTCTTTGTCGATAGTTCTTTTTCTATTTTTGTCATACAATTACTATTTATATCTATAGTAAAAAAAGAAAAACTATGCCTTGACTTATTAACATCCTCTACATTACCAAGGCAAAAAAATCTATCATTTCCAAGTGGAATCAGATCAAAAATTTTGGTATTTTCAATACTAATATCTCTATCCTGTCCCGATGCTATATCAAATTCGAATACCTTTAATTTTTTTCTGTAGTATATTTTTTTCTTGCTTGCATAAAGCATCGATATTTGAGTAGGTAATACAGCGTTGATTTTAGTTTCTTCGATCAACGTCTTAGCATTTAGAAAAACAAAAGTATAATTCAACTTATCTCCCACATTGTTTTTTCTATCTACAAAAACTAAATGTTTATCAGATTTTACAGTAAATAAAAAGTTAGAATATTTATTATGATATTTGGTTTTGGCTGTTCTAATTTGTGCATCAGTAGCAAATACTCTATCATATTTGTTTACTATGTTTTTATATTTTTTTTCCTTAGTGTCTGGTACATTATAACTTTGAAATGTAAAGACTACAAGTACTGCAAAGCATATTTGCTTTAAAAAATTTCTAAAGTCCATAATTGGTTTTGATTTTATGATTAAGATAAATAACAGAAAGTGCCAGTAGTAAAAAGATAATATTAATGATCAGGTGATATTTGAACTCTAATCCATTTAAAACCCCCCCACAACCACACACTTCATAACGACCATATTTATATAATAGAATAATATAAATACTGAATACCAGCATACTAATGGCAAAAAGAATAACTCCTGTTTTCTTTTTATACATTAGAAAAAAGATTACTGTAAACTCAAGTGCAATAACTCCATAGGGGATGATATTAATAAAGTATTCGGGGAAAACTGCCGTTCTCGCTATATTAAATTTAAATGCATCAAGATGTAGTACTTTATAAAAGCCTGTATATGCAAAAAAAAGAATAAATACATATATCAAAAATGTTTTTAATAACTGTGCTTTAATCATATCATAATTATTTTTTGTTATACATAGTTTATATTTCACCTGTACATTGAAATCTGAAAAATGAAATCGAAGTATAGAATGATCTTTTTATCTTGATTTTCTAAAAAACTATACTCATTTATAGTATATCAGATCCATTTTCTTCTTCTCAAATATAAAGGCGAAAACTCTCTTAAAACAAAGGAAGGTGGTACTGATTCTGGAATCTGGACTTTAAATTCTGGAAAATAAGCTTATAAAATTTTTCATAATTATCTATATATCAGTCTATTATTTTGTGAAAATGATAATTCACCTCAAAATGAACGAATTACAAGCAGGTATAGCGATAAATATACTTAATCGGCATATTCAAAATTTGATCTCAAAATAATCTGGGAAATTTTCTTTTTCTAAATAACACTAATTGTTTTACATTTAGCTTTAACATGCATTTTATGTTATGTGTTAAAATTCTTAAAATGCAAATTAGATTTATGTCTGTACCAAAAATAAAGATGAGTCCAAGTTTTTGTAAAATACTATTGGTTTTTCTGGCTTTTATCGGTTTTAGAGTATATGCTCAAGATGTGTTTATTGTAACAAACAAAGATTCTCTAAACGATAATACGTATAAACAACTCTATGAAAAGTTTCACAAAAACTTAAATAAGAATAAACCATTGTCTAAAATATATGCTGAAACCTATTTATATAATGGAAAGAGAAAAAATGATAGTATCCGTATAGCCAAAGCATATAGTTTATTAAGTCAACTATATGAATATAAAGACGAGCGTAGTTTGACATATCTAGATAGTGCAATTACAATGGCAAAAAATAGTACCGAAAAAAAATTCCCAGAAATATTATACATAAAGCGTGCTATTATCTTCGAAAATCTAGGGAATTTCAAAAACTCTTTAGATGATTATCTTCAGGCTCTGGATTTTTCAAAAAAAGCAAAAAATGAACTCTATACTTATGTATTCAAACATAATATAGGGTTATTAAAAAGAAAGCTGGGGAAATACAACGAATCTAAAACCCTACTTTTGGAATGCCTGTATTATGAAGAAAAACTCGAAAAAAAAACCATAGCAGACACCTTAAATTATCTTACTACATTAAGTGAATTGGTATCCTTATATAGGCTAAATAACCAATTAGACTCATCTAAAACCCTCAATCAAAAAGGCGTTAAGTTGTCTAGGGGGAAAAAAAATGCATACCTATTTGATCTAAACGAAGGTATTCTTGATTATTATGATGGTAATTATCTAAAAGCCCGTAATAAAATAAGTAACACCATCCCAGCATTTATGAACCCTGACCCTAAATTTTATTTTGAAAACTATAATCTGATAGATGCTTATCTTCATCTGGCAAGGACTTATAAAGCTACTGGTCAATCAGAAAAGGCTATTATGTATTTTAAAAAGATAGATTCGATATCTAAATTGAACTACATCATTCATGAAAGCAGATTAGCCTATGTAGAACTAATTAATCATTATAAATCGGTAAATGACCTTTCTAATCAACTAGTTTATATCAATAAATTATTAGGTATAGATAGTGTTCTTACTCAAAATTATAGGTCAACCAATGATTTGCTACTAAAAGAATTCGACACCAAAGAACTTTTGGAAGAAAAGGAAATTATTATAGAGACAATGAATTCTAAAAACACTCAGTTTAAAAAATTAATTATTGCTTTATTTATTATTGTAGTTGGAGCTTTAGGATTGAGTTATTATCAATATCAAAAGCAAAAAATATATGCCAAAAGGTTTAAAGCCTTATTAGAGTCACCATCTATTAGAAAAAATCATAATTCAATACCCAAAAAACGCAAATCATCTAGTATTCATACTATTGACATTTCTGATGAAATTGTGAATGATTTATCAGAAAAAATAGATAACTTCGAAAAGCAACTTGACTTTTTAAAACCAGGTATAACAACAAGTAGCCTGGCACGTAAATTTAATACTAATCCCAAGTATATTTCTAAGGTAATACATTACAACAAAAAGAAAAATTTCACCTCTTACATCAATGATCTTAGAATTGACCATGTATTAGAAAAATTAAAAACGAATTACAAATTACGCAATTATACGATTAAAGCAATTTCTCAAGAAATTGGATTTAGCAATACTCAATCATTTTCTACTTACTTCTACAAAAGAACAGGGATTTATCCCTCTTATTTTATAGAAGAGCTTAAAAAAATAGAGTCTTAAAAATCAATCATTTGAGATGTTCAGTGAGTCCAGATTCCGGAATCTGGACTAGTAAAAATATAACGATCAAGTTTATCAATTATATTTGTCACAAACTCAAAACCTCTTAAAAATGAAAAAGTTACACCTTAAAAAAATCACAGTGTCAAAATTATCAAAGGAACAGTTCAAAAATATTATAGGTGGATCTAATGAATGTGATCAAACTCGAGATTTATTAGACCCAAAATGCGATACACAAGTTGGAACAGAAGATCTAATAGTAAATTAAAATATGTACCGTTTTAATTAAAGTATATTGCTTTATACCAATTTTATATCCTCTTTAAACAATATATGTATATACTCAGCATGCAACTCTGCATGCTGTTTATTTTCTAAACAATGAAAAAGTAAATGAATCAATCCATAATCCCCCAAAGCATCTCTATATTCATGCTTCTCTTTATTTTTAACCCATAAAATAAAGGAACATAAATGACCTATTTCGCCCAACTTTTGAGGATCTTTCAAACATTCCTTAAATTCATCCAGCTTCATGCGAGCATACTCATTATACTTTCTTTTACAGAAATTGTAATCAAAAGTATGTTTATACGATTGTAATTTTCGGTTTTGTATTTCATAGTTTATACCACTCATAACATAAGAATCATTTGCATTAGGTAACTGTATTATCATAGTCATACGATTTGGATTATCTATATTTTTACAAAACGTATGCCAAGTCCATAAAAAATTAACTTAACAAAAAGTGAAAATCTCTTAAAATGTGCAATTAGTGACTGATGCAGCTAGATTTGGAATAATTCCATTACAAAGTTACAAAATTTGGAATAATTCCAACATGTTCATTTCAAATATTTTTGAAATTACAGCATTTTTAAAGTCATCAAAAAAGACAGAATCCATATACAGATTTAAAGCTTGAGATCCTGATAAGAAAAATTTAACACTCCTCTAAATCATTGAAAATTAAATTCTTCTGTAATATACAGTGGTAAGAGCATCTTAAAAACTAAGGCTATGCTACAAAAAACCCTTATCTTGCCGTTGTTCTTTTTAGTCTCTCCCCATTATCACAAGAAAAGAGCAGTTATTGATAAAAGTGAATATCACTATATTTTAAAACGAACTTGCATTAATCTGACATGAGTATTTTCGAAGTAGTACGACTACTATTAGATTTTGGATTAGTTATTTTGATATGGTTAGTTCAATTGGTTATCTATTCGGCTTTTCCATATTATGGACATAAAGAACTTATGCTGTGGCATAAAAAATATACGTCAAGAATTACATTAATAGTAATCCCTTTAATGATAGGTCAATTAGTAATTAGCATCATTGAGATCTTAAAAAACACCTCGATGTTTAACATTATTATTTGCTTATCTATATACAGTATTTGGATCATCACCTTCTTTTTTATTGTCCCTATTCACAAGAAAATAAACAAAAGTCTATACACTCCTTTTGTTCTTCGTAAACTTATCAAAATCAACTGGTTAAGAACGATTTTATGGACACTGATTTTTGTATTAAGCTTGATGCAAAACGTGATTTAAAAAGAAGTATTGTTAATAAAACCTGATAAGTTTATTTTTAAAAATGACGGTTGACCGTTACATTTACTTCAGAATTTGATGCACTATGGTATGTTTTTTGGGGAAAGAACTACTATAATGAAAAAATGGGAAAACTAATCAAATCAAGAATTATGCGGTATAAAGTAATAGATGCAAAAAGTCAATATTTTGGTAAAATATTGGATTTCGAATCCTGCTCTACACTAAGTGATCTAGGAGGAGTACTGTTAAAAATTGAAAGAAACAGGGTTTCACTTTTTAAATTTAATGAAGTAGAATTGGTATAATTACAATTCTACTTCTCAACACTTTACTATAACCCTTCTGTTTCTATTTTAGTATAAAATTATATCTTTTATTACTATATGAAACAAGTACATCTCACTTATATTTTATTTTTAGTTTGGATCGTCAGTAGTTGTCAAAATGATATTACTATTGATAATATTCAAGATATTCCCAAGGTCACTAAAGAAGATAAAAGTTACGCCAATGTTTTTAGCATATTAGATGGCCATTGGAAAGGAGATTTCTTAATATTTGAAGATCAAAACCCTGTTCCCAAAGAACAACTAGAACTACAACATATTTCTTTATCCAGCATACAAAAAAGGCAACTTAAACAAATTAATAGTATAAAAGTAGAGCAAGTATACTCTTCAGAAACTCCTTATTTTCAAAAAGTAACTATTACAGATTTTTATCCCGATTCTGGACAAAAAATAGTGAGTAAAGGTGTAAATAAAATCCAGAATGGACAGATGTGGTGCGTTGTAAGAAAACCAGACGAAACTGTAATACATTCAGGAAATACTGAAGGTGATAATACTATAATTTGGGAACGCAATGAAAAAACTCCTCAAAAAATTGAGTATTTTAAAGAAACTGTCTCTGACCGGTTTTATGAAATTATAGGGTGGGGATATTACCAAAATGACAACCCTTCAAAATCACCTAAATTATGGTTCTATGCCAAATACGAGAAGCAATAGATTCTATCTACTTGTCTGAAATCATACGTTCAGATAAAACTACATCATCTATCCAAATGCTCCGGGTTCCTCCTCCAGTTTGATAATCAACCCATCCGATGAGCATATTTTCAAAAACAGGGAACTTCCATTTACCATCGATTTCATTCGACACACAACCTTCTCCTTGACCAACTACAATAATAGACTCGATCAATACATTGTTAAGCCATAATTTCATAGTATCCTTTTCTCCATCAAACATCCATTGTAGAGTAAACCACTTTTCTTCTGGAATTTTGGTTTGTGAATGTTGCCAACAATCACTTTTTACTCCTTGAGTTTCATAATTAGCCATTAACCTTTTCTGATGTTGACCTCCATATCTTATTTCAGATGAAAAATCATGACCTTTCACTTTTCCTGAACTTTGAATCATGGTCCAATGAATACCATCACGGGGAGCTTCTTCTACATACATTTTTAGCCGACCATAAAAGCGATTTTCCTGTACCGGAAAAATATGATCTATCCCTATAAAAGCTCTATTCTTATACCCTTCTCCAGAAATGAAATGTATTGATTTTTTACCACTAAATGCTCTTAAGGTATCTACAACGACACTACCATTTCCTGTTTTTTTCCAAGGATGACCTGGTAATTTACCTATACTTTGGTTTTCAAAATCATCCTCAAAAAGGATCGTATTATTTGTGCAAGAACACCATAGAAATGTACATACAATAAAAAGAAAATAATTTTTCATCTGTTTTATACCCTTTTATTATAGCCATAATAGTTATTAAACTCCCAATTCTGTAATTCTTTTTACATATTTCCCAATAACATCAAACTCTAGATTAACTACAGTTCCTACTTCGAACGTATTAAAATTTGTATGTTCATAAGTAAAAGGGATAATAGCTACGCTAAACTCATTTTTTTTAGAATTCACTACAGTAAGACTCACTCCATTAACAGTAATCGAGCCTTTTTCTATAGTGATATTATGTAAAGCAGCATCGTATGTAAAAGTAAAATACCAACTTCCATCTGCTTCTTCGACAGCAGTACATACTGCTGTTTGATCTACATGTCCCTGCACTATATGTCCATCTAACCGAGCCCCAAGCTTCATTCCACGTTCTAGGTTTACAATCGCTCCCTGAGTAAGATCATTAAGATTAGTTTTATCTAATGTTTCTTTGATTGCTGTTACTGTATATGTATCCTCTTTAATCGATACCACCGTTAAACAAACTCCATTATGCGCTACACTTTGATCAATTTTGAGTTCTGAAGTAAAATTTGCACGCACAGTAATATCCAGATTTTCTTTATCTATTTGTAAAGAAGTAATCGTTCCTAATTCTTCGATGATTCCTGTAAACATAAATGCGAATTATTTAGTTAAATTTGTGGCTTGAAGTTTGAGTCTTGATTTTAAGATTCAAAAATACTGATAAAGTAGTTTATATAATGAAGAAAGAAGAAAAAATAAGATTAGGGATTTCGATAGGTGATCTTAACGGCATAGGAAGCGAGGTGGTTCTCAAAACTTTTGAAGATTCGCGAATGTTAGATTTCTGTACTCCGGTAATTTTTGCCTCTGTAAAAATTCTTTCTTTTCTCAAGAAACACTATAAAAGTAATACCAATTTACATGGTATCGATAAAACCTCTCAAATCCTTGACGGAAAGATCAATGTATTGAATGTTTGGAAAGAATCAGTAAGTATTAATTTTGGACAGGAAGACGAAAAGGTGGGAAGTTATGCAATTAAATCACTTGTGGCGGCCACCAAGGCATTAAAAAATGATGATATTGACATATTGGTAACAGCACCAATTAATAAGCATAGTATCCAGTCAGAAGAGTTTAAATTTCCAGGACATACTGATTATTTGGATCAGGAATTAAACGGAAACAGCTTAATGTTTATGATCACTGATGATCTAAAGGTTGGTTTACTTACAGATCATGTTGCAGTAAAAGATATTGCTGAAATCATAACCCCAGAACTTATCGAACAAAAAATAAGTACTATCCATAATGCACTTCGACAAGATTTTGGTATTTCAAAACCAAAGATCGCTGTACTCGGTATTAATCCGCATAGCGGGGACAATGGTGTTATTGGTAAAGAAGATGAAGAAGTTTTAAAACCTACTATTCAAAAAATCAATGACTCTGGTAAATTAGTATATGGCCCCTATGCTGCAGATAGTTTTTTTGGATCTAATAACTACAAAGCTTTTGATGCAGTAGTGGCTTCTTACCATGATCAAGGTTTAATTCCTTTTAAAACACTTTCTTTTGGTAAAGGGGTAAACTATACTGCAGGATTACATAAAGTACGTACTTCACCAGATCATGGCACTGCTTTTGAGATTGCAGGAAAAAATCAAGCAGATAACAGTTCTTTTAAAGAAGCTGTATTCGCCGCACTTAAAATTTTTAAAAACAGAAATGAATATAATGAATTGACCAAAAACCCATTAAAGAAACAACCTCGTAAACCACAAAATAAAGCAGGGAGAGAGCAGAAATTATAAACCTAAAAAATCCTAAAATCTACTCCCTAAAACCCAAAACCAGATTAATCACTAACAATCTGATATAATTTTGTTTACAAAAATACTTTCATAACGAATTTTTATTATCTTTGCACCCGCCTTTATCGAATCGATAGGCGTCTGAAACTGATGATGAAATGAAACAACTTAAAGAGTATACCATTCCTTTCGTTGGGCTGAAGCAAGGATTACACCAGTTTGAGTATCAAATTGAAAACACGTTCTTTGAACATTTTGAGTATGATGACTTTAATTCGGCTTTAATAAAAGCTGATCTGGAGTTTAACAAGAAGACAACTATGTTTGAGCTTCGGTTTAAAGCTTCAGGAACTGTTAATGTAAATTGTGATCTCACCAACGAACCTTTTGATTTACCTATTCAAAACGAATTGTTTTTAGTAGTAAAGTTTGGTTCAGAATATAATGATGAAAACGAAGACATTCTTATTCTACCGCATGGAGAATATGAAATAAACGTTCAACAATATATTTATGAACTCATTGTTTTGGCAATGCCTCCTAAAAGAGTTCATCCTGGTGTAGAAAATGGTACATTAAAATCTGACATACTCGAAAAACTAGAAGAATTAAGTCCGAAAGAAAAAACAATAGTAGATAACGATGAGGAAACGGATCCTCGTTGGGATAAATTAAAAAACTTATTAAACGATAAATAATAGCTAAGCAATGGCACATCCTAAGAGAAAAATATCGAAAACCAGAAGAGATAAAAGAAGAACGCATTATAAAGCTACTGTTCCTCAAATAGCTACTGATCCTACTACAGGAGAAGCACACCTATATCACAGAGCACACTGGCATGAAGGTAAATTATATTACCGTGGTCAGATTGTTATCGATAATACTGAAGAAGAAGTAGCATAACAATACTGTTAAAATTTTAAAGATAGCTCTCACAAATGTGAGAGTTTTTTTGTTTTTAGTTGAATATGTGTCAAAATCCAATTATTTTGCGCCATATTTGTGTATAATTTAGTAATTTCAACGACTTTTTGGGCATTTTTGTGCTGTAGTTCGTGAAACTAAAACTAA
This sequence comes from Aquimarina algiphila, assembly GCF_947494415.1. Lineage (NCBI taxonomy): Bacteria > Pseudomonadati > Bacteroidota > Flavobacteriia > Flavobacteriales > Flavobacteriaceae > Aquimarina > Aquimarina algiphila. Next base: position 82,373 of record NZ_CANLVC010000004.1, on the reverse strand, counting down.
GATATGAGTAAAATCACAGCCGCTATCACAGCTGTAGGCGCATACGTGCCAGACTATGTGTTAACTAATGATATATTAGCAACAATGGTCGAAACTAACGACGAATGGATTACCAGTCGTACAGGTATAAAAGAGCGAAGAATACTAAAAGACAAGGACAAAGGAAGTTCTTACTTGGGTATTAAAGCGGCAGAAGATCTGATTTCCAAAAAAAATCTTGATCCTGCAACAATCGATATGGTGATTTTTGCTACTGCAACACCTGATCTCCCTGTTGCTGCCACAGCAGCATATACCGCTTCTCAAATTGGAGCTGTCAATGCATTTTCTTATGACCTACAAGCAGCTTGTTCCAGTTTTTTATATGGAATGTCTACTGCAGCCAGTTATATAGAATCCGGAAGATATAAGAAGGTCCTACTCATAGGAGCAGATAAAATGTCTTCTATTATTGACTATACTGATAGAACTACCTGTATTATCTTTGGAGATGGTGGTGGAGCAGCTCTTTTTGAACCAAATCATGAAGGTTTGGGGCTACAAGATGAATATCTGCGTACTGATGGTATAGGAAGGGAGTTTCTTAAAATTGAAGCAGGAGGATCTATCCTTCCCCCAACAGAAGAAACTGTTGCAAAAAGACAACATTTTGTGCAACAAGATGGAAAAACGGTATTTAAATATGCTGTTTCTAATATGGCAGATGCCAGCACAAAAATTCTGGAACGTAATAACCTCACTGGTGAGGATGTTAATTGGCTTGTTGCACATCAAGCTAATAAACGTATTATAGATGCTACTGCCAAAAGAATGGAACTAGATCAGAGTAAAGTACTCATGAATATTCAACGATATGGTAACACTACTTCAGCAACGTTACCACTACTATTACACGATTACGAAAAACAACTCAAAAAAGGGGATAACATAGTATTTGCTTCATTCGGTGGAGGCTTTACTTGGGGTTCTATTTATCTTAAATGGGCCTATAACTCCTAAACAACTAAAACACACAATACCCACATTATGGATTTAAAAGAAATTCAGAATTTAATTAAATTCGTGGCCAAATCAGGCGCAAGCGAAGTAAAGTTAGAGATGGACGACATTAAAATCACCATCAAGACTGCATCAGACGAAAGCAAAGAAACTACAATTGTACAGCATTTACCTGTTAGTAACTCTGTTACTCCTCAGGCCGTAACACCTGTGCAAACAACACCTCCTGCAACTACTCCTGCCGCAACAGAAAGTAGTCCTTCAGAGGATGATTCAAAATACCTAACTATTAAATCTCCTATTATAGGAACTCTATATAGGAAACCATCTCCAGACAAACCAACATTTGTAGAAGTTGGCGACACTATAAAAGAAGGAGATGTACTTTGTATTATCGAGGCTATGAAACTTTTTAATGAAATTGAAAGTGAAGTTTCTGGTAAAATTGTAAAAGTATTAGTTGACGACTCTTCTCCAGTAGAATTCGATCAACCACTATTCTTAATAGACCCATCATAACCCAATTTTAAAATTCCAATATACAAATCCCAAAATCCGGTTACACTGGAATTTGGAACTTGGAATTTGAGATTTTTAAATTTTAAAAGTTATGTTTAAAAAAATTCTAATTGCAAATAGAGGTGAGATTGCCATGCGAGTAATCAGAACCTGCAAAGAAATGGGTATAAAATCCGTTGCAGTTTATTCTACTGCAGATGCAGAAAGTCTACATGTACGTTTCGCAGACGAAGCGGTTTGTATAGGACCTGCACCCAGTAGTGAATCGTATCTTAAAATGTCCAACATCATTGCAGCTGCAGAAATCACAAATGCTGATGCTATACACCCCGGTTATGGTTTTCTTTCTGAGAATGCTAAATTCTCTAAAATTTGTGAAGAGCACGAGATAAAATTTATTGGTGCTAGTGCAGAAATGATAGACCGAATGGGTGATAAAGCTTCTGCAAAAGCTACTATGAAAGCTGCAGGGGTGCCAACCATTCCTGGAAGCGAAGGTATTCTGGACTCTTTTGAAGAAACAGAAAAGCTTGCTGATGAAATGGGATATCCTGTTATGCTCAAAGCTACTGCAGGAGGTGGAGGAAAAGGTATGCGAGCCGTATGGCAAAAAGAAGACCTTAGAAAATCATGGGATAGTGCAAGGCAAGAAGCAGCAGCATCCTTTGGTAATGATGGTATGTACATGGAAAAACTCATTGAAGAGCCACGTCACATAGAAATTCAAATCGTAGGAGATAGTAATGGTAGAGCATGTCATTTATCAGAAAGAGATTGTTCTGTACAACGTAGGCACCAAAAACTTACTGAAGAGACTCCTTCGCCATTTATGACAGATGAATTGCGTAAGAAAATGGGAGAAGCTGCTGTAAAAGCATCAGAATTCATAAAATATGAAGGTGCTGGAACAGTTGAATTTTTGGTGGACAAACATCGAAATTTCTACTTCATGGAAATGAACACTCGTATCCAGGTAGAACATCCAATTACAGAACAGGTTGTTGATTATGATTTAATACGAGAACAAATTCTTGTTGCTGCCGGAATCCCTATTTCTGGTAAAAATTATTTCCCACAACTACACTCTATAGAATGTAGAATTAATGCAGAAGATCCATATAAAGATTTTAGACCTTCACCTGGAAAAATCACCAATTTACACATTCCTGGAGGACATGGGGTACGAGTAGATACTCATGTATATAGTGGATATATCATTCCACCTAATTATGATTCTATGATCGCTAAATTGATCACTACAGCACAAACACGTGAAGAAGCGATCAATAAAATGAAAAGAGCATTAGATGAGTTTGTTGTAGAAGGGATAAAAACCACCGTTCCTTTTCATAGACAACTTATGGATCACCCCGATTATGTTGCAGGTAATTATACAACGAAATTTATGGAAGATTTCGAAATGGAAGATCCAAAATAACTACAAATATAAAGCCTCAGAAATGAGGCTTTTTTTTACCATTTGATCCTGTCTGACATGACATTGTATCTGTAATTTAACTTATTAAAAAAGCTTTGGATTTGAAAAACGAAATAGTCTATAGCATAACCAGCCCTCAAAAATGGCAAGAGGTTATCCATAAGAATACGTTTTCAAAATTGAAAGGAAAGAAGTTGATTTTACAAGAAAAATCTGGCAAAGGTACTATTGACGTTGTTAATATTCAAGAAGGGCTTGCTATTACATTTATAAACGTAACCTTAGCCAGTAATCTAAAATTAAAGAGGATAGCAACAAAAACCAATGACCATTTTATACTTAATTTTTACTTTTCCAGTATAAACATAAAAGAGAAAATAGATACTATGGTTCAATCATTAGGATTCGATTTTTATAGTATTATGCTATATTCTTCAATGACTGAATCTGAATCAATTATACCTGCAAATATTCCTGTCAGCATTTTCAATATTACTTTCTCAAAAAAATGGCTGCATCAAAATGTTTTGGGTGCAGAAAATAAGGCAAATAATCTCCAAAAGTTTTTTGGCAAGCAAGGTCCTATCTATTTATATGAAAATTTAGATTTTAATTTTAATACTATTTTAAAAGAAATTACTCAATCTTCAGAAAACATTAATAAAATATCCTTATTCTCTAATGTATTAAGACTTCTAGCTAACTTTTTCAAGAAAATAGAAGCAAGATCTGTTATAGGAAAAGACGCATATATTAATCCCCAAGATTTAGAAAACTTGTTAAGAGTTAGAAAAACAATAGAGCATAATTGGCACGAAAAACCTTCTAACACGGTATTAGCAGAACAAGCAGGCATGAGCCTAAGTAAGTTCAAACAATTATTTAAACAGGTTTTTGGAGATAGCCCGTATCAATATTATTTAAACTTCAAAATGGAAAAGGCTCTTGAATTACTTCAAAAAAAAGAATATTCTGTTTCTGATATTGGATATATTGTTGGATACTCAAATCTCAGTCAGTTTTCAAAAATTTTTAAAAAGAAATATAATTTTCTCCCCAGTGAAGTGAACAGTAATAAAGCTTAGTACGTCACCATCTTCAATTATGGCTTTTTGGAGCATTTAATTACCTTTTAGAGGCATAATGTCTTAACCCACTCTAATAACTTTGTTTTCATAAAGTTAGTTTCTGTTTGGATCCAATAGTGCACTACAGTAACCAAGTTTAATCAAAAATAAACTCAAAAGAATTTAAACTCCACTATTATGTTACGAAGCACATTAAAATTTTTAATAATAACAGTCTTTATTTTTTTAGCAAGTAATTGTACTTATGAAGATGACCTTACCGGTAATCCAATACCACCTATCGAATACAAAATGTTAATTGAAAATGATGTCCAGATAAAAATGAGAGATGGTATCTTTTTATCTGCTAATGTGTATCGACCAGATGCAGAAGGTCAATTTCCTGTAATTATGTCTTTAGGTCCTTATGGCAAGGATGACTTACCTGCAGAATATGATCCGCAAGACGACGGTAATGTTCAAGTTTCAGAATATGCAGCGTTTGAAACCCCTGATCCTGCATATTGGGTAAAAAATGGTTATGTAGTTATTGCTGTCGACAGTCGAGGCACTGGTAAATCCCCTGGCACAGTTGTTCTATTAGAAAGTGGTGAAGCACAAGATTTTTATGATGCTATTGAATGGGCAGGAGTTCAGAATTGGTCTTCAGGAAAAGTTGGTTTAAATGGAGTTTCATATTTTGGTCTATCTCAATGGAGAGTAGCTTCAATGAACCCTCCACATCTTAAAGCCATTATGCCTTATGAAGGGTTCACAGATATATATCGTGACGGAACATATCATGGTGGTATCTCTAGCACGTTTATTGATCTTTGGTTTAATTATAGAATACTTAGTAATCTTTCCTCAGAAAACACAGGGTATAGACACTTGCAAAATGAAATTAATAAAAATCCATTGTCAACAGCACAGGTTTATCAAGATTTGGATTTAGGGAGCACGCTATCACAAATTAAGGTTCCTGCATATGTTGCGGTAAGTATTCAGGATCATGGGCTTCATACAAGAGGTACAATCAATGGGTTTCAAAAAATCGGATCACCTAATAAATGGTTAGAACTCTTTGGGAGAAAAAAATGGGAATATTACTATTCTGAAGACGCAACTTCGAGACAAAAAATGTTCTTTGATCAATTTTTAAAAGATGAAGATTCTGGTATTTTAAATCAAGCTCCTATTCGCTATGAATTGAGAGAAGCATTTTACAAAGGATCCATTAAAACTGCCAGTGAATGGCCTGTTCTAGGAAGAGAGTTAACCAAAATGTATCTCAATGCAGAAACGATGACTATGAGTACGCATCCCAATACTAATGAAAATACAACCTCTTATGATGCAACAGTAATTGAAGAACCAGAACTAATTACAGAAAAACAAAGGGTCATATTTAAGTATCACTTTAATGAAGATACGGATATTGTTGGAAGCATAAAACTAAATTTATTTGTAAGTTCTGATATAGCAGATGATATAGATTTGTTTGTAGGTATCCAAAAAGAGAGCACTATTGGAAAAATCATACATTTTCAAGGGCCCGCTGAAGAGAAAGGTCAGATTGCTTCAGGTTGGCTACGCGTATCTCATCGTGCATTAGACAAAAACAAATCTACAGTAGAGATTCCATTTCACACGCATGATCATATCCAGAAAATTAGTCCAAACGAAATTGTAGAGGTACAAGTAGAGATATGGCCTACCACTGTTAAATTTAAATCAGGAGAAATATTGAGATTAGTGATACAGGGAAATGATATCGTAGAATCACAAGAAGAACATAAAGGAATATTAAACAAGGGGAATACCACAATTTATACGGGAGGAAAATATAAATCATACTTACAAATCCCGGTTCTGGAATAACTAAAAACACCTTATATAAGAGACCCCGAGCAAAATATTCGGGGTCTTAAATAAAGTTACCATTTCTTCAATAACAACATATATAAAGTATTCCTTATGATAAAAAGAGTTGAAACATATTGTGAAAAAATATTACAAAAAAATTGTAAACAATTACCTTTTCATAATCTGGAACACACACAAGATGTAGTATTAAATGTGCTGCTTATTTCAAGAGAATTAAAACTTACTGAGGAAGAAATTGAATGGCTTACCATAGCTGCATGGTTTCATGATACTGGATATAGTATTTGTTATAAAAACCATGAAAAAGAAAGCATGAATATTGCCAAAAAGTTTTTGATTAAAGAAGGAATGTCAAAAAAACATATTGATACAATTTGCAATTGTATTGAAGCTACAAAAGTACCACAAATACCTAAGACCAAATTAGCACAAGTACTTTGCGATGCTGATTTAATGCATATTGGAACTCCTTCTTTTTTTTATAGAAACCCATTGTTAAGGAAAGAATGGGGTATCTATTTCAACTACCATATCAATGATTTTGAATGGTATATGATTAATAAAGAATTTCTTGAAAACCATGACTTCTGGACCACTTATGGTAAAAATATCTTAGAGAAAGGTAAAAATAATAACTTAGAAAAATTAATCAGAATTTTAGGACACCATAAATTATAAAATTAAGTCTCTTAACCCAAGAACTTATATTGAAACATAACCTTTACTCTTAGAATCTGATATACTCTATAACATTTCAGGAATAGCAAACAATATTAAAACAAGAAATAAAATATGTGAACATTTTTGACGTACTTTTGATCATATCGAAAGTAAAGCATGAACGAGACGAATCTTAGCTATTGGGAATATAAGACCTGGTTATCCAATATCGATTTTACCATTATAGGAAGTGGAATTGTTGGATTATCCTGTGCTTTACGGTTACGAACCAAATTCCCTAAAGCCAAAATCTTGATTTTAGAACGTGGGATGTTACCCAATGGAGCCAGTACAAAAAATGCAGGGTTTGCTTGTTTTGGCAGTCTATCAGAAATTTTGGATGATCTCAATTCACATACTGAAGCAGAAGTACTTCGGCTTATCCAAAAAAGATATCAGGGACTTCAGTTATTACGCCAACACTTAGGAGATCAAATTATTGATTATGTACAATATGGAGGATATGAACTTTTTACCACACATGACAAAATATTGTATGAAGATTGCCTTTCAAAAATAGAACAAATCAACAACCTATTACAACCTATTTTTAAAAGTGATGTTTTCTGCAGTAAAGAGAATATTTTCAACTTTAATAACATTCAACCAAAATACATTCTTAATCAATTCGAAGGCCAGATCAATACCGGACAAATGATGGAAGCATTACTGCAAAAAGCACAAAATTCTAATATCAAAATTCTTAATAATTGTACCGTTACAAATTTTGAGGATAATAATACTGCTGTTGAAATAAAAACTGATCAATTTACATTTTCTACTCATAAATTATTAATTGCTACAAATGGTTTTGCTTCACAATTGGGGATTAAAGAGGTGAAACCTGCTCGTGCTCAAGTGCTTATCACTCATCCTATTGAAAACCTGCATATCAAAGGGACATTTCATCTTGATAAAGGCTATTATTACTTTAGAAATATAGATAACAGAATTCTATTTGGAGGAGGTCGCAACTTAGATTTTAAGACAGAAGAGACTACCAATTTAGGCCAAACCCAATTGATTCAACAGAAGCTAGAAGAGATTTTACATGAGGTTATTTTACCTGATACCAAATTTGAGATTGACCGTAGATGGAGTGGAATTATGGGGGTTGGAGATCAAAAAAAATCTATAATCAAACCATTATCACAGCATGTTTTTTGTGGTGTACGTCAAGGCGGAATGGGTGTTGCTATAGGGAGTCTAGTTGGCACAGAATTAGCAGATCTTTTATAAGTTAAATTTATTGAGTTATGCAAAAAACACTCCGTTTTATCGTTAAAAGTAGTATTGTATTTATTATACTAAGTGTCTTCTGGGTACTGATATATAAATGGATTAATGTCCCTGCCACTCCATTAATGGTCATACGAAAATGGCAATCCGACAATGAATATGTCATTAAACATCAATGGGTACAATTATCAAAAATTTCTACGCATTTACAATTGGCTGTTATCTGCAGTGAAGACCAACGATTTGTTGAACATAATGGATTTGATAAAAAAGCAATTGAAAAAGCGATGGCCGAGCATAAATCAGGGAAACGATTACGTGGTGCCAGTACTATTTCTCAACAAACTGCCAAAAATGTATTCTTATGGCCACATCGCAGTTGGGTACGAAAAGGGTTTGAAACCTATTTTACATTTTTAATTGAAACCTTTTGGAGTAAAGAACGTATCCTTGAAGTATATCTTAATAGCATCGAAATGGGTAACGGGATTTATGGTGCGCAAGCAGCGTCACAATTTTGGTTTAATACCTCTGCCATTGCTCTTAATCGAGATCAGGCAACTGCAATTGCAGCAATCCTTCCTAATCCAATAAAATTTCTAGCAAATCCAGCTTCTGGATACATTCAAAAAAGAAAACGATGGATTACTATACAAATGCGTAATTATGGTACTTTAGTGCTTAAAGATGAGTAAAAGGTCTATTTGAGATATTTGACGAAACCCCCTATGCTTGGCTACCCTCTTTATTTTCTATTAAAACCCAAAATTGATTAAAGTCAGAATACATTATGATTGCTAACCAGATTAAATCAGTACTATTAGATCAATGTCAAAACTATGTAAATGAGCGATTACAACGTATTCAAAAAACCATTGAAGGTATTCAGGAGTCTCTAACTTCTGAAACCAAAAGTACTGCTGGAGATAAACACGAAACAGGTCGCGCTATGTTACAATTAGAACGTGAAAAAGCAGGTGCGCAATTAGCAGAAGTGCAAAAATTGCAAGAAATTTTGGCAAAAATTACCCTTTCTTCTTCAGAACATATTCGATTAGGAAGCTTAGTGATGACTTCTCAAGCTCATTATTTTATAAGTATTTCTGTCGGAAAGTTATCTGTAGAAAACAAATCCTATTATGCAATTGCAGCCAACTCACCCATCGGAAAATTGCTGTTGGGAAAAGCTATTGGGGACACCTTTAGCTTTAATGGAAGTAAAGTTTTGATAGCAAAAGTCTATTAATATCAGCCGTTCTTAATAGAGAAATAACATAACCATAATCTCGGTTACCCCAGCAATTTATTTCTTTCATTTTTATTGTTTACTTTGGTAGTCATGAGATAATTACTTTTTGTTGTTATTAAAAACACCAACCAAAAACATTCTAACATATACCATGCAAGCAAATTTTAAAGACAAACTAAGGTACCGTTTTGAGAAGTATCTTAACCGAGGGGGATCCTCAATTTTCGTAAGTTTATTTGTAGTTTTTATAGTCCTATTCACCCTAATGGTCTTTTTAAGATGGATTATGATATCCCTATGGCCAGAATTAGCTTATACAGATAGTTTTTTTGATGACATCTGGCTTACTTGGTTACAGATGACTGATCCCGGTAATATGAATCAGGACAATGTTGCTCCAACTTGGTTAAAAATTACTACAATTTTATCGGGAGTTATTGGAGTAGTAATTTTGTCGATGTTAATTGCCTTTATTACAACAGCCTTAGAAAAAGTATTCTACAATTTTAGAAAAGGTAGAGGAAAAGTAATAGAAGAGAATCATACCTTAATACTGGGTTGGAATGAAAGAGTAGTAGATATTATAAGAGAATTAATTCTGGCAAATGAAAGCGAAAGCTATGCCTCTATAGTTATTCTTTCTGATGAGGATAAGGAAGAAATGGACGATTTAATTGCTAAACGAATTCCAGATAAAAAGACAACAAGTATTATCACCACCACCGGGGATTATGCTAATATCAATGAATTAAAAAGGGTTAGTATAAAAGCCGCAAAATCTGTTATTTTATTGGCAAACTGTTCAGAAAGTGCTTTTCAGGATGAAAAAATAAATTCTGATGTCCAGTCAGTAAAATCTATAATGGCTATTATTTCATGTCAGGACGGGAAAAACGAATTACCAATAATTGCAGAAATTTTTAATGAGGATAAAAGAGAACTCATTGGTTATTTTCATGACGAAAATATTATTGCTTTGGACTCCTGGGAAATTATGGGTAAACTATTGGTACAAACCTCATTGACTAGTGGTCTTGAAATGGTATATAATGAAATTCTATCATTTGATGGTTGTGAAATTTATTTCTATGAAAGTAATTGGAATAACATCAGTTTTGGTGATTTGCCACTCCACTTTAAGGACGGAATTCCTTTGGGGGTATATAATGAAGAAGACGGAATGACACTTCGCCCTGGAAGAGATTACAAAATGAAATCAGAAGATCAGATCATTATTCTTGCAGAAGACGATTCAACTATCAATTTTGAAACACAATCAATTCATGAATTTTCCAAAATTGAACTAATAGACACCAAATTAGAGCAAGGTCAAAAATCTATTCTAATATTAGGTTGGCATAGTGTAGCAGAGATATTTATCAGTGAATCTGCCGATTATCTTACAGAAGGATCTTCTTTTGATATCTATTTCAAGAATCCAAATGAGGAATTTATCAATCGTGTAGAGGAGCTCAAAACAATATATTCAGAATTTAAAATTACCCTAACCGATGCAGATCCTTTATTAATGGATAGCCTTCAGGCTACTAATCCATTTGATTATGATAATATTATCATTCTATCACAAGAGTTTAATGAACAACGAGCAGACAGAATTGATTCTGATACCCTGATTATTCTTTTACTCTTAAGAAAAATTAAAATGGCTACACCAGATGTACATACAAAAATTATCACACAAGTTCTTAATTCTGATAATCAGGAAATCATAACCCAAACCGATGTAGATGATTTTATTATTAGTAATAAGTTAATCACTATGATTTTGGCACAATTGAGTGAAGAACCTTTGATTATGAAATTCTATGAGGATATATTCTCTGAAGACGGAAGTGAGATTTATGTAAAATCCATTCAATTATATACCGATCAATTCCCGCTTAAAACAACTTTTGGTGACTTGATTGGATTAGCCGATTTACGTGATGAAATTTGCCTTGGAATTAGAAAAGGTAATCAAAGTAAAAATGCGGACGAGAATTTTGGGGTAACCTTAAATCTGGATAAGAACCAAGTTATTGAGTTGGATAAAGATGATTTTTTAGTTGTGTTATCAGAAGATGAATTGTAAAAATTCTAACAGAAAAATCGTCTTCTAAGCACCACAACATAACAAATTAATAAGTTTTAAAAATTATTCTATATTTGTGAACATTTTGTTAATTTTTTAAACAAAATTGTAATTGGTGATAAATATAAAAAGGAAACCCAAATGAAAAAACTAAACCTATTTTTTACGAGCATCATGTTCGTGAGTGTATTTCTATTTTCTTGTAGTAGTGATGATGACAGTCCAGCCGTTGATGACGGCGCTAACGCAGAAGAACGTGAAATTCCTGTTGCAGAACTTACTAGTGGGATAACTATTCCTGGTGCTAAACTGGAAACAGGGACACCTCCTTCTCCAAGTGGAGCTTTAAATTTTGTAACAAGCACTGCACAAAAGGAAGCTTTCTTAAATAACGGTTTCAACATTTCGTTCACTTCAACTGGAGCTGTTACTGGTGCATATATACAATTTCAGGATGTTAATGGAAATGCAGTACCTGGTTATTTTGATATTCCAAGTACTGCTTTTAATAATGGGGATGGAAACAAAACATCAGGAATTAAAGGAAAGAAAAAAACTCTATTTACCTCTAAAATGAATGAAGAAGGTGAATTAGAGATTAATGTAGATTTTGAAGAAACTGTGTCTCCAGGAAAATTTTGCTACGCTATTTGTATCTATGATGCCGAAGGTAATATAAGTCAAATTGAAGAAGTTTGTGTAGAAGTAGAGTCATGGGGAGGTAACACTACAATTGTTGGAGAGTGGATTTTTGATAGAGAAGAACCAACCGATCCTGAAAATAATGATACCACTACCATCCAGTGTGAAAACGGAAGTACGCTTACAGATATTCCATATAATATGGAAGAAAAAGATGAGTGGACTTTTGTGTTAAATGAAGATGGTAGTTATTATGAAACCTATGACGAAAAAGGAAAAAACCTTGATATACAACAATCTCAAACATCATGTACTGCTGTTTACACTAATGAATACATGTATAATGACAAATATTCTGGAAACTGGGCATTTAATGAAGAAGCTGGAACATTAACTGTCGTTGATTTCAAATATGAGAACCTTTTAAATACAGAACAAAATGAAGAATATACAGATGGTTCATTATATTTTGAAGGAGCTAAAGTTGAGGTTATTGATGGAGAACTAGTAATCACTGGGCTTGATGGTGATCCAAATGAAAAAGTTATCTTTAAAAGAAAATAAACTAACTTTAATTTAGTTATATAGTTTAAAAGCAGTTTTTAGAAATTCTAAAAACTGCTTTTTTTAATTTTGTATTTTTTTTAAAAATCAAATCTTCTAAGAAATAGCATACAAAAAGGATTTTAATTAAATTGCTACCTCATAAATCATGAATGCTATGAAAAAGATTTCAGTATTAGTCCTTATAGGGATATTACTTTTTTCGTGTAAACCTTATCAAAACACTGAAGTTAGAAAAAACCAGATCACCTATGAAGATTTTAGGGCAGATCAAAGATTATATCCTACCGATGATGGTCTAATAAAATATATAGATAGAGGAAAAGGACCTGCAATTGTATTATTACATGGGGTTCCTACATCGGGTTGGTTATATCGTAAAATGATAGATCCATTAGTTGCCAACGGATATCGCGTAATCGTTCCAGATATGCTTGGATATGGATCGAGTGATTCTCCAGAGGGGTTTGAGATTTATAATGCAGAAAATCATGCAAAACGCTTACTACAACTTATGGAAGCATTAGGAGAGGATACCTGGACTCATGTTATGCATGATGCCGGAGGGTTATGGACCTGGGAATTAATGAAACAAGCTCCTGAGAAAATTGAAAACCTTATTGTCCTTAATACCATTATTTATGAAGCAGGGTTTTATCCTCCTGTACGTATGAAACCAGGTGGTCTGGCCAAGACGGCAATGTGGGGCTATAGAAATGGAGTAACAACTAATACGTTATTAAAAAACTTATTTGATCAGGGCCTAAAGGAGAATACCTTAAATCAATTAGATGTCGAAGGATATAAAACACCTCTTCTAGAAGGTAAAACCAATGCTATGTACTACTTTTTTAGTCAAACATGCAATGATTTACCTGATTACTCAGACGTTTTTGAAAATATTGATATTCCTGTATCTGTAATATGGGGAATACATGACACTATGCTACAATGGCCTCCACAACAGACCAGAGCGGCTAATGCGTTAAAAGTGAATAGTGAAGACATCCATTTTATAGATGAGAAACATTTTTTACAGGAAACCAAAGCAAAAGAAATCACATATAAAATTGTCAATTTCTTAACTAAAGAAGACTAAAATATCAGTTAAGAGGCAAATTATTCATCCAGTTTTGCAGCTCTACTTTATAGATAGTCCCATTAATGAGTTCCTGTATTTGAAGAAGTTCTTCCTTATTTACGGCAAGATCTATTTTATCCGAAGGTGTTCTTAATAACAAAGATCTGCAATGTTGAGTATCTTTACATTGACTACAACACTGGGTTTGAAGAGTAGTTCTACAAGCACCAGAAAAATCTTTAAGCTCATTTAGAGAAAGTAAAAAACCAATATCTTTAAACACCAATTGAACTCTGGACATTGAAATATGATTTTCTTGTTTCCAAAAGAAAGAAATGCCTAACTCATTACTGTAAATTTTATCTATAGCGCTCATTCTGAATACATATTTGTATCAAAAATAATAACTATTTATAATAAATCTAAATAAAAATAAGTTAATTTATATCTTTCAGTTTTAATTGAAGCGATACTTTTCCATTCCATTCATTTTCATCAATAGTATAAGCTGTCTTAAAATGTTGCTTTTGGTTAATCAAATTGTATTTTGATCCAAGACCAAAACCGATACACCCTATGGCAATATCATTTTTTTGCACTTTACATTTTAGATGCTTTTCATCTGCTCCTACACATTTACCATACCCTGTATCTTTTACTCCTTCGGTCATAAAAACCGGCGTCATGTTTCCTGGACCATGCGGCCCAAATTGTTTTAATATCCTATAAAATCTGGGAGTAATTTGGTCTAATTCTAACGGCGTATCAATGGTGATCTCCGGAATTAGCATCTTTTTATCAATAGTTGTCGATACAATTTCTTCAAATTTATTTTTAAAAGATGGATACTGTTCTTCTAATAACGTAAGTCCCGCAGCATATTTATGTCCGCCAAATTGCTCTATATAATCAGAACAGGCATGTAAAGCATTATAGACATCAAATCCTTTTACTGATCGCGCAGAAGCTGCCAGTTTTGAACCACTTTTGGTAAACACCAATGTAGGGCGATAATATGTTTCTGTTAATCTAGATGCTACAATACCTATGACTCCTTTATGCCAATTTTCCTCATACACTACAGTAGTATATCGATCTTCTTCATTATTTTCCAGTATTTGTGCCAATGCTTCCTGAGTAATTTTTTTATCTGCATCTTTCCTATCGCTATTATAGGCTTCTATTTCTGAAGCGTATTGTAATGCAGTTTCAAGATTTTCTTCAGTTAATAAGTTTACCGCATGCAATCCATGTTTCATTCTCCCTGCAGCATTAATTCTTGGAGCGATCATAAATACAACGTCTGTTATTGTCAATGTTTCTTTTTTGACTTCTGATAACATTGCTTTAAACCCTATTCTTGGATTTGTATTAATGACTTGTAAACCATAATATGCTAGTATACGATTTTCTCCAGTAACCGGCACAATATCTGCTCCTATTGCAGTAGCCACCAGATCTAGATATGGTAATAAATCATTTATGGTTTGATCTTGTCCTTCTGCTATGGCTTGAATCAACTTAAAACCTACTCCACAACCGCATAATTCTTTATATGGATATTCACAGTCTTCACGTTTTGGATCCAAAACTGCGATAGCATCAGGAATTTTATCTCCTGGTCTATGATGATCACAAATAACAAAATCTATCCCTTTTTCTTTGGCATACGCTACTTTTTCGATCGCCTTAATCCCGCAATCTAAGGCTACAATCAAAGAAATATCATTATCATGAGCATAGTCGATACCTTTATATGAAATCCCATACCCCTCTTCATATCGATCTGGGATATAAGTTGCGATTTGTTCTGATAATGTTTTTAGATAAGATGATAATAATGCCACCGAGGTTGTTCCATCTACATCATAATCCCCATATACCATTATATTTTCACCTTCTACAAGTGCCTTTTGGATTCTGGAAACCGCCAGATCCATATCTTTCATCAAAAAAGGATCATGAAGATCATCCAGAGAGGGCCTAAAGAATTTTTTAGCCTGATCAAAGGTTTCTATCCCTCTTTGTATCAGCAAAGAAGCTATAATAGTATCTACATTAAGGGCTTCAGCCAAATGTTGTATTGTTGTTGTATCCGGTTTTGGTTGTAGTGTCCATCTCATTCGTGCAGTAAATTCCGATATTAAAAAATCCAAAGTACAAAAAACATCTTGACCACTCTTGATTTGACATTAGTTTTGTATTTTGTCTCGCTTAAAATTTTACATTTAAACTCAAAACACATATACACATGGCATTAGTAACACCATTGTCTGCTGATCACGATCCAGAAACCAGAGAATTAGCAGAATTTTTTAATGAGACCTTAGGTTTTTGCCCCAATTCGGTACTTACCATGCAAAGAAGGCCAGCAATTTCTAAGGCATTTATTAACCTTAATAAAGCTGTAATGGCTAATGAAGGCAGGGTAACTTCTGCCCTCAAACGTATGATTGCCTGGGTAAGTAGTAACGCTACAGGGTGTCGATATTGCCAGGCACATGCTATACGCGCTGCAGAGCGTTATGGGGCAGAACAAGAACAGTTAGATAATATTTGGGAATATAAAACTCACCCTGCTTTTAGTGATGCAGAACGCATAGCGCTTGATTTTTCGCTTGCAGCATCTGTCATTCCTAACGCTGTTGATGATAACATCAAAAAAGAGTTATATAAATACTGGGATGAAGGAGAGATTGTAGAAATGCTAGGAGTGATTTCTTTATTTGGGTATCTAAATCGATGGAACGATTCTATGGGTACTATGGTCGAAGAAGGTGCTATCGAATCTGGCGAACAATATCTTGGTAAACATGGTTGGGAAAAAGGAAAGCATGTTTAAAATATGAATAGTAAACCTCGCAGATTTTAAAAACCTGCGAGGTTTATTTTTTGATGGTATCACACCGAAATAATCTTCTCTTTTACAGCTTTAACAATCAATCCTGCTGTGTTTTTTACACCTAATTTATTCATTAAGTTTTTTCGATGTCCTTCAATAGTTCTAACACTTAGAAAAAGTTGTTCTGCAATCTCGGATGTGGTAAACTCATGAGTAATTCCTTCTAAAACTTCTAATTCTCTAGAGGTAAGATGATAATCTTTTCCTATAGCAGGGGGTTTGGTCGTTTTATGTTTTAGTCCTTTTAACAATGCTTCTGATACAAAAGAATTAAAATAAAAGCCTTTTTCATATGTCGATCGTATTGCTGTTTCTAATTCTTCTTGATTGGTATCTTTTAACAAATATCCATTAGCGCCTACTTCCATCAAATACGATATCATTCGTTCTTCTTTATGCATAGTAAGAATAATGATTTTAAGATCAGGATATCGCTCCTGTAGCTTAAGCGTTGCATCTACTCCATTCATATCTTCCATCTCCAAATCTAATAAGATAACATCTGGAACCACATTGTTTAGTTGTGCCAATAAATCTTTACCGCTAACAGCTTCTAATACCAAGGTAATCCCTGGCATTTTTTTTAATAATGATTTTATTCCTTCCCGAAATAAGTTATGATCATCAATCAGTCCTAGTTTTATAGTTTCCATGATCGTGTATAATTAATGTTATTTAGTCATTGCTGTTATATTCTCTTTACATCAACAACCTCAGAGCAAGCTCACAGGGTATGCTTCTGAAAATATATTTTGTTTTTGAGGCAAGCCTCAGGAAATTAAACCCTCTATGAGGAATTAAATCGGTATCTCGACTTTAACCTTCATTCCTTTACTCTTATTTATAAATTGCGATGTTCCTGAGAGTACAGATAACCTACTTTCTATATTTTTAAGCCCCAATCCCTTTTTATGCAGCATATTTTCTCCTTTTAATCCTTTTCCATCATCTTCATAGAGAATTACCAATACATTTTTGTCATTTTTTAATTGGATTTTTATCGTTGTTGCTTCTGCATGTTTTAGTGTATTTGTAACCAACTCCTGAACAATACGATATATATTGAGTTCTTTTGTTTTGATAATCGTTTTTACTGTATTGTTTTGAAAACCAGCAGCAATTTTGCCAGACTCATTGATGGTTTGCACCAAACTTTGTATTGCCTCAATAAGTCCCAGTTTTTCTAAAACTACTGGTCTTAAATCCTGAGAAATACTACGTACACTATGGATCATATCGTCTAAAAAACCACTTGTTTTTTTAGCAATATCTTTAAGTTCGTCTGGAGGTAACTCTGGGGTGATCTGTCCAAAATACAATTTGGTTGTGGTTAACATAGCTCCCACATCATCATGCAATTCTTTGGCAATTCGGGTACGTTCTTCTTCCTGACTTAAGATGGATGTTTTTAGTAATTCTTTTTGATAATCAGATTCTATTTTTTGATGTTTTTGTTGTTGTGCCAATAATCTACGTTGGTAGAGAATAAAGAATATAATCACCGATAAGGATAGTAAAAAAATCACTACCATACCAATGATTATAATCTTTAAGGTTATTTCTTGTTCTGATTCTACCATAAAG
Source organism: Aquimarina algiphila (assembly GCF_947494415.1). Classification (NCBI taxonomy): domain Bacteria; kingdom Pseudomonadati; phylum Bacteroidota; class Flavobacteriia; order Flavobacteriales; family Flavobacteriaceae; genus Aquimarina; species Aquimarina algiphila. The sequence goes on along the minus strand of NZ_CANLVC010000004.1, from coordinate 64,390 downwards.
TGATTTTATAAACTAGCAAAGCACCATATCAAAATTAGTTTATTCAGGTGGCACACAAGTTGGCGGGCATGGTGTTAAGTATTCATAAATAAACTCCCCAGATTTTAATAACTCTTTACCATCTTTATCCATCTCTGGCAAAAACACTGTAGTAAATTTACCTTTTGGATTAACTCCCCACACCAGGTTTATACTCTTAGATCTACTTTCTAGCATATGCATTGCAGCATCAGCAGACATACTAAAATAACGAATCCGTTCCCCATCATAAGCAACTGTTTCTTGCAGCGATTTTCCTTTTATTTTTTGTTGCCAGGTCAAAACGAAATCTACTGCATCATTGGGTTGTAAAACATGAGAAGCTACTGCTTTGGATAATGCCATTGTTTCAAACTGTTTTGATTTCTCGGTAAATAGTTTATGTACTTCTTTTTGCAATGAGACTGGTTTTGCCAACACTCCTTTTGTAATATCACCATTGGGATTCACCCCTGCTACCCGAATTTGCAGCTGTTCAGCCTCTACTTCCAAAATAAAACGAACGGTAGATACATTAGGTAAACTTAAGGCTTGCTTTAACGCATCTTTAGAAATATTAAATCCATCTTCTGGGCTCCCGAAAACCTTTTCTGGGTTCACAGTTTTCCAGTTTAACGTCAAATCTTGTTGCTCCAGGGCATCAGGAGTCTCTTCTTTTTGACAAGCCATAACTAATCCTAACAGGATTATAAATACTACATGATTTGTTTTCATAATTTTAGGTTTTAAAAGGTATATAAATATAATTCAAAATAAACAGGAATATTTCCTCATCAATTGAAACTTTATGTATTCTGTTTCTTTGGATTTACCCATAAAGCAATCGTATAGAAAATAGTAAGAACGATATTAACAATAGCATGAAGTCCCCAAAGGATTAAACTAGCTTCTGTTACTCCTTTAAATAATGTGTTATTCATATAAAACAGAATCAGGTTACTGGAAAAATAAATCAAGAACCCCGAATTGATCCAAAACATAGGATTGCTCTCCAGCGTTCTATATTTTACTTCTTTCAATAAAGCATAAAAATAACTTAATGCAAAAAAGATAACGATTAAACCCATAACCGTAGTCACATTAGAATTAAAGGTCTTCAGGCTTTGAAAAAACAAGGTATTGATGATCGCAAATACAGTAAAACAAATACTTAAGAAAACAAAAAAATGTTTTGCAAACACCTTGTTTAGTTCATTCTTATAAATATTAACAATGAGCAAAAACTCGATAATAGTATAGAAATGATAAACTGGTAGATTATTTATTTTTTTATACCAAAGTATCCACGAAACAATTTCAACTAAGCAAGTAAGTATTACTAGGGAAAATAACCTTTTTTGTAAATAATTAAAAACTCTAAATTTAAAAATAGACACGACTAAAGGAGCTAATAAAAGAATAGAAGCTATTAATGTTAAATTTTCAAACAACTCTTCACTCATGAAATCTATTTTCAAATAATTATATACTTATTCTTGTGTACAAGTTGGAGGACATGGTCTAAGATATTCGGCAAAAACCTCATTTGATGCAAATTCAAAAACTCCTTTAAGACCAAATCCTGATTTTTCTTTATTTTGAGACCCATCTATTTGAAATCCTAGTACCGGGGTAAAAGAAATCATGTTTTTCTTGTTAAACTTATTCATGTCAATTCCGGGATAGAGACTAACACCCAATAAACTATCTCGTAACCCATCAATATACCCTACCATTCTGTCTATCTCAAAACGTTCTACACGTATTATAGATTCTTCATCTAATTGGTCTTTTTTACCCCAGCAATGAAACAGATCATCTATGATATGTATCTCAGCATCTTCCCAGTTTTTACAAATCATTTCTTTAAAGGTATCAGGCACAATCTCTGCAGCTATCTTTCCTCCTCCTATTTCTCTTCTTTCTCGTTCAATATCTAATTTTGTTTTAGGTTTTAGCTCATATTCTTTACTTTTATTTCCATCATATATTACTTTAAGAATGGGGCTAAATGTAAGTTTCTCTCGATATCCTTCTTTAAGTGATAAAAACACGGTGAGTTTTTCAATTTTTTCGATCGCCTTAAATTCTTCCAAGTTCCCTTGTTTCATATCAAAACGCGCTACGCGATGATATTGTCCTTTAGTTTTTTCAAATTTGTGAAAATGATGCGCTAATTTCAATACATCTTCTCTGCACCACTCTTCGGTTCTTGATTCGAAAATCTCTGGAGTGATTACCTCGTCTTTTTGTGTGATTACGTCTTTCATTTTGTGTTTGTTTAGTGGTTTACTAATATAAATACTAAAGCTAATCAAAAAAACGACTCCTAACTAATTACCAACATGTTAACAAGTACTATATGGTATTAAAACACGTATTTACCACGTGTTTTATTTCTGACATTTAAGATATTTTATTTCAAAGTCTACCCTCACAACGTATGCATCTAAATCAATCTAAAATTAAAATGAAGTTCCAATCATAGTCCTTATTTCTTTAAATAATACCGATAACTTTTATATAACAGATAGATGGTAATCAAAAGAATTAAGATGGCCCACATCCAATAGACACCTGGCAAATGAGCTGCAATCATCTGTGTATCTGAATACTGGATTTTTCCATCGCGTTCAAATTGTTTTGTAAACAAATATCCAATTTGTAAATAAGTACTCAACACACATTGTGTCCCAAGAAACAAAAGTGTAAACGCTTCAAGATTTCTTACTCTAAGAATAGCGATAAAAAACAAAATCGCAGCAAAAACACTCAAAATGATTAATGCTAACAGTGCATGAATCCAAAGGCACAGCGATAATACCATGATTATAATCAATAACCACAAGGTAATTTTGGAGCTGACTTTGTTTCTGGCAGAAGCAATAAGAATAGCTCCTGAGATAGCGGGTCCTAATAACCCTCCTGCAGCAGTTAGTGCTCTGGCAAGCGTATATGGTAAATAACTCGATGAGACATTAGAATAGGCTACACCTCCTCCGTTCTCATAAATCTCCAGATAAATGAATTCTCCCCCAAGCAATAATGCGGTTAGTCCGTGACCCATTTCATGAAACCAGGTCCCTAATAATAACAATGGATATTGTATATATCCAAAATAAGGTAGTTGCCATAGCAAAAAAACAAGCAAGCTAGTACCTATAACAGCAAGTAATGGTTTTTGTTTCAAACGTTTTATAGTTTAGTGTATAAAGCATTATTAAGTTGATAGAACGAAATAACGGTATTTAAAATTATAAAAACGTTTATAAATAACTTGGTGTTATTACTTTTTGAGTAATGCTTCACCTTCAAATGAAATTCCTTCCCATCCTGTTTTTATAAAGTTCCTGATATTCTGATGATCATTGTTTGTTGGAGTGTTTAATACATCCTGATAATATTTTCCAAAACAAGACAATGTCTCTTCTTCATCAAGTTGATGTAGTTTTGCAAAAGAGAATACTTTGCAGGAACCTGAATTCTCACCTGCTTGATTTGTAATATTACCATTGACAAATAACGATGGAGTAAAATCATAGTGAGTGTCAATCACAGCAATGGTCTCTTCAAATTTGACTGTTTTAGGTTCTTGTCTTAGCTTTTCAACAAATGTTGTAATTGTCATTATTAAATTTATCTTTTATTACTATTTATTACCTTCTACGATGATTACAATCTCACCTTTTGGAGGTTTATTTTCAAAATGTTGAGTTACCTCCTTAGCTGTCCCTCGAATGGTTTCTTCGTATAATTTACTCAACTCTCTGGATACAGAAACCTGGCGATCTTCACCAAAATATGTCATAAAACTACTTAGTGTTTTTACTAACTTATGTGGTGATTCATAAAAAATCATAGTTCTGGTTTCTTCTGCCAAAAATTTTAACCGAGTTTGTCTTCCTTTTTTTACCGGTAAAAATCCTTCGAAAACAAATTTATCATTTGGCAATCCACTATTCACTAAGGCCGGAACAAAGGCTGTTGCACCTGGTAAACATTCTACTGCTATTCCATTTTCTACACAAGCTCTTGTCAATAAAAAACCGGGATCACTGATTGCTGGAGTTCCTGCATCGCTTATTAATGCAATAATATCACCGCTTTTTAGCTTTTGAATGATGCGATCTATAGTTTTATGCTCATTATGCATATGATGGCTTTTCATAGGAGTTGAGATCTCAAAATGTTTTAATAATTTCCCACTGGTACGAGTATCTTCAGCAAGAATCAAGTCTACATCTTTTAGCACATTAATAGCTCTAAAAGTCATATCTTCCAGATTTCCGATAGGTGTGGGGACAAGGTATAGTTTAGACATATCGTATATTAAAAACCAAATAGCATTGCCTTTGGTAAATACATTTCATTTAAAGGATTAATTATGGTCTTACCTTTTTACCAATAGTATAAGAAATAATAAGAATTATGATTGCGTATATTGATAGCCCTATACCGTGTCCGGCATAATGATGTGCTAAACTTGCCAATACCAAATCAAAGAAAAATCCAGCATATGCCCATTCTTTAATCCATTTTATCCTATTGGTAAGGATAGCTGCTATTCCTAATAATTTAGCTACTGCTAACGGAATTACTATATATGTTGGATAATTAAAACTTTCAAAGAAACCTTTTATCATTTCTGTTTTAAAAAAATACATCTGAGCAGAATACAACATAATAGCACATAAAGCCACTGTAGCAATCCAATATACAATTTTCATATGTTTATAATTTTATATTTAGTGATCAAATTTACCAAGAACAACATCCATAAATCGTTCTTCATATTCATCTTTTCCTTCCCAGTTATGATAATCTGGTTTTATCATATTTGCGATGAATTCTTCTGCCTCACTCTTATTTCTTAATGTACTAAGTTGAGACAAAACACGATTATAATCGGATGCACTCCCTTCAAAAAGATATTTAATAAAAGCTAATCTATCGTTTAATCCGATATGAATCTCTTTTCTAAGTTGATCATTAAGTGATTTAGGTTTATCATCATCTATTTTATCAAATGGATCAGAACCTATAGTAGATATGCTTTCTTCTCTGTCATTTTTTTCATAGGCGGATTGAGATGATGAAGCATCTGAAAAAGAACTATGTTCTTCTGTTGGAGTTGTTGCGGGAACAAAAAGATCTTCGGTAACCCGGGCATTAATCTCTTCAATTACCAGTTCTGGTTTATGCTCTAAAGCAGAAATATCTTCTTTCTTTTCCTGTTCTTGGTTCTCAACCTGTACAGACGGTTGGTCTAATTCTGGTTTTTCTTCTATTGTTTCTGTTACTACAGGCTCTGGCTCTATAATTGCTTTTATTTTTTGTCGCACTTCTTTTAACGCTTCTGATTCATCAGTATCTAAAGCTGTCTTAATCTGGCCAATGGTAGGTTGTGGTCCCGCAAAATGAGTTTCAGAAAAATTAAGGATAGTCAACTTCTCATACAGTATCCTTGCTTCTTCCTGTAGCTGAGGTAAAGTAGTTTTATCTTTAAGTTGTAGTATTCTATGAGCAATACTTATAAGCTCCGCTTCCAATTTCTTCTTCATAACTTTCTTATTCGTTTGTAATACTGCTTTTTGTTTTTTAATAAATTTACCTCATCTTTAGAGTAATACCAAATAAAGATATAAATGGGTGACTATGCTTTCATCAATCATTTTAAAATTCATTTGGTTTTAAGGAGAAGGGATTTCTTTAATTGATGCTGAAAAATACAAAATGTTTCTCGAAAATACAGTAAATCATAAGGAGCAATTTGGGTGGATAGAGGTAATCTGTGGTTCTATGTTCTCAGGTAAAACTGAAGAATTGATTCGCAGGTTAAAACGCGCTCAATTTGCTAAACAAAATGTTGAAATTTTTAAACCCGCTATCGATATTCGGTATGACGATGAAATGGTTGTTTCTCATGATTCAAATGAAATTCGATCTACTCCAGTTCCCGCAGCTGCTAATATTAGAATCCTGGCAGATACCTGTGACGTAGTCGGAATTGATGAGGCTCAATTCTTTGATGACGAAATCGTAGCAGTATGTAATGATTTGGCTAATAAAGGAATTAGGGTTATTGTTGCAGGATTGGATATGGACTTTAAAGGAAATCCTTTTGGTCCAATGCCGGCACTAATGGCTACCGCAGAATATGTAACCAAAGTACATGCTGTCTGTACCAGAACAGGAAACCTAGCCCAATTCAGCTATAGAAAATCTACAAAAGACGATTTGGTTTTGTTGGGAGAAACCGATGAGTATGAACCTCTTAGTAGAGCAGCATATTACAAAGCAATGCTCAAAGAAAAAGTAAAACAAATGGATGTTACAGATCCTAAAGAAGTATCCAAAAAATCACATAAATCTAATGAGTAACGTAAAAGAAACGGTTCTGGAAATTAATCTGGCACACCTTACTCACAATTTTAACTATTTAAAAAGCAAGGTCAATCCTAATGTGAAGATGTTAGCTGTAGTAAAAGCTTCTGGTTATGGTAGCGATGCTGGAGCAATTGCTAAACATCTTGAAAAAGTAGGAGCAGATTACTTTGCAGTTGCTTATGTTGCAGAAGGAATAGCGCTTCGTGAATCTGGAATAACAACTCCAATTTTGGTACTGCACCCTCAACCGGTAAATTTTCAAAAATTAATAGAGAACCAGTTAGAACCCAGCCTTTACAGCTCTAGAGTACTTAAGACTTTTACAGCAACAGCAAACTCATTAGGTAAAAAAGAATATCCTGTTCATATCAAATTTAATACTGGATTAAATAGAATTGGTTTCTCTGAAGATGATGTTGATCATATTCTTGAAACTATTAACAATACTACTGCGATTAAAGTAGTTGCTCTTCTTTCTCATCTGGCTGCCAGCGAAGATCTCTCAGAAAAGGAATTTACTTTAAAACAAATTAATTCTTTTAAAAAAATTACTACAGAAATGAATGATAGATTAGGGTATAAACCTATTCTTCATCAATCTAACACTTCTGGAATTCTTAACTACCCTGAAGCACATTTTGATATGGTCAGAGCCGGAATAGGGTTGTATGGTTATGGGAATGATGCAAAATATGACCCTGAATTAAAACCTGTGGCTAGTCTAAAATCTGTAATTTCGCAAATCCATAATTTAGAATCTGGAGAATCACTAGGGTATAATAGAGCATTTATAGCTACAAAACATACAAAAACTGCCACCATCCCCATTGGACATGCTGATGGCATCAGCAGACAATATGGTAATAAAAAAGGATTCGTTACCATTAACAATACCCAAGCCTATATTATTGGCAATGTCTGTATGGATATGATTATGGTAGATGTAACTGATATCGACTGCAGAGAAGGAGATGAAGTTATTATTTTTGATACTAAGTATAGCGCATCAAAAGTAGCTGAAAACTCGGGAACAATTTCCTATGAGTTACTTACCGCTATTTCCCCAAGAGTAAAACGTATTGTTATCGATGATAATTGATTTTCATCGAAAACCTCATAGGAATAACACTTGTAATCTTAATCGATCTCTTATTTTTTTGTTAAATTAGACATCTACTAACTATCTAAATCTAATTAAACATGGGGTTTTTAAAAGATTTTAAATCTTTCTTATTAAAAGGTGACATTATAAATCTAGCTACCGCAGTAATCGTAGGTGGAGCATTTGGGAAAATAGTAACTTCCTTTACTAATGATGTATTAATGCCTCCTATTGGTTTACTATTAGGCAAAGTGAACTTTACCGATCTTAAATTTCAACTTACAGAAGCTACTGTAAATGAAGCTGGAGAGGCAATTGCTCCTGTAACCATAAATTATGGTTCTTTTGTACAAACAGTAATCGATTTTATCATTATTGGATTTTGTATTTTTATGGTATTAAAAGCTTACGAAAGAAGTCAGAAAAAAGAAGAAGAGGCAGCTCCTGCACCACCAGCGGGTCCAACACAAGAAGAGCTACTTGCAGAAATTAGAGATTTACTTAAAAAATAATTTCTAAAAGAACATGATTTTTCTATAGCTACCGCTATACTACATATTCTAACTAAACCACCCGATCAAGGGTGGTTCTTTTTTACAAAATGTTATATATTTAACAAATAATACAAATTTTAGTATTTTTATATATAAACACTTGCCATATTAGAAATATTACGCACATTTGCCAGAGTTTAAAAGAGTTTATACGATTTTTGCATAAGCAAAAGCCAAAAATCAATCGAATTATGAAAGTAGCCGTTGTAGGTGCTACCGGACTGGTAGGAACCGTAATGTTAAAAGTATTAGAGGAACGTAATTTCCCAGTAACAGAATTAATTCCTGTAGCATCAGAACGATCTATCGGAAAACAAATTTCTTATAAAGACAAAACATTTTCTGTAGTAGGTCTTACTACTGCTATCGAAATGAAACCTGATGTAGCATTATTCTCTGCAGGAGGAGACACCTCTCTAGAATGGGCACCAAAATTTGCAGAAGCTGGAATAACGGTTATTGATAATTCATCTGCTTGGAGAATGGATCCTACAAAAAAATTGGTAGTTCCAGAAATTAATGCCAAAACACTTACAAAAGAAGATAAGATTATTGCTAACCCTAATTGTTCGACCATACAGTTAGTTATGGCTTTGGGACCATTACACAATAAATATAAAATAAAACGTGCCATTATTTCTACGTACCAATCTATCACAGGTACCGGAGTAAAAGCGGTACAGCAATTAGAAAACGAATATGCTGGTGAAAAAGGAGAAATGGCATATCCTTATCCTATTCACCGTAATGCGATTCCGCACTGTGATGTATTTCAGGAGAATGGATACACCAAAGAGGAAATGAAATTGGTTAATGAGACTCAGAAAATCCTTGATGATCGTACAATTGCAGTTACTGCAACTGCGATACGTATTCCTGTAGTAGGAGGACATAGTGAAAGTGTCAATCTAGAATTTGATAGTGACTTTAATGAAAACGATGTTAGAAAGGTTCTTAATGAAACCTCTGGGGTTACTGTACAAGATAATCCAGATACTAATACGTATCCGATGCCAATTTATGCAGAAGGTAAAAATGATGTTTTCGTAGGTAGAATTCGAAGAGATCACTCTAGAGAAAATGCGTTAAACATGTGGATTGTTGCAGATAATCTTCGCAAAGGTGCTGCTACCAACGCAGTTCAAATAGGAGAGCATCTTGTTGAACATAATCTTATAGGTTAATTAAGCATTATAATGATATAGTAAACCTCCTTGTTTCAATAAAGCAAGGAGGTTTTATTTTTAATTCATCCTAATAATTCTAATTACTCTTTTATTTTAGGAACAAATATATGATTCCCTAAAAACAACGCATTCAAAAACAATCTATTGGTTCCATACCATGACCCTCTAAAATTAGGGTTATCGGCAAACATAATTACACGTCCTCTTCCTAATTTGCTTACAATTAATGATGCAGAAGGTTTTAGATAGTTTTCATAGTTATCAGTAGAAATATATCCATCAATATGTGGATCATCGGTATATTTTGCTACCGTAGCATATGGGTTTTTACTAGGAGCAAGAAATACCTCATTATTTTTATATACAGGAACCGAAGAATCTCGATATCCAAAACCCAGAGGATGTGTAATATCCAAATCAACCTCAAAAATAGCACCTCCTAACTCTTCTCGCCCTATATTTTCTTGAGCATCAGCATATCGCAGCCTTTTTACTGCTTTAGTATTGGATGTGTCTTTCTCTTTTTTGGTAAATTTCTCTTTTACCAGTTTTTTATCAATTACCCATTTTGATGCTCCTGCTATAGTTATCAAAGTATTTCCCTGGGAGACCCAGTCCTTTATTTTTTTCCGTTTAAGAGAATCCAATTGACTATACCTACCCGACACCATAACCAAAGTATTGTATTTTTTTAAGGGAACAGCTCCAAATCTATTCATTCTTAATTTGGTAATAGGCATATGCATTCTTGTATCTAATAAGTGCCAAACTTCGCCAGCCTCATAAGAATTTACTCCTTCTCCTACCAGTAATAGAGCTTTGGGAGTATTCAACTTTCTAAAATTTTGACTTCCTAAATCAATCCCTGACGTACTAAAACCTGAATTAGCAAAATATATAGGTACATCAAACTTAGCTTGCGTCTTTTTAATAATAGCATATACCTCATCACTCGTTTTCTTTTGTTTACTTACAGGTATCATGACACTACCATAATTAAAACTTCTATTTCCTTCTGAAGTTATACTACTAAAAGGTTTAAAAGCCGATGCAACCTTTAATCCTTTTGATTGCATAAAATATAAAGCTGCAGGAGCATTATAATCATCCCAATCCATAACATATGCATAATTAGACCTCGGGACCGTAGAAACATTTACCAATCCATTTGTTGAAGTGATTTCCTCACCAAAGTCACTAGATTTTGTAGCTTGATATTTTATATTATAAAAATTCGCCAAACTCCAAGCCGAAGCATCATAAAATACACTATCCCGATACTTATTATACGTTTCGAAAACAGTTTGTACCATACGTTGTTGAGGCTGTTTTACAGGAACTACAAATCGATTTCCTTTTTTATACACCTTAATCTTATGAAGCAATAATTTATCAATAAACACTTTATTTCTATTTTGATCATAAGCATCTCCAAACTCATAGGCTTCACTTCCTTTTTTTAAAGTATTCTCAACAGCAGATTTGAAAAAATCCTGTTGATATTTACGTAATCGTCCTTTATTTTCTACAGCTGCTTTAACCGTAGCAATGCTAGAGATATACTGATTTCTAATCGTAAAAGGAAACGATATGGTTCCGTAATCAGTATCTTGTAAATGCCCTCGAGAACTTGCCTGTTCAAACAATAATGCCAATCCTCCTTGTAAGTCGGGATAAGAAGAACCATACCCCGGATATGTTCCATCAAAGGCTTCTTTAGTAAAATAAAATGAGCCTATATTATCTAATGCTTTAGAAAAGTATGGAGCGAATAAATCGTTTAAACCTTCATAATTTTCCTTAGGCATAATAGGATCCTGAGAACCAATCGGTTTCATAGGTTCAAAGAAATAGTTGCTATTTGTTCCCATCTCGTGAAAATCAGTTACCACGTTAGGATACCACTCGTGATACCATTTTAATTTTCCCCGACTTTCTGGATTAATTCCTAATAACCAATCTCGATTAAGATCAAACCAATAATGATTGGTGCGCCCACGAGGCCAAGCTTCGTTATGCTCAGCATCATATCCGTCACTCACCAAAGGGTTTCCTTTATACTGATTTGCCCATTGCGTATGTCGATCACGACCATCAGGATTAATGGTAGGGTCAATAAATAATACAGCATTCTCTATATAGTTTTTAATTTCAGCACTATTGGAGGCCATAAGGGTATATGCCATTAGCATAGAAGCTTCAGAACCAGATGGTTCATTACCATGAACATTATATCCAAGCTGAACAAAAATGGGCACTTCATCATAATTCGTAGGTGATTCAGATGGTTTTGTAAATGCCAAATGTTGTTGTTTAAGTTCTGAAAGTTTATTAAGGTTTTCCGGCGAAGAAACCGTAAGAATTACTAGTTTTCTATTTTCATGGGTTTTTCCATAACTGGTAATAGTAGCTCTATCAGAAACTTCAGAGAGTTTAGTTAAATACGCTACGATTTGATCATGACGTGTATGTTGTTCTCCAATAGCATATCCAAGAAATTCTTCTGGGGAAGGGATTTCTGGGTTAAAAGGTGCTTTGTCTTTAAAAAAATAGTCTTGTGCTTTGATAGAAGGAACACATAAAATACAAGCAAAAAAAGTAAGTCTTAAAAGATGTAATAGTTTCATTAGTTTTAAAATAATTAATAAGGTTAGCCCCATAAAAATTCTTGACATCGTTTCTCGATATAGAAACAAATCAACTTTATGTATTTACAGATACGAAAGGTATTTTTTTAACTCTGGTTTTCCTTGACATTTGTAAGGTTTTTAACATTTCTTCCTCTAATACAGCAATTTAATCCCAAAAAAAACAGAACAAATGAATACATTAATTTTAGTGTTAAGAATAGTATTAGGAGCGATGCTTGTCGTTTTTGGAAGTAATAAATTTATTGGATTTATTCCCGGTTTTGAATTTGCTAATCCTGATGCTGGTATTTTCTTTGGTGCTCTCGCTGATAGCTATGTACTTAAAACTGTAGGAATTATAGAAGTACTTGTCGGACTTTTGTTGCTTACAAAAAAGGCTGTACCTTTTGCTTTAATTCTACTTGCACCAATTTCAGTAAATATTATTTTATTTCATGCTACTTTGGATCCTGCAAACATAGGACCAGGAGCATTTGTCTTTGTCGCTAACGCCTTCTTAATTTTTAAATCCTGGAGCACTTATAAAACTCTTTTCTAAAAGCAAAATTTTTCGTTTCTTACAGAAAATTCTGACTGCTCTTGTATAGTTATCCTACGTGTCGCTAAACCCCAAAGCAATGCGGAAGAAAACCCTTAGTTTCTTCACAGGTTGTACAGAGCAGTCTTTTTTATATTTTATTTAGCATTTATAGCATCTTCTTTTGATAGATTTGTGAATTATTATAACACAACACATCATGAAAAAAACACTCTTTGCATTATCTATCGTAGTTCTAATGATAGCATGTAAAAATGAAACTAAAGAAGAAATCACAAAAACTACCATTGCATTGAATTATCCTGAAACTAAAAAAGTGGATACCGTTGATACTTATTTTGGTACCGAAGTACAAGATCCTTACCGTTGGCTGGAAGATGATCGAAGTGAAGAGACCGAGAATTGGGTCGCTAATCAAAATAAAACCACTTTTGGGTATTTAGAAAATATTCCTTTTAGATCAGATTTGAAAAAACGTCTATCTGACCTATGGAATTATGAAAAAGTAGGCTCACCATTTAAAGAAGGTGAGTATACCTATTTTTACAAAAACGACGGCCTTCAAAATCAATATGTGATCTATCGTTTTAAGAATGAAGGTGATGAACCAGAAGTATTTCTAGACCCAAATACGTTTAGCAAAGATGGGACCACTTCTCTCGGAGGTGTAAATTTTTCTAAAAATGGAAAATTAGTAGCCTATTCTATTTCTGAAGGAGGAAGCGACTGGCGTAAAATAATAGTTAAAAATACTGAGACCAAAGAAGTTGTTGAAGATACTATTATCGATGTTAAGTTTTCTGGAATGTCATGGAAAGGAAATGAAGGATTCTATTATTCTAGTTATGATAAGCCAGAAGGAAGTGAACTTTCTGCCAAAACAGATCAGCATAAAGTATACTATCATAAATTAGGAACTACTCAAAAAGAAGATGCTTTAATTTTTGGAGGTACTCCAGAAGAAAAACACAGATATGTTGGAGCCAGTGTAACAGAAGATGATGCCTATCTTATCATTTCTGCAAGTGTATCTACATCAGGAAATAAACTATTCATTAAGGACCTAACAAAACCAGATAGTAAGTTAATTACCATTTTAGATCACACTGATAGTGACACTTATGTTATAGAAAATGTTGGATCTAAGCTCTATCTTGTTACAAACCTAAACGCTCCTAATCAAAAAATAGTAGCAGTAGATGCTGCCAATCCTACTCCAGAAAACTGGGTGGATTTTATTCCTGAAACCGAAAATGTACTTAGCCCCAATACAGGAGGTGGATATTTCTTCGCAGAATATATGGTGGATGCAGTATCTAAAGTATTACAATATGATTATGAAGGTAAATTAATCAGAGAAGTAAAATTGCCAGGGGTAGGAAGTGCTAATGGATTTGGCACGAAGAAAAAAGAAAAGGAATTATACTATTCTTTTACTAATTATAAAACACCAAGTAGCATCTATAAATATAACATTGCAGAGGGTACTTCAACATTATATCGAAAACCAAAAATAGATTTTAATCCAGATCATTACGAAAGTAAGCAAGTGTTTTACACTTCCAAAGACGGTACAAAGGTACCTATGATTATTACCTATAAAAAAGGTATTGAACTCAACGGAAAAAATCCAACAATACTATATGGTTATGGAGGGTTTAATATAAGTCTAACACCTGCCTTTAGTATTGCAAATGCTGTATGGATGGAGCAAGGAGGAGTCTATGCTGTCCCGAATCTAAGAGGTGGTGGCGAATATGGCAAAAAATGGCATGTTGCAGGTACAAAACTGCAAAAGCAAAATGTTTTTAATGATTTTATTGCGGCAGCAGAATATTTAATAGAAAACAACTATACCTCGAGTGACTACCTTGCAATTCGCGGAGGATCTAATGGAGGGTTATTAGTTGGTGCAACAATGACACAACGCCCTGATTTGATGAGAGTAGCTTTACCTGCGGTTGGTGTATTAGACATGCTACGTTATCATACCTTTACAGCAGGAGCAGGATGGGCATACGATTATGGTACAGCTGAGGATAATAAAGAGATGTTCGAATATATAAAAGGGTACTCTCCTATACATAATGTAAAAGAAGGGACACACTATCCTGCCACATTGGTAACAACAGGAGATCATGATGATCGTGTTGTACCTGCTCATTCTTTTAAGTTCGCAGCAGAACTTCAGGAAAAACAATCTGGCGATAATCCAACACTAATTAGAATTGAGACGAATGCTGGTCATGGTGCAGGAACACCTGTAAGTAAAACCATCGAGCAATATGCTGATATTTTTGGCTTTACTTTATACAATATGGGATATGAAGTGTTACCTGAAAAAATTAATAAAAAAGTAAAAGGATAAATTTTATCAAAATACAATTGTTTTTAATATTAAATCCTCAGAAGTAATTGACTGAGTCTTATTACAACAAATATTTTTTTATCTACCCACTTTTATAAACTAAAAGTGGGTTTTTTATTTGGTCAAGAGTCAATATATTTGAATATGCTTAAAGTCCAGAATATTTCCTTTGCTTATGACGAATTACCTGTCTTAAAAAATGTTAGTTTTACTATCAAAAAAGGGCAGCATATTGCTTTGATTGGAGCAAGTGGCTGTGGTAAAAGTACCTTATTAAAAATCATTTATGGACTTTTGGACGTCCAAGAAGGAGAATTATCCTGGAATGACAAAAAAATATTAGGGCCTCTTTTCAATTTAGTTCCGGGAGAAGAAAATATGAAATATCTCTCTCAAGGTTTTGAATTATCACCCTATCGAAGCGTTGCAGAAAATATTGGTCAATATCTTTCTAATTTTGAACCAGAACTCAAACAAGGTCGGGTAAATGAATTACTTGAAATTGTAGAGATGACTCATTTTGCTGACATTAAAGTTGAAAATTTAAGCGGAGGGCAAAAACAAAGAGTTGCTTTGGCAAAAGCTCTGGCAAAAAGACCAGAATTATTATTGCTTGATGAACCTTTTGGTAATATCGATAACTTTAGACGAAGTTCTTTACGAAGAAACCTTTTTAGATATCTAAAACGTAACAAAATTACCAGTATTACTGCGACTCATGATAAAACAGATATTCTATCTTTTGCAGATGAAACTATCGTGATTCATCAAGGTGAAATCTTGACCAAAGAAAATACGATCTCTTTATATAAAAACCCTTCTAACTATTACATCGCCTCTCTTTTTGGAGAAGTAAACCAAATACAAACCTCTTGGTTTACAAATTCAGAGAATCAAGATATCATTCTCGTTTATCCACATCAACTATTAGTTGATACCAATGCTAAATTAAAAGCACGGGTAAAAAATTCGTATTTTAAAGGAAACCATTATCTGATTGAAGCAGTTTTGCGTGATACCATCATATTTTTTGAACATCATTCTGAACTTAAAGCAACAGAAATGATCGGTATTCGGCTTTCTGATGCACTATAACCCGAAGTAAATGGTTAAATTATCGTTTATCTTTTTTAAGGCAAAGTATGCTTTATGTATTCCCTTTTATTGTTTTGTACTCCTAATGTACCCCTTACAAACCTTAAAACCTGCTTTTATAATATGACCTTTAAAGTTACTAACTTAAAGATATTATTATGAAACGTAAACTATGTATTCTAACATTTCTAATTGCTTGTCTTACGACACATCTTGCAATATCCCAATCAACTCAGCAAGAAAATAATTCAAAAATGCAATGGAATCCCCGACATCCTAGTTGGACAGACAGTTATGCTGCAAATGGCTTTTGCTGGTGTGATACTACTTTTGATCACAATCTAGATGATATTAATGTTGCTTCTGTAACTATAAACGGGGTTAAGAGAAACCTTCGTGCTGTATGTGACGAGCTAAAGAAACATCCTCAATACAGAGCTTATAGAAATGGCGATGCCCCATATAATGACATCCAATGTGGAAATGGTCCGGCAAATGATGCTCCAGACGAAGCAGGATGTCCAGGACGTACTGATTTAGGACCTAATGGATGTAACCAAAAAGGACCAAGATTTGACCTCAATTGGTTATCATCCAGACCAAGGTTTGGCGGTGGTGGAAACCCTCCAAATCCGCCAACAGGAGGTAGTAATGTTACTTTTAATGGGCAGAGTATTAATAAATTTATAAGCTCTGAAGGAGGTTCTAGGTCAATGCGAGCAAATCGTAATTCTGCCGGTGCAGGTGAAAAATTTACTGTACAATCCTCTGGGAATGGTACCGTAAGTATAAAAGGTAACAATGGTAAATATGTAAGTTCTGAAAATGGAAACAAAGCTATGAACTGTAATCGTAATGCTGTAGGAGCTTGGGAAAAATTTACATTAGAATCGCTAGGAGGAGATCTATATGCAATAAAAGGTAATAACGGTAAATATGTAAGTCATGAGAATGGAAGAGATATGGGAATTTTCTGTAATCGAAATGCTATTGGTTCATGGGAAAAATTCATTATCAAAGGTCTTAATAACAAAACCAATAGCCTACAAATAGCTAGTGACACTAAGCAAAGTATCAGTCTATATCCCAACCCTGTAATTGCTGATAACTTAAGTCTACAAATAGATGTTCCAGCAGACGTTCATGGCTCCATAGAAATTATAAGTCTAAATGGGAAAAGCATCCAAAAAAAGGATTTAGGAATGCTAAAAAAAGGATCTACATCTATCTTAATCAACGAACTACGAAATTCTATTAATGTAAGAGGCTTGTATTTAGTTAATGTTAAATTAGGCGAAAACTCTATTGTAAAACAAATAATGATAGAATAAACGTATGTTATTATAATACAAAAAAGGGAAGTAATTTTTAAGATACTTCCCTTTTTTATTATTTAAACGTACTTAATTTCAATTCTTTTCCGTCAAAAACGGCATAAGTATAATGGATAATCCAATCTCCCAAATTGGTATATCTTGAGTTTTCTTCTAATTGTATTTCCATAGGAAGGTGTCTATGCCCAAATATAAAATGATCCCTATGTTTGTTCTCTAATTTTCTTTTACAATATTGCACTAGCCATTCATTATCCTCACCCAAAAAGGTAACATCTTCATCACCAGAAATCAATTTGTTTTTAACTGATAAATATTGTGCTAGTTTTACTCCCAAATCAGGATGCAACCATCTAAAGAACCATTTAGCCACAGGATTAGTAAATACTTTTTTCATGCGTTTATATCCCTTATCTCCAGGCCCTAAACCGTCACCATGCCCTATAAAAAAAGTTGTTTCATTAAATGTAAATTCCTGGGGTTTATGATACACCGGGATACTTAACTCCTCTTCAAAATATCCATTCATCCATAAGTCATGATTACCAACAAAATAATATACAGGTATTCCAGAATCTGTAATTTCTGCCAGTTTCCCTAATGTTCTGGTAAAACCTTTAGGAACCACTGTTTTATATTCGAACCAGAAATCGAATAGATCTCCTAATAAAAAAATAGCTGCAGCATCTTCTTTAACCTCGTCTAGCCATTTTACAAACTTTTGTTCTCTGGGAAAACTCTTTTCTGTTGTTGGAGCTCCCAAATGATTATCACTGGCAAAATATATTTTTTTCCCTTCTGGAAGGTTCATAATTTTAATTTAAAGGTAAAAATAAGAAAAGCATCACAAGACATATTATCTATTGATTGTCTGAGGCATACCATTCTGCATACGAAGTCTCTGTTTCCTGAAGCTTGAGAGAATGTAGTTTGATGTTTTCTGGTAATCGAGCCTTTATTTTTTTAGAAAAATCAATTACCATATTCTCACTGGTAGGCTGATAATCTACTAAAATAACATTGTGCCCTCTATCCTGAAGTTCTTTTGCTAATTCTACATGCGGAGTATTCTTATTAAACACTGTAGCATGATCAAAAACATCTTCTATATCCTCTTTTACGATTTTTTTTAGATCCCCAAAATCAATTACCATGCCTAGCTTAACATGTGATGTATCAGAGATAGGTGTTCCAATCACGGTAACACTTAACTTATAACTATGTCCGTGAACATTTCTACATTTGCCATCATATCCATATAAGGCATGACCTGTTTCAAAAGAAAATTGTTTGGTGATACGAATTTTACTCATCACTTACTTTGTAATTTTTGGCAAAGTTACGGAAGATTACCTTCTCTTTCTCTTATTTATAAAGTAAACCACTACTAATATGATTCCCAAAATAAGAAACAATCCATTTCCTCCTAAAAAATTTAATATCTCCATTATTTATTTTTTGAATTTTTCTAATGCTTTCTTTGTGAATTCAGATAGTACAAGTTCACCTGAGATTTCTGCACGCTTTATTAACAATTCACTCCAATGGTCTGTTCCCTTCCATAACGTTTCTTTCATTTGCTGTATTGCTTTGGGATTATACTTTGCAAGTCTCTCTGCAAATATCTGTACTTCTTTATCCAATTCTGCTACGGTTTCAAAAACTCTGGAATATAATCCTTTTTCTTTAGCCCAATATGCATTTTTCCATTGTGAAGCATCCCATGCAAGTGCTTCAAAAGCTGCAAGTCCAATTTTTCTTGATACTGCAGGCTCTATTACAAATGGACCAATCCCAATAGTTAGTTCACTTAATTTAATCGATGCAGATTCTGAGGCCAAGCAATAATCACAAGCAGCGGCTAATCCTACTCCTCCTCCAACGGTTTTTCCTTGTATTCTACCAATGATAGGTTTTTTGCATGTTCGCATAGCATTAATTACATTCGCAAAGCCAGAAAAGAATTTTTTTCCTTCCTTAAGATTATCAATAGTAATTAATTCATCAAACGAGGCCCCTGCACAAAAAGCTCGGTCTCCTTCTGATTTAAGAATAATCACATGAGCCGATTCATCATTAGATAATTCATCAAAAGCCTTTTCTAATCTTACTAATAATTCTGACGGAAAAGAGTTACTGGCAGGGTGACCAAATTCTATTGTTGCAACAGTATTTTCGATATGTGTATAGAGACTTCCTCTGGATTCTGGTATCATTTTTGTTACTACTTTTCTATAAAAGTAGATAATATTTTATTACAGATACATAATCAATCGCAACTATCTGTAATAGAATTCGTCTTTTATTTTAAAATGGGGATCGTACTAAAAACTGATGATGATGGAACAATTTTTTGAAAAAAACAGATTACGAATTGGAATTTTTTTAATTCTTATATATGCTCCTTTACTATTGTATATGCTTCTTTTTAATTTCTATTAGAAGCAATTAAAGGCAGGAACTTATTTCTGAATTTTATGACGAGTGCTACCCCTCTAAAAAGAGCCCATACAGTAAATGCAATCCAAATTCCGTACAATTTTAAATCAAAATAGTCACATAGATATAGGGTAGGAATAAACCCTAAAAATGTTGCTCCCAGTAACACATTTCTTAAATACCCCATCTCACCCAGGCCTTTAAAAACTCCATCAAAAACGAAAGCCAAACCATTAATCGGCTGTACGATTAAAACAATAAAAAAGACACTATAAAATGTATCCAGTACAATAACCTCGCTAGTAAATACTTCTCCTATTTTATAATAAAATATAAATCCAAATATTGCTAAAATTAGACTAACGCCAATCCCATAAGAACTTACACGTTTTCCTAATTTCCATAACGAATTATAATCTTTTGCTCCTAATAATTTTCCACTTAAAATATTACCTGCACCACCATATCCATCAATAAAAAAGGCTGTAAACATCCATATATTCATCGCTATCGTATATGCAGCTATATACTCATCTCCATAATCGGTAGCATGAGATGTTGCAAAATACAATGCTGTGTTTAAGGCTATTGAACGTACAAAAAGATTAAGACTCATGGTTACCAATCTACCTAATTCTTTATTTAGCGGAAAACGTAGCCTAAGACTAACATCTGTTTTAACTAGTAATAATACAAAAACTATAACGGCCATTATAAACTGAGAAACTAAACTTGCCCAAGCAGCACCACTAATTCCCATTGGAGTAATAAAATCATCAATTCCATATACCAAAATAAAGTCTAAAACAATATTTGCTACTGCGCCAATAACAGCTACAATCATTGGCCAAAATGTATTTTGCAGACCTCTAAAAATACCAAAAACGGCAAACGTAAATAATGTTAGTGGAAATCCCCAGACTCTAATATCATAGTATACCACGCAATACTCCAAAATCAATCCTGAGGCATTGTATAATTTAAAAATTTCTTCAACAAAAAACACAGTAGACACTAATACCAAAATACTTAAAGACACATTAAAGAAAATAGCTTGTGCCGGTAGTGTTTTTACCTCTTCTATTTTACCTGCTCCTAAATATTGTGAAATAATAGCAGATATAGCACTTCGGGTTTGTCCCAAGATCCATATTAGTGCTGACAAAAAAGACCCCACAATACCAACTGCCGCCAGAGATTCTGTTCCATATTCGGGAATATTTCCTACTATCGCTGTATCTGTTATGGATAAGAGAGGTTCTGCAATACCAGCGATAATAGCCGGGACAGCTAAGCGATTAATATTTTTAAAACCGATTACTTTACTCATATAATGAGCTCATAACAATGAAACGGATACGTACTTTGTTTTGGAAAGTATATATCTCCCAAACGCTTATAGCCTCTAGTTTCATAAAACTTCTGATTTCTTTTATTTTGGCTAAATGTATCTAACCGCAAAGATTGATAGTCATAGTCTCTTGCATATCCTTCTGCAAAATCCATCAATTGTTGTGCATATCCTTGTCCCCAAAATTGTGGATGGATTGCCAAGCGATGAACATATAGATTATTCTTGCTTTCGGTTAACCACTTAACAGGAACATACTCTTCATCAATCAACTCGGTAAGTACAATAATCCCTTTAATATCTTTTTCTTCTAAAACATATAACTCATGGAGCTCTATATCTTTTTTAAAACGCTCTAGAGTAGGGTACTCCTCGTTCCATTGATAGATACCATTTGCTATCATCTCTCTAGCACATGCTTGGGATAGTTGATAAATAATATCCAGATCAGAAAGAAATGCTTTACGAATCATCAGTCAAAAGTACTAACTTTATATTTCAGTTAGCACCTTTCGATTCTATTCAAATAAACATTTAAATAAACTTTAAGAAATAGATTTATTTTATCTTTTTAAAATGCTCTCTAAATCCTTAGAATATTTAGTTTTTATTTTTTATCAAAAAACCTACTTGGTAAAAGCACTAAAGTCGTAATTTTATAGGCTAAATCACAAATCAAAATAGTATATGAAGAATATATTAGTTCCTCTAGGCTTATCTGAACATTCTGTAAGTATCGCAAGGTTACAATATGCTATTGATTTTGCAAAGGAACTTAATGCGACAGTATATGTTGTAGAGGTTTTTAAGGAACTACCAAGATCAGGCAGTTTGCCTTCTGTAAATAAAGCATTAAAAGAAATTAAGGCATCTACGATTGAAGAAGAAATTGCAAAAATTGATAAAAAAGGTGTTGATATTATTGCATTGCCGTTAGAAGAAGAAATTCTAGAAGCTATCCCAAAGTTTAATTTACAACACGCTATTGATTTAATTATTCTGGGGGCTGAAATAAGTGATATTAAGGTTCCTTATTTTCTGGGTGAAATTACAGGAAGTTTAGTAAAAAAGACTGAAATACCTGTACTTATCATTCCTGAAATGTATACTTTTCAACCGATTAACAATGTCCTTATGGCCATTAAATCAGGTATCATAAACAAGAACAATGCCTTGATTCCTATAAAAGAAGTATTAGATACGTTCAATGCTAAAATGAAATTACTTCAAGTAAAAACTGCCGGATTTTTACCTGAAGATTCTGAGTTTCATAATGATTTAGGTGAAATTGTTTCATCGTATAAATCTTCAGAAAATGCAACATTGTTTCAAGGGGTTCTGGAGCATCTTAATGAAAATTATCCCGACCTCCTTTGTGTTTTCAGACGCAAAAGAGGCTTCTTTTCTAAGCTTTGGGAAGAAAATACGGTGCTAAAGAAAGATTTTGATAGTAGAATCCCTCTTCTGGTGTTGCGAGGTGCTGACTAAAACAATTGGGGATGTAGCTCAGCTGGCTAGAGCGCTTGACTGGCAGTCAAGAGGTCGTGGGTTCGAGTCCCATCTTCTCCACTTTAATAATCTTATTAGATAGTTATAAAAAATAACTCTTCTTTTTGGGCTCTATACGCCTATAGAGAGGTTTGAAAATGATGATTAAATCAACAAAAAAGAGTGATTTGTGCATAAGGACAAGACAACTTTATAGTGACACATATAGTAAAACTACTTTGTATATGTAAGCTGTATACACTAAACCGTTAATTCAAAGCAATTTGAAATTAGCCATAAAATGGTTGAAAACATCTTGAAAATGATATAATTTTTATAATATCCATCAATATTTATCCAGAGAATCTTATATCTATATACTTTCCCACATTTTATCAGCATTAAGCCGGAAACTTCCTAAATGTTCAAAACTACATTCCTCTGGGGCAATAATAGACAAAAAGGATTCTTCTTTATGGTTTTTATATAAATGATATACTTCTCCTACCACAGGTTCAAAATTAAACTTAGCTCCATAAACCAAATTATTGTATTCAAATTTGGCAATTAACTCATCATACTGTGCTTTTAGTTCATCATATTGTGCTTTAACCTGCTTATTAACTTTATAAATATTTGCATTTTTCCAGGCAACTGTATCTGTAGTTGTAATTACAGGAGCTCCTGTATCAGTAGCATAAGGTTTTAGGGCTGCGTCATAACGTTCTTCTTCTTCGTTATACACTACATGATCAGGTTTTTTCTTTTTCATATGTGTTTATGTAATATTTATTTTTAAAATAATCAATTTTTCTTTAGTAATAAAGATCATTTCAAATTGATTAATTCAATCTCTTAACGTTTCGAGATTTTATTATGTGTTATTTGCCGTTGTCTTGTACATTTAAATCTTCCTTCTTCAAAAATACGCTTCTTTACATGTTTTGTCTTTCTTCCTTGTACTCGTTTTCGCCACATTTTAAAACTCGAAAGCTTCATCTCTCTTCGCATCAAATCAATAACATCTTGTTCTTTTAAATTAAACTGCATCAAAATAGCTTCGAATGGGGTTCTGTCCTCCCATGCCATTTCAATAATTCGGTCAATATCTCTAACGGATAAATTTTTCTTCATATTAATCAAGATTATTTCTATCAGGTCGTGTATGTTTTTTTAGAATACGCTGACTTTCTTTTTTTACCAGAGCATCATCTTTCATACTCCAAAGTGTATCGCTTGCTTTTTTACGAGTGCTATGAATATCTACAATAGGCAGAGGGTAATCCTCTCCAATTGTAATATCGTTAAACTTTTGATCCAATACTGTCATTTTATAAGGTTCATGGATAAACTCTACAGGAACATTTTGTAGTTCTGATACCCATTTTTTGATAAATATACCCTCTGGGTCATGCTCTTTGCTATTTTTGATAGGGTTATAGATTCTAAGTATATTAATTCCTGTCTCCCCTGCTTGCATTTGTAATTGTGGAAAATGAATTCCGGGTTCAAAATCCAAAAACATACTCGATAAATGTGCACTTGCTGCCTGCCATGGCTGCCAAAGATTATGAGTAAAAAAAGATACTACCATAGCACGCATTCTAAAATTAATGTATCCTGTCTCCTTCAAGCAGCGCATACATGCATCTATAATTGGATATCCTGTTTTTCCTTCCTTCCATGCAATTTGATATGATTTTGAAAGGTTCTTTTTAAGTCTTCGGTATCCTTTATTAATACTTTCGAACTCCATAATGTCTTCCATTTCAAATTTTTGAACAAAATGAACTTGCCAATGTAATCTTGATGCAAAGGCATCAACTTGTTTTTTATGATCTGATATTTGCCTAAATTGCATTGCATATTGCCATACTTGCCGAATAGAAAGATTACCCCACGCCAGATAGGGGGATAATCGACTACAGCTTTTACGTGCAAGTTCTGGTTTGGAAATATCAAAACTGTAATTTTTATATCTTCCATTATAAAAGAAAGATTGTAAATATTTCATAGCATTTGAAGTCCCTCCTTTTTGAAAACTTTTATTTTTTGGAGTATCTAGATTTTCCAGAACAAAAACTTTTTCAATTTCATGAAGTGTTTCAAGCGGAATAAAATTTGTGTTATCTAAGTGTAACTCAAATTGTGATTGTTGCATATACTGTTCACAGTCCTCTTGCCATGTTTTTCTATTTTTTAATCCCCGAAAAATTCCATTATTTCCATTTTCTATCCAGGTAATTAGATTGTTTTTACAAAAAGTTCTAAAATTTTTATCCCTGTCGTATGTTATTTTAATTCCTGTCTCCTGATGTGAAAAAACAGTGTCAATCTTCCAGAACTGCTGTAATGTTCCAAAAGTTTTAAGTATTTCTGATGATACCGTTAACACTTTAGTCTTAAAAGGCAAAAGTTGTTTGTTGAGATCTTGTAAAGATTGTTTAATAAAGTTCCAATGCCGCTCACTATAATGATTATCTTCTTTAAGCGAATTTTCAAAAACATAAAGCAATAAAGTAGGTTTACCTGCCAAAATAGCATTATTAATAGCTTCATTATCCTGTAATCTAAGATCTCGTTTAAACCAAACGACATTGATATGTTCTTGTTTATTAATATTCATTGGGTGCGTTAATAATATGGTTAGCTCTTTTTTTAAGTGCCTCAAGCTTTTTTTTATCCATTTTATGCAATAAATTAAGCATCATACTCATCCTCTGATTATTCTTAAAATACTCTTGTTTATCATCTAAGAAATTCCAATATAAAGCATTAAACGGGCATGCATCATCTTCTGTTTTTTTGGCAACTTTATAATGACATCCTTTACAATAATTACTCATCTTATTAATATAACTACCACTAGATACATAAGGTTTGGTCGCGACAATTCCTCCGTCAGCAAACTGACTCATTCCTCTCGTATTGGTGATCTCTACCCATTCGATAGCATCGATATATATTCCCAGATACCATTGATCAACTTCATCTGGATGTGTTTGTGTAAGTAATGCATAATTACCTGTAATCATAAGTCTTTGAATATGATGCGCATATGCATGATCTAGACTCTGTTGTATCGCATGATGAAGGCAATTCATTTTGGTTTTTCCTGTCCAGTAAAAATCAGGGAGTGAGTTTTGATTTTCTAAAACATTTATATTTTGATATTCTGGCATTTTCATCCAGTATATTCCTCTCATATATTCTCTCCAACCCAAAATCTGACGAACAAAACCTTCTACTTGAGAAATCTGAATATCCTCTTGATGTGCTCTCCAATATTGAATTACGGTTTCTATTACTTCCAAAGGATGTAGCATTTTGCTATTCATCGCAAAAGATAATCTACTATGGAAAAGGTATTTCTCATCAGAATGCATTGCATCTTGATAATCTCCAAAATGAATCAATAAGTGTTCACAAAAATAGGTTAAGATCGATAAACTTTCTTGTCGCGATGTGGGCCAATTAAAGTGTCTTACATCAATATTCCCTATAGTTTTAACCTCACATTTTTTGATATAATCAACTATTCCGTTAATATCATTTTTTATGGTTTCTTCTATTGGAATAGGAGGATCACCTTTCCATTTTTTGCGATTACTTTGGTCAAAATTCCATTTACCTCCTTCTGGGTCTTTTTTTGTGATCATCATAATGTCATATTGCTTTCGCATATTGCGATAGAAATACTCCATGGTATATTGTTTTTTCCCCTTAAAAAATATGGCAAGATCTGTTCTAGTTGTCAAAAAGTGCTCAGTATCAAATGCCTCAAATTCTATGGATAATGTACTACAAAACTCTGCTAATTGTTTATCTAATCGATATTCATCTGGTAACTGATATTCAAATTTGGTAATGTTTTTTTCTTTGATGATCTTTTTTAGATTTAGTATTAAGTCTTGTTGATTTTCAGGATCATCTAATTTATAATATGTGATTTGATACTTTTGATTTTGCAACCAATCCGCAAAATTCTGCATACTTTTAAAAAAAGCTACTATTTTTTGTATATGATGCTTTGTATAATCAGTTTCTTGACGCATTTCTGCCATAAAATAACAAACATCCTCAGTTCCATCAGTATACCACGAGTGTTTTTGATTA
Organism: Aquimarina algiphila; assembly: GCF_947494415.1. NCBI lineage: Bacteria > Pseudomonadati > Bacteroidota > Flavobacteriia > Flavobacteriales > Flavobacteriaceae > Aquimarina > Aquimarina algiphila. Next base: position 37,762 of record NZ_CANLVC010000004.1, on the reverse strand, counting down.
AGTTGATCACCAAGTAATAGTCTTAATATCATATATTAAAATAAAGTAGTTTGAAGCCATTGGTTTTGATAATTTTGTTGACCATCGTATCGTTCTGCCTGTGTTTTTATATTAAATTTTCTGTCTCTCGGATCATTTCCAACACCTGAGACATATAACCAATTTCCATAATTACTATGTACATCGTAGTCTATCAAAAGAGACTCAAAATATGATGCTCCAATTCTCCAATCCAATTCTTGTTCTTTTGAAAAAAAAGATGCCACATTTTGTCTACCTCGGTTACTCATCCATCCTGTATTCTTAAGTTCTATCATATTAGCATTTACAAAAGGTTCCAAAGTTTTTCCATGGATCCAGTTATCGATAGATTCTTTATTATTTTTCCATTGATAATCTTTGCAAAGAATGCCTCCCATCTTAAATATGTTGTTACCATGTTTTAGAGAGAGATATTTAAAAAAGTCTCGCCAAATTAATTCGAAAATCAACCAATAGGTAGAATCATTTTTGGTAATTTGTTTTTCATATTTTTTAACTTCGTGATATATTATTCTAGGAGAAATACTTCCATTTGCTAACCAGGCTGAAAGTTTGGAGCTATACTCTTTTCCTAATAGTCCATTACGGGTCTTCTTGTAACGAGAGAGTTGTTGGGTCTTCCAAAAATACTCATCAACACGATCTAACGCCTGATCTTCTCCTCCCTTAAAAGGAAATGCCGTTCTGGAATCTATTTCAAAATTCTCAAATCCTAAATCTGAAAGAGAAGGAATATTAGTCTCATTTTTGACTTTATTGTTCATAGATAACGGAGACACCGTAGTTGTGGATCTAACCGAAGTGTATCTCTCACATTTCTTCCTAAAATCTGTGAATACCTGGGGAACGCTATTTGTAGTAAAAGGTATATCTTCTGGATGAAAAAGAAACTGATCATAAGTTTCTACCCATTCTAAGTCATAACGTTGTGTGCTTTTTTTTACCGTATTGAGGATCTTAGATTCTTCGTAGGTCCATTCTTTCTGAAGATAAATTTTCTTTATATTCTGTCCTTCTAAAAATTGAGGAATAACATCTTCTGGATACTGACGATATACAAACAAAGAAATATTAAGTTTTTTTAAATTTTCTTTTAAAACGGCTATCGTTTCTAATAAGAAAAGAGCTCTATACTTTTCTGTTTTTTTAAATCCGTAAGTTCCTAATTCGAAATGCCTGGGATCAAAAAAAAATATTGCAATTACATTTTCGTTATCAGTCACAGCTTTAAGTAAAGAACTATTATCATTAATTCTTAAATCATTTCTAAACCAAACTAAACCTGTACTGCTCATCTACTTATTTTTATTTCTTCGACATCGTTCACTACAATATTGAACATCATCCCAAACACGTTCCCATTTTTTCCTCCAACTAAATGACAACTTACATACTTTACAAATTTTTGTTGGAAGTTGTGTTTTTTTCATTTTCTAAAATTGTTTAACAAATTTACAAAATACTTAAACAAAAATATGTTAATTCATTATAGTTTAACAATAAGTGTTTTTTAAAAATACATGAACCCCTCTAAATACGAGGTATCTAATTGATGTACAGAAGATTATTAAAACTTAGGATTTATCTCAACTAATTATAGCGATTCAATAGATATAAAAAGAAATATTAAAATATTGTTAGCTCAGCTTATGTTTTATACTACTTTTAATTTCTTTTTCTCCTAATATGAAGTTTACCATATCCTTGGCCCAGGTTTGATAAGTAAGCTTGGAGGGATGAACTCCATCACTAAAAAATTCTGAAGGTTTTGCTTTTATATTTAGCCTTTTGGTCCAATTATTCAAAGTTATTTTTCGGGAATAATAGTATACATTTTCCTGATCATTGACTATGTCGTCTAACTCATCACCCAATATTTCAACTAAGTTTCCAATTGTTGCTTTTATGAGAGGTGTAAATGCAGGAAATTCCTTTATAGGAGGCATATTTGCAAAAATAATTATTGCATTTTTAAATTTTAATCGTAATTGATAAATTAATTCTTGTATTTGACTCCTCCATTTTTTTGGACTATTTAGGGTAAATGCATCATTTCCTCCAAGTCCAATGACTATAATATCTGTGTCAATTTCATTAATTTTGGGAATAATTCGTTCTGTTACTTTTTCTGCAGTATACCCACTTTTTGCATATACTTTCCAGTGGATATTGGATTCTAATTTTAATGCGAGTTCATTTGCAAACGAACCCGTAAAACCTTCTTGATGGGTTTTAACACCAACTCCAGCGATTGTACTTTCTCCAATGGCAAGTACCCGAAGTCTTTTTTCAGAGGTCCCAAAACTTATACCTTGATTTCCTTTAGCCTCTGGTAGGGTGGGTACTTTTGATCTTATTGATTTACCTTGAATATACATCAATGGTAAAAGGGGAATGATTAGTATTGATCCAAGAAAATACCTTATGTTCATTCCCTATATTATATATTTTCCTTTAGAAACTATTTTCTCTGAAGTTCTTCTATTTTCTTGAGAATTTCTTCGGTCATTGTATATTTTTTATCACTTTCTGCATAATTTAATGCTAGATAATTCATATCATTGACTCATTAACTTCTCATATTTCTTTTGCAAAACTTCTACTTCAGATTATTTTTAAATAATCTAAACATATATCAATATTTAAATTGTCTCAGGAGGAAGTCCTTTTAATCTTTTTTCTATTTTTTGTTTTTTAGCGGTAAGTCGCTTCATAATATCCATAAGTTCAGGATCTTTAGTTTCTTTATAGACCTGATTAATACTTAAAATAAGAGCTTTAGCCTCTCTAGAAGCTTCAACTCTATCACTTGTAGTCATATTACTCATCGTTCTACTTTCAAACTCCAAAGCTTTTTCGATTAGTTCCATTCTTTTATCTTATATTTTTAAAATCGGTAATATACAATTCGCCATCGAATATTTCAATTGATATCACTTTAATTCTATAGCTCTTATCAGAATTACTTTTTATTAAAGTTACATAATGCTTATCTATTTTGTCAAAACTTCAACAAAAATTAACTGATATTCAGAATTACTTATTGAATAGTATTTAAAACTTTGTCCTTATTTTACTAGACATATATAATGTAAAGTAATTCTACAGGTGAGTAATAGCATCTATTGTGGTATCAATATAGGCTACAAATATAGTAACGGTTATAAAATAATCCAAATCGATAAATAATCCTTATAAATTAAAGGAAGTTTTTTTCTCTAATGATTTATAAAACAAAAAAACAGGTAGTCTCTTTTACCTTTTCACCACATAAGTTTTTGATATAATGTCATGAAGTGTCTGTTGTTCTTTGGTAAAAAATACCATCAAATATCCAATCATGAAGAAAGAAGATAATACCCTGGAAGCGTTACGTAGTATACAAAACCAAAATGAGGCTTTATCGCCATTGTAATTCACAACTTTGATATTAGAAATCACTTTACCTGGAGTTCCCTGAAACTTAGAAGACTCAAACAAGGATTGATACAATATTGTTAGTACTGGTATTCCAATACAATAGAACAATACCCCCATTAATAGTTCATCCCCATTAAGTTTGCTTAACAAGGTTTCTACATTACCCAAAAAAAGTTTAAGCACTGCAGAACCTATAAAGATTATGATGATACTTATCAAAAATGCATCTAATAATATTGCGATCAATCGTGGACCAAAACCTGCCATTTTCATTTGTCTCAAATTTTATTTATTGAAAAAATCCAGAGCAGGATTTTAAAAAGCCACTCTGGATAAAAAAATTACTTAATATCTAAAAACTTAATAAAATTTATATCCTACTCCTAGTTGAAAACTAGACATATTAGTATCTACGTCATTTTCTCCAAGATTTGCAATACCAACATTGTATCTAAGATTAAACAAGAGACCTATATCGCTTAATTCATATCCAACTCCAAAAGTCAATCCAAAATCGAATGATTTGGCATTATCTTCTACTGCTTCATCACCAGAGATCAAGAAGCCAAATTGAGGCCCTGCTTCTAGACTTAACTCATCCATAGGGTAATATTTCCCAACTCCTAATACTCTTATAAAATTGGCTTCAAGATCTTCTGATCCTTCTGAAGAATATAGTATTTCAGGTTGAATATGAAATTGTTCATTGTCTAATGTAATATCAGCCAATCCCCCAATAAAAAGACTAGTACGTCCATCAGCATCTACATCTTTGCCAAATTTTGAAAAGTTAAGCCCTGCTTTTATACCAAATACTACATCTTTCTGTGCGTGAACAGAAAAAGCACTTAATAAAATGATGGCAGAAATAAAAAAAGTTTTCATAATTAATCGTTTGTTTTTAGTATTTAATTTAAAATGATTTATGTGAATTTTTAAAGCGAGATAAATTATTTCAAGCTATAATTTTGTTCAAATCCTAATGAAGTGTAAAATGCATTTTAGCTTATGGCAACCAATAAATCTCTCCATAATTCACTCCAAATTGACTACTTAAAGAGATAGGATCATTATCCTGAAATTCAAAAGTTTCTCGAAAATATGATAGCACAGGAACTGCTAGTGTATTTCTTTTTTGAGTTAACTCAACTTTTTGGGCATCTGCGGGAACAACATAAGCATTTCCTTCAATCGATGTACCATCGACCACAAACACCCATTGCCCATCTGGAGACCATATCGCTGATTTGTGAGATGGAGTTACAGGAAGATCCATTTCTTTTGTGGTCAATTGTCGAAGCCCAGTACCATCAATATTAATTAACCAGATAGTTCCTTCTACTCCTTGACTAGTATCTTCTCCCAAAGTAAAAACAACTTGGGTTCCATCAGGACTAATAGAAGGTTCTCCCGGAATTATACCTTCATCTCTAAAAGTGATTATTGGCACATCTGAATTTGAAACATAAATTGACTGTCCTGATATATAAACAATTTGATTGCTTGTTGTCCATGAAAAATCATCACTGTTAATTTTTCTTTTATCGAATACTCTCATTAACTCTCCAGAGCGATTATATACATGTAATATTTTAAAGGGATTACCTTCATTTTCTACTGTTATAGCCACAGAAGTACCATCTAGCGAAAGTCTAGCTGTACCTAAAGCAATGTCTGAAATTTGAAAACTTCCGTTTATGTTTCCATCATTATTGTGAAAAACAATACAATCTTTATCATTACCAAATTCTACCACACAATTCTCAATCGTTTCTACGAACTCCCCGTTTCCATAGTATAATGCTGCTGCACTAAAACTTGCAAGCCCTGGGTAATTAGGATTCTCATCCCAATCTGTATTTGGAATCTTACTATAGTGCCCTGTATCTAAATCTAATATCCATCCGCCGTTCACCTTGTTTCCTATAAAAATTTTACCTTCAACTTTTGGATTTAATGCCTGTTCTATTTCTTTATCAGGTGAATTGTCATTATCAGTACATGAAAATAGTACAAGACTTAAAAACAAGGGAATCCACTGTATTGTTTCCAAAATCAAAATTTTAAGCTATCAACAAATGTCACCTCACTTAGTAACTATTTATTAATCAGTTAATTTAGAATCAAAATTAGGGGATCATTTTACATAAAAAAATACCCTAAACATTGTATTTTTTTCTACTGGTTTTCGGGTATAACTATGATCTAAAAAGGTTTTAAACAAGGTTCAAAAGAAAAGTATTCCAGGAAATAAAGAATAATCATTCTTTTATTAAACGATAAGTCAAAACAAATTTCATGTTTTCTCTTCTGTTACGTTCTTCAGCTTCCATTATCGCATTGTAAGAAATCCATCTTCCGTTATGTATAGAAAATTCTGCAGTTGCATAATATCCAAACTTCATTATTTTTTCTTCTTTGGTACTAGAATTGTATGTATTTGATCCTTTAAAGTATTCTTCTATCTCATATTTTATAATCGCTATAGTATCCTTATTTGTTTTTTTTAAATCAACTAGCCGTACTTTATTCGTTTTATATGCAGAATCACATTTAAATCTTCGGTGTATATTCATTGTATTAACATCTATCTTCCAAGTATCTCCAACACCCACGGACTTGGTTGGTAGTTCAAAAAAGAGTGCTATTTTATTTTTTAAAAAATTATCTAACCAAAAACTATGAATACTTCCATCTTCGTATACCGATCCTCTGACCAAAATTTGTTGATTTACATTCTCTTTATTTTCTTGCATAGATATTGATCTTGTCTTTTTTTTCTGACTTATTACTATGTCAATTACATTTGGACTAACATGAGTGAGTTCTGTTCTCTTAATAATCTTTTGCATAGAATCGCTTACTTCTTGTAATAAGAGTTGTGTTTTTTTGACCTGAGTTACTTCATCATTTTTCAGCACGTTAATCAAATCATCAACTTTAGAACCAGTAGTAGAAGTGTCAATTTTACTTTCTATAATTTTATAAATTAAAGTTTCGTTTTCATCCAACTTCCACTTTAAATCGACTTTATCATTTTTCTGACCATAGGTAATAATAGTAATTAAGGTTATCGCAGTACTAATTAATTGTTTCATTTTTTTCATAAAAACTGGAATAATAGCTTGTGTTGGGATAATTAATTTTGATATGTATTGAGTTGCTTAAATCAGGTTCTTGTCAATTGCAATTTTAACCAAAGCAGCCGCATTGGTAACTTCCATTTTTCTAATTAGATTCCTTCTATGAGTTTCTACAGTCAATGGACTAATAAATAATTCCTCAGCGATTTGATTCGTAGTTTTACCATTCGCTATTAGAGTTAAGACATGCTTTTCGCGTCGGGTTAGTTTTGGTGGCGCATCCTTATCATCAGTAATAGAAGAAGCCAAAATATTCTGAATTTCACTTCCAAAATAAAAGTTTCCATTATGGATCTGAGTAATAGCATGAACCAATTCATCTGCAGTTGCATTTTTTAACAGATATCCTTTAACTCCATTTTTTATCATTTGATTGATAATACTAGGCTCATTATAAGTACTTAACCCTAGAGTTTTTGTCTCTGGATACTTTTCATGAATAATTTTACAAATCTCAACACCATTTATATCTGGTAAGTTTACGTCTAATAAAACAATATCTACGGGTTGATTTTTTAGAAACTCCAAAACGGCTTTCCCTGTAGTAAAAAAAGAAGTAATCTCAATACTCTCATATCCGTTTAATAATGTTTTAAGACCTTCAATAACCATCTGATGGTCATCAACTATTACTGTTCTTATTGATTCTTTTTTCATACTACGCATTGATTTGCACTGTAACTGTGGTCCCTTCATCTATTTTTGATTGTATTTCAAAAAAACCTTCTAAATAATCAACTCTTGTTTTTAGGTTATCTAATCCCATACCTTTTTTATCTTTAATAGAAGATGCATTAAAACCAACTCCATTATCCTCTACAATGATATCTATTTTCTCATTTTCGTGGATGTATTGAACCAAAACCTCTGAAGCCTTAGCATGTTTGATAGCATTATTAATCAATTCCTGGACTATCCTGTACATGGTAACTTGATTATGAATTGCAATTTTCTTATCATCTCCATAAAACTGAAGTGTGACTTGACTTTCATTACTATTCATATTAGTGCAATAGTCTCTTAGTGCAGCTTCTAAACCATATTTAATAAGTGTCTCTGGCATCAAGTTTCTGGCAATACCTCGTAACTCTGATAACGATTCCCGAATATCATTTTGTACATTACTTAATTCTTGTTTCGGATACGTTTTGAGATTGTCTTTATCCAATTTAGACAACTTCAAACTAATTGCAGATAATCTTCCTCCCAAACCATCATGAAGATCAATCGCCAATCGTTTTCGTTCTCTTTCCTGACCCTCTATCATAGCAGAAAAAATCTTCGCCTGCTGCTCATGTTTTAGTGCTACCATTTCTTCTGCATGTTTTCTATCAGCCAAACGGCTTTCTCTTGATTTATCCCTATATATTTGATATCCTACCAACAACACAAAAACCAAAGTAATAATTGCTATAATCATTAAATATCCTTCTGATCGCTTTTTTTCTAAATTAAAAGCGACTATGTTTTTTTCATTAGTTAATGCCAGAATCTCTTTTTCTTTTTTTTCTGATTGATATTGAAACTCTAATTGTTGAATCCTGTTTGATGTTTCCTGAATATCTAAGCTATCTAAAAGATGGATATATTGATTGAGATAATGATGAGCTTTTTTATAGTTTTTGATTTTTGATTCGTACCTAGCTAATCTATAATATGCTTTGGCACGACTTACATCATTGCCTGATTTTAATGACTCTTGCAAAAAATCCATCATATACTTTTTGCTCATTTTAAGATTTCCCAGTTGTTCGTATGTTTCAGCATATTTTATAAATAGTGAAGCATACTCAGATCTTATTTTATTGTTTTGTAATAATTCATATGATTTATCATACATTTCTATTGCTTCTTCATACCTTTTTACTCCACTTAAATAAAGCCCTAAATGTGAATAATATTTATAGTTATAAATTGACTTAGGAACTTTATCTAAGTAAAACTTCACCTTATCTAATGTTGTTTTCATAGTCGAAAGAGAATCCATCTCATATAAGCATAGAGAAAAACTAAGGCGATCAAATATAATATCGTCGGGATTATTAAGTGCCTCATATTGAGGTCCGCTTTTTTCAAAATATGTATATGCTTTATTAAATTGTGCAAAATTCATATACTTTATCCCTAAATTAGTATTTGCAATGGCTAAAAATAAAGTGTCTTTTATTTGTCTGGCAATAGGAATAGTCTTTTCTACATACGCAATCTCTTGTTCATTATCTCCTTGATATCCATATAAAACCCCAAGATTAAAATTGATCTTTGCCCATAATTGAAGGTACACTTTTGTAGAATCTTTTTTCAAAAGATGTTCTACTTCTTCTTGAGCATTAAAATAGTAATTCTTCGAATTTTCTATATCAAAATAACTTAAATAGCCATCGGCAATAGTCTTATAGGAAAGAGCCGTACCATATGAATAGCGTAGCTTTTTACTTAATCTCAATGCTTCATAGCCATATTGAAAAACACTCAAAGAATCTACACCTTCATTTGCTCTGGCCAGATTGCACATTAGTTTTATTCTAATCGTATCTGCTTTAGCGTCTTCTAATTTTTGCTTGAGCTCATTAACATCTAATATTTGCCCTGATCCTATATAAAAAAAAGACAAAAACAAAAGTAAAATGGAAAAGTGTAGTATCGGTTTCATGTGCTGATGCAACAAATTTGTATTTTGCTTCTACCAAGATATTAATTAAGACCTATATTACATCGAAAATTGTAAAATATACCTGAAAACCAGTAGATAAAAAATCGCTTTACTTTTATTGTAAAAAATTTCAATGATGACACAGTATTCTCCTTTTTTGAAGTATCAATGATTTTTAATTCTTTTCATATAAATATTTATCCCCATTACGGAAAACCATAAATAGTATTCCTATTTATTTCTGATTTTAGCCGAAGTATTTAAAATGTCAATGATGAACGACAATGAAACACTTGACGAGTATGAAAAACTTATACTCGACAAGCTAAAAATAGGGTTAACACAAGTCGATGTTTCTAATTATCTTAAAAAGAATCATATTGAGCCTTATAGCTTAAGATCCATAGAACATAGAATAAATGCTCTTAAAAAAAGATTTGAAGCCAAAACATTAATTTCTCTTATTTATATTTTGGCGAAAAAAAATTACATCTAGGTTTTTCAAAAATAAGATCCCTATAAAAGTTTTGAATAGTAGTGCTTAGAACTTTAGCTTTCTTGTTATCTAATTCAAACCACGAAATTTCAAAAATCTTACTACCTATTTATATCGAATTAGTATAATGTTCATTACTTTGTGATCTGATCGTCAATGCTGCTTGTTCTGCAGTAATATCTCGCTGTGGATTTGCAAACAATTCATATCCAACCATAAATTTCTTTACCGTAGATGAGCGCAATAAAGGTGGGTAGAAGGACATATGCATATGCCATTCTTCATGATTTAATCCATCTGTAGGTGCCTGGTGAATTCCTGCCGAATAAGGAAATGATGTTTTAAAAATATTATCATATTTAATGGTCAATATTTTAATTATATCTGCAAAATCACGCACTTCTTCATCTGTTAACTGATCAATGGTTTCTACTTTTCTACGCGGAATAATCATCGTCTCATATGGCCAAATCGCCCAATACGGAACCAAAGCTACAAAATGTTCATTTTCTACCAGAATTCTTTCTTTTAACTCAAGTTCTTGTTCTAGATACGCTCCTAAAAGAGATTTTTTATGATCTTTCCAATAGTGTTCTTGTTGTTGAGTTTTTTTGATAATCTCTTCAGGAATTGATCTTTGTGCCCATATTTGGCCATGTGGATGTGGATTACTGCAACCCATTACTGCTCCTTTATTCTCAAATATTTGAACATAGTTAATATCACTACGTTTTCCAAGCCCAATAAACTCCTCCTGCCAAAGTGCAATTACTTGCGCAATCTCTTCAACTTTCATAATTGGTAAGGTAAGTGCATGGTTTGGTGAAAAACAAACCACTTTACAAATACCACTTTCAGATTCTGCTTTTAATAATCCATCATCAAATTGTTCTTCAGGGACGTCTTGTAATAACGCTGCAAAATCATTAGTAAAAGAAAAAGGCGCAGTATATTCAGGATTTACATCTCCGCTTGCTCTTGTATTTCCCGGACATAAATAACAGTTCTCATCATAAGAGACTTGAGAAAACTTTGCTGGTTCTTCATTTTTTCCTTGCCAAGGTCTTTTGGTTCTATGCGGAGAAACCAAAATCCATTCTCCTGTCAGTATATTAAATCGTCTGTGTGGGTTATCGTTAAAATCTTGCATCATTATTCTTGTATTGAAGTTCCTTGACTTGGAACAGTTATAAAAGAGGTTAGTTCGATATCAAACTGCTCTTTATAGGCTTTTGTTACTAAATCAACATATTCATTTATATAATCCTTATGAATTAGGTTTATTGTACATCCTCCAAAACCACCACCCATCATTCTGGATCCGACAATTTCTGTCTTGTCTTTAGAAAAATCAACTAGAAAATCCAGTTCTTTACAACTTACTTCATACTGATGTTGCAACCCATTATGAGAGGCATACATAAGTTTTCCAAATCGTTGTAAATCTCCTTTTTCCAATGATTCTGAAGCTTGAAGTACCCTATCATTTTCTTCAATCACATAAGACGCTCTTTCATAATGCAGCGGAGATAGTTTCTCTTTAAATTCATCCAACATACTTTTTGTAACATCTCTAAGAGATTTTACCTTATCATATGACTCTGAAATCATTGCCACAGCTTCTTCACATTCTGCTCTTCTGGTATTATATTCACTTTCTGCAAGATTGTGAGAAACATTGGTATTCAGTAATAAAATTTTATATGGATCAAAATTACCATCAATTAACCTATATTCCTGAGTTTTACAATCCAAGAGGATTACTTTATGATCTTCACTCATGACAGAAGCAAACTGATCCATAATCCCGCATTTTGTTCCTACATAATTATGTTCTGCTCTTTGAGATAACTCTACTAATGTTATTTTAGGCAATTCTAGATCAAAAAGTTCATTAAGTCCATAAGCCAGTCCACATTCTAGTGCTGCAGAAGAGCTAATTCCTGCACCTATAGGTAACTCACTTTTAACAATACAATCAAAGCCTCTTATCTTATCCGTAAGTTTACTGAGTTCATTCATTACTCCTAGAATATAATTCTCCCATTCCTCATTACTAGGTTTCAATGTATTTAGGTCAAACTGGATTTTCTTCTTATACGTTTGACTATATACATTACACTGAGAATCTGTATTATTTTTTCTAAATGAAAAAATAATTTTTTTATCAATTGCTGTAGGTAAAACGAATCCATTGTTATAATCAGTGTGTTCACCAATGAAATTAATCCTACCAGGTGATAAAATTACCAGCTCTGCTTTAAAATTGGATATAAATCCTTCATGATCATTTTCCATTTCTTATATACTTTAGTCTTTTGGTAATATATGCCAATATTTACTTTTAAGGAAGCAAATATAATAAATGTACTTTTTACATTTATTATTATAGAACTATATTTTTTTGCTTACTTTGTGTTAAAAGTAAAATCTTTTTAAAAACTCAAGGCTTTGATATGGATATATATAACGAAAAAGACAAGTTCTATGTAGCAGTTGATTGCATTATTTTCGGATTTGATAATCAAAAATTAAAACTTCTCGTTTTTGATCGTCGTATTGACCCATTTAAAGATTCATTATCTCTAATCGGAAGTTTTGTAAAAATTGGAGAAAGTGTTTCTGATGCCGCCATTAGAATTCTCAAAGACTTTACCGGCTTGGAAAATGTCTACATGAAAGAATTAAAAACTTATGGGTCTGTAGACCGAGATCCTGGGTACAGATGTATTTCTGTCGCTCAATATGCTTTAATTCGTATCGACAATGCCATTAAAAAGATTGTAGAGGAGAAAGGAGCAAGATGGTATGAGATCGATAATATCCCAAATTTAATTCTGGATCACAATCAAATGAGTATTGATGCGTTAAAAAGAATTGAGGAAGTTGCCAGATATAAGCCCATTGGTTTTGAGCTATTGCCAAAGAAATTTACAATCCCTAAATTACAAACCCTTTATGAAGCTATTTATAGAAGAAAGTTTGATACCCGTAATTTTAGAAAAAAAATCCTTTCTTTTGACGTAATTATCAAATTAGATGAAAAAGATAGAACTACTTCTAAAAAAGGGGCTTATCTATACAAGTTTGATTATAAAAGATATAGGGAATTACAAGAATCAGGGTATAATTTTGAAATTTAATTTAAAATTATACCTATTTTAAAACATATAAAATAATATGCTGCCGTTATTAGAGAAGATTTACGACTTACAGGATATACATACTGTTTCTAAACATGAACAGATTGTTCTCGGAATAATCGAAGCCATAGATTCTGGAGTTCTTAAAGTAGGCGACAAACTCCCTTCTATAAACGAAATGGTAGCTGAAATAGGTTATGCTCGAAAAACATTTGTAAAAGCATATACCGAATTAAAGGAAAGAGGGTTAGTAGAATCCAAAAATCTCAAAGGATATTATATTATAAGTCAAGAGACCAAAGTTACTTTAAAGGTAGCACTGATTCTATTTGCATTTCACAGTTTTCAAGAAGAGTTTTATAATACTTTTAGAAAAGAACTTGGGAAAAAATACCATATCGATATCTTTTTCCACCATACTAATCTTACTCTTTTTAAAACCATAATGGATAACATTTCGCGTAAATATGGAATGTATGTTATAGCTCCAATACAAAATAAAGAAGTAATTCCTCTTCTAAAAAAAATTCCTTCAGATAGATTAGTGCTTATTGACCGTTACCTAAAAATGCCAAAAGAGTATTCATATATTGCACAGGAATTTGAAGAGGTTACATATAATAAACTAGTAGAACTTGCTCCCGTAATTAAAAAGTATGACAAGTTTGTACTTTTCTTTAAAGAAAATACCGATTTACCACCCGATATTCTATATGCGTTTAAACGTTTTATTAAGGAATATAATATTAAGGGTAAAGTAGTAGAAAGTTATGAATCCAATATCGTAAAAAAAGGTACCGTATTCTTTTCTATTAGTGATACATACCTCTGGCAAGTACTAAAAGATGCTCGAAAAATGGAATATAGAATAGGCTCTGATATCGGGATCCTGGCACATGATGATAATATTGTAAAAGAAATTGCCTTTGGAGGAATAACAACAATCTCAACAGATTTTGAAATCATGGCCAAAAAAGCTGCTATTTTTGTCAAAGAAAGAAACCCTATACAAGAAATTATACCTACTTACCTAAGACAACGTAACTCATTATAAAGAATATTTATACTTTTTCCTCATTTTCTTCAAAACATTACTTTTTCGCTTCTGAATTCGAGAAAAACAAAGGGATTCTTGCAAAATCCCTAATAGTTTTCAAAACCAATTGTTTAAAAATCATATAATTTTAACATTTTAAATGTAGTATTCTTGGTTTTATTAACATCAAATTATAATTATGTGAAAAAAAATTTTATATTTGCATAGTAGCATAGTGTATCATAGCATATTAAACAATTACACTTTCTTGGCTTTTAATAAAAAAGAAATCAAAACTTTATCAATAAACACAAATCATATGAATCAAAAAACATTCACTAGTATTATGATGTTTTTATTTGGGCTTGTTATTTCAGTCTCTGCACAACAAACAGTTTCTGGTACAGTAACAGAGGCTCAGGGGCCTCTCCCTGGAGTAAACATCATAGTAAAGGGAACACAAAATGGAACTACGACAGATTTTGATGGTAAATACACCTTGTCCAATGTAGCTGACGATGCTACATTAACCTTTAGCTATCTAGGTTTTATCACTCAAGAAGTTCCTGTAAACGGACAATCTGTTATTGACTTAACATTACAAGAAGATGCTGCTGCTCTTGATGAAATCGTTGTTGTAGGATATGGTACACAATCTAAGAGAGATCTTACTGGTGCTATATCTCAAATTAAATCAGAAGATATCAATCAAGTTGTTACAGCAAATCCAACCTCGGCCTTACAAGGAAAACTTGCAGGAGTTCAGGTAGAAACTGCCGGGGGTGCTCCTGGTAGTCCTGCAAACGTTTTTGTACGTGGAGTAAGCTCTTTGACAAATTCCTTTCCTCTATATGTTGTTGACGGTGCCATTTCTGATAATATCAATTATTTAAATCCAAAAGATATTGTAAATCTGCAAGTATTAAAAGATGCGACATCTGCAGCCATATATGGTTCTCGTGCTGCAAATGGAGTTATTATTGTTACTACCAATCGAGGTAAACAAGATTCTTCCCCTACAGTAAATATTGATATACGAAGTGGAATTAATACGCAAGCCAAAACACTTGATTTACTTAACGGCTCCGAATATATCGCATTTCTTAATCAACGTAGAGTTAATGATGGGCTTGAAGGAAATATTCCTAATCCAGGAATCGACACAGATTTTCAAGATTTAAGCATAAACTCGGGTACAATTCAAGATTTTGGATTTAATATATCTGGTGGTGGCGAAAACTCAAAGTATTTTTTTAGTGCTAACTATTATGATGAAGAAGGATTATTAATAAGTGAAGAATTTAATCGTAAAAATGTACGTTTAAATAGTGAATTTAAAATTGGAAAGTTTAAAATTCAAGAATCTTTTGGATTTTCTGAAAACAGATTTACTCGTAATAATGCTTTTGGTAACCAAGGAGGTACCGTACCTATTATTCGTCCTTTTGCTCCTGAAAATGAAGGTGGATTTGAGGCTATTAATGATCCAATTTTTGGAATTGGAGGGACAAATAAATTTGCTAACGCACAATTAGTAAATGATCAAAATACAGAACGTAATTTTCTAGGTAATTTAAATTTTTCATATGAAATTATCGAAGGACTTACTGCAAAGCTTAATGTAGGAACCGAATATACCAGTTTTTATAGAAATACCTTTCAACCCACATTTTTTCAAAGTAATATAGATAGTGAGACTAATGCTAACCCACTCAACGATCTTACAGAGGTAAGGGGAGAACGTTATGCTACAAATGTCGAACCTACTCTTAACTATAAAAAAGGTATTGGAGAACATAATTTTGATCTTCTTATAGGTGGTGCCCGTCAAGATATTACCACAAACACACTTGCTATTTATGCAGAAGGACTCCCTAGTAATAATATTACCAATATAGCTCAGTTTGCCGATAATATTATAAATTCTGGCGGAGGACGTTTTGATAATAAACTTTTCTCATTTTTTGGACGTGTAAACTACAATTACAAACAAAAATATTTATTCACTGCCATAGTACGACGTGATAAGACCTCTCTTTTTGCAGATGGATTTAATACAGGTACATTCCCTTCTTTCTCTGCCGGATGGGTTATTAGTGATGAAAATTTCTTTAATAAAGATGGACTCTTTAATTCACTCAAACTAAGAGCTGGATATGGAGAATTAGGATCTCAAAACGTAGATCCTTTTTCAAACCAATCTGTGGTAGAACCTAATTCTCCTACCACATTTGGTGGTTCTTCAGGACAAATCCCAGGATTTGCAATTACAAGCTTAGTCGATCCTACATTAAGTTTTGAGACATCAAAAACTATCAATTTTGGATTAGATACTTCATTATTAAACAATGACTTAAAATTAAGTTTTGACTATTTTAATAGAGATAATGAGGACGTGATTCAGGCCGTTGCTATTCCAGATTCTAATGGATCTGTAAATCCAGTATTTCAAAACGCTTCATCTATTAATAATAAAGGTTTTGAATTTGAAGCCTCCTATAGGTATGACAAAGGTGGTGATTTCACATTCAATGTAGGTGTTAATCTTTCTGCCATCCAAAACGAGTTAACAGACTCTCCAAATCCAATTGTAGGCCCCTCGTATAATGAAGAAGGATTAAGAGCAAATCGTTTTGAAGTTGGGCAACCTTTAGGATTTTTCTTTGGTTTCGAGACCGATGGCATTTATAATAGCCAGGCAGAAATAGATAATGATCCTTTCTTAGCTAATGACCCTGATAGAAGAGCTTTACTGCAACCAGGTGATTTCAGAAGGGTTGATATTAATAACGATGGCATCATAAATGATGAAGACCAGACCTCTTTAGGTGATCCAACACCAGATTTCACATATGGCATTAACTTTTCTGCAAATTATAAAAACTGGGATCTTGGAGCCTTCTTTAATGGAGTTCAAGGAAACGAAATTTATAATGTTACCAAATTCTTTGGATATTTCTTCTTAGACGATAACAAACTTGGAATTGTAAGAGATGCCTATACTCCTGCAAACCCAAATACAAATCTTCCTCGTGTAACTACTCAAGATACAGCTGGGAACCAACTCCCATCAGATTTCTTTGTAGAAGACGGTTCTTTTTTCCGTCTTAAGACACTCGAAATAGGATATAGTTTTAATGATTTCATAGGAAAAGAATGGATCTCTAATGCTAGAGTATTTGCAAATATTCAGAATGTATTTACTATTACAAATTATTCTGGATATGACCCCGAAATAGGATCTAACAATAGTGGATTAGGAACTAATCGCGGTTTCTTTGGTTTTACGCCATTAACTAATGCTGATTCTGTTTTTGACAGGGGGCTAGATGTAAGAGCACAACCAAGACCTCGTACCTTTGTAATTGGGATACAAATGTCATTTTAAAAACAAAAAAGAATACAATATGAAAACTATTAAAAAATTATTCCCTTTTATAATGTTATTACTTTTTGTAGTAATTTATTATAGCTGTAATGAAGAAGACCTTAACATTTCAAATCCAAATAACGTAGCAGAACCAGCATTTTTTCAAACAGAAAATGACTTTAAACTTGCAGTAAATGGAATGTACCATTCAATAACTGCAGTATTATTTTGGGGGCGAGTTATCCATACAGGCGCAATGCTACGTTCAGACGCATATAATGTAATCCCATTTCAACAAAATACGACCATGTCTACATTAGAAGGACAGCCAGGTATTTCAAGGTGGGCAGTAGACTTATATCCTCAATTATACCAATCTATATCCAGGGCCAATAGAATTATAGAAGAAGATGCAGAAAATGGTGTGCTATCTGGAGAAGTTCAAAATCAAATTTTAGGACAAGCACATTTTCAACGTGCATTTTGCAATTGGTATTTGTTAAATCTTTTTGGAACGGCACCACTTGTTATGCAAACACCTGACCCTCAAAACCCAGAAGAATTCTTTCCTTCTAATGCAACGGCAGAAATGTATCATGAAGCAATTATTGCAGACCTTACTGAAGCGATAAATAGACTTCCACAATCCTGGGGAGCAGAAGATATAGGACGTCCCACCAGAGGATCAGCTCTTGCATTACGAGGAAAAACCTATTTATACATGGAAGATTGGGTAAATGCAATTACAGACTTTACAGAAGTAACTACATTAGGCTATTCTTTACTACCTTCTGAAAATTATGGAGATAACTTTTCATCTGATCCTTCTATGGAAAATAATTCAGAATCTGTGTATGAACTTCAATATGTAGGACAAGATAATTTTGTTTGGGGAGCAGATTCACCACTTACAGGATCTCAATCCAACTGGCATATTGATTATTCTCCTCCACATGTAAGTTTAGATCAAGGACATGTAATAAATCCACATATTCTTCAAGTTTTTGAAGATAATGGAGATGTTATAAGAAGAAATAGAACTATTGCTTTTGATTACCCAGGAGCAACCGGATATGGAGGAGCTCCATTTACAGAAGATTTTGCTCCAAGCATTGAAATCGCAGAAAATCTTGGCGTTCCAGCACTATTTTCTAGAAAATATGCAGGTTTAGATGAAAACTTGTCTAGCGCAGAAATTCCTGGTTTTGGGCATACCTTAGGAACCAATTGGAGAATTATACGGTATTCTGATGTATTATTAATGTTAGCCGAAGCTCTTAATGAAAATATGGCTACCGCAGAAGCTATTCCTTATATCAACCAGGTTAGAGAAAGGGCTCAAATTGCTCCTTTGGCACTTACCCTAAATAAGGCAGAAGTTGAACAAGCTATAATCGATGAACGTATTATGGAATTAACAGGTGAAGGGCATCGTTTCTTTGATCTGGTACGTTGGGAGCTCGCTGATGATGTATTGGGACCAGGTTCTACTATTGCAGGAGGACGTCATCCAAAATCTCTGGCAGGACCCGCAGCTGTATTCACCACAGGGCAAGATGAATATTTATGGATTCCGTTAACAGAATTGCAAGCAAATCCAAATTTAAAACCAAATCCTGGATACTAAAATATAAACATATAGCATTATTTTGATTGTTTGTTTGTAATTGTATTTTGTTTTAGTCACCAAGCAAATCTCAACGATTTGCTTGGTTATTAAAACATGTTAACCTCAATATTTTTGAAAAAAATATTCTATCATATCATAGTCATCATACTATTATCTAATTGTAAAAATCAGAGCAAAGAAAAGCATCTATTTACTTTTGTTCCAGCCTCTATTTCTAATATACATTTTGAAAATACGATAATAGAAAATGATGAAATCAATGTTATCGATTTTCAGTATTGCTACAACGGTGGCGGAGTTGGAATTGGAGATTTCAATAATGATGGATTGCCAGATATTGTTTTCACAGGAAATCAAGTTTCAAGTAAAATTTATCTTAATCTAGGTAAAATGAAATTTAAAGACATCTCGATTATATCAAATTTCAAAACTAATACCTGGATCACTGGTGTAAGTATTGTCGATATAAATGTAGACGGGTTTGACGATATATACCTAAATGTAGGTGGACCTGATTGTCAGAATGACTGCAAAAATCAATTATTTATAAATAATGGAATCAATGAATCCGGTGTTCCAACCTTTACAGAAAAAGCGGCAATTTACGGATTAGACGACGGAAACTATAGTCAACAAACTGTATTCTTTGACTACGATTTGGATGGAGATCTTGACGCTTACATTGTTCATAATGGAAATACTACAAGAGATAGAAATATTCCTTTACCAAAAAAATACTTCCCAAATCATTTAGCAGATTATTTATTAGAAAACAAAACCAGAAAAAGTGACCAACAAATATATTTCACCAATGTATCTGACAGCTTAGGAATTACCCATAAAGGTTTTGGTTTGGGCATCGCCATAAACGATCTCAATAATGATAATCTACCTGATATTTATGTAAGTAATGATTTTATTACAAATGATCTGATGTATATAAATAGAGGCTTGGATTCAAACGGAGTTCACTTAGGTTTTGACGAAATGAATGATCAAATTGTATCCAAACAGACCTATAATGCCATGGGAGTAGATGTAACAGATATAAATAATGATCAGTTACCCGACATTATGGTTGTAGATATGTTGCCCAATGATTATGAAAGGCAAAAAAAAATGCTGGGGCTTAGCAATTATGATAAATATTTACTCTCACAACGAAATAAATATACTCCTCAATATATACATAATACATTGCAGATTCACAATGGTCTTATTGATGGAGAAGTCTTACCTGCATCAGAAATTGGATATGCCGCTGGCATTGCAAGTACCGATTGGAGTTGGACTCCACTTGCTGCGGATTATAACAATGATGGAGAAAAAGACCTTTACATTACCAATGGATATGTAAAAGATATTACAGATCTTGATTTTGTAAATTACTCTGGTCAAAATAATATTTTTGGAACACCAGAAACCCGAAAAGAAAAATTCAAAAGTTTTGTCGATCAACTCCCAGGGATACACCTCCCTAATGTGATGTATCAAAATAAAGGGAATACTCAGTTTCAGGATGTATCTTCACAATGGTTTAAAGAAAAAAACTCTTTTTCAAATGGAGCATCCTATGCTGATCTGGATAAAGATGGTGATCTGGATTTAATTATCAATAATATCAATAGCCCTGCATTTATTCTGGAAAATCATACTTCAGAAAAAGAACAAAACTACCTGCGTGTGCAACTAGAGGGAACTCCAAAAAACAAAAAAGCAATTGGAGCAAAAGTCATTGTTTGGGAAAAAGAAAAAAGTCAAATTCAGTACCAATCTGTTGTAAAAGGATACTTGTCTTCTGTAGAACCTATTATACATTTTGGTTTTACATCGGATCATATCGACTCCCTAAAGGTCATTTGGCCTAACGGAACCGTTTCCTTAAAAAGAAATATCAAAACTAACCAGGTGATAACAATGACCCAACATTCAGCTGAAAAAGAAACTAAAACAAAAGAACCTAAAAAATTATTTGAAAAAGAAAAACAAATACTCACCTATACACATCAGGAAAACATTTTAAACGACTATGTGTATCAATCTTTACTACCTCATCAGTTTAATGCAAATGGCCCTTGTATAATTACCGCAGATATTGACAATAAAACTGGAGATGAAATTTTTATTGGCGGCAGCAAAAGTAAGCCTGGACAACTTTTTGCCGAAAATAATGAGGGGATATATCTCCCTGTTCAGGAATTCGAATCTAAATATGAAGATACTGCAGCTTTATTTTTAGATATCGATAATGATGGTGATAACGATATATACATTGGTAGTGGAGGTACCGATGCTGGTGTTGATACAAATTTATTACAAGATCGCATATATTATAATAATGGAGAAGGAAACTATACTGTCTCAGAAGATCAAATTCTTCCACAAATTAATACGAACACATCTTGTGTAGTAGCCAATGATTTTGACAACGATGGATATCCTGATATTTTTGTAGGAGGAGGTGTACTTCCCGGGAGATATCCAGAATCTACACCTAGTTATATCTTAAAGAATAATAGTGGTACACTATCAATTGATAAAAACATCTCCTTTTCTCATCAGGGAATTGTAACCGATGCTATATGGTCAGATATTACAGATAACACCGCAAAAGAACTCATTGTAGTCGGTCATTGGATGCCTATAACAGTGTATAACATAAAAAAAGATAAAGCAGAAAAAATTCCCATACAATGGCAAACTCCCGATGGCAAAATTATTAAAATGTCAGGTTGGTGGAATACCATAACATCTGCCGATTTTGATAATGACGGAGATATGGATATTCTAGCAGGTAACCAAGGGCTTAATGGATTTATTAAACCGGTTTTTGATCAACCTGTTTACGTCTATAAAGACGATTTTGATGGTAATGGAAGTATTGATCCCATCCTTGCTCAGTATTTCAAAACTACGTCAGGAATTTCTTTAAAACCCATCCATACTCGAGATGATATTATGAAGCAACTCGTACTTCTCAAAAAGAAATATGGTACTTATGATGAGTTTGCACAGGCTTCTTTTCAGGAATTATTAGACATCACGAATCTTGAAGAACAGACACTAAGCGCCGATATTTTTGAATCAATCTATGCAGAAAATATTGGAAATAACACTTTTGTTGTTCATCATTTACCTCCTATTTGCCAAAGGTCTCCAATCAATGATTTTCTTGTTGATGATTTTAACACCGATGGGTTTAAAGATGTATTGATTGTAGGAAATAATTATTCTGCAGAAGCCAATTATGGAAGGCATGATGCCATGATCGGGATGTACCTTCAAGGGTCAAAAAATGGTTTTATCCATATCAAAAATCAGGAAAGTGGATTCCTGGTTCCCAAACAGTCTAATCATATCATTTCTATTAAGAATAAGAATAAAATTCCACTTGTGATTGCTACACAAAATAATGATAGCATTAGAGTTTTTAAAATTAAAAATGAAGAAAATGGTGTTTTAGCAAATCGATAATGTTGCTAAAATATAATGAACAAAATTTTACTTAATGAATGACGTAATTACTCACAATATAGAGGTAACTGGAGAAACTGAAGCTTTTAAAGTATCAATTGCTTTAAATTCTGAAAAGGATGGAGTTTCTATATATACTATTAATTTTTCTGCAGATTCAGATTTTGAGCCCCATCCTATTACTTTACGATGGAAAATCCCTGCCATTAATATTAAAGGAGTCTGGAAACCCACCACAGATTTTGCAAAAAGAATTATGGATGACTGGGAACTGGATCATATGGAATCTAGAATCTCTGTTGATTCTCCTATTATTTCTCTTTTTAGCCATAAGGATACCAATGTACATACTTTTGCTTGTTCTGATGCCATACATACAACAGAACTCAATGCTTTGTATCGAGAAGAAGATAATTTTATCTATTGTCACATTTCATTTTTCACAGAAAGGCATCATAAAATAAAAAACTATCAGGCTCAATTACGAATTGACACACAAGAACAACATTTTTCTGAATCATTGATAAATGTTGGGCATTGGTGGAGTACTTTTGAAAATTTAAAACCTATCAAAACCCCTAACCTTGCAAAAGTACCAGTATATTCAACATGGTATCAATTTCATCAAAAATTAGACACTCAAATATTAATAGAAGAATGTAAAATTGCATCTGAATTAGGGTATGAATTAATAATTCTGGATGATGGCTGGCAAACCATTGATGAAAACAGGGGTTATGATTTTACTGGAGACTGGCAGCCTGAAAGAATTCCTGAGATCTCAGATTTTGTTGCCAACATTCATAAAACAGGAATGAAAATCGCGCTATGGTATTCTGTCCCTTTTTGTGGTAAAAAATCCAAAGCGTATCAAAAATTTAAAGGTAAATTTCTTACCGAAGAACACCGATGGGCTCCTGTATTTGATCCTAGATATCCAGAAGTAAGAGAGCATCTTATTCATTTATATACCAGTGCACTTAATGATTGGAATATTGATGGCTTTAAACTCGATTTTATAGATGAATTTAAAGTATATCCCACCACCGTTTTAACCAAAGAAAATGGGAGAGATTATTCATCGGTTAACCTGGCAGTAGACCGTTTAATGACAGATATTATGGCGTCATTACATGCTATAAAACCAGAAGTAGTTATAGAGTTTAGACAAAAATATACTGGACCAGCTATGCGTAAATACGGTAATATGTTTAGAGCATTTGACTGCCCGGGAGACTCTGCAATGAACCGAGTTCGTATTACAGATATCAAAATGTTATGTGGAAAAACTGCAGTGCATAGCGATATGTTTACGTATCATCATGATGAACCCACAGAGATTAAAGCCTTACAAGTAGTGAATACACTTTTTGGTGTCCCTCAACTTTCTGTGCTTTTAAAAGAGGCGACAGAAGATGAATTATCAATGATTCGTTTTTATACTCAGTATTGGAAAGCAAATGCAGATACACTTTTAAACGGAGTTTTTACGCCTCAAAAACCATTGGCTAATTATCCAATACTTACATCTAGTACTGAAGAACTAACGATTATCGGGTTGTTTGATAATTATGTTATAGATTTTGAAGAAAAATCGAATCGAATTGATATTATCAATGGACAAACTACTCCTAACATTGTTTTAAGTAGTACTAAAAATTTTGGATCCTATCATTGTATTATATATGACTGTTTAGGGCAAAAAATAAAAGAATATAATTTAATGATTCTTATAGGAGTTGTACAAATAAAAGTTCCTGTTTGTGGATTAGTAAGATTAGAAAAAAACAATGAAATTTAGTTTAACCATACTAATATCTCCAGGATACATTTGACAAATAATTGTATCTTTTAAAAAATATAGTAAGCATCTTTCTTTAGTTTAACTTTTAACATATACTATTTCATGGGAATACTTTCATTTATCGCATTTACTCTGGCTGTAGCAGTATACGCCTGGTGGAAAACTAAAGGAACTGATGAAAAATCTGCTGATGGTTACTATTTAGGTGGTCGAAGCTTAGGTGCTATTACCATAGCTGGTTCCTTACTTCTGACTAATCTTTCTGCAGAGCAAATAGTAGGACTTAATGGCCAAGCTTTTTCAGAAGGTATTCTTGTAATGGCCTGGGAAACTTTGGCTGCTATTGCCATGATCATCACTGCAGTATGGTTACTACCAAGTTATATGAAAGGAGGAATTACCACTATCCCAGAATATGTAGAAAAACGATTTGACCATCAGACCAAAGCTATTCTTACTGCACTATTTTTAAGTGGGTATGCTTTAGTATTGTTACCTTCTGTATTATACTCTGGTTCTTTAGCGTTTAGTACAATGTTCGACTTGCCAAGTTTAATGGGAATTTCGCAACGTGCTACCATATGGATTTGTGTGTGGACTATAGGTTTAATAGGAATGGTATATGCCATCTTTGGAGGATTAAAAGCCGTTGCCGTATCAGATTTGGTTAACGCAATAGGATTACTCACAGGAGGGTTATTAATTCCTTTTTTTGGATTAATGATGGTTGGAGATGGCTCTGTAATCGATGGTATTAATGCGCTCTGGGAAAATAATCCTGATAAATTTGAAGTACAAGGAGGCCCCACTGCATCAATTCCTTTTGGAACAATTTTTACGGGAATGATGCTTGTACAAATGTTTTATTGGGGAACCAATCAAGCTATTTTACAACGTGTTTTTGGCGCAAGAACTCTTAAAGAAGGACAAAAAGGGATGATTTTGGCCGCATTGATTAAGTTTTTAATCCCAATCATTGTAGTTCTTCCAGGTATTATTGCCTGGCATCTGTTTGATGGTAATTTAGCAAACCCTGATGAAGCATATCCTTCATTAGTGCGTAAAGTATTGCCTCCAGCTTTTGTAGGGTTCTTTGCTGCTGTACTTTTTGGAGCTGTTTTAAGTTCATTTAACAGTGTATTAAATAGTAGCGCTACTCTTTTTGGTTTTGATCTTTACAAACAATATTTTAAGAAGAATGCCAATGAGCTTCAGGCTGTAAAAGCCGGGAAGATTTTTGGAGTTATCGTAGGTGTTTTTGGAATGCTACTCGCCCCATTTATCCTTGACGCTCCAGATGGATTATTTGCAAGAATCCAAGAATTTAGCGGCTTTTATAGTATTCCTATTTTAACTGTTATCGTAATAGGTTTCTTTACAAAACGTGTTCCTCCGATTGCGGCAAAAATAGGAGTATTGTCAGGTTCTGCATTATATCTAATTAGTCAATTCGCAATTAAACCTATACTGGTCAAAAATGCATTAGCAAATGCAGCTGTCAATGGCATTACAGACGAGTCGGCTTTAAGCCTCATAGAAGCAGAAGCATACCCTCACTTTTTACATGTGATGGCTATCTTATTTGTCTTAAATATTGGTATCATGCTCATCATTGGAAAACTATACCCTAGAGAAACAGATTATGTACAGAAAATAACAGAAGACGTGGATGTTACTCCATGGAAATATGCTTTTATAACCGGTGCTGCGATTACCGTGCTTGTAATAAGCACCTATCTTATCTTTTAATTCAAAAACTTACTATACTATTGATTTTTAAGTTCTATTGCTTATCCCTAACTTTACGTCCGAATTGTAATACAACTTAACCTCAGAAAAAGAATGAAGAAGGGATTTTTAATTGACATGGATGGTGTCATTTATAATGGAAACGAACTTATAAAAGGAGCAGATGTCTTTATCAAAACATTACAGGATAGAGAAATACCGTTTCTATTTATGACAAACAATAGTCAACGATCACCGATAGACGCAGTAAATAAACTACTGGGTATGGGAATATCGATTAAAGAAGAAAATGTGTATACCAGTGCTATGGCCACTGCTTGGTTTTTGAGTTTTATGAAACCTAATGGTACTGCTTATATTTTGGGTGAAGGCGGGTTAATTACAAGTCTGCATGAAAACGGATATTCTCTGGTAACTTCAGATCCGGATTATGTAGTTGTTGGAGAAGGTCGTAATTTCACTTTGGAAATGGCAAATAATGCTGTAGACATGATTTTATCTGGTGCCAGGCTCATTGCTACAAATCTAGATCCATCTCCAAAGAAAAAAGGATGGTCCAACCTGGGAATTAAGTCTATCGTATCTATGATAGAAGAAGCTACTGGTAAACAAGCATTTAGTGTTGGAAAACCAAGCCCTGTAATGATGAGAGCTGCAAGAAAAAAATTAGGGTTAACTACCGATGAAACTATTGTGATTGGGGATACTATGGATACTGATATCTTAGGATCAATACAAATGGGGTATAATACTATTTTAACACTATCCGGAGTTTCTAAAAAGAAGGATCTTGTAAATTATGCTTTTACGCCTGATATGATTATAGAATCTTTGGCAGAACTTGATGTAGATGAAGCGATACAAAAGTTTACTAAATAATTAAATACAGTAGAATTTGTTAATAGATATAAAAATGCCCCAAGTTTTTGGGGCATTTTCCATCTTATAAAACTATTATTAGCCTTAACTACTCAAAAGTATATCTGGTTCTTACTACTTCGGTTACTCTAAAATACCCATTTGCATAGTTATCTGGATTATCCAGATTAATACAATTTCCTTTTAAAGCAACAGGAGTTGCACTAAAAAGACCTACTCCTTCTGATTGCTCTATGAGTATAGTTATGTAGTTA
The DNA here is from genome assembly GCF_947494415.1 of Aquimarina algiphila. NCBI lineage: Bacteria > Pseudomonadati > Bacteroidota > Flavobacteriia > Flavobacteriales > Flavobacteriaceae > Aquimarina > Aquimarina algiphila. Next base: position 10,669 of record NZ_CANLVC010000004.1, on the reverse strand, counting down.
TAGTATGCTTCAGAAATACCATATAAATCAATATCTACAACATCTCCTGAAGTAAATTCTTCGGTATTGGTATCCTCATCTTCTTCCTTTTCATAATACCAACTAATTTCTCTTCCATTTGTAAATTCATCATCAAAATCTTCGAACTCTGCTAAAAGATCTCCTTCTTCTTTGAATCTAAAAAGATAAAAATTATCCTCATCAGCGGGGTCATCAAAAAATATATTCACTTCCAGAATCTCATCATCAAAACCATTTTCTGTGGACTGAGTAACCTCTTTGATATCTACTACTGGCATCAGTGTTTCTGTAGCGGTGTAGTTTTCACCATTATACACGACTTCTAAAGTATAAGATTGATTAAGTATAGGCACAAAATCTGTAGTGGTATACTCTCCATTATTTTGATCTGCAAAAATAAACTCGGTCCCATTCGTATCATTAGTGACTTTTACAGAAGCACCGGTAACATCAGTATTCGAGTTTGTATCAAAAAATGGAGTGGAGGTACTTAATTTTATAGTTTGATTATTTCCTGCAGTTCCCTTTTCCCAATCCAATGAAGCTTCGATAGTGAGTCTGGTGGGTGCTGTCTGTACGTCTACATCTATTACATCTTCACAGGATGTAAAGACGATAGCAAACAATGCTATTATGATTGTTAAATATGCTTTCATCTGTTTATCTTTTATCGTTTTTTTAGTCTTAAATACAATCTGCAAATACTTATTTTGGTTTGTATAATACCTGTATTTCATCACATTAAAATTTAAAGTTATACGTTATCGAAGGTACTATCCCAAAAATCGCTGTTCTTGTTGCTTCATTTGCTCCTGTTTCAACATTTTGACCAAAAGAGATTGAAGCTGCATTTTTCTGATTGTATACATTATAAATCCCAAAGACCCATTCTCCTTTCCATCTTTTATTGGGTTTTCTGTTCGGTCTATACGTTGCAGAAATATCTAGTCTATGATATGCTGGTAAGCGATCAGAGTTTCGATCAGCATAAGTAGCTATAGATAATCCTTCATATTCGAATTGACCATTAGGGTAGGTAACTGGTCTTCCGGTTTGAAAAACCAGATTGGTTCCAAAAGTCCACTTATCATTTAACTTATATGATCCGGTAAGTGAAACATCATGTGTTCTATCAAATGCAGTATTATACCAATCTCCATTATTGATACCAGGTCCACCAGCATTATCTCCAAGCGTTCGTTGCTCTGATTTTGATACTGTATATGCAAGCCATCCTGTGAAGTTACCTTCGTTTTTACGAAATAGTAACTCTAATCCGTAAGCTCTGGATTCTCCATTCAAAATTTCGGTTTCAATAGTATTATTTCCTATCAAATCAGAGCCATCTATATAATCGATTCTATTATCTGTAGTTTTATAATATGCTTCTACCTCCAAAGAATACATTTTATCTTTAAAATTTCTAAAATACCCTAATGCATATTGATCTGATAATTGAGGTTTTATATATTTTCCACTAGGAGTCCATACATCCAAAGGAGTAATCGCAGTTGTATTCGATAGCAAATGAATATATTGAGCAACCCTAGAGTAGCCCATTTTTACAGAGGAGTACTCATTTAATTGATATGCCAAAGAGGCTCTAGGTTCAAAATTACCAAAGCTTTTGATGCTTTCGCTTTTCTTAAAATCAGTTTCTCCTATTTCGGTCCCTCTTTCATATATTCCTAAAGCTGTATTATATACAACAGGTTGATTGTTTGCATAGTCTACCAGTGCTTGCCCTCCTAATCTACTAAAAGCACTATATCTAACACCATATTGTACAGAGAGTTTATCACTGATTTTGTGTTCTGCATTTACATATACTCCACTCTCAACAGCTCTTTTCTGATCTAATGTTAACGGATTCACTGATGAACTTTCTGATGTTGGTTCTACTTGTCCCGGATCAAAGTCGTAATAGATACCACTTACTCCAAAATCTAATTTAAATTTATCACTTGCGTAGTACTTAAGGTCATACTTTGCATTATAATTATTAATCGAAGAAATCCATTCGAATTGTTCTATAGCAATATCTAAATCATAATCATACTTACTATAAATAAGGGATAAGTTTGAAAATAATTTATCATTAAAAATATGATTCCATCTTAAGTTTCCCGAAACGTTTCCGTAGCTGGTTTTGAAATTATTTCCAAATTTGAAGGTATCTCTACCATAATATCCAGACAGGTATAGTTTATTGTTTTCGCTTATACTATAATTGGTTTTAAGATTTACATCATAAAACCCTACTGTATTTTTCTCTCCAGCTGCTTTTAAGATTAAATCTAAATACGAACCTCTACCTGCTACAAGAAAAGAACCTTTGTCATTAAACATCGGGCCTTCGGCAGCAATTCGACTAGAAATTACTCCTATTCCGCCAGTAAGAGCAAAGTTCTTGTTGTTTCCATCTTTTTGACGAACATCCAAAACAGAAGAGGTTCTCCCTCCAAAACGAGCAGGAATCCCTCCTTTATATAATTTAATATCTTTAATTGCATCTGCATTAAAAATCGAAAAGAACCCTAATAAATGAGAAGTATTATAAATTATAGCCTCATCAAGTAATACCAAATTTTGATCTGCCGCACCACCTCTTACATGAAATCCACTAGATCCTTCCCCATTATTAGTCACTCCGGGAAGCATCTGAATAGATTTTACAATATCAACTTCTCCTAATACCACAGGCATTTGTTTTACCGTCTTAATATTAAGTTTGGACACACTCATTTCTGGTTTTCTGAGGCTTACACGCTCTGACTCTTCACTTTTAATAATAACCTCATCTAATTGTGTTGAGGATTCTGTTACCTCAAAATTTACTTTTTGATTTTTATCAAGTACAATTGCTTTACTCATATCTGTATATCCAACATAAGAAACCACCAATGTATAGTTTCCTTTTGGAGCTGTAATAGAGTAAAAACCATATTCATTGGTAATTACACCGATTGAGGTTCCTTTAAAAAAAACAGAGGCACCAAAAAGTGTTTCTCCATTATTAATATCCTTAATTGTACCACTTAAACTGTAACTCTCTTGAGCATTCACAACTGTTGTATTTGCCAAAAGCATGGTAAGGCAACACATCATGAGGATGTAGGTCCTTGTTCTTTGATTTTTAAATTTCGAATTTCGAAGCATGTTCATTTGTTTTTACACTGTTTTAATTGATGAGATTCAATTTTTTTTCTACAAATTGATAATTGAACCTTTTGGTAGTTTTTATACATCCATGGACAATTGAAAAAACAAAGGGTTGCTTCTTTAACGAATATTTATTCTAATCTTTTCTATTTTATTGGCACCGCCAAAGGGTATAATACCCCGAGGATTGCCTCGAAATTAAAATTCAGTTCCATACGAATGCTTCGTGGGCTTATCCCGAGGATTATTTACTCAAAAAAAAACCATAAAAAAAGGGGAGCTAAATAGCTCCCCTTTTTAGTAACTAACTCTTTTTTATTATTGTTTAAGAACTTTGGTTCTCGAAATAACTTTGTTAGCATTCATTACATTTAAAATATAATATCCAGAAGGTAAATCATTAATATTTATTGAGTTTTGACCCTCTTTTAGTTGTATCTCTTTCTGTAATAGTCCGATTGAATTAAAGATTGTAATCTTAGATCCATTAGATACTCCAGAAATATTAACTATATCTACTACAGGGTTTGGAAAAACACTAATTCCATTTTTCTTTTTGCTAGCTAAACTTTGCAGTTTTGCTCCTTCATAGGTAATTACCAATTGTGGAGGAGTATTAGATGCATTCTCTTTTGATGCAAATGCAAAATCATTTCCTGAAGTTACATTAAGCACTAATGATAATGCATCTCCAGATATTGACCCTTCATTAAGAGGTATTGTTTTTACATTACCTAATCCATAAGTAGAGTTTAGATTCCCTAATACAACTCCTGTAGATGGCTTATTAGTATTAGATAAATTCGCCTCTGTCCAGGTATTAGAACTTCCTTTATGTATATTAAGATTACCATTACCCGAATCAGAATTTACTTTAAATTTTAATTCTGCCTTAGTTATAGCACCGTTAATAGACGAAAGGTCAAACATCAAATATCCCGTTCTCTTATTTTGTTCTATTCTAACCAATCCATTGTTATATCTTGTTGTTCCTTGCAAATACGCATCATGAATTGGTGATAACGTAATCGTTTGCTCTACAGGTGCTGCTATTTTGGTGGTCATGACTTTATCTATATTAAATAAATACCCAGATCCTCCTTTAAATGTCAATCTTATGGTTTTTTCTCCTGTAGAAAGTAAAACATTTACAGAATACTTTTTGTAATCATGCCATTGACTATTAACCGGTATATCTACAGAACCAACCACTGTCCCTGCTTCTACAATATCTATTGTTCCACCAACACCAGCACTTGATGCAAAAATATCTACAGTATATTCTCCACTAGATTGCACATTTGCATTATACTCTACATAATCGTTATTTTTAATAAACCCTAAATTTTTACCTGTCGTTCCAGGAGTGTTTTCTATTTTTACACCTCCTGACTTCGCGCTAAAACTTTCTGCTTCAAAATTTCCTGGAATATCAACAGTACTTGCCGGAGGCATCGTATTATCTTCTATTTCGATAATAACACTCGCCGAAGTAGTTGAAGCTCCTTTATCATCTGTTGCTTTTGCGGTGACGTTGTAAGATCCTATATTAGGAATTGTTGTTGTAATCTCATAAGGAGCTGTTGTATCTTCACCTACCTTGTTCGTTCCTATATAAAACTCAACCTTAGCTACTGTACCATCACTATCAGATGCATTTGCACGAAGTGTAATGGTTTCTCCTTTACCAAAAGTTGTTCCGCTCGCTGGAGATGTCATCTCTACTTGTGGCTTAGCATTTTCTGATCCGGTGTTACAATCTACCAAAACTTCTGCTGGGCCATTACCTGTAGGTTTTGTATAAGTTTTAGACAATACAAACTTATCCATTTCAAATCCGTCTTCTCTTAAAGAAAATGAGATTGTATGCACTCCGGCAGATGGAATATCCAAATAGATTTTACGTTCTTCGCCACAGTGATTTGCTGCTGTACGTTGTTTACTTTCCCAAGTCCATTGATTTTTACCATTACACCACTGCATTCTATTTCCTGATGCAGGCCATGTACCATTAAGACCAACGTGTACTCCGTTATCTTCTGTACCAGTAGAATGAGCACGAACCCAAACAAAATATCTACCAGCACTTGTAAACTTCACTTTGTAATTTACAATGGTAAGTTGACCAGCCACATTGCTAAAGTTTTCACCAGCAATTAATGGATCACCATGTGTAACTCTTGTATCAGGTAAAATTTCTAAGTATCCACCACTACTAGCTCCACTAGCATGATTTGGATCAGGATCCGGGGTTGGAGTCCCTGTTGTACTACCTTCAAGAACATACCATTTTCTTTTACCTGTTTTTTCCTGGCTTGCAAAATGTTCTGCTTCTACAGCTACTACTCCGTTTTTCTCTAAAGCAACACAACCCTCTCCTCCGTCGGTATCTCCACCTCCGTCAGTACCTCCGCCTCCCTGGCAAATGAAATCGAGTGCTGTCCATCTACCACGAGAAAACGCTGTACCGTTTCCTTCAGGAATATTACCATTAGTATGCGAATTAAATTCTACTCTAATTTTCGCTCCTTTTTTAACTTCAATATCTTTAAAAGTAGTTCCGGATTCAGCATAATCTGTTGTCGAGGTTGGATTTTTAAATTCTCCTACTCTTACACCATCTACAGAAATTCTATAGGTAGATTCTCCATCAATCTCTGTAAGCGTTGTTAATTTGATATCATATTTACCTGTTTCACCATCAAAAGTTGATTCTGCAGCAGCGAACTTATCTTTATATTGTGAAGCATCTATTGCTACTGCATTTCTTACATTGTCTTTATATGCAGGAGAAAAACCAGTTACTGATAGTGTTGGAAAATCTGAAGTTGACTTCATAGCAACCGTTCCACAATTTCCGCTTCCACCTGCATCTTCGCAATCAAGTTCGAAAATAAGTTTTGGCGCTGTTGCTCCTTCTTTAGAATAAAAAGATACATCGTTACCACCAGTTTGTTTTACAATCAAAGAAACAGTTTCACCAGGAGCGATTCCTGATAAATCCCATTGGTAAGATTGACCTACACTATATGTAGTATTAAGAGATCCTATTTTAGTTCCTTCAGCTGGTTTATTACTGTTAGAAAGGTTACCTTCTGTCCAGTTATTAGAACTTCCTTTAAAAATTTCTATTAGTCCATTACCATTATCTGTAGATACGGTAAGTTCTAATTTTACTCCGGTAACTTTTTCTGTAGTTGAAGGTGCCGTAAATTTAATATAAGAAACTCTATTTCCACTTTCTACTCTAAGATCTGCAGTATTAAATCTAGTGCTTCCTTGTAAATAAGCATCCTGAGACGATGTAGTTGTTTTTATGTTATCACAAGTGCCTCCACCACCGTTTCCATTTCCATCTTTACTAGTAATTAGTGCTACCCAGTCATTATTATCAGGAGCAACCAAATTACTTCCTAAGGTTGTTTTAGCAGTTAGGTTACCTCCACTACGTGGGTTATACCACTGTACATCATATTTATTATTTCCTGCGGGTAAGCTTAATCCTGTAGACCCACCATTTGGTCTGTAAACAGCATATATTTTTCCTGCGTTTGCAAGAACATAATCGTTTCCATCTCCTGTTACACCATCTGAAGAGGTCATTTTTACCATATCCTCCTGCAGGTACTTATTAAAAAAGTTAAGAGCGTATCCTCCTTCTTTATATTTATTTCCTCTTTTACGATGATCGTTTCCGTTTATATCACCATCATTATTTGTATAACCACTATAGTATTCTACACCAGTTCCTCCAGCCATAAGTGTACCCCACAAGACTTTGTGTCTTACCTCTTTATCAGAAACTCTAATTCCAGTTGAAGCCGGACCTTGTTCATCGTTAGCTACAACCCATTTTCTACCTGCATTACGAGATTTTTCTAACCATCGTTTAACATCGTTGTGTACTTTATTCTTATCTGTTTGAATAGAAGCACCGGTTAAGACAGAGCTATTACCTAGTAAAGGGTTATATCTTTGATCTTGTTGGTTAGGATACGTATGAATTACAATATTATGATCATATGGATCTACATCCTTAATGTATGATGCTGTAGCCTTTGCTACATTATCCTTAAGAGTAGTCTCTTCTGTAAGATTCCAATTAAGTGCTAAATGATGACTAAACCTAGCAATTAACTCTCGGTAGTATAATTTTCTTTCTCTACCAAAATTATCGCCATCCATTTTATTATCATTTTCTGTTTCCATGGTTTTAAAATGAAGATATATACCTTTTTTATCTGCATACTCCATCATTTTTTCCCATTGAGCCAATTTGGACACATCAAAACGATCATGATGTACTTTATTCCACTGTTGTGCTCTTCCTGTATTACCATATTCTTGCTCAGAAACTTTTAAAACATGAGGAAAAACAGCTCCTCCATCTCCACTTGTATTCCAAGTTAAGAAAGAGACTACATTTGCTCCTTGAGAAGAAAGGTAATTAATCATACCCAAAATCTCTGTTCCTTTATCATTACTCCATGTATACGAACTTGCATCTGCAGCTACATAATCTTTTTGATGAGGCTGCCATGTTTTACTACCAATTTTATTAAGGTTATTGTTATAACTTGGTGTAGCATCAAAATCTACATAGTTAAGTGCATTTTCTGGAGAATCCGCTCCTGCTTTCACAAACCAAGGTCCGTTGGGACTTGCAGGGTTTGTACCCGAGTATCTAAGGTAATGTTCTCCTACATATTGTAATCTTCCTTTATCTTTTGCTCTGTGATCTATTCCTGATTTATCAGACTCTGTTACATTAAAAGAACCACTAGCTCCATCCATAAATCCAGCACCTGATCCACCACCATTTATGGCGACGTTGGCTCCAGATTTAAATGATGCTGACCAATTCCAAGTTCCTGTTTGTTCAGGAGCAAAATGTACTCTCCATTTATTACCTGAAGAACAGCTATTGTTTTCTGCATTACCACAAGCTGCAAAATACCCAGGTACCGTATAACTTCTATTACTGGTTTGATGTGTAAATGTTACTTCTAACCTAAAATCTGAAAAAGGATTTGGGTTTGCGGTCTCAGAGGTATTGGGGCCGTTAAAAGTCAGACTGACCTTATGCCATCTTTTTAATTCTCCTTCGGGGGTTTGAGCCTTTGTTACTAGCCCAAAAAGGAAAAATACAATTAAAAAATTGAGTTTTGTAAGTTTCATGATTAAAATGGTTTTGTGTTTGGTTTTTGAGTTAATATTTATAAACGTTATTCTTAATTATTTAGTCCTTTGCGTAGTATGTGATGAAATCGGTATTAACATAATTTAACAAGTAAAAAACAACAAAACTGTAGGAATTAAACATACTAATAATACTTGATTATGTATTGTATAAATTACCATCTGACTTTTAAAAAATAGAATTCGTTATATCTGGATTATTATTTGATTGTCGGATTAAATAATAAATTCTATTATCACTCCATCAGGGGATCAGGAGTTCTCTTTTATTGCTTTATTTTAACATTTATTTAACTCGTCATATAAGCTTAATCATCTGATAATCCTGCTTTTTATCATGTTGTCTAATTTGGGTAAAATATAAGAGAGAGGTTTTTCACCTCTCTCTTTATTATAAAATAGATTAAACACTTCTTTAAGATAATCCTTAAAAAGTCGACTTCAAAAAAACTATCTATTAATCAATATCTTACTTTGATATTTTCTTTTTGATACTCTATCAAAAGTTTCTAATATATATAGTCCGGAAGTTAATTCTTCAACAGATATCTTTGCTTCTAATTGCTGTTGTCTATTTTGTATGTTTTTAACTTTAACCACATTACCAACCAAATCAAATATTGCGATTCTAACATCTATTACATTATTTCTGCTTTTAGCTTCGATGTTATTATCGATAGATACGGTAATATGACTTGATGCTGGGTTAGGGCTTACTACAATATTAGATTTATCCTGCAAAGAAGTAGTGCTAACACCTCCACAATCAGGAGCTATAGCAGTTGTACTGAAATAAATAGTAAATCCTCCTGTTTTGGAAACTAACACAAAATTACCCGAATCTTCTGTCGCCCAGTACTCTCCATCTAATCCTGTAAAGCCAGAACCTGTAATTGTAAGTGATGGTTGTGCAGCATTAAACGTTTGCGTCACTTTGGGTAAGAAATCATTATACCAGCTTGGAGTACCATTATTAGTATTCATAGAGAATTGGTACAATCCATTATTGGCAAGATCCCAATTGATCGTTAAATTAGTAACATTATCAAGGCTTGGACCTCCATTACCTAAAACAAATATATGTTCGTATTTACTATTAAGAGCGGGTAATGCATTGGCTAATGGTGCTCCAAAAGAACAATCTCCTCCTGTAGGAACAGGGTTTCTTACAACCTCTATACTATTAGAAAGATCAAATGTTCCTACTAAACCTGAAATATTTTCATTAGCTGTAAGGCCAGTAATTGTTCCATTATAACTTACGCTATAAATAAAACAACTTCCTACGCCTGCACCATCAAAATCTACCGCTTCTGGCGAAGCTGGTAATCCAAGGATTTTCCCTGCCGCATCAGTGACAATCCATTGGCTGGTTTCTCCAACATTACCTGTGATAGTAACTCCAGAAACATTATCTGCAATACCATCTCCTACTGTAAATGTAAAAGGTCCTCCTGCAATTACTCCACCATCTACTACTACTGGAGTTGGTATAGTACCACAATCTGGTGCTGTTGCAGATCCACTAAAATATAGTGTAAATCCACCTGTTTTAGAAACTAACACAAAATTACCTGCATCTACAGTTGCCCAATACTCACCGTCTAATCCTGTAAACCCAGAACCTGTAATTGTAATTGATGGTTCTGCAGCGTTAAAGTTGTGTGTCACTTTTGGCAATAAATTAGTATACCAAGTCGGAGTACCATTATTTGTACTTATAGAAAACTCGTATAATCCATTATTAACAAGATCCCAATTGACAATAAATTTGCTAACATTATTAAGATTTGGTCCATTTTCTCCTAAAACAAATACATTCTCAAATGAATTGCTAACAGAAGGCAATGCATACGTTATTGGTGTTCCAAAAGCACAACTTACACTACCATCGGTAACATTTATTGTTTTTGTAGCAGAAGCTGTATCCCCTGCAGCATTTGTCACCGTAAGTGTTACTGTTACTTGTCCTAATGTGGTGTATGTAGTAGAAGCGGTTGCTGTAGTAGCTACTTCTCCATTACCTAGATCCCAACTATATGTTAGTACACCTCCTGCAGGATCTGATGATCCCGAAGCATCAAAACTAACAGCTAATGGAGCAACACCTGTCTCTGCACTTGCTGTAAATGAAGCAACAGGACTTCCGTCAGTCACAGTTATTGTCGTGGTCTTGGTTCCCGTCTTACTTCCGTCACTAACCGTTAATATAGCTGTATATTCTCCAATGGCAGCATATAAATGATCTACTGTTATTCCTGTACCTGTTGTACCATCTCCAAAATCC
>NZ_CANLVC010000003.1:0-180998 GCF_947494415.1 Aquimarina algiphila | reverse complement strand
CCAGTAGCACCTGTTGGTCCTTGCGCACCTGTATTTCCTGTCGGTCCTTGTGCACCGGTTGCTCCAGTAGCACCTGTTGGTCCTTGCGCTCCTGTTGCTCCAGTAGCACCTGTTGGTCCCTGTGCTCCAGTAGCACCTGTATTTCCTGTTGGTCCTTGCGCTCCGGTTGCTCCAGTAGCACCTGTTGGTCCTTGTGCACCTGTATTTCCTGTTGGTCCTTGCGCTCCTGTTGCTCCAGTAGCACCTGTCGGCCCTTGCGCTCCGGTTGCTCCAGTAGCACCTGTTGGTCCCTGTGCTCCAGTAGCACCTGTATTTCCTGTTGGTCCTTGCGCTCCTGTTGCTCCAGTAGCACCTGTCGGTCCTTGCGCTCCGGTTGCTCCAGTAGCGCCTGTTGGTCCTTGTGCACCGGTTGCTCCAGTAGCACCTGTTGGTCCTTGCGCACCTGTATTACCTGTAGGTCCTTGTGCCCCGGTTGCTCCAGTAGCACCTGTTGGTCCTTGCGCTCCTGTTGCTCCAGTAGCACCTGTTGGTCCTTGCGCTCCTGTTGCTCCAGTAGCACCTGTTGGTCCTTGCGCACCTGTATTACCTGTAGGTCCTTGTGCCCCGGTTGCTCCAGTAGCACCTGTTGGTCCTTGCGCTCCTGTTGCTCCAGTAGCACCTGTTGGTCCTTGCGCTCCTGTATTACCAGTTGGTCCTTGTGCTCCGGTTGCTCCAGTAGCACCTGTTGGTCCTTGTGCACCTGTATTTCCTGTTGGTCCTTGCGCTCCGGTTGCTCCAGTAGCACCAGTTGGTCCCTGTGCACCGGTTGCTCCAGTAGCACCTGTCGGTCCTTGCGCACCTGTATTACCTGTAGGTCCTTGTGCCCCGGTTGCTCCAGTGGCACCTGTTGGTCCTTGTGCACCTGTATTTCCTGTTGGTCCTTGCGCACCTGCATTACCTGTAGGTCCTTGTGCTCCGGTTGCTCCAGTAGCACCTGTTGGTCCTTGCGCACCTGTATTTCCTGTTGGTCCTTGCGCTCCGGTTGCTCCAGTAGCACCAGTTGGCCCTTGTGCTCCAGTAGCACCTGTAGGTCCTTGCACACCTGTATTTCCTGTAGGTCCTTGCGCACCTGTATTACCTGTAGGTCCTTGTGCTCCTGTTGCTCCAGTAGCACCAGTTGCACCTGTTGGTCCTTGCGCACCTGTATTTCCTGTAGGTCCTTGCGCTCCGGTTGCTCCAGTGGCACCTGTTGGTCCTTGTGCACCTGTATTTCCTGTTGGTCCTTGCGCTCCGGTTGCTCCAGTAGCACCTGTCGGCCCTTGCGCACCTGTATTTCCTGTTGGTCCTTGCGCTCCGGTTGCTCCAGTAGCACCAGTTGGTCCCTGTGCACCGGTTGTTCCAGTAGCACCTGTCGGTCCTTGCGCACCTGTATTCCCTGTCGGTCCTTGCGCACCTGTTGGTCCTTGCGCACCTGTATTTCCTGTAGGTCCTTGTGCTCCGGTTGCTCCAGTAGCACCTGTCGGTCCTTGCGCACCTGTATTTCCTGTTGGTCCTTGTGCTCCGGTTGCTCCAGTAGCACCTGTATTTCCTGTCGGTCCTTGTGCACCTGTATTTCCTGTCGGTCCTTGCGCTCCTGTTGCTCCAGTGGCACCTGTCGGTCCTTGCGCACCTGTATTTCCTGTTGGTCCTTGTGCTCCGGTTGCTCCAGTAGCACCTGTCGGTCCTTGCACACCTGTATTTCCTGTTGGTCCCTGTGCTCCTGTTGCTCCAGTAGCACCTGTCGGTCCTTGGGCACCTGTATTTCCTGTTGGTCCTTGCGCTCCGGTTGCTCCAGTTGGTCCCTGTGGTCCAGCCGATAGCAGAGAAGATAGGTCGACGAATCCGCCGTCCTCAAGGGTTAATATGTTTGTTGTTGAATTGAAAGATAATTGTTGATTATCATTGCCTGAACAAAGACTGCTCCAACTATCATTATTATATTGAAAAATACAATTATCAGTGGTGTTGTATACTAATGCTCCGTTGAAAGGAGTAATAGCATTCATTTGCGATGTAGTAACTCTGGTAAGTACAAATGCTTTATCTGCACTTTCTAATTCTAAAATAGAAAATGCATCGATTTGGTTAGGGTTGTCTCCAACCTTAACTTGCGCTTGTGCAGTTACTAAAGATAAAAATAAGATTATCAGGGGTAATTTTATCTTCATATTTTGGTTTTATTTGAGGCTTATAACTTATTCTATATATGGGTTTACCATAGTTTTTTAATATTTACAGAATCCACGAATTAGATTCTAATATAAATATAATTTGATAAACTATTAAAATTCAATTAACTAAGCAAATATACAATTTTTTCGATAAAAAACAATTTTTACCGATAAAACACACGTTTGTTAAGTTATAACCTTTGATTTTTGTTAAAAAATGAATTATTTATTTTAAAAAAAGTATTTAGTTTTTTTTTTCAAAGAAATCTAATACATTTGCCATCGCAAAAGCGGGAGTAGCTCAGTTGGTAGAGCGTCAGCCTTCCAAGCTGAATGTCGCCGGTTCGAACCCGGTCTCCCGCTCAAAAGCCTCACTATTAAGTGAGGCTTTTTTATTTTTATCATATATCTTATCTAGTAATTAATTGGAAAAAAGGGAATTAATGTATTTTGAGCTTTGATGTTTTATTAAAGTATCTATTGCTATAAATTTGTAATTGATTTCGTTTTTATAATTAGAAAGAAGTAGGAGGTGGTTATTCTTATTCATAAACCAAAAGCCATTCCCTAAGAAAATTACTCCATTCTTATCTACATATTCAAATTTTGAAGCTTTTGCTCCCAGATCACCTCCAATCCAAATGATGTTTTTACCAGATTTTTTGATCTGTAATAGTTTTGGATATATTTCGGATTGAAAATTATTTGAATTATGACAGTAATCGCAAATTCCTTTAGGGCCATTACAGACCTGATTAATTTGACTGTCCATTATAGGGTGTTGATCCATAAAAATTAATTTATGAGAAAGGATGACAACATTTTTGGTCCGTAAAGTATTTAAGATATTAAAAAACTCTTTTTTTTGTTTACCAACTATAGAACTTAAACTGTCTTGAGAATTAATCGTTATAAAAGTAGTTTCATCTTTTACATAATAATGAAACTTATTTTTGTTTGTGAATCTCTTAAAATTTTCATTTGATGTATTGTCATGATTGCCAATACTCCACAACGTATTTTTATTTCTTAAGTCAAAGACTTTATCGAGGTGATGTATTATTGAATCTTTAAATGTTGAAACTCCCAAGTCTCCACCTAATAATGTCATATCGTATAGATTCATATTTATATCATAGATTTTCTTAAATATACTGTCATTTGTTTGTAATCTAGTATGTGACAAGTAAATGTAATTTGATCGGGAATTAAGAATTCCTTTTTTTGGGGCAGCACATGTGATGGTAAAAAAAATACATACTAAAGACAAGATGATGGTCAAAAGACATATTTTGGACTTAACTGGTTTGAAAGACCTTTTATTTTTCATAAGTTAAGAATGAATTATCTCAATACCTCTTACGTATTTTGAGTTTTTAGATAATCGAGAGTTAATTTGTTGAGTTATAGCCCTAGATTCATTATCGTATTCCTTATTGTATTTGAGTTCTAAAATAATCTCATTATCAATCAAATGGTAATCATTATAATTATTGGGATTAAAAAAAATCATATTAAAATCCAAAGTAATCCTAAACTTTTCACAAGAGGAAAGAAAATATCGTCTTTCATATGAGTTGGACAGTGTTGGGAATAGACTATGAAGCTTAAAAATCAATTCTTCGTTTTTTGTTTCTTTTAATGCTTCTATGATTTGGGAATTGATCTGATCTATACTTAATGATTCTATATTACTTTCAAAAGAAGGCATTTTAAGAGAAAACTTATCTCCAACTTCTCCAATTTTCTTTTTTATTTCGATGATTGGTGATTTTATTATTGAAGGAGTACTATTGTACCACCGGAGTCTATATTTTTCTCTTATCCCATCTCCAGAAACGTTCTGTTTATAGAATGTATAATTATTATCATCAAAATATATATTATTGACAGCTCTTTTTGAGTAGATTTCTTCAAAACAAAAATTGTTTGTATAAACAATAGTTTGTATTAGATCATTTAGGTCTATATTTTGAAATATAAATTTTCTTTCATATCTCAGATTGTGAAAGAGTGGTTTATGAAAATTTTCACTTACTGCTTTTTCCATATTTTTTACCATACATTTGATCTATTACTTTATTAGATACCGTTTTGACCGGGGCTTTATCTATTAAAAGCTGAGAACCGTTTTCAACAAGGTAGTCTAATTCATTGTTCTTTAATGTTAACATTGAAATATCAATTGATCCTGTTCCATATTCTGATTTTTTTTGAAAAGATGATAATCCTAATTTTGTATTTGATACGTTAACATTTTGCAATGAAATACTCGATAAATCTTTACTTACAATACCAATTTCTCCTTCAGAAACATTGATGTTCATTCCTGTGATTGTACTTGATTCTCCAGCACTTATTGCTTTGTCGGAAGAATTGTTAATTACTATATCTTTTAAGAAAATACTTGAGCCTGATACATCAATACCATCATTTCCGTTGTTTAAAAATGAACTATTTAGAATTTTTCCTTCTACAAAATCTCCATCGAATGCATCTGATAATGTATTTTTAAAAACTGTAGAATCAATTACAAATTTGGATCTAATAATATTTAACCCATCTTCTGATCTATTATTTTGGAAAACTGAGTTAGATATTTCGACAATAGTTTCATTAAAATTTATTGCCCCAGATAGTGTCCATAACTTTGAGGTTGGATTAGAAAGGCTTGTAAAGTGACAATGGTTTAATGTTGATTTCTCTTTAGTGTTTGTAATAAAAATTCCTCCACTAGAATGATTAGATGAAAAAAAATGGATAGGAAAATCCTTTGTTCCTCTACATATGATTGGTGAATATGAAATGATGGATGCTCCATCTGTCATATCTATAGTGACTCCTTTTTCGATAAAAACTTTATGATCTTTTGGAATGATTAAGGTTTTATTTAATTTATACTTACCTCTAGGTATTGTAAGTATGTTGTTTTTTACTTTTATAAACTCAAAATTAGTGTAGTTGGTAACAAATGATTTTTTATAAGTATTAATAATCTCAAGTGTTTCATCTTGATTTGATCCAAAGGGGATGATATCATTTTTTCTAGAAAAGGAAATACCTGGGAACTTATATTTTATTTTTATTTTTTTCACATCTTTAGGGTAGCGAAATCCCCCTTTTTTATTTTTCTTTGAAACGAAGGCGTTATTAAAGGCATCTTTTATGTTAAAAGTAATGAGCTTCTTTTCGTTTGGATGGATAATTGGATCAGAAGAAAAAGCAGAACTTAATCTTTTTCCATCATTATGTTCTAAACTATTGATAATAACAGGGAAATCAGATAGATTGCTAATGTCTATTTGTATTTTTTTTTGGTCAATATTCAGTAAATTAGAAACAATAATATCTGAAGGGTTTATTTGTTTTTTAATAAAATTACTATTGTAATCAAGAATTGAAAGATCTACTGTTGTTTTTAATTCTGTTTTTAAATTTATAAATACCTTATTAAGATCGTTGTCGAATTTATCAATGAAATTTTTAATAAATTTTTCATTACTAATTATTTCAAACTTTTCTAACAGTTTTTGAGTATAAACCATATCTCCTTCAGAAAAGGGATAGTTGGTAATTTGACCAATTCTTGAGCCTGGATGGGAATCAAAGCAAACAGGTTCTAGTTTGTTTGTAACAGGATTAAAATAAATCCTTAGATTATGATCTATTAATCCATGATGTCCTCCAAATAAATTTGATAAGGCCACAAACGTTGTTAATTTATCAATATCAAATACTTCTGAGATTTTTAATTCTCCTTTTTTAAGACCTTCTAAAAGGTTTTTGGCAACATTAAACTGTTTTAATAATACAGGATCTGAAAGTACTCTGGATTCATCAAAAACTTTGATAGGTAAATTTTGTGTTTCCTGTAGTTTTTTGCTCCATGAATTGATGTTTAGTTTTAGGTCGTAAGATTTTTTTCGATCTTCCCAGAGCAAAGATTCTTCAAAAGATAAAATAATACCTTCTCTTCTCCTGTTGTTCTCTATTAATCTTTTATCAAAAGATTCTTCAATAGCCATAATTCCCAAAGGAATTTTTTGTGTATCATCTTTATCTTTAACTTCTATATCTATATTAACAAAATCATACCGCAACCCAATTAAGTCATTATTTTTAATCACTTTTTGGAACAGCCATTCCCACTCATAATTTCTAACTTTTGGATGCTGGATGGAGAATTTGCTCATTCCTCTTATGGTAGTATTGTCATCTTCAAGGATTACTCTGAAAGACCATTTTTTCTCATCATCCAAATGATCTGTCCAATCTCCTTTTAACCTTATTTTAGATTTTACATTTTTAGTCGTATTGTATGAAACTTCAGATGGAACAAAATCATCTTCTTTCTTTATTAAAATTTTACTTTTTAATGCTTCAATTCGCCTTGATTTTATTTTCTCAAAATTCTTTTGAGTTATAGAGATTGTTATTTTTTCTAATGTGTTAGAAACATTCGCAGAGGATAGATTTTCAAAATTGATTCCATTTACTTGATAGGATCTTCCTTGATTACTTGAAAACCTACCTGTATTGAAGAATTTTACCTTATTAGGTTCTAAAAATTCAGGTAATGTTTTATGAGAAAAAACACCTCTGAAAACAAAATAAGTTTCAGTGTTTGTTTTTATTTTAATTGGATTGAAATCGAAGAAATCAATGTTTATGTAATTATACTTCTGTAATTTCAATAATGCCTGTTCATCTTTTGGGAAAATATGTATGAAAAAGGCGTCATTTAATTGCCTATTTGTTAAACTGTCCTTGTATACATAATATAGTTTTGGGACACCTTGATTTTCTTTATAATAAATTGAAAACTCTGGGTTGGAGTGTATTTTGTTAATACCTTTATTGATCATTTCTACTATTTCTTCTTTGTTAAGGGTAGTAGTAGGGATTTCTGTATTGTGTAAGATTTTTTGATTATCAGGTAAAGTATTCTTTTTTTGGAATATTAAACTGACTATAAATAATGCAAAAAATACAATTGGCATTATGATTAAATCAGATTTTTTATTTTGAACCTTTTTGATATTCATAAAAAAACAAGTTTTATCCCGTCAACACTCTATATTATATTTCATTACTTAGAAATGTAACATCAATACTATTGTCTATTTTGGATAGGCTATCATGTATTGCTTTTATCTTCTCAATAGAGGATATATTTATTGAAAAATTAAAGTTGATTTCCTCATTAGCATATTTTATTCTCTTTAGATCAACTTGATTAGAATGTTCAGAAACTATAGTGCTAATTTGATCTGTGATTTTGGATTTATCGTCATTTTTACATTGTAGACGTATGAGTAAGTTTTGAGAAAAAGAGTTGCCTAATTTATTCTTATTTAGTAAAACCACAATCAAAATAAGTATTCCAAAACCGATAACTGTGGGTAACAATTGATTCGCTCCTAATCCTAATCCAATTGAAATAGCAATAAAGAAATAGCCTAGTTCTTCAGGTTCTTTTATGGCCGTTCGAAACCTAATAATAGAGAGTGCGCCTACCAGGCCTAAAGAAAGAGCTAATGACGATTTTACAATTGAAATAATAATAAAAGTAGTTATACCAACTAAAATCAGAACTTTTGATAATTGAGATCTATTGGATATTGCTGTTCCATATCGCACATAAATAATTTTCAGGAAGAAAAGTAATACTCCACAAATAAGTATATTAATTATATAATTTAGAATAGAAAAGTTTTCGTCAAAATTAAGATTTAGCTGATTAATAAGATCATTCATTCTTTTTAAATTTTACTATGCACAAGGTAAAGAAGTTTTGGGAAAAAATGTCTTTTTTATTCTTATGACCAAGACTAAAGATAAATTTAGTATGTTTATATTGTTTTAAAAATATACTCGATGAGTAAGACATTAACCATTGTAATGCCCGTTTATAATGAAGAAGAATCATTAAAAATATTTTTACCCGAGGTTATTGATCATTGTATTAATAATGAGTATTCACTTATTTTAGTTAATGATGGCTCTAAGGATAAGACTGGTGAAATTTTGAAAACACATGCTGCAACTACTTCGATACTTACAGTAATTACTCATAAAGTAAATAAGGGGTATGGAGGTGCTATTAAAAGTGGTATTGAAAAATGCATTACAGATTATGTTATAACCATAGATGCTGATGGTCAACATTATTTAAGTGATGTGGATAATCTGTTTGCAAAAATATTAGAAACAGATGCGGATTTGGTTATTGGGAGTAGAAAAGGACAAATGTCAGCTTCTGCATTTAGGAAGGTGGGTAAAGGAATTATTCGCTTTGTAGCAAAAATGTTAATGAAATTATCAGTTTATGATATCAACTCGGGAATGAAGATTTATGATACAGAATTGGTCAATAAATATCTAAAACTTACTCCGGATACAATGTCTTTTAGTGATATTATCACCTTAACTTTTGTGAGTAATCGACATTTGGTTATTGAAGAACCAATACAAATTAAGAAACGAATGGGAGGGACTAGTACTATTGGTATAAGGACAGCCTTCGAAACCATTATGGAGATTATTAATATCATTATTTTGTTTAATCCAGCAAGGATTTTCTTACCTATTTCAGCCTTTTTTTTTGTATTTGGTGTTTTTTGGGGAGCTAACTTTTTCTTTCAGGGTAAAGGTATTAGTATCGGAGCAAGTACTTTAATTCTTACCGGGTTATTGATTTTTCTTTTAGGGCTAATAGCGGAACAACTATCTGCTCTTAGAAAAAATCAATAATTTATTTCAAAACAGAAATATTTAAAAAATTAACTTTGAATATAACCAAAAATAGTCGAACTATTTTTTTTGAAAAATATGAGTATAATTGACAAATAATGAAGTTTGATAAAAAAGAAAATATTTTTTTGTTTAGTATTGACTTAGAAGATGTTCGTTTGCGTGTTAATGATGGATTAAAATATAAGCCAAGTGTTGAAAAATTAGTAGAACAATATCTTATCTTTTTAAATTTTTATAAGGCAAAAGCTACATTTTTTACTGTTGGAGATATTCCAAAATATTACCCAGATCTTATTAAAACTATTGTTGCCGAAGGACATGAAATTGCATGTCACTCAAACAAGCATATTCCCGTAACAATTCAAAGTAAAGAAGAGTTTAGAATTGATCTACAGCAAAATATGGAAAATTTATATAAAGCTGGAGCAACAGAATTAATAGGATACAGAGCACCAACGTACTCTATTACTAAAGATGTACAATGGGTCTTTGATGTTTTAACAGATTTGGGATTTAAATATTCTAGTTCGGTACTTCCTGCAAAAAACCCTTTATACGGTTGGAAAGAATTTGGTGAAAATCCAAGAAAAATGAATGATGATTTATGGGAGATACCGGTAAGTTTAAGAAAAGGATCATTCTTTAAAGTACCATTTTCTGGAGGTATATATTTTAGGTTTTTACCTTTTTTTTTAATTAAAAATAGTTTTGATTTTCATTATAAACAAAACAGAGCAGTGACTAGTTATTTTCATCCGTATGACATTGATACAGATCAGGAAAAGTTTATGCATCCTGAGATTAATGATAATTGGATTTATAATAGATTAATGTATTTTAACCGAAAGAAAGTATTTCCAAGACTCCATACAATTATGGATCAATATGATTCAAAAATAATCACATACAAAAGTTATATAGAACGTTTACAACAATAAAAATAAGGAGATGAATAGAGAATGATCTCTATTTTTTTTAATAAAGTAAAATTAAAGATTTTAGTATTTTAATAACGAAAAGAAAATAGACTTCTATATAAGCGAAGCATATAGGGATCAAAAAGTGATAGAAGTACAATTAAAAAACTATCAAGAGGATTTGAAATATAATACAGAAAATAGATGAGCTACAATTTTTTGCCTATTCAAACGGACAAGACATCGATTAAGGAAGTTACAGATCTGTTAAGAATTACTTTTCCTCATGCTAAGAAATACACAGAAGCTTTTATTTCTTGGCAATATATTGATAACCCGGTTGGGGAAATGATGGGTTATAATGCATATGCAGGAACCACATTAGCTGCTCATTATGCCTTGATGCCAATAAAAGCCAAAATTTTTGGTAAAGAAGAGAAAGGATTATTATCATTAAATACAGCAACGCATCCTGAACATAGAGGGAAAAGACTATTTCCCAGGCTTGCAAGTGAGAGTTATAAAGATGCAGCTGATAAGGGGTTTAGTTTTGTAATCGGAGTTGCTAATGCTCAAAGCACGCCAGGTTTTTTAAAGAAATTGGATTTTCAACTTATAAGAATGCTTGATGCTAAACTAGGTTGGGGTAAAATTGTACGTACAAAAGAGGATTGTGATCTAGATTATCAAAGAAGTTGGGATGAAGAGACTGTGCAATGGCGTATATCTAATCCAGAATTACGCTACAATATCAAAAATAATAGAATTTCTGCTTCAACAGACCGTTTTGGCATACAGGCAATTCTTAAAGATTTTGATCAAAGCTATAATATTGCTGATAACTCAACGAATACTTTAAATTTAAGGCCTTTTAAACTATGGATAGGTATTGATAATTCAATTCATTGGAAAAAATCTTTTTATTTTGATATTCCTTTAAAAATGAGACCGTCCCCACTTAATTTAATTTTTAAAGACCTTACTGATAAGGGTAGGAAGTTTGATTTTTCCAAAATACAATTTAATGCTTTAGATTTTGATGCTTATTAAATTCTTATCTATTGTTAGTAAGAGACTCTATGTTATTGTTGTATATTTTTTAAAGCTACCTCGAAGTTATTTTTTAAAAGTTGATTGTCGGGATTAAGAGTTAACCCTTTTTTACCAGCTTCAATAGCCTTGTCCCATTTTTTTAAAGCATTATATCCACTACAAATGTTATTATATAATTTATCAGAATTAGGATGTTGTATGATTCCTTCTTCAGCTACTTTTATACATCTTTCAAACAATCCGTTATTGTAGTATAAAACACTTAAATTTAAATAATTAGCTTCGCTGTTATCTTTTTTTAGAAGTTCGATTTGATACTCAATTTTATTTTTTCGATTAAGAATATCATCAAGATTATTTTTTGCTAGTTGGTAATTTGGAGCTAATTGTATTGCTTTCTTACAAGCTTCAATGGCTTTGTCATAATTCCCAAGGATATTATACGCGCTACAAATATTATTGTAAGCTTCGGCATAATTAGGATTTAAAGCTATAGCTTTTTCAGCGATAGATATGGATTTGAGATATTGCTTTTTTTGGTAATATTTAAAACTAAGATTAAAGTACTTTTCGGGTGTGGGATTATTTATGATCTCTTTTTCTTCTATATCAAGCGCGCCATTTTTTTCGACACTTGCTAATAAAAGGGACTGAACTCTTTTATTATTTTTATCTATTTCCAGAGTGTTAGAAGCCATTATGTTTAAATTTTGCCAATCTTCTAACTTCAGATAGTTTTCCATAAGTAACATTCTTGTTTCTATACTCGAAGGAGATAATTCTAGTGACTTAGATAATTTCTCAATGGACTCTTCATTTCTGGACTTTTCCCATAAAAACTTCCCATAATAAAACCATGAATTATAATAATTGCCTCCATATTCTATAGCTTTTTTAAAATGTTCTTCTGCAATTAAACTGTTTCCTTTGATATTATTTAATATTCCTAGATTTATATGTAAAAAGGGATAATAAGGTTCTATTTGTAGGGATTTTTTAAAGTATTCTTCGGCAATGTCATGCTCTCCTGCCTCCATTTTTATAATCCCATAGTTCATTAACCCTCTTGGGTTTTTTGGACTTTTAATAGTGACATCTTTCCATAGACTTTGATCATTATCCCATACTTCATTTCTTAGGTAAGTTGCAAAGGCATAAATAGGTAGTATTGTTAGTATAGGAATAATCAAATATGAAGATCGAAAATGATATTTATTTCTAAGATATTGAAGAAGTAAATTAAATGACCAACCTACACTAAGCGCTAGTCCTATATAAGGAAAAAACATACGATGATCATTCATAACTTCTGCCAGTGGAATAAGACTGGAGGTTGGAGCAAGTGCTATGAAAAACCATAATAATCCAAAACAAATTGGATGATGTTTTTCTTTTCTAGAAGTAATCCATATAATATATACCGCTATGGATAAAAATAACAGACCTATAAAATATTGGTATGACCAAATTGTTTGTAAAGCTTTCCAATCTGTATCTGCACTGAGATTTGTAGGAAGAAAAATACTCATGAAATAATGAAAAATTACAAACGGTTGCGTAATAAGATAATTGAATGTTTCTGATGACCCAGTAGTAAAAGTATCTGGTGTCATCACATGATGGAAAATATATAGAAGTGTACAGAAAATTATTGATGGGATAGATTTTACTATCGCTCTAGCGGTTTTATTAAAAGATTTTGAAGAAAATAAAGTAAAGAAATTTACTTTTTCTTCAAAAAGTAGTACATAACTTAAAAATAAAGGAGCAAACATGATAGCTGTAGGTTTTGCCAAAGCTCCTATAGCTACAGGAATCAAATACAAATAATATTTTTTTGCAATAGAAGAGTATTGATAAATAACAAATGCCAGTACTACAAAAAAAGTGGATTGTAAATCAGACCTCGCAATAATGTAGTTTATGGTTTCTGCCATTACTGGATGTATCATATACCATAATGTTATTCCAGAAGCGACATAGAAATTATAGGTGTTGTCTAGTGATAAGTTGAGTATTCTATGGATAAATAAAAAGATAAGAATACCTTGTAAAAGGAATAGAATAAATGAAGTAAGGTGAAAATAAAACACATTGTATCCGTTACCGAGCCAATAATCAAAGGCTAGAGATGTAGTTACTACAGGTCTGTAGGTTTGATTTTGAGCTAGAGAACTTATGGTGGTTCCGTCTTTAAAAAATGATGGAATATTTTTTAAGTCTCTTATGTTAGGATTTTCGGTAATAGTATGAATATCATCAAAGTGAAAAGAATTATTAAAATGATTGAGATACGTTATTGTAGTGATAACAATCATTACAATACTAAAATAAAGCGTTTTCTTTTTTTTGGATATATTCAAAAATGTAAGTTTTTAGAAGTTCATTATGTATAAAATTACTTGTTTTAGGAAATACTACAAATTTAGCTCTTTAAAAAATTGATAACCCCGTTAAAGTTGTAAGCCTTTCTAAGGCATACATGCCTAGTTCAGAATTTCCTTTAGGGTTAAGAGGAGGACTCCATACCGTGACAGCATATTGCCCTGGATGCACAGCTGCTATTCCTCCACCAACACCACTCTTGCCAGGTAAACCCACTCTAAAACTAAACTCGCCAGCTTCATCATAAAAACCGCAAGTTTGCATAATAGCATTAATACGTTTTACTTTTCTGGGTGATAATATTTGCTCATTATCAGATATTCGTTTACCGCCATTGGCGTACATCATAAACGCAATTGATAATTCTTTACAAGACATTTCTATAGCACATTGGTAAATATAAAAATCGAGTACAACTTCAATATCATTTTTTATGTTGCCAAAAGACTTCATGAGATTAAGTAAAGAAGCGTTACGATAACTATACTTCTTTTCAGATTCAAAAACTTTTGAATTAATTCCAATATTAGAATTTCCTGTTATATTATGTATAAAATCAAGAAAATCCTTTTTTGGATATTTTAATTGTGAAATTAAAATATCAGAAATAACTAGCGCTCCTGCATTGATAAAAGGATTTCTTGGAATTCCGTTTTCATACTCTAATTGTATTAGAGAATTAAAGGGATCTCCAGACGGTTCTACATCAACTCGCTTAAATAATTCATCATCTAATAAAGACATTGCTCTTGTGAGAGCAAATACTTTTGAAATACTTTGGATAGAGAATCGTTCTTCACTATCTCCTAGATTATAATGTCCTGAATTGATACAGTACAGGTGCATCCCAAATTTTTCATACTCTATTTTTGCTAATTCGGGGATATATGAGGCTACTTTTCCAGTTGATTGTATTGAGGAAAGTTCTGATGCTATGGTATTAAGTATATGTTGATATTCCACAATCTGATTTTAGTTTAATTCTGATAATGAGCTTCCAGAAGTTATTTCATATGGTGTTTTATTCTGTTCAAAAACTCTGGCTTTTAGGTTTCCTTCTAAAGTGATATCGTCATTTTTAACTCTCAACCAACTACCCTCACGCAATCCGACGACTGGCTGGGGGTTCAAGTTGTGAAATTCTTTGATTCTTGTTTCTCTGGTTTCTCCTTTATGTGTAGAGTTAGGATCAGGATCAAGATAGTGAGCATTTATATTAAAAGGAAAGATTCCAAGTGTTTTAAGACTGGGGGGATGAACTATAGGCATATCATTAGTGGTTTGCATGGTAAGTCCACAAATATTGCTTCCAGCACTAGTTCCTAAATAAGGCGTCCCTGATTGTATAGCTTCTGTTAAAGGTTTTATTACGTTGTTTCTATAGAGTTGATCTACTAACAAAAAAGTATTTCCTCCTCCTGTAAAAATTCCTTTAGCACTTTTTAATGCTTCATTAGTATCAGAAAACATATGTATGCTAACAATTCTTTTATTTATTTTTTTAAAAATGTTATTAACTCCAATAGTATATTCATCATGCGAAATTCCGCCTGGACGGGCATACGGAATAAAAAGTATTTCTTCAGTGTCTGAGTATAAGTCAGTTAAAGCTTCTTTTAAATACTCCAAAGGTTCGCTTCCGTAAAGTGTGGAAGTGCTTGCTATGATACAGTTTCTCATTGTTTTTTTTAGTAAAGGTAGTTTAACGTTTTCTTATATTTAAATCTTTGAGGAAGATAAAAAAAATGTAGTATCTTAATAAATAAATTAACCTTGTCTATTATGAAAATAAAGTTGTCTATATTTTTTGTTTGTTTTATTATTAGTGTTTCGAAAGCACAAATTACTACTTCCCGAGTTATGATTGAAGGAAAGATTAGTGCACCTATTGGTGATGATGTAGAAGGTGTGGTTATTTATAATCGTAGTAGTAATAAAGGTACAATTAGTACTAAAAATGGAGAATTTAAGATTAATGTTGGTATTAATGATAGAATTGAAGTAGTAGCTATGCAATATCAACATTTTGTGATATTAGTGGATAAAGGAGTAGTTGATAATAGGAAATTGAACGTGTTTCTTAATGAATCTGTAAACCAACTTGAAGAAGTAGTAGTAACACCATATGACTTATTGGGTAATGTATCGGTTGATGTTAAAAAAATTGGATTTACTAAAAGTGGCATAGGGAAGGTTGCAGATGAAACTTCTTCAAGAATTAATGATATTGACTATGATTTTACTCAAGATCAGCAATCTACATTAGAAAATAAAGTGTTTTTAGAAGACGGGATGATTAATGGATTAAATTTTGTTAATCTTTTTAAACTGGTTTATAACACTAAAGAAAAATCCAAAAAGAAAAAATTACCTTCTGATATTGATGTAAAAGTCAGAGATATGTACAATGATGAGTTTTTTAAAGATTTCTTAGCTCTAGAAATGGATCAAATTAATGATTTTATCTTTTTTGCAGAAGATAATGGGCTAAGCAATAGATATTTTGAGTCAGGAAAAGAACTGGATTTATTACAATTTTTGGTATATCAAAGTAAAATATATCGTGAGAGACAATAATCGTACTAATTTTTTATCTTTTGTAATTTTCTTGAAAATATAACGTCTTTGTATTGTTGATCTTTAGCTTATGTACTTAAGAAAAGATTGTTTTGATAATACAATATGGTTAAATATATACTATCTCTTTTACTACTTACTTCAATTCAAATTTTTGGTCAGTCAGAAACCTTAAAGGGAAAAATCATAGCCGATTCGATTCAAGGGTATGCAATTAATATTGTAAATTATACTAAAGCGATAGGAACTACTAATGATGAAAATGGTTTTTTTGAGATGCCTGCAAGTGTAGGAGATTCTATTGTTTTTTCATCAGTACAGTACCAAACTCGATCTATTGTTGTTACTTTAGAACAACTTGACAAAGAACAAAGAATATCTGTTGTTTTATATCCGGTAGTGCAGTTGCTAGAACAAGTAAAAGTAAGTAATATTGAACTTTCTGGTTATCTTGATAAAGATGTAGGCGCTGTCGAATTACAACCTTTTGTTGATAACCAGATATTGGGACTTCCTTTTAGTGATAAACCACAACCGACAAAAACAGAAAGAAGAATCTATACGGCAAAATCAGGAATTTTGGATAGACCCTTAAATTATTTAAACGGTACACTCAAGAAACTAAAGAAAATTAAAGCCTTAGAAGATTTACAACAGATAGTGCAAAAAGGCACAACTACCTTTAGTACAACATTTTTTGTAGAGGAATTAGCATTACCAGAAGAGTTGATTACTGATTTTGTATACTACTGTGCAAAAGATGATTATTTTAATAATCTCCTTGAAAATTCTAAACGACTTACATTATTAGAATTTTTTCAGAAAAAGGCAAAATCTTACAAAAAACATAAAGAGTTGCATTAGATTAGAAAGCACTTTATTAGATCCTTGTTTTAGAAGATTTTAAGTTTGGCATAATTTTTATATTCAAAACATTAAAATTAATTACATTTATCGTTTTACAAATTTAGATCATAAGAATAGGGGATAATGATTTATGTAAATACATTTATATAGATTCTTTATATAAATTCCACCTTATTTTAAACGTTTATAGAAAAAATGAATAAAATCATAGTATTTCTTTTATTAATGATATCGGTTCCATTGACTTCTTCTTTTACAGATGTACATAAATTTTATGTTAGTGTAACCCAGATAGAATACAATCAAGAACAGAGCTCATTACAAGTGATATCAAGGATTTTTATTGATGATATAGAAGATCTTATTAAAGAAAGATATGACGCATCGGTTATTTTGGATAAAGATAAAGAAGATCCTCAAGTAGATAAATATTTAGATATATATCTTCATAAGAAATTAACTTTTGTAGTAAACCAAAAAGAAGTATCGTTTACTTTTTTAGGGAAAGAATATGAAGATGATCTTATCATTTGTTACTTAGAAATAGAAAATATTACATCTTTAGATACGATTGAAATCACAAATCAAGTCTTAATGGACCTTTTTGAAGAACAACAAAATATTGTTCATGTAAGAAAAGGAAAAAAGAGAAAAAGTCTTATTCTTGAGAAAGAACGGGAGATTGGGATGTTAAAGTTTAGTAAATAAATTACTAAGCTTTTAAAAAACAATTACTTTGCAAATCTTAACATTTAACTCAAAATCATTACAATGAAAAAGATACTTTTAGTCCTTTCAGTGACTTTTTGGATATCGGGTGTATCATACGCTCAAAATCAAGAAGAGACTAAAAATGTTCGAGAATTAGGGCATACTAATGAGAACAAATTCAAACAGATGTACGATGAGTTTGCTACTCCAAATATGTACAGAACTGCTTCAGGAGCTCCTGGTTCTGCATATTATCAGCAGCAAGCCGATTATAAAATGGACATCGAGCTTGATGATAAAAACAAAAAACTTTCTGGTAAAGAAACGATTACGTACACCAATAATTCTCCTGATCATTTAGAATTTCTTTGGGTACAGTTAGATCAGAATATGCGTGCAAAAGACTCTAAAACACCATTAATCAATGGCGGTGGAGTTGATCCCGCAAGTTCGCAAAAGGGTTTTGTAACCCAATATTTTGCAGAACCTTTTGATGGAGGATTTAACATTACCTCTGTAAAAGATGTAAACGGCAATCCACTTAAGTATACGATTAATCGTACTATGATGCGAGTAGAAATGCCAGAACATTTAGCGCCAGGGAGTAAATTTGTGTTTTCAATTGATTGGTGGTATAATATAAATGACCATGTTAATGGAAGAGGTAGATCAGGGTATGAAGAATTTGAAGATGGAAACAGAGCTTATGTAATTGCTCAATTTTATCCTAGAATGGCAGTTTATAATGATGTTGAGGGATGGCAAAATCACCAATTTTGGGGAAGAGGAGAATTTGCATTGCCTTTTGGTGATTTTGAAGTAAATATTACTGTTCCTGCAGATCATATTTTGGACGGAACGGGAGTGTTAGTAAATAGAAAAGAGGTCTTTACAAAAGATATGATGAATCGCTATGAAAAAGCAAAGAAGTCATATAATAAACCTGTAGTTATTGTAACTCAAAAAGAAGCAATAGCAAAAGAAAAAACATTCTCTGAAAAGAAGAATACTTGGAAGTTAAAAGCAGAAAACGTTCGTGATTTTGGGTTCGCTACCTCCAGACGATTCATATGGGATATGATGGCTGTCAAAATTGGTGGAAAAGATATTATGGCAGTTTCGATGTACCCAAAAGAAGGAAACCCTTTATGGGAAGAATGGTCAACAAAAGTAGTTGCCAGTACATTAAAATCATATAGTCGTATGACTTTTGATTACCCATATCATAAAGCTATCTCTGTACATGCAAAGAATCAAGGAATGGAGTATCCAATGATTTGTTGGAACTATGGAAGACCAGATAAAAATGGGAACTATAGTGACCGCACAAAATATGGAATGATGAGTGTTATTATACATGAAGTTGGACATAACTTTTTTCCTATGATCGTGAATAGTGATGAACGTCAATGGACATGGATGGATGAAGGTCTTAATACTTTTGTGCAATATGTTGCAGAACAGGATTTTGGAGAATGGTACCCTGCAGCATTAGGTTCAGACAAAAAATATCCGTCTCGTAGAGGACCAGCGCAAAAAATTATACCTTATATGAGTGGAAATCAAAACCGACTTTCTCCTATAATGTCTCAGTCTAATAATATTCATCAGTTTGGTCCAAATGCTTATGCAAAACCAGCTACAGGATTAAATATATTGAGAGAAACAGTAATGGGAAGAGACCTTTTTGATTATTCATTTAGAACATATTCTCAACGATGGATGTTTAAACATCCAACACCAGAAGACTTCTTTAGAACAATGGAAGATGCTTCGGCAGTAGATTTAGATTGGTTTTGGAGAGGATGGTTTTATACAACAGATTATACCGATATAGGAGTAAGAGATGTAAAGAAATTTGTGGTTTCTAAAGTGCCTACATTAGAATCACAAAAATTTGCCGCAACCAGCAGAAGTTTAAGATTTGCAAACCCTTCAAATCTTGTTGTTATGGTTGAAGAAGGAAGTAGTGATTATAAAAGAATCAAAGAGAATGGAGGCATCATTGAAGATCCGGTTGCATTAAAACAATATGTAATGGATAATTTCTCTCCTGAAGAGCGCAAGAATATGAAAAACCCAAAGTTTTTCTATGAAGTTACCTTTGAAAAACCAGGAGGACTTGTTATGCCATTAATAGTGGAGTATACATACGAAGATGGAACAAAGGAAACAGTTACCTACCCAGCAGAGATATGGAGAAAGAATGATAGTGTAGTAAAACGAGCTATAGCTTCTGAGAAAGAAATTTCTAAAATTGTGGTTGATCCACAACAAGAAACAGCTGATATTGATACTTCTAATAATAGCTGGCCTCAGAGGAATAAGTTAGGGAAGTTCGAACAATTTAAAAATAAAGTAAAAGGACAATAAGTTATTTTACCAAAGAAAAAAAGCCATCTCCGAAGTCTTCAGAGATGGCTTTTTTTACACAATATTGCCTATATTTGCATTGTTATGACAGTATTACCTTTATTTATTAGCGGAACCGAAATAGCCTTTATTATATTTATAGTAGTAATGGTCTTTGGTGCAGATAAGATCCCCGAAATCGCAAGAGGATTAGGTAAGGGAATGCGCGTTGTTAAAGATGCTACAAATGATATTAAGACCGAGATTACTAAGAGTGCAGAAAAGCATGGTCTTGATACAGACATCACATCATCTATTACCACTGATATTAAAAAAGAAATCGATAAAGTAAAAGATGATATCGATGATATTACAGGTCCGATAAAACGTCAACCTTAGATCAAAATTCCTTAAGAACCTGTTTTTTATCTAATTCTCCTTGTATATTCTGATATTTATTCAAAAAAATAAATGTTTTTTTGAATAAATCTTATTGTTCAGCACTATACTTTAAACCCCCCATAAACATTGAATTTTCTTATAGGTTTGTTAATTTTTTTAGTCCTATGCAAGCATAATATTGAGTTTTTTGTTAACTATATGATAATTTAATTATCAAATAATTAGAGATTATTTAATATATTAGCAATGATATTACGTAAATGATAATTATCTGTGGTTTTTGCAGATTTTCCATTTGTATATTTTTAACACACAAACTCATAATCTTATTCTAAAATGAAAAAAATTACATTATTAGTATTGGGGCTGATTTTTATATACTCTTGCTCTAAAGAAGACCCTAGCGAAATTGTAGATTCTAATACAACTTCTCAAGAATTTCAAAAATTACTATCCATAGAAGAAATCAATGCATATATGGAAAGTGAATTAAAACAAAATGGAGATATAGTTTGGAAAAATGCACCTGCAAATGTTCTTTTAAGTGCAATCGCATTAGGAGGCGATATTGCAAGTGTAGGATATGGAAATAAGGGAGAAAGTTTTTCAAATAAAAAATCCGCACGATTAAATAGTGCAAGAACCAAGATATATGATGTTGTTGGAGCTCTAGAAGGTGCAAAACAATCTAATGTAGTGGTGTCTGCTGATGATATACTTAATGTGACTGAAGTAAAAATTACCAGTTTAAAAACTATAGAGGCATTACAAGCCATGGATGATGTTAGGTATATAGATCCAATTGGTTATGGTTTTTATTTAGAAAAAGAAACTTCTAATCAGCAAAAATCTGCTGGGTGCGGTCAAAGCGGTCAAACGATTAATAGCGGAGATTATAGAGTAATTTCTCCCAATGCAAGATTACCTTGGAATTTTGATATTCATAAGGTTCCACAAGCATGGAACTTAAGTACAGGATCTGGTATTACTGTAGGTCTAATTGATACTGGAATTTCTGCAAACCAAAATTTATTAGGTAATGGATTTAACGATGGAGCTTCAAATGGAAGAAGTGTACAACGTTTTGGAACTTTTATCGATTCTCCTTGGTGGTGGTCTAATAATATTGATGGCCCAAATGATAGATGTGGTCATGGTACTCAAATGGCATCTGCTATTGCATCACCTCGTAATAATGATTTTATGCCGGTTGGAGTAGCATATAACTGTAACCTTGTAGCTTATAGAGGAACAGAAGATGTCGTTTTAAATGATTATCATGAGCGTAAAGGAGTTAGTAACGCTTTAAAAGATTTAGGAAATAGGGGGGATGTTAAAATAATTTCTATGTCGGTAGGGTATCCTTGGTCTATTGGAAATGTAAAAGATGCTGTACGCTATGCATATTCTAGAGGAAAAATGATTGTTGCTGCAGGAGGTACTTCTACCACGTTCACTAATTGGTACGGAGTTATATTTCCAGCTAGTATGTCTGAAACCATAGCAGTTACTGGAATTAAAGATAATGGATATAACCGTTGTAATATTTGTCATGATGGAAGTAAAATTGATTTTACTATTGTGATGCAAAGAGCTGGAGATTCTAATAGAAATGTTCCTGTACTTGGTTTTAATACTGGATCACAAGCATATGTTGGAGGTTCTTCTGTTGCCACTGCTATGACTGCAGGTATTGCTGCTTTGGTATGGGCACGCAATCCAAATATGAGCAGAGAGCAAGTGTTAGATAAGCTTAAAAGAGCAGGAGAATTTTATCCTAACCGCAATGGTAAATTTGGTTATGGTAATATTGATGCACTTAAAGCAGTACAGTAAAAAATAGAAATCAAAAATAAAAAGAAAAGGTTAGAGAGATATGTTCTTTCTAACCTTTTCTTTTTTAATAATATTATATTTTAACCTATAAAACCCTGCTAATTGTTAACCCATCTCGTATGGGAAGTAATACGGTCTCTATTCTATGATCTTCAACCAAAAGTGCATTATACTTTAGAAGAGCTTTTGTAGAAAGGTCATCTTCATTCACTTTTTCAACAACCTTGCCGCTCCAAAGGACGTTATCTGATAGAATAACACCTCCAGAATTCATTTTACCAATGATTAATTCAAAATAAGCAGGATAATTTGGTTTATCAGCATCTATAAAGACCAAATCAAATTTCATATCCAGATCAGGAATAATTTTGGTGGCATCACCAATATATTGATAGATTTGTTTTCCGTAAGGAGAAAGGTCAAAATATTTTCTTTGAAAATCTTCTAATTCTTCATTAATATCAATGGTATGTAATTCTCCATTCTGTTGAATTCCTTCCATTAAACATAATGCAGAATATCCAGTGTATGTCCCAATTTCTAATATGTTTTTAGGATGAATAAGTTTTGATAACATACTTAAAACTCTACCTTGATAAGGCCCACTTAACATCCTGGGTTGAAGTATTTTTTGATACGTTTCTCGAGTAAGCTGTTGTAGCAATTCAGGTTCTTTCTGTGTATGATTTACAACATAGGTGTCAAGATCCTCCGGAATAAAATGCATAATTCGAATTTTACTGCAAAGTTATAGTATTCTTGAATTTTGCAGTGGTAAGGTATTATAATTTTGAAACATTTTATGAAAAAGCAGGATTTGTGTTATCATAAATACCCCTACTTCGTTAAAACTATATAAGTCTAGAAACACACGTATTGGTCTCTGCTTGATATCCCGCCGACATAATAAGAATCAGAACCACATTGACCCGGGCCATCACCACAACACTCGATATCATCTCTATCGCCATAACTTGATGCCGGTTTAGGGATTCTACGTCAATAGATGGTTTTGTGTTCCTTTCATTAATTGTTTTACTCCTTCTAGTTTCTAAAAGTTCTTTTTTCATGTAAAAAGGTTTTAAGTATATTTTCTATACCTATTTATACATTCAAGGTTTATACCCTACTAAATACAATTTTTTTAGACATTTGATAATCAGTAGATAATGATATGAGAAGCTTATGAGACTCATTTTGGTTTGAATAGTTTATAAATAAAGAAAAGTCTGTTGATATAGGGCCTAAGATCCAAGATTTGACATTATGTTACTGTACTGTTCTGCAATCTTAATTCTAATATGTATTTTTGACTCAAAATGGCTACTATGCATTTCGAAAATACCCGAGAATTTGCTCTACAACTTGATCAACAAGATAAGTTAAGAGAACATAGAGATCAGTTTCTCTTTCCCAAAATTAACGGCAAGCAAGTGATATACTTTACTGGTAATTCACTTGGACTCCAACCTAAGAATACCCAAAAGTATGTGGATGATATTATGAAAGATTGGGCAGATTTGGCAGTAGAAGGACATTTTTATGCTGAAAAACCATGGTGGGATTATCACGAACGTCTAGCAAAACCGCTAAGTAAAATTGTAGGAGCAAACGAGGCAGAAATTACAGTGATGAATACCTTAACTGTTAATCTTCATTTATTAATGGTTTCTTTTTATCAACCTAAAGGGAAACGGTATAAAATCATTTGCGAAGAAAAAGCTTTTCCGAGTGATCAATATATGCTGAATAGCCAGGTGAGATTTCATGGGTATGATCCAGATGATGCTATTATAGAGATTAAAAAAAGAGCAGGAGAACATAACTTTAGAACAGAAGATATTCTGAAAACTATAGAAGCGGTAGGAGAGGAATGTGCTTTGATTTTGATTGGTGGTGTGAATTATTATACAGGCCAGGTGTTTGATATGAAAACCATTACCAAAGCAGGTCATGATATCGGAGCTTTTGTTGGATGGGATCTTGCTCATGCAGCAGGAAATATAAAGTTAGAATTACATGACTGGAATGTGGATTTTGCAGCTTGGTGTAGTTATAAGTATATGAATAGTGGTCCGGGAAATGCTTCTGGATGCTTTGTTCATGAACGTTTTCATAATAAGAAAGATATTCCTCGATTTGAAGGTTGGTGGGGGACAAGTAAAGAAACTCGTTTTCTTATGAAACCAGAGTTCGAACCCATGCCAAATGCAGATGCATGGCAATTAAGTAATGCTCCGGTATTGTCTTTAGCTCCATATTTAGCTTCTTTAGAATTATTTGATGAGGTAGGTATGGATGCATTAATTGAAAAACGTAATCGTATTGTATCCTACCTGGAGTTTATTTTAAAAGAAATAGATAAAGAAGTTGATAGTACTTTTGAAATTATAACACCTTCAGCCCAAAAAGAGCGTGCAACACAACTTTCTGTTTTTCTTCATGGTGAAGGGAGAGCATTATTTGAATATTTAATGAAGAATGGTGTAATCACAGATTGGCGAGAACCTAATGTAATTCGTTTGGCACCGGCACCCTTCTATTGCTCTTATGAAGATATGTTTGAATTCGGACAAATATTAAAACAAGGAATCCTGGATAAAAAGAATTTATAATTTAAGTGTTTCTATATTTGATTATAATACTGCGATGGTGTCATCCCCGAATATTTTTTGAATTGTTTTGCAAAATATGATGGGTCATTAAAACCACATTGGTACATTACTGAAGATATGGATGTGTCATGATGTTCAAAATATTCCTGAGCTTTTTTTACTCTAAACTCATTTAAGAAGTCAATAAAACTTCTTTGCGTAATAGTTTTAAACATTCTACAGAAAGAATTGGGAGTGAGTCCTAATTCTTTTGCTAAAGCATCAGAGCGTATTTCATCTGCATAATTATCATTTATATGTTGATATACTTTTGAAATTCTTTCAAAAGTATGCTGATTAATATCAAGGGATAATTTCTCTTTTAATACTGTTCGTTGATCAGAAGAAATAGAAAGTAGATGTAGAATAGTAATGAAATTAAGTAGTCGTTCTGTAGCGTTTTGCTTATTGAATTTTAAAAAAAGAGGAGATAATTTTTTATGAGTTTCCGGAGAAAATAAAATTCCGTTGTTAGATTTTTCTATCAATTTTAATACCATATCAAATTCTGGAAAATGCGCTAGTTTTTCATCAATAAAACTTTTTGGAAATTGAATAACTACTTCCACATTACTTTTAAATTGTTTATTCCCAAAGGGCATATGAGGGATGTTTGGGCCTAAAAAAACTAGTAGTCCATCAGAATATTCTTCAAAATGAGAATCTATTTGTATACTTCCTTTTCCACTTTTTATGAACACGAGTTCATATTCTGGGTGTAAATGCCAGCTTACACTATCACATTGCGATTTATGGGTATAGCTTTCAATTTTAACCGAGCTTGATGAGGTAAGATAGATTTGTTCATAAGAAACTTTCATGTAACAAAATTAACATAATATTTTCTTTGATTTTACTGTAAGGAATATTTTGTTTTATAATTTGAATATTTTGTTTTAAAAATAAAATGAGCATGTTGTTTACTTTTGAGTTTGTCAATATTTAATTCAAACAAATGAATTCTCTACAATTGATTCTTACAAAACTGAGATATTTTGGACCCTCATGGGTATTTGCCTCATTAAACATTATCGTAGGTACGTGGGTGCTTTATATACCTGGCATAAAAGATAAGCTTAATATTGATGATGCTCAATTAGGTATTGCCTTGTTTTGTTTTGCTTCAGGGACTTTGACAATGATCCCTTTATCATCAATATTGATAAAAAAAATAGGTGTTGGTAGAGTAACACTATTCGCAATTATAACTTTTTCTATATTATTTTTAGTTCCGGTTATTGTACCTAATTATATTTTACTTTGTATTTCTCTTTTCTTTGTAGGATTATCAGCTTGCCTTACCGATGTCGGAATGAATGCTTTGGTTTCGTGTATAGAACAAGAAGATGAGGTGCATTTTATGTCTGCATCACATGGTTTTTTTAGTTTAGGAGGTGTTATTGGTGCGGGAATAGGTAGTATTATAATCACGTATATTCAAGTACCAATTATACATATGTCATATGCTGTCATTTTTGTTATTATAACTAACCTTTTAACCGCCAGAGCATTTTTTGACATTACAGGAAAACAGAAAAATAAAGAGGTAAAACGGTCATATTCATTTAAACTAATAAAACCACTTTTTGGATTAACTATTATTGCTTTTTTGATCATGGGTAGTGAAGGAGCAATAGAACATTGGAGCAAATTATATCTTCAAGATGTAGTGGCCGTTACCTCAGAGAAAATTTCTGGATTTGGTTTTGTAACATTTTCAGCAATGATGACATTGGGAAGATTCTTTGGTGATGCAATAAGTAAACGTTTTGGATCATTCACCATAATTATAGGAGGTTGTTTGATTAGCATCTTTGGCTTTTTCGCTATTTTAAGTTCTCAATTAGTAGTCACGATTAGTGGATTTGGTTTTGTAGGATTAGGCTTTTCTGTAATTATTCCTGAGTTATTCAGACTTGCCGGAAAAGCAAAAGGAATATCAGCTGCACAAGGGATTTCATTTGTAGCAGGTTTTGGTTACTTAGGTTTTTTGCTTAGTCCTCCTATTTTGGGATTCTTATCAAAAATAGAAAGCTTACGGCTTAGTTTTATAGTATTGTTAATGGCAGCCGTCATTGCAATGATTATCACATTTTTTCTAAACAGAAATAAAAGAGAATAAGGAGAGAGGTTTGCTATTAGAATTTGTTTAGTTTTTCTAATTCAAAGATTATAGTTGCCTATACAAAATTCAATGATAGTGTGTTTTGTGATTAGATTATTTCTAGATTTATGTGGAATAGGATCGTATAGAGATGATCAATAAAACGAAATACCTATACAAAAACTATACAAACTAGTTTTTTGATTTAATTCATAATAGTTTTTAAGTAATATCCAATAGTTTTATCGATTAACTAATCGCTAAAATTTAGATATGGGTATTATTTCGTTTGTAGGATTTACACTGTTAGTTGCAATTGTATCATACATAGCTACCAGAAAAACTGATGAAACATCATCAGATGGGTATTTCCTGGGAGGTCGTAGCCTTACTGCAACAGTAATTGCAGGATCATTACTACTCACCAATCTATCGACAGAACAAATAGTAGGACTTAACGGGCAAGCATTTACAGAAGGTATTCTTGTAATGGCGTGGGAAACCCTGGCGGCTATCGCAATGGTAATAACAGCGGTATTCCTATTGCCAAAATATCTAAAAGGAGGAATTACCACTGTTCCGCAATTTCTTGAGCAACGATATAACACAACAACAAAGGCGCTAACATCAGGGTTATTTTTAACAGGATATGTTGTGGTATTTTTGCCAGTAGTGCTATATACGGGATCACTTGCGATAACAACTATGTTTGATGTACCAACGGTATTAGGAGTTTCAAAAACTGCTTCTATTTGGATTTGTGTATTTGGAATAGGTATTATAGGTGCGATTTATGCAATCTTTGGAGGATTAAAGGCAGTTGCAGTCTCTGATACAATTAATGCGGTTGGACTACTTGTTGGGGGTATTATGATTCCTGTTTTTGGGTTAATTGAGATAGGAGAAGGGAGTGTATTTGATGGGATTAGTACTTTGATAACAACAAATCCAGATAAATTTAAAGTTATAGGTAATAAGGATGCTTCTGTTCCTTTTGCTACTATATTTACAGGAATGATGCTTGTTCAATTATTTTATTGGGGAACTAATCAAGCAATTATTCAGAGAGCATTAGGAGCTAAAAATCTTAAAGAGGGACAAAAAGGTTTATTATTGGGCTCTTTCATTAAGATATTAGGACCAATTATTGTTGTGTTACCTGGGATTATTGCTTTTCATCTTTTTGAAGGAGAATTAGCTACAGCAGATGAAGCTTATCCAAAATTAGTAAGCAAAGTACTTCCCCTTTCACTTGTAGGTTTCTTTGCTGCAGTATTGTTTGGAGCTATATTAAGTTCGTTTAATAGTGCATTAAATAGTTCTGTAACATTATTTGGTATAGATATCTATAAAGAATATTTTAATAAAGAAGCTAATGAAAAACAAATAGTAAAAGCAGGAAAAAGCTTCGGAATTCTACTAGCTGTTTTAGCAATGTTCGTAGCACCTTTTTTAGCTCAAGCAGGAAGTATCTTCGAATACTTACAACAAGTAAATGGTTGTTATAGTATTCCTATTCTTTCCATAATTGTTGTAGGGTATTTAACTAAAAAAGTTCCCGCAATAGCAGCTAACGTTGCTATAGTATTAGGAGCACTACTCTATATAACTTTTATCATATTGAATAGTACAATAATGAAAGATGATTTTCCACACTTCCTTCATGTAATGGCTATTCTTTTTATTCTAAATGTGATTATAATGTTAATAATTGGTAAATTGTATCCGAGAGAAGAGGCATATAAACAAGAGTATACTAAGGAGGTAGATATTACTCCCTGGAGATATACTAAGATAGTAGGTGTGATTGTATGCTTAATCGTAATATCTACTTATATCTATTTTAGGTAACTTGGAATACCAGAAAAATATATTTTTATTCTTTTTAGTTTTATTTTCAGCGCTAATATCTGCACAAGAATTACCGCCGATAGAAAAATATTTACCAGAAACTTATGGTGGAGGAACTCAGAATTGGTCTGTCTCTCAGTCTGATAATAAATACATTTATGTAGGTAATAACAATGGTTTGTTAGAGTTTAATGGTTCGAGCTGGACTTTGTACCCAACCCCTAATGAAACTGTTATGAGGTCTGTAAATGTGATCAATGATCGCATAT
The DNA here is from genome assembly GCF_947494415.1 of Aquimarina algiphila. Taxonomy (NCBI): domain Bacteria; kingdom Pseudomonadati; phylum Bacteroidota; class Flavobacteriia; order Flavobacteriales; family Flavobacteriaceae; genus Aquimarina; species Aquimarina algiphila. Next base: position 152,075 of record NZ_CANLVC010000003.1, on the reverse strand, counting down.
ATACAGGTTTTTATATGAATTTTGGGTATTGGAAAAAAAATAACTTTGGCGGATTAGAATATACCTCCTTAAGCGATGCTATTAAAGAACGTTTGATCGAAGATGAACAATTTTGGAATATAGTAAATCAAGAAAATTGGGTATTGTTTCAATCACTCAATAGGATTTATTTATATAATTCTGATAATGAGGAGATCAGTATTATAGAATCAGAAGTCGGTATCCTTAATCTATTTAATGTTAATGGAGTAATTTATTATCAAGATACGACTCAAGGGATTTTTAAAATAGAGAAAGGAAAACCGAAGCTTATAACAGATTTTTCTATCTCTGGAAATGATAAAGTAGTTAATATTTCAGATACTCCAGACGGAATTCTAATACTTACGAGTACTAATGGTTTTTATAAATATTCTTATGGTAGTATATCTAAATGGAATATCCCAGCAGATGAGGTATTAAAAAATTCAAAAGTATATAGCGGTACACGTTTAAAAGATAAAAGTTTTGTTTTAGGAACAATATCTAAAGGTATTATTTATCTCTCTTCAACAGGAGAAGTAATACATCAGATAAATCAAACTAAAGGATTAAGTAATAACACTGTTTTATCATTGTTTGAAGATAGTGATGAAAACATATGGTTAGGACTTGATAATGGCATTAATTGCGTAAATATAAAATCTCCAATACGTCGGTTTAATGATGATAAAGGAGAGATTGGTACTGTATACACCTCTGTAGTTTTTGAAGATTTTCTCTATTTGGGAACCAATCAGGGATTGTTCTATAAAAAATTAGGTGCAGATGAACAATTTAAATTTGTTGAAGGTACAAATGGACAAGTTTGGTGTCTTTTTGTATATGACAATGCTCTTTTTTGTGGTCATGACTCAGGAACTTATCTTATAAATAATAATACGTCTACATTAATTTCCTCGATGGCAGGAGCCTGGAATTTTAAAACAATCTCTGGACATCAGGATTGGTTATTACAAGGTATGTATAATGGTCTCAGTTTATTAGAGAAGAAAAATAATAGTTGGAGTTTTAAGCATAAGATAAAGGGCTTTGACTATTCAGCCAGATTTGTAGAAATACATGATAAAGAGGTTTGGATAAATCATGAATATAAAGGCCTTTTTAGAGTAAAAATGGATGAGCAATTCTCCAAAATATTAAATATTAATAAAGATACTTTAATAGAAAGAGGAAAAAATTCCAATGTGATTAAATATAAAGGAGATATTCTATATGCACATGAGCAAGGCGTTTTTACATTTGATAAACATATAAAAACATTTGAGAAAGAAAATATTGTAAGCCAGATTTCAGGTAGTGAAAATGACAATACGGGTAAACTTATAAAAGATAATGCACAGGGTTTATGGAGTTTTTCTCAAGATAATATTGGTTACATTTCTCAGAGTCAGTTTTCAGATGATTTAAGAATTACCGAAATACCAATTCCAAGATCTTTACGAAAAGAAATGTATGGATTTGAAAATATAACACATATCAACAATGATAAATATTTGTTAGGAACAACCAATGGGTATATGATTTTAGATTTGTCTAAAATCAATTTTAAAGAGCATCGTATTTTATTAGATAAAGTGTCTGTAAAATACAAAGGAGAAGAATTTAGTGATGTATCCTTATTAGAACAACCTGTTTTTAAATCTAATCTAAATACAATTTCTTTTGCTTATGCTATTCCAGAGTATGACAAATATTTAATTTCCAAATTCCAATATAAGTTAGACGGATTTTACGAAGATTGGAATAATTGGACCACTAATTCGAGTGTTATTTTTGAGAATTTACCATTTGGCAGTTATACTTTCATGGTTAGAGCTAAAACAGGTAATAAATTAACTGTAAATGTAGCGGAGTATAAGTTCATTATCGATAGACCCTGGTATTTTTCAACATCGGCGATTGTAATTTACTCTTTGCTTTTAATAATTATGTTGTTATTAATGCATAGGGCATACAAACATTATTATACCAAACAGAAACAGAAATTAGTCGAAGAAAATAAAAAGCAACTTGAGCTTAAAGAATTAGAGAGTGAAGGAGAAATAATGAAGTTGAATAACGAAAAACTTATTCAGGATATAGAAAGTAAGAACCGCGAACTTGCTTCATCTACTATGAGTATTATCAAAAAGAATGAAATCTTAAATACGATTAAAAAAGAACTCCAGAAATCAGAAACAGGAAGTGGAGGGCTTAAAAATGTAGAAAGGATTATAGATCGGAATTTAAATAATAAAGATGATTGGAAGCATTTTGAAGAGGCTTTCAATAATGTGGATAAAGATTTTTTAAAGAAACTCAAAGCTAAACATAAAGATTTAACTCCGCACGATTTAAGATTTTGTACCTATCTAAGACTTAATTTATCCTCTAAAGAAATAGCACCATTATTAAATATTTCTGTAAGAAGTGTAGAGATAAAGAGATATAGACTTAGAAAAAAGCTTCATTTACAACATGAAGAGAGTTTGGTCAATTACATCCTTGAGATTTAACACTACAACATTCCTTAAAATCACCACAACATTACCTATACTCTAACGTTTGCGTTACATTAAAATTAAGTTTTTTTTAAACGATTTGCTAGAGATTAAATCGTTAATATATCCTGTTATTACAAGGGTTTTCTTTAAAATTTGTCATAATTCTTTAAACTTTATTGATTTCTGTATGTTTTTTGTTGTGGTTGCGAATTAACGTTTTCTTAATGTTTGTCTTTAGATTTGAGTAAATCAAACAAAAACATTTATGAAAATTGCATATTTCTTAATTGCTGTGTTTTTAACTTCGGTTACTCACGCACAAGAAATTCAAATTAGGGGAAAAGTAAAAGATCCTAATGGATTGGAATTACCAGGGGTTAATGTCATTGTAAAAAATACAACAAATGGAGCAGTAACAGATTTTAATGGAGATTACTCTTTAAGCAATGTTGCAGTAGGTAGTGTTATTGTATTTTCTTATGTAGGATTCTCGGTACAGGAGATAACTGTCAAACAAGAGGCTGTCATTAATATTGTAATGGAAGAAGATAGCCAATCATTAGAACAGGTTGTCGTTATCGGTTATGGAACACAAACTAAAAAAGAAATTACAGGAGCGGTTTCTATTATAGGATCAGAAACAATTGAAGAACTTAATATAGTTAGAGTAGAGCAAGCACTACAAGGTCAAGTAGCGGGAGTAAATATAACATCAGAATCTGGTGCACCAGGAAGTAATTCTACAATTGCTATTCGTGGAATAAGTACCAATGGAGATAGTAGACCACTAATCTTAGTGGATGGAAATGTAATCGAAGATTTGAGTGTTATCAATCCTAATGATATAGAAAGTATTAATGTCTTAAAAGATGCTACAGCTGGTATTTATGGTGTTAGGGCAGCAAATGGAGTAATTCTAATTACAACAAAAACCGGAAGAAAAAATCAAGAATTAAAATTTGAATTTGATTCTTATACTGGTTTTCAGGAAACTACAAGAAAAATACCAGTACTTAATGCAACAGAATATGGAGCTATTGTTAATGAAGCATTTGCTGCAGGAGGAAATACACCGCCATTTTCGAATTTATCAAACTTAGGTGAAGGAACAGATTGGCAGGATGAGATTTTTAGAACAGCAGTAATTTCTAATGTTAATTTTAATGCCTCAGGAGGTGGAGAAAATTCTACATATTCTGCAGGAACATCTTATTTAACACAAGATGGAATTGTTGGCAGAAACGAGGCCAATTTTAATCGTTTTACAGGAAGGATAAATTATAATTTAGAATTTCTTAAAAATTTTAAATTATCTACTTCCGCAATCTATACAAAAACCAATAGAAAAGCATTGTCAGAAAATGCATTAGGTTCTGTATTATTTAATGCATTAAATATGGCACCTAATTTAACGGTTAGAGATGGAAATGGAGATTTTACATTAGCAGAAGGGTTAGGGAATGAAGTTATTAATCCTGTAGCTCAAATAGCAAATAACTTTAATACAACCCGAGTAAACAAAATTAGTGGTGTGATAGGGTTAAGCTATAATTTTTTGAAAAATTTTAAAGCAGAGTCAAGATTTCAATTTAACTATTCTGAAGTATCAGAAAAAAGATTTTCTCCAGAAGTTTTCTATGGCTCGGGTAAAGTATTTAACGTTGATCGAAGCAGTGTTACAGAAGATGAAGATATTTTCAGAGATTTTACCTGGGATAATTTTATAACATACGACAAGACATTTTTAGAAGATCATAATATGAAAATACTTTTAGGAATGTCTGTGTTTAAGACCACAGGAAATTTTACAAGTTTGACAGGTTTTGACATACCGGATAATTCTTTTTTTAATGCCAATATTTCACAAGCATCTGATGTTGTAGATAATTTTGTAAATGGAGGGGATACATTTGATGCTAGATTATTATCATATTTTTCTAGACTACAATATGACTTTAAAGGCAAATATCTATTGTCAGCTGTAATCAGACGAGATGGTTCTACTAAATTTGGTCCAGAGAATAAATTTGGATATTTCCCGTCGGCTTCATTGGGATGGGTAATCTCTGATGAATCTTTTTTAGAGAATAATACTTGGTTAGATTTCCTGAAATTAAGAGCTAGTTATGGTATAATCGGTAATGATAGGATAGCAGACTTTAGATTTATTTCTACTCTTGATGGGGAAGGAACATATGTGATTAATGATGAATTAGTTTTTGGAGAAGCTATAGGAGCACTTTCTAACCCAGAAATTAAATGGGAAAAACAAAAGACATTAGATTTTGGCCTCGATACGCGGTTTTGGAAAAATAAAATAGACATTACTTTCGACTATTTTAAAAAACGTACAGAAGATTTATTGGTAGTATCTCCGGTATCAGGTATTCTGGGAGCATCTGCTCCGGGATCAGAACCTCCGGTAATCAATGCAGGTATAGTAGAAAATCAGGGTTTTGAATTTAGAATTAGCTATAATGATAAACTATCTGATAATTTTAGATTTGATATCAGCTATAATTTTACCACACTACAAAACGAAGTAATTTTTGTTGATAGTCAAAATGGATTTATTCCAGGAGGATCTTTTGGGGTGGGCCAGGATTTCCCGGCAAGAATGGAGGTTGGAAAACCTATTGGATATTTCTATGGATTACAGACCAATGGTATTTTTCAAAATCAAGCCGAGGTAGATGCTCATGCAACACAACCAAATGCTGCTCCAGGAGATTTAAGGTATGTAGATGTTAATGAAGATGGACAAATTAATTCTGATGATAGAACAGATATAGGAGACCCTATACCAGACGTAACAATGGGAATAAATATAGGATTTAACTATAAGAATTTTGATTTCTCTTCTTATGCATTTGCTTCTTTGGGTAATGATATTGTTCGAAATTATGAACGTGATCAACCATTAACAAATAGAAGGAATGGTTTTCTGGATCGATGGACAGGAGAAGGAACTACCAATACTTTTCCTAGAGTGAATACAGGTGCTAACTCTAATACTTTATTTTCAAGTTTTTATGTAGAAGATGGTTCATATCTCAGAATCCAAAATATACAATTCGGATACACATTTACTGATGAAGTTATGGATGCAATAGGAGTGGATAAATTAAGGATCTATACATCAATAAATAACCTGTATACTTTTACAGAATATAAAGGTTTTGACCCTTCAGCTTCATCAGGAGAGCCTATTGGAGGAGGAATAGATCAAGGGTTCTATCCCGTACCAAGAACATATTTGTTAGGTGTAAATCTTAAATTTTAAAACATGAAAAAAAATATAAAATCAATACTCTTTTTTGTAGTACTAGGACTGATGATTTCATGCAGTGATGATTTTGTTGATGTAGATTCTGAAGACCCAAACTCAGAAGATTTTTTCAATACAGAAGAAGAATATCAAGATGCTTTAATAGCAGCATATGATTTATTACAATCTACTTATCTAAATGTAATGCTAGGAGAGATTGCATCAGATAACACATTAGCGGGCGGTGAAAGTGCAACAGATTCTCCAGGAATACAAGAAATTGATGATATGATACACACACCAGTCAATCAACAGTTAAGAGATATCTGGAGTTGGATGTATGCAGGTGTTAACAGAACAAATTATATTATGGAATTTCAGGATAAAACTGATTTTTCTGGAAAAGAAGGAGTAATTGCCCAGACTCGTTTTCTAAGAGCATATTATTATTTTGAACTGGTAAAATGGTTTGGAGACGTTCCTTTAGCAATAGATAAGAGAATTCAATTCGGAGAACAATTTGATATAGATAGAACATCAAAAGCAGAAGTATACGCATTGATAGAGGAAGATCTTTTATTTGCTGCAGATAACTTACCTGTTACTCAGGCAGAAGCTGGTCGTATAACTCAGGGAGCTGCTCGTGCATTATTAGGGAAAGTATATTTGTTTCAAGATAAATTTACAGAAGCAGCAGTAATTTTAGATCAAGTAATAGCAGGACCATATGATTTAGTAGTAGATTATAATTCTATTTTCGAACAAGAAGGAGAAAACAATATAGAATCTGTTTTCGAAGTGCAATATACAGACGAAGAAGGGGCAGGATTTGATTGTCTGCAATGTAGCGAAGGGAATGTAGCTGTAGGTTTTAATGGGATACGAAACTATTCAGGAACGGTATTTGACTCTGGTTTTAGTTTTAATGTGCCAACTGAAGAAGTTTTTAATGCTTTTGAAGCTGGAGATATTCGTAGAGATGTTGCTATTTTAGATATCGATGCCTGGGCAGCAACTACAGGAGCCACTTTTTCTACAGGTTTTGAACACACAGGGTATTATAATAGAAAATATATTGCGCGCCAAGGAGATCTAAATACTGGTGATGCTAATCTTACCAATCCTAATAACTACAGAGCAATTCGATTTGCCGATGTATTATTAATGGCAGCAGAAGCTCATAATCGAAAATCAACACCTGATGATATACAGGCACAGATATATCTTAATAGATTAAGAACAAGAGCTCAGTTAGCAGATATTACTGCTACAGGTGCTACATTAACTGATGCAATTTACAATGAGAGAAGAGTAGAATTAGTAGGAGAAGGACATCATTTCTTTGACTTAGTAAGGACAGGTCGTGCAGCACAGGAAATAGAAGGGTTTACTACAGGAAAACATGAAGTTTTTCCGATACCATTGATAGAAATTCAATTGGCAGGAAATAGATGGAATCAAAATCCAGGGTATTAAACAAAAAAATAAGACAATGAAAATTATAAAATCATTAGTGTTTGTAATTGTAGCAACATTTATATTTAGTGGATGTAATGAGGATGAAGACCCTATCGTTTTTCAGGAAATCGCACCACCAACTGAAGTAACTGCGAATTTTAATGTAACACAAGATGATACAGGTCTTGTGACCATCACTCCAAGTGGGGTCTCGGTATCGTCATTTCAGATTTATTTTGGAGATGTCGAAAATGAAGAGCCAACTATAATACTTCCAGGAGGTACTGCTGAGCATATATATTCTGAGGGGACATATACTGTGAAAGTTGTTGGAGTAGGGACAACAGGTCTTATTAGTGAGTTTTTACAGGAAGTAACAGTTTCTTTTAGAGCACCAGAAAATCTTCTTGTAACTATAGATCAAAGTGTTATAAACCCAGCTATAATAACTGTTGGAGCTAGCGCAGATTTTGCTACTTTATTTGATGTGTATTTTGGTGATGTGGTCGATGAAACCCCAACTATAATAATGCCAGGAGAGACTGTAGAACATACTTATCAATCTCCTGGAGATTACACTGTGAGAGTAATTGCTAGAGGAGGAGGAATAGCTACGATTGAGTCAACACAAGTAGTTACAGTGCCAATAGCTAACGATCCTATTGTACTTCCAATTACATTTGATAGCCCTACTGTTAATTATCAATTTGTAACCTTTAATGGAGCTAGTTTCGAAGTATTGGATAATCCAGAACCCTCAGGAGTTAATAGCCAAGCATCAAAAGTAGGAGCAATCACTAATGCAGGAGTGAATTTTGAGGGAGGATCTTTTAATTTAGGAACTCCAGTAGATTTTAGCGGGACCAATAAGACAATTACTATGAAGTTTTGGTCAAATGTTACTGTTCCGATTTTATTAAAATTTGAAGGAGGAGTTAGTGGAGAGCGTCAAAATGAAGTTGTAGCTAACCATGGAGGAACAGGCTGGGAAGAATTAAGTTTTGATTTTGCCACAGATGCTACAAAAAGTTTTATTGACGGAAGCCAAGGAGTAGGAGAGCCTTTTGTGCCAACTGGTCAATATGCTACAATGGTAATTTTTGTAGATGGGCCAGGTACGACTTCAGGGACTTTTTATATAGATGATATAGAACAACCGGGAGGTGAACAAACATTGCTAGAACTTCCAATTACATTTGATAGTAGTTTGGTAACTTATGATTTTGGAACTTTTAATGGAGCCAGTTATGAAGTATTGGATAACCCTGACCTCTCTGGAGTTAATAACCAAGCTTCAAAAGTAGGGGCAATCACCAATGCTGGAGTAAATTTTGAAGGAGGAGCCTTTAATTTAGAGACTCCGGTGGATTTTGGTGGAACCAATAAGACGATTACTATAAAATTTTGGGCAAATGTTGCAGTTCCGATCCTACTAAAATTTGAGGGAGGAGTTAGTGGAGAACGCCAAAATGAAGTAACTGCTAATCACGGAGGAACAGGCTGGGAAGAACTAAGTTTCAATTTTGCTACTGATGCTACAAAAAGTTTTATTGACGGAAGCCAAGGAGTAGGAGAACCTTTTGTGCCAACTGGTCAATATGCTACAATGGTAATTTTTGTAGATGGACCAGGTACGACTTCAGGAGTCTTTTATATAGATGATTTAAAACAGATAGATTAATTAACAATTGTATTGTATGAATAAGTTTAAAAATATATTCTCAGTTATTGCCCTTTTGATATGTATGGGTTGTCAGGATGATGATGCAGTATTAACAGCAATTGTTTCTCCTTCTAATTTGCAAATTGAAGCCGTAATAGAAGATGGGCAAACCGGTAATGTTACAATTACTCCTCAAGCTGATAATGCACTAAATTTCCATATTTTCTTTACTCAAAATAGTGACCCAATAGTAGCAACGCCGGGCGAATCTCAAACATTTAGATTTACACAATCCGGGCAATATACTGTTTTAATTACAGTGGTTGCTTTTGGTACAGGTGGAACTTCTTCCTCACAAACGATAGAATTGGATTTGGATGTAAGGCTGTTTATAGATCAGGAAACACTAGAGATGATTGGCGGTGATGGCAGTAAACGATGGATTTGGGATAGCGGTGTCGGCGGACATTTTGGAGTGGGACCAACAACAAATGATTTCCCCGAATTTTTTAGTGCATCACCAAACGCATTAAACCCTTGTTTGTATGATGACGTATTGGTATTTAGTTATGATGCAAATGATATGTATGGGTTCGAATTAATCACAGGGAATAATAATGAAACGTTTATTAACTGGACAGAAGTCACTGGGTTTTTTCCTAGTGCTACTCCTGCAGAGTTTGTTGATGAGTGCAGGGATATTACTGATCAGATTGCCACTAACTCAAGTTTTGTGATTTTTGAAAATGATGAGGGTAAAAGAGTAATGACTGTAGAAAATAGTACATTGTCCTATTGGTCAGGAGTAGAGGAATACGAGATCATAGAACTTTCTTCAGATAAATTAACAGTTCGTGGAATCCAGGATGTACCAGCAGATTTTGGTGGAGGTCAATTAGCATGGTACCATACTTTTGTTCCAGAAACATCTGGAGATGTTACAGAACCGCCTTTTGATACTCTGGTTTGGTCAGATGAATTCAATACAGATGGAGCCCCGAGTGCTACAAATTGGTCTTATGATTTGGGCACAGGAGATAATGGTTGGGGAAATAATGAATCACAATCATATACTAATGACCCCGGTAATGTCATTGTAGAAGGAGGATTACTTAAAATTACTGCCAAAGCAGAAGGAGGTGGAGCATTTACTTCTGCGAGGATTAAATCTCAGGATTTATTTGAGTTTACCTATGGTAAAGTAGAAGTAAGTGCAAAATTGCCTTCTGGGGGAGGGACATGGCCTGCAATATGGATGTTAGGTGCAGATTTCGAAACTAATATATGGCCCGCAGCTGGTGAGATCGATATTATGGAACATGTTGGGAATCAGCAAAACACAGTATTTTCATCACTGCATTTTCCCGGGAATTCAGGAGGAAATGCAATAACTCAAAATACGATAATTAGTGATGTTTCCAGTGTTTTTCACAAGTATAGCGTAGAATGGTCTTCGACAGAAATTAAGTTTTACGTCGATGATCAACTTTTTCACACGTTTACAAATAATAGCGGATTACCTTTTAATAAGGATTTCTTTTTAATTCTAAATGTTGCCATGGGAGGAAATTTTGGAGGGACTATAGATCCTGCATTTACTTCATCAACTATGGAAATAGATTATGTAAGAGTATATCAATAATGTATTGATGTACACTTTGTTTTTTAATTGTTTTAAGATTGGGAGGCTATTTACCACAGATAGCCTTCCCATAAAATTTGTTATCAGATCAAAATTTTAGCTTCAGAAATGAAAAATGACCATATTATTTTTTTTATAGGAATTGTATCCTTTATGTTTCTAACCAGCTGCAAGCAAACGACAGTAGGTTCAGATATCTTAGCTTCTAATGTTCATTCTGATGTCATCGATAGTACTATTGAAAGTAAAGTAGATTCTCTACTTTCTATCATGACTTTAGAAGAAAAAATAGGGCAGATGAATCAATATAATGGTTTTTGGGATCTCACTGGACCAAGACCAGAAGAAGGAGTTGCTGCAAAAAAATATGAACATCTTCGTAAAGGCTGGGTCGGTTCTATGCTTAATGTAAGAGGAGTTAAAGATGTTAAAGCCGTTCAGAAAATTGCCGTGGAAGAATCAAGGTTAGGAATTCCTTTGATTATTGGTTTTGACGTAATTCATGGATATAAAACAATGAGTCCTATTCCACTTGCAGAATCAGCAAGTTGGGATATGGATGCGATTAGGAAATCAGCAGAAATAGCTGCAAAAGAAGCTTCTGCAGCAGGAATAAATTGGACATTCGCACCAATGGTTGATATCTCTAGAGATGCAAGATGGGGGCGTGTAATGGAAGGAGCAGGAGAAGATCCTTTTTTGGGTTCTAAAATTGCAGAGGCAAGAATAAGAGGCTTTCAAGGAGAAGACCTTTCTGCAGAACATACAATCATTGCTTGCGCAAAACACTTTGCAGGATATGGATTCTCAGAATCAGGAAGAGATTATAATACTGTAGATGTGGGAACATCTACATTGAATAATATTATTTTTCCACCATTTAGAGCAGCAAAAGAGGCAGGAGTACGAACATTTATGAATTCCTTTAATGAGCTTAATGGAGTTCCTGCAACAGGAAATAAAATGCTACAACGGGATATCTTAAAAAACGATTGGAAATTTAATGGATTTATAGTTTCTGATTGGGGATCGATTACAGAGATGATAGCACATGGATATGCAAAAGATGGAAAAAATGCCGCAGAAATAGCAGCTAATGCGGGATCGGATATGGATATGGAATCTTATCTGTATGTAGAACATTTAGCAAATCTGGTAAAAGAAGGTAAAGTTAAAGAGGAGTTGATAAGTGATGCAGCTAGAAGAATTCTAAGAGTAAAATATGAATTAGGGTTATTTGAAGATCCTTACAGATACTGTAATGAAGATAGAGAAAAAAAGGTTATTGGTAGTATATCTAACCAAGAAGCAGTTTTGGATGTGGCTAAGAAATCTATTGTTCTTCTAAAGAATGATAAACAATTACTTCCTCTAAAAAAGGAAGGACAAAAAATAGCTTTGATTGGAGCATTAGCCAGCGATAAAAATAGCCCTTTAGGAAGTTGGAGAATTGCGGCAGATGATAATACAGCAGTATCTGTAATAGAAGGAATGCATCAGTATAAAGGGAATACAGTGGTATATGCCAAAGGAGCTGATGTTTCTATGGGAAAAACAACATTTGTGACCGAGACAAAAATAAATACTACAGATAAAAGCGAGTTTGGGGAAGCGCTAAAAGTAGCACAGCAAGCAGATGTTGTAGTCATGGTTTTAGGTGAAATTGGATTTCAGAGCGGAGAAGGAAGAAGTAGGTCAGAGTTAGGTTTACCAGGTGTTCAACAAGAACTTTTAGAAGAAGTTTTTAAAGTAAATAAGAATATCGTTTTAGTATTAAATAATGGTCGTCCATTAACAATTACTTGGGCAGATAAACATATCCCTGCTATTGTAGAAGCTTGGCATTTAGGAACACAAAGCGGTAATGCAATCGCCCAAGTTTTATATGGGGATTATAATCCAAGTGGAAAATTACCAATGTCTTTTCCTAGAAATGTTGGACAAATCCCAATATATTATAATCATAAGAATACAGGAAGACCAACTGAACCAGATCCGGATATTGTATTTTGGTCACACTACTCAGATCAGAAGAATACACCATTATATGCTTTTGGTCATGGACTAAGTTATACTACTTTCAAATATGAAAATCTAAAAATAAATGAAGTAAACCCGTCACATGGAGCCCCAAAAATCGAAGTTTCTGTAGACATAACAAATTCAGGAGATATTGAGGGTAAAGAAGTAATACAATTGTACATAAGAGATCTTTTTGCCAGTATAACCAGACCTGTAAAAGAATTAAAAGATTTTAAAATAACTTCTCTACAACCCGGAGAAACCAAAACAGTAAATTTTGTTTTGGATAATACAAATTTAGGATTTTATGACAATAGCAATCAGTGGGTTGTAGAACCTGGTGAATTCGAAGTGTTTGTTGGAGGAAGTTCTGATAAGACCATTAAAACTAATTTTGAAATACGATAGAATTTATGAAAAAACTCATGTATATATTGTTCTTAATTTTTATTTCCTGTGGAAATTCTGATACGATTATTTGGGAGGAAAATTTTGATGGGGAACAATTGGATGAATCCTATTGGAATTATGAATTAGGAGATGGATGTCCAAACCTTTGTGGTTGGGGAAATAATGAAAGACAAATTTATACACAAGAAAATATAAAACTTAATGATGGTAATCTAATTATTACAGCAACAAAAGATAAAGAAATATACCAATCGGGAAGGATAACTACCAAAGATAAGATAGAATTTCAATACGGAACTATTGAGGTAAGGGCCAAATTACCAACGGGGCATGGTCTATGGCCAGCAATATGGATGTTAGGATCTGATATAGATGAAAAAGGATGGCCCAATTGTGGTGAAATAGATATTATGGAATATGTGGGTAAAGAACCTCATACAATTTATACCTCATTACACACAAAAGAAAGTTTTGGTAATACTATTAATTCTAAAAAAACAATACATAAGACTATAGAAGAAGGTTTTCATGTTTATAAATCGATTTGGACAGAAGATGAAATTCAATTTTATATCGATAGTAAACTGGTTTATACATTTTCGCCAGAAATAAAAAATGACAAAACATGGCCTTTTAATAAACCTTTTTATTTACTAGTAAACCTTGCGATTGGTGGAAATTTTGGAGGACCAGAAGTAGACGATACAATATTTCCAAAACAATTTGAGATTGATTATATCAAAATCTGGAAATAACACTAAAGTGAGAATAAATATAAAATAACTCTACATCGTGATTTAATAAAAATATATGAAACGTCATATATGGCTTAAGTTACATCAAGGACATATGCTTTTTACAAGTGTAAATACGGGGCAACTTTTTTGAGGGGATAAACAAAAAAGGTTTCAATACAATTAATTGGGAAAATTAGGGATGCAATTCATTTATGATATCTATGATTGATGATATCATAGGCTTAAATATGAACATATCTTTTCTATATGAGAAAGAGGTTTTCATGTCAAAATTTAAACGAATTAAACTTAATAATACACACAAACAAATCCAATTATGAAAAGAAACACTTTTTTTAAAACAATGATAACCTTAATTACTCTGATCTTTTTCACGAGTAAAACATATACGCAATGCTCAGAGCTTATATTTAGTGATGAGTTCTCTGGTAATTCTGTAGATCTTAGTAAATGGAGTTTTGATAATGGAGATGGATGTCCTACTCTTTGTGGTTGGGGAAATGCAGAAGAACAATGGTATAGACCTGAAAATACAACTGTTCAGAATGGTAATTTGGTAATTACTACAAAAAATGAAGCCTTTGGAGGAAAACAATATACTTCTTCAAAACTAATTACTTCAGGTAAGTTTAATTCTAAATATGGAAGGTATGAAGCAAGCATTAAGTTACCTTCTGCAGGTGGAATATGGCCTGCATTTTGGATGCTTCCCGAGCAAAGTAATTGGCCATTTACTGGCGAGATTGATATTATGGAAGCCGAACATAAAAATCCTACGACCATAGGAGGAACAGTACACTACTCTAATGGAGGATGGCAATATAATGGTAGAGAATATAATGCAGGCTTAGATCTTTCTGCAGGATTTCATGAATACGCAGTAGAGTGGGAACCTAATGAGATAAGATGGTATGTAGATGATCAGTTATATCATACGGTTACTCCTGCGAATACAGTAGATCCATGGCCTTTTGCAGATGGAGATTGGTATATTATTCTAAATGTAGCAGTAGGAGGAGTAGGAACACCTTTTACAGGTAATATTCCACCCACTCCAGCAGATTACCCTACACAGATGGAAGTCGATTATGTACGTGTATATTCTGGAGCTTTTAATACTCAACTTACAGGAGACAATAGAGTTTATGAAGGTGAAATAAACAAAACATATAGTATAACAGCAATAAACGGAGCATCATATAATTGGTTAGTGCCTAACGGAGCTTCAATTATTTCAGGACAGGGTACTAACTCTATTTTGGTGAACTGGGGAACTACAGGAGGAGATGTCAAAGTCAATGTAAATGTTCCGAATTGTGGAGAGAACGAATATAAAATGAGTGTCTCTGTAAATCCAGAACAAATTTTAGAATTTGTGTATGATGATTTCGAGGGAAATCGAAAATTAACATATACCTCAAAAACAGATGGAATACTAACCCAATCAGTAGCCAACCCAGAACCAAATTCAGTAAATAATTCTTCAACAGTGGGTAAATATGTGAGAGCTACAGGAGCTCAGTATGATGGGGTATATATGACTACTTCAGATATAGGGAATGCTTTAGAATATACTTCCAAAGAAAAAACTATTTGGATGGATGTGTATAGTGATGCCCCAATCGGAACAGAGTTTATGTTACAAATAGAAAACGGGACGCTTTCTGCTGGAGATTGGCCCTCTGGGAGACATAGTAGATATAGAGCAAAGACAACTACTAAAAATCAATGGGAAACGCTAGAATTTGAATTGGTTGATAGACCAGATACTAGTGTTGGAGCATTAGAAGTAGATCAACTTGTGCTATTAATAGATCCCGATAGCTATACAGGACATACCGTTTATATTGATAACATAAGAAAAATGGATGCACCTGATGCGGTGTTGTTAGAAGAAGTTATTATAGCAAATTATGATGGAATAAATCAATTGACGAATTTTTTTCAAAATGGAGTGTATACAGAAAATGTAACAAACCCGGGAAGCAATAGCATTAATAATAGTACAAATGCAGCAAAATATGTTAGAGGTTCGACAGAAACCTATGACGTGGTAAGTTTTAATACAGCAGCGATTGAGAATAGTGGTCCTTTTGTAAGAGGAGAACATATTTTCTTTATGGATGTGTATACAGCTGCTCCTGCCGGAACTGAAATTTCTCTAAGCTTAGAAAACCAGGCAAATTCTGAAAATGATTTTCCTGCAGGGAGAAATAGTCAATTTAGTGGAGTTGTTAAAGAACAAAATACATGGCATACAATAGCATTTAGTTATTCTTCAGCCCCAGATGCAGGAACGTCTAATTTTTCTATTAACGAAATCTCGATACTTTTTGATCCAGGTTCGAATACAAGTGAGACATATTACTTCGATAACTTTAGATATGGTATAACCAAATTACCACCTTCCTATAAATTCTCTGAAATGATTCAGGATTATAATGGTAGTGACAACCTAGCCCTTAATTCAACCACTACAGGTGCTTATACAGCTAATATAGGGAATCCAGAAGCTAATACAATTAATGGATCTTCTCAAGCAGGTCGTTATGAGAGAGATTCTTCTGAATTGTATGATGTATTATTTTTTGATACGAATTTTATTAATGATGCAAGCGCATATGTTTCTGAAGAAAAGAGGTTTGCCATGGATGTATATACAAGTGCCCCTGTTGGAACTATTATTAGTTGGCAATTAGAAGCCAGCTCTTTGTCAAATCCTTCAAACTATCCAGCTGGTAGACATAGTGTATATCAGGCTGCTGTAAAAGAACAAAATAGCTGGCATAGTTTAGAGTTCGTATTAACCAGCACTCCAGATCTAATCGTTACAGATGCACAGATAGATACTGTTGTGTTTTTGTTTGGACCTAATACTAGTCGTGGAGACGTTTTTTATATAGATAATTTAAGATCATTGACAAAAGAAATAGCTTCTCAAACACCAATTTTGACTTCTATAGTTGTTAATCCCCAGAACGCAATAATAAACCAGGGACAAATGGAACAATTTGATGCGCAGGGATTTGATCAAAATGGAGATACTTATGAGACCAGTTTTACTTGGACTACTACAGGAGGATCAATAGATAGTAATGGTATATATACAGGATCAACTACGGGAATACATACCATTATTGCTACTAGTGGTTCTGTTTCTGGTTCTACATCTATTAGTGTAAATGAAAACACAGGATCTTATGTAACAATACCCGGTGTTATAGAAGCAGAAGATTATAAAGAAGGCGGAGCAGGTGTGGGATATTATGATACGAGTACAGGAAATACTGGCGGAGCCTATAGACAGGAAGATGTAGATATAGAGAATACTGGAGATACAACAGGAATGTATAATGTTGGATGGGTCGAATCAGGAGAGTGGTTAGCATATACTATTGATGCTTCAGCTTCTTCAGATATTTATGATGTTAACTTCCGTATTGCCTCCCCCAATGGCAATGGTAAATTTCATCTAGAACTAGATGGGGTTTCCATTACGGAAGTTATATCTGTACCTAATACAAACGGATGGCAGAATTATGAAACAATAACGATAAATAACATTTTAATTAGTGCAGGAATACACGAACTGCGAATTGTATTTGATGCTGCAGGGTTAAATATAAACTATACTGAATTTAAAGCTTCTTCAGACACAACAGGAGGAGGAACTGGTTGTTCAGGTAGTGCAGATAATGGCGATTATGCTTATGAAGTTTCAGTAGAAACTGTAAACCCAACGCTTACTTTTGTTCCCGAAATAACAGGAATGGGATCTACCGTATGTATTTTATATTATAGTACTTCAGAAACTGGGCCATACCCTGGGTACATAGTTACTCCTAATGTTCCTTTTCAAATCAATGCTAATCAAGGAGAACAGATTTATTTCTACTACACGTATAGCTTGCCGACAGGAGGAGAGAATAATACCGCAACTGCCAAGCATAACTTTACTGTCGGTAATTGCAATACGTCTCGATTAACAAATTTTGGGGGTGATAATTTAGAAAGTGAAATATTAGTATTTCCAAATCCAGTATTAAATACGATGCAAATAAAGTTATCACACACACATGATTATTATCAAATGAGAATTTTTGATATACAAGGAAAAACCATTGTTGATCAGCCAATTTCTATAAAAGATTTAAGTATAAACCTAGATATGAGTTCATATGAAACAGGTTTGTATTTCTTAAAGTTTTATGGAGTATCAACAGTTCAAAATATTAAGTTTTTGAAAAAGTAGATAGTAATTGTTCATATAAAAGAAACCTCTCAAGTACGTCATAACTTGAGAGGTTTTAATAAATTTAATGTTGTTGCTTTATTCCATAATAACTGCTACATCTGTAAAGTAAAGTTTCCAATTTCCATCTTTACGATTATGAGTTTTAGCAATTTTAATTCCATTAAAATTTTGATAATCTTCCCATGAAGTAATCAAAGAAGGTTCTGCTGTATTTCCTTGTCTGAAGACCCATTCTTTAATAATAAAATCTCCTTTAAAATAAAAGTCATAGGCATCACCAGGTGTATATCCTCCTTTATCTTTATATACAATGGTTAACTTTTGCATTTCGGTGTTACTGATAGGAGCAATTGCTTTTACTTCGTGTTTTGAGGTAAAGCTAGCAGCATCCCATACCAAATTATAAGGGGCTAATAACCAATATTTATCATTTATAAATCCTTGATCTGCCTTTATAGAAGTGCTATCTAACTGAGTTCTGTTATATGTAATGGTATCTTGAGCAGAAGTTAAAGTCACCATATCATTTTTTGGTTTCCAACTCCATGAACGTGCATAATGGCTACTGTCACGATCGATGTTAAAAGTAAATTTTAGTTCTTTTACTTTGTCCCATTTTTGTAGACCATTAGCATCAGCAATGGCCTCTGCTGTTGTACGAATTTTTTCTCTATCACTTTCTTTTGCCAATTCTGGATCTCTTACTTCTACGTTATCATCATAAGATTTTTCTTTTTTGACTTCTGTTTTACAAGAGGATAAAAACAAAATTAACAATCCCAATACAAATATATTTTTCATTCTGATTGATTTTTGGCAAAAATATAAAAAGAAAAACCTTGCTAATCTAGATTAACAAGGTTTTAAGTATTTATAAAAAAATTAGAATATTTACTCTACAACTAATTTATATTGTGGAGTTTTATTTAAAGGACAAAAGTATGTGTACGTTCCTTTTTCTAATTTTACCGTTTTAGAACTTTCTGTTTTACCTTCAGCAACTACTTTAGTTACATATGCTGCAGCAATATGATTTTTAGCATCAGAAACATCTTTTCCTTCAGGAACTAAAACAAAACCAACATCTGTACCTGCTTGGTTATTAGTAATGTTAAATACATAACTTCCTTCAGATAATTTTACTTCTTTCTGAGTGAATTCTCCCTTAGTTTGCTCTAAAGCAACTGTTTTTACTTGTTGTGCTTGTGCACTAAAAGTGATGGCTAAAATAAATGTGAATGCTGTGATTAACTTTTTCATGATTTTACTTATTTATTTAAATTATTTACTGATTTTAAAATTATTCTTAAAAAAGGAGGGTAGTATATATGCCCTCCTTTTTGTGGAGTATCTATCTTAGGTGGTTACACTTATACCGAAGCGGTTTCTAGTGGTTGAGCAACTGGAAAATCTACAGGAACCTTAGTTGTACTGTGTAAGTAGTTAGAAACAGTTTTGTCTCCTACTAATACGATAGTATCTATTAAATTTCCTTTGGTATATCCTGCTGCTAATAAATTATCTACTACATCTTGATCTGCTTTTCCTCTGTTTTCTGTAATGTTTTTTGCAAATTTAGCCAGTGCATCAAGCTTTGTATCAAAAGAAGCTCCTCCTGCTCTAAGTTCTAATATTTGTTCATCTGTAAATCCATTCATTTTTCCGATAGCTGTGTGTGCAGATAAACAGTAGATACAATCATTAACTTGACTAACTGCAAGATTTACTACTTCTTTTTCTTTAGCAGAAAGTGATGTTTTTGCATTTGAAAAAGTTAAATAGTTTTCTAATGCTGTATCACTATGTGCATAGGTTGCATATAAGTTAGGTACAAAACCTAATCCCTTATTAAGGTTGTCAAATATTGCCTGGTTATTGGCGCTTACTTCATCTCTTGTTGGTACATTAAATGTGCTCATAATTTTTGTGTTTTTTGATCCCAAAATTTTTTCGGGGTTTATTATTATTTATTTTATTATTTTAATTTAACACTGCAAAGATCTGGCAGAAATAAAGGGTGTAAAATGAATGTTTTTCCCGATCACTTGTCAAATCTTCCCGAGTTACTTTTTTATCATCTATTTTTGAATAAAAGGCCGTTCTGCATCACAATAGAAATCATGAATACCTTTTTGTTCGCAATGTGTTTTGGCGTGAATAGAATTGATTACTTTTCTTTTTCCCTGACGAAAAATTTCGATTAAATTGAAAATTGATTTATTCTGAATGTTCATATACTTTATTTTAAAATTTTGATTCCAAATTAGCTTGGGATCTATTATTTAATGTTTAATTTCTGGTACAAAGATGCATTACAAAAGAGAGGAAAGAAATGAATGTTTTTCCCGAGGACTTGTCAATTTTTCCTAAAAAAGAAATACCCCCACGATTGTGGAGGTATGCTTAATTTTTTGAGGTTAGGATTGTAGTACTATATAACCCTATACCCTATAATATATGATTAAAAGAATTTAACTTCTTTTCTTTTTGTCCATAAGATAACTGCACTTAAGAGAAAAGTTACCACAGCAGTGATAAAAAGAACCCCACCATCATTATTAACTTCAAGCCCAAGTTTTGTAATGTGCATCATAATGGCCCCTCCTATAATACCAAGTGTTAACATGGCACCTACCCATGCAGTTTTTGGTATTAAAAGCAAAATTCCGGCAATAAGTTCAGTTATTCCGGTTCCTATTCTACCATAAGGCTCTAGTCCAACTTTTGTAAAAATATAAACACTGTCTGGGTGAGCTGTAAATTTAAATCTGAGGGTTTGAATCAAAATTATTGCTACGAGGATTCGTAGTAATAGGGGTAATTTTTTTTTCATTTTTGTTTGTGGTTGTTGTTTAATTAGCTTGTTTAGTATAATCTTATACTACAAAACACTCGGCAAAGCGTCTATTTTCCCATTAAATGTATTCTTTCTTGAGTACATATACAATTCTTCAAGGTTATTGTCTTTTTTAAATTGGTGCATTAATTCGGGTAATCTATCGTTAAGGAATTTTGCAAATGCTTCTGCATCAGAACTTCTATTCGCTCCTTTACGTATCGTTTTTAGATAAGCAGATGCCAATATTTCAAGATTACTTCTTTCAGAAAGAAACAGCAAATAATCTTTATCTTGTTTTGCTCTTTGTATTTCTATTCTAAAATTGATCTGGTTTGTAGCAATTAGTCGACCATTAAAGTTGCTAAAATTATTTGTGTATACCACTTCTTCAGCATTTTTACTGAGGTATACAGTTTCTAGCTCATCTTCATAAATTATCTGTGCGTTGCTTACAGAAGCTGACAGAAATAAGATACTAAACAGTGCTATTTTGATAGTGTGAATCGAAGTTTTCATATCTATATATTTTACCCGAATATATTTCGGAGATTTTACGTTGTTTTTATAGTACAAAGTTGGGGCAAAAACAAATATGATATAATGGCACTTTTTCCTTAAAGCTGGTCAATATTTCCCTGCAGGTTCTGGTTTTAATTGTTTTTTGAACTCTGAAGGAGAAAAGGACGTATGCTTTTTAAACATTCTGCTAAGATGAGAAGCGTCTTCGAATCCTATTTCGTAGGCGATCTCTTTAGCAGTTTTGTCTGTATAGATAAGTAGGCGTTTGGCTTCTAAAATTACGCGATCGTGAATAATCTGCAAAGGACTTTTCTTAAGTTTAACAAAATTATTAGATAATGTCTTGGGTGACTTAAATAATTTCTCAGCATAAAACGCTACAGAATGTTCCTTTCTAAAATGTGTATCTACAAGAATATTAAAACTTCTGATAAGATCAACTTGATCATCTAATGCCTCAAAATTATGCTGTTGTTTAATAAGTCGTGTTGTTGTAATGATAAATCTAGCCATTAACATGCGCAACATTTCTGCCTGTATAGTATCTACCGTATCTAACTCATCCAAAAATACACTGTGTAACTGGTCTAGTTTATTGCGTTCTGTAACATTGAGCTTAACGATTGGAGTAACCGCACTATTACCATAAAAAAGTACACCCATACAGCTTACTTCTTTATCATGATCTTTAATACAGTAAAACTCTCTATTAAACTGATATGTGATTAGATCAGATCCGCTAATAAATTTAAAATATTGATCTGGTGTTAATACAACAATAGTATCTTTTTCGACCGTAGTCAAAATTCCGTCAATCTCCATAATTGCATCACCTTCTCTAGCCCAAATAAAAGTATATAAAACTATAATTTCTGATTTGGTATACGATTGTAATAATTCTTCGTTACCAACTTTTAGTATAGCTTCGGTCGAAAATTCTTTAAACTCCTTGATCATGTTTACTAAGTCGGTTTTTGTGTGATTTCATTACATGGATAAAGGTCGTAATTTTTTAAATTTTATTAAACATAGATAAGAGATAGATTTTTAAGATTTTACTAGGAATAATGTATGGGAATCTATTGTGTATTTTGAAGGTATAAATAAAACATCAAAATTTATAATAAGTCAAATATTGTATGATTTTAAATTGTGAGTATACGGATAACAATTATTAATTATTATATAAAGACAATTAATTAATCTTTTTTAGCTCTTCAATAATTTTGCTCTCTTTTTCGGTTTGTTGAGGTGCATTATATGTTGACCAAAATTCCTGGTTATAGGGTCTTGCCTGATTTTCTATGCTAGTACTAATCTTCATATTTCTTGTAAAAGGATATTGGGCTACGTTATCAGTAATAATCTTATTGATAAAAAGCTCTTTTTTAGGCTTTTTTATAAATAAGAGTTTTTGTGATTCTAACCCTTTAAATATTTTCCAGGTATCTTCTTCCTTTTGATATTTTAGATACATTTTACCTTTATACTCCTGGTATTCAAAAATTACATTATAATACACTTGTAGTGCTCCGTTTGTAAATTTTCTTCTCCAGGATCTGTTATTGATAGCCGACCTTGTTAATTCCATTTTCACAAAGGCAAAGGTTTCTGTATCAATATACAGTATGGCTTTTTGAAATGGTTTATCGATCCCGATAATTTTATAGACATATCTTTTGTTATAGGGCAGAATACTTTCAATTTCATAATTCCAACCTTTTTTTGCTCTAATAGGACCATAATCAAAGCGAATGAAATCATCTTCGATCAAGTCCATAATCGAATTCTTACGCTCTTCATTCGCATTCCATGGATGTTTTTCTGCAATCTGACTTGTTCGTACTTCCACCAATTCTACAGAAGGTTCAATTTGTTTGGTGTAACCTTTATAATACAATTTTGCCGCACACTCCAGGTACTCCACATACTGATCATCTTCATTTTGAAGATCTCTCACAAAACCTTCTAAGATATAAGGTTGATTGGGGTAATTATTCTTTATACTCTTATATGCTTTTTTAATAATATCCTTTGCAGTAAGCGCTTTCTTTTTGGTAGAAGTGATCACTACTTCGTCCAGGCTATTAACTTTAGAACTCAATATGATTTTTTGATGATCAGAAAATGTATGTGCTTTTTTCTCAATAGACTCATATCCAATCATAGATACTATTATTGAAGCATCTTCTTGCCCTTTGGGAACATAAAAAGTAAAATAACCTTCTTCATTTGAGGTTGTTCCTATAGCTAGATCTTTAATATAAATAGAGGCATAAACAATGGGTTCATTGGTTTCCTTATCCAAAATCTGTCCCGAAATAGTTGTAGTGCTTTGCTGCGCAAAAGCCGATGCCGAAACTATACAAAGAATACAATACCAATATAATGTTCTGTTCATATGCTCAAGACGAATGTGTTTCTTTTTTGTTACAAGATACACCAAACTATAGTTATACCGTTTCTTATAAGAAACGATATAGGAAACTCAAAAATATGAACATATCTTTATTTACAGGTTCTTTTCAAAAAAATCAAGAGCGAGTTGCATGGTTTGTTGATGTATTTCCTTGCGATTTACCTCAGGATGATCGATAGTAATTTCTGGAGCTACTTTTTTTCCAAATTCTGTGGCTTCGTTTAAGAAAATATAGTGATCGACATGTTCTCCAAAAAGATGAATTTTACTTGTAGGGATTAAATTGTGATAATGTATTGCATTATGCTTAACAGGCGTATTAGTATCTCCTTTTCCTGCAACAATGTATACCGGTGCAGTGATGGTTTCGGTTTGTTTTTTAGAATGAAAACCAAACCCTATAGCAGGAGCCATTACAAAAAAGGCTTTTATACGATCATCTTTTACATGATCTTTATGGGTGTTATAGGATGCTACAATCAAACTATCAGTATCAAAATCTATAATCTCATCGGTTTGGGGAAACTCTGGAGGCATCTCACGATCCGTATCAGACTCATCACTATCTTTCACCTCTCTATCTACATAACCACCTGCTAATGCAATATTAGTATATCCTCCCAAAGAAAAACCAACTCCACCAATTTTAGACCGATCTATTTTAGGTCCAATTTCTGTATCTTCTAGAATTGTAGTAAGTGTATATTTGATATCAATAGCACGTTCCCACCATTTTACAAATTCTCTGGGCAGTTTATTAAAAGTAGAATTACCGTAGTGATCTACAGAGACTACGATATATCCTTTTTTGACAATGTCTTCTATAAACCAGGTAAGAGAAAAACGATTGCCCCCTGTACCGTGAGAAACAAGTAATAGTGGAAATTTTCCCTCTGGCATTGATGCATTAGGAATTGTCTTGATGTTTTTAAAAAGTTCTTTACGGGTGCTTTTAGTTTCTTTTGTGATTAAAGAATCATAGGTAGGATACCATATTTCTGTAACTATTGGGCGATCCCTGGATTCGTCGACAATAGTAGTTGATTGTTGTCCTATATTAAATGTTTTTTCTTTTTCTTTCTCCTTGGCACAAGAAAATAATAAGACCAAAGTAAATGATAGTAGAAGTACTTTTTGCATGAATATTAGGTTAGTTGTTTACAGAAAGATAGATCAAAACAAGATTTGTTACACTTGATACGATTATGTTGTGATTTTTTTTAGGTTTCAATATTTCTAGGCCACTGATATAGTTGTGCGGCTCCGGGTTTTTCATAAGAATGTATAAAACCTTCCAGGAATTCCCTAAAATTAATAAGAGCTGCATTACGAGGTTCTTTAGGATCATTACCCCAGATTAGTTCTGTTTGATTACCAGCAACGGGTAGAAAAGGAATGTAAGGAGAAGAGAACACAAATGTGAATAAAAAGGTAATCATTTCTCCAATAGTCCCTGTTTTTGGCAGATAGGTTAACAAATCTTCAGTAGGAAGGTCGTTAGTTGGTAGAGGAATATCGGTCCGTTGTAAACAAGGCGGGGAGTTAGGAACAAATGAAAGCACGGGATTAGCGGTTGCATTTAATCTAGAAGCTCCATGTGCTGTAAGTCTAAAAACAAGACTTTGTAAGGTTGTAATCAGATTTTTACGACTATCAGGTGTTGGAATCCCAGCTACATTTCCATCAGAAGGGTCAGAAGAAGCGGCAATCCAGGCCTGAATTTGTTTGTCGGCAACTACCTCTTGGTCATTAGACCACGTCTGATTTACAAATGCAGTTACATAGGTTTCAACCGCATTAAAAACGGATAGCAATTCTCCTGCAATAGGATATTGATCCCAATCGGTTTTATTTGAAAAGTCTTCCTTTTTAATACCATTGTTTTGCAAGGTAGTATTAGGGTCATCTTGCAGAAAAGATCTTCCCTTAGCAAAAGTATCTGTCATGTTAAGAAACTCAGAGGCACTGCTTACCGAGGTTGGCGGTGCGATTCTTTTCCATAGCAGGAGCAGAGTATCGTTAAAAGGAATAATAAACTCGCTTTGAGGAGCCATAAATACCCGTAAAGGATGTGTTTCCTCGACGTGATTATGTAAAGTCATTAATAATGCAGCAGAAACAATATGCCAATGATATACATGTCCCATCCATATTCCGTATAAGGTGATCGAAGTTTTGGCGGCCATTAGAGCATACAACCATGTTCCATTTGTACAGACTCCAAAAGAGTAGATCGTGTTTCCTTTATTTTCGGGATTGATGATCAATACTACAATAGGTCGCAAGGATTTATCAGGATTTTGCGCTAATAGCGTAAGAGTAGCAGGAGTATATCTGGGGTTACCTTTTACATGGCTTATAGGAAGCGTAGCGTACATACGAAGATCGATGGCATATAGTAATTGATCGCTTAGTAAAGTTTCAATTTCTGATGTCCAGGCATCTCCAAATACATTTTTATAATCAGTAGCTCTGGTATCATTTACTTTTTCAAGAATTAGTAAATTATAGGCAAATCCATACTTTGCAATAGTAGGCCAGAAAACACGGTTAGCAATGGCCACATCGGTCATCGTACCCATCATGTCGGGCAGAAATTTCTGAGCATTATGATACACACTATTAAAAGTAGTCCATGACATTGTAAATTGCTCAGGTTTGGTAAGAGAAAGCATAGTGATTGGATCTTCATCATTACTAGCCCTTAGATGTTCACTCGCATTCATTCGGTTTTTCAATTTAGCTGGGTTAAGCTCTACTTTAACCGATGATTTTTCGAGATCAGCTTTTAGCGATAGACGATCTGCATGTGCTTCTGCTTCAACATCTTTACCTCGCCCATATTGATATGAGTATCCATTAGCATTGTATTCATCAATTTGATATGTATTATTCATGCCCCATTTGGCCTGGGTAGTAGCATTAGCCCGTAACCCCAGTCTTACCAGGGTGCCGGGAATTTCACCTAATTGATAAGGTACTGCAGGGATATTTTTATATCCCAATTCTTGTAACGGAAGTTTGTGAATAAACGAACCGTATTTTTTACGACGTTTTAAGAAATAAAAGATTGCTCCGGCGATTAGCAATATGCCAACAATAAGTAAGATGATTTTTAAGCCCATGGTTATAAATTAGTGGTTAAAGAATAATTTTATGATATCGTTAATCTTTATTGTATCCTAATGTAATTGCCGGGGCCATGTATAATAACGACTGCTATTATTTTCCTTCTGTTTTTGTCTTACTAATTTACCAAAAGATTTGTTATCAGTTATATAGAAAATCAAAATAAAAGAAAAAATGTACAGGAGATAATATAAAAAGGTGAGAGGGTCTATAGAATTAGATAATAGTATTGTTGGTCACAAAAGTAAACCTGGATTTGCAAGTAAAAGGCAGTTTTTTTTAAATTATCAGCTCAAATGACTTCTTTTGTTGATTTTAAAAAATTATAGGGTGTTTGGCAAATATATATTAAAGAAATGCAAATATACATTACAAATAATCTGATTTTTCCAAATCAGGTATATTAGGGTTAAAATTATAATTGGGATTCTGGTAACTGCGTAATTTTTATAACTCATTTGATTGATGCATTAGTAAAAAGATAAGAAACAACAATTTCATAAACAACTTTGGCATTATGTGATTATTTATTTCAATTAACAATACTTCTTATGCACAAGAACTACATTCAAGAGTACCTTCGCTGAAAGAGTTTGAGAGTAAAAAAAATGAATTGACAATTGATGAACAAAAGAAAGTGATGGATTTTAGATATTTAAGTTTTTTTTTCATGTTTGCGCTAAGTTTTTTACAAAGCTATGCCCAAGAAAAAAGTGTTATTTATTTTGATGAGGAATGGAATAAAACCACAAAGGATAAAGCGACGTATTATCGAAACATACCTCTGGAAATAAAAGATGATAAAGTTCTCATTAAAGATTATTATATATCAGGTCAACCTCAAATGATAGGTTGGGCAGATAAGGATAATGAAGATGATTTTATTGGAGAAGTACGATGGTTTTATGAAAATGGAAACGTTAATATTATAAGTAATTATCATTATGGAAATCTAGATGGCGAGCATAAAGAGTTTTATGAAAATGGAAATAAAAAATTTACAGTTAATTATGAAGGCCAACTAAAAGAGGGAGAAGGGAAATTTTTTAATAAACAAGGAATTTTGACTTCTAGTGTAATGTATAAAAATGATAGACCCTACGAGGGAACAACAAATTGCTTTGCTACTTACAAAGAAGGAAAGAATATTGAGAGAAAATTATATTATGAAAACACTACACAATTAGCGTATGAAAAACATACTGCTAAGACTATAGTGACAGAACTGTACTATAGAAAAAACGGGAAAAAGATAAGAGAGGTGATCACTGATCTGGAATTAAAAACACAAGATCGTTTTAAAGGAAGTTATTACCCAGGAAGTAAATGCGGTTATGTAGTAGGAATGCGTCATTTTCAGAATATAAAAAACGGTAAATTAGAA
Organism: Aquimarina algiphila; assembly: GCF_947494415.1. NCBI lineage: Bacteria > Pseudomonadati > Bacteroidota > Flavobacteriia > Flavobacteriales > Flavobacteriaceae > Aquimarina > Aquimarina algiphila. The sequence continues at coordinate 123,783 of NZ_CANLVC010000003.1, read as the reverse complement.
GGCGAAGAAGAATTTTATAATCTAGATGGTAGTGTCCTTTATCATGGTATAAATAGAGATAATAATCCTTATGATGGAACTTTTTATAGAAAGAAAAGAGGTGTCATACATGTGACTACATATAAAAAAGGGATAAAGACAAAAGAAAAAATACTATATAATAGTAAGACAATAGCTATAGGAACCTATGTAAATGGTAAAAAACATTCAGGAACCTTTATTAGTGAAGCAGAAATACACGGTTGGGTATGCAGTAAAATCTCTACTCTTAAAGAAGGAAAAGAGGAAGGTAAACAGGTGTTTAAGCGTTTAAAAAATGAAGAACTATTAGCATATTATTATGCTAAAAATGGAGTAAAAGATGGGGAGAGTTATGATTATGATCGCGATAATGATACTGCTTATATCTTAAGTTATACAAAAGGGATTCCGACGGAAGGCAAACTTCTGAAAGATAATGGAGATGTTTTAATTTATAAAGAAGGTAAATTAGACAAGAGGAAAGTCAAAGCAAAAACCAAAGGGATTACGTTTTTCGAAATTTATAAAAATGATCAAAAAATAGGAGTTGAGTATACTGTATTTGAGATCGACGGACAAATAACACAAACAGGTACCTATCAAAACAATCAACCATATCAAGGTTATTTTTTAAGAACAATTTCAGACGTCGTAGTACTTCTTGATTATTATGAAAAAGGAATTAGAAAGTATCAATATGCTATATCAAATATTAAAGAAAATACAGAGTTAATTGATATTCCTTTTAAATCAATTTATAAAAACAACAAGATACATACTGGAGCCAAGTATGAAATGATTAATGATGGTATTCGTATTAAAATCTTAGAAAAAGGAAAAATAAACGCCATTAGTATTTGGGTATTTGCAATGCACTATGCAAATAATCTTATTTTAAAGAAAACAGATGAGGGTATGGAGATTGTCGAGATACAGAACCCAGACTTGAAAATAGTTGTTGGTAAAGAATTTATCTCGTTAACCTATAAAGAAGAAATAGTAGATCAAAGAAAGAGAAATACAACCAACAATTTCATTAACAAAGGAATTGCATTCTATTTAGAAAAAGGAGTTTTAAAATCAGATATTTCCTGGAGCTTCTCTTCAGAGACCTTAGAAAAAATACAAAGCAAGAGACATGAATGGTTTAGGAGTGACTTTGTATTAGATATGTATTCGGGATTACCACCAAAAAATACAATTGAGTCAACTTTTAAAAAATTTAGCAGAGGCAATCTCGGGAGAGATAACAAGAGAGATTATATATCACATATTTTTTATGATGAAGTTGGTCAACCTGCCAAAGGGATTCTTATAGAAGAAAAAAAAGAGCTGTTTAATGCCAAACTATATCTTCAAAACAAAGTAAAAGAATCAAAGAAAAGTTTAACGATTGATGTGCTGAAAGAGCAGATTAGCATCTGGCACAAAAAATATAATTAATAATGTAGAAGGAGAGTGCTCTTCAAAAATTAGACGAACACAACAGTAGTATAAATCACCTCATAAAGAACAATGAAAAAATATCTAATGCTAGTATGTTTTATTGGGACACATTCGTTTTCTCAAATCACCCTGGAGCATAATGATTTTGTATCTGTAGGAGACACCATTGTAGAATACTACGAAAGATTTCCCACCAGTACTATTGATGTAGGTGAGCCAGGACCAAATAAAGTATGGGATTTTTCTAATTTAAAATCTACTGCACGAGATACCTTAGTTTTTGTTGATCCTCAAGACACTCCATTTGGTGAAGATTTTCCTAATTCTAACATAGCACTCTATTCAAATAATGGCTATTATGAAGCATGGATGTTTATGAACCATTCTAGTTCTAAATTAGTAGGCAACGGCTCTGGTGTATATGTTAATGAAAAAAAACGTGTTGATATTAGACAGGAAACAGTTATAAAGTATCCTTTAAATTATCAAGATACTTCATCAAACACCACAGAAGAAGATAAGATTGTAGAGAAAACAAAAAAAGGCGCAGATTCTATTAAAAGAACTCGAGTCTTTGAGCATCAAACAGTAGTGGATTCATGGGGTGATATTATTTTACCTAAAGGAACTTTCTTATCACTCAGATTAAAACATGTAATAAGTGTTACCGATTTTTTTTATAAGAAAGAATTAGATCAATGGGTACTTTTAAATCAATCCAAAAAAAACACAGGTATCTTTTATCAATGGTGGACACAAGATAAAAAGGTCAAACATCCAGTTGCCCAAATTTCTATGGATGAGCATCATAAAAAACCAATAATCGCTAAGTTTTTACCGACTAAACCTTTTTTAGAAATTATGAAAAGCGTACCCCTACAAACTTTAAAAATATATCCTAATCCAGCAATAAGAAGTACAATCATAGATGTAGGAGTAGAGGTGTCTTATATTTCTATATACTCTTTTAATGGACAACTCATAAAAAATATAAAAACTAATATTTCAAAAACAGAAATCAATGTTGAGGATTTTGCTAGCGCAACTTACTTTGTAGTAGTTAGAGACGAAGAAGGAAAGATAATAGGAAAAGGTCAGCTTATAAAAAAGTAAACTAGTGTATATGCGATTGGAGAAGGAAAATATAATGCTTTTGGGTATTTGATAAAAAAAATGATAATGAACATAAATAAACCACATTATAAATTAGTTGCATTGTTTGTACTCTTAAGTATAAAAATGATAGGACAATCAAAGGAAGAAAAAAGTACTATAGAAAATCTATTACAGAAAAATACATGGTTTATTACTACATTGTTTTTAGAAGATAAATCGATTACAGAATATGAATTGACACCTATAAATAATAAACAGCAATATAAAGATTCACTAGGAGCAAGCATTGTAGAGTTTTATAAAAAATCAACAACTTTAGACAAAACAATGCGTTTTGCAAGCTTTGAAAACCTTCCTCGTTGTGGTAATGATGAAAGTGAAGATTATACTATTTACGGAGTGTATACTATTTTAAAAAACAATACACTACAAGTAGAAGTAATCGAAGCTATAGGGAATGAGGCTGTACTAGTAGGTGGTGTTTTTGAACCAATAAAAACAAAGAAACAGACATATTTATTTGAAATAATAAAAAAAGAAAACAAAGTTTTTTTAAAAAAAATCGCAAAAAAATAATTTAATAATTAAAGTAGTTTGATCTTTTTGATGTAAATAATCTCAGCAGTTTTTCCATCGCTCTCTTTGGTGAGAGATACATTGATGGTATTTTTGTTTACTAGTCTATTTTTTGTAAATACACCTTCCCGCTTTGATTGACTATAATCAAGGTATTTCCATCATCTTCAAGCGAGAAATCTCCTTGGTAATTAATTTTTTCAAAGTGTTTCCATACTTTATCATCACAACAGGCCTCTGTACAATGTGCGAATGCACCAATAATGGTGTTCTTAATCGTTTTTGCTGCATACCCACAGGTGTTTACGCCCACAGAAAAACTAAATGTAGTATCAGATATAATAAGGTCATAATTAGCAGTTTTAGGAGGAGATATGGTATCCAGGCTATCTTCTATTTTGATTAGGCTCCATTTACCTATCAATTTTGCATCTATCTGTGCATGTATATGACAAGACATAAAAACAGTGGCAAAAATAATAGTGATGATTCTAATGCCTCCCATAGCTTTTTAATGTTTATCAATGTTTGCAATATTGTTTTTTAACCGTTATTACTAAGATAATAAAAGAAACTCATATACTGAAACGATATAAGCATATGCTCAGGTAAAATGATTTAAAAAAAGTTACCATTACTTTGGATTCCAGCCTACGCTGGAATGACAAAACACTCAAAATCTGTCATTCCAGCGTAGGCTGGAATCCATCTTTATTACTTATTGGAGTACTGAATGTATGGTAGAATTGTTTTAATGAGTCATTAACAAGGTTTGGTTTTTTTCTACAGAGAGTTTGTTTCATACCTATTTTGACTAAAACCACAACGTATATAAGTGGAATATTTTAAAGATAAACTTTTTTAGCAAAAGGATTTCAAAATGATAAAAGATAGTATACTTAAAACTTTTTAATTTTTGGTGAGGATTTCCGTAACGGGGTGATTAAAAGATGGTTGTATCTTGCTTATAGAAAAAAATAACATAACATATATACCCTATACTAGAGTTGTATTGTGATTAATTAATATTTGTGTGAATGGGAGCGTGAATGTTTAAGTTGGTTTTTAAGAGTTGATATTTGCGCTCTCTATTTTAAGTGTATAAAAATATATGAAGCCCCCAGTAATTATGGAGCGTAGGTACTAAGTTGGTTGAGAAGATGGTACTTACGCTCTTTTTTTATCACTTTATAAAATCAATCGAACAACAGGAGTACTACGTTTTATGTGTTTTTATGCACATTATTTTCCCATTGTTTCTAAAACTTCTTTTTAGTTAAATACCAAAACCCGTATTAATTATTGCCATTGTTCTCGTGCCGTTTTTACTTCAATTCTTTTTGATAAAGATTATTTGTAGAAAGAGGTAATTCTTTTACTCCAACTTTATCAAAACCTTGTTTTTCATAATAGGAGCAAAGCTTTGGATTATTAGAATCAGCATCAAGCCTTAAATATTTACAATTGCTTTTTTTTGCCTCATTTTTAATCTGTTCAAGTATAGATTTACCTACTCCTTTACCTCCATATTTGTCTTTAACAACCAATGAATGAATATAAAGAGACTTTTCCTTTTGTTTGCCCCAATACAGTAAATCTTCCTTTAAAATCCTAACCATTCCGATAGTTGTAGAATCAGTATTTTTTATAAAATAAAATTCCTTTTTTCTTATTCCTTCTTCTAGCCATTCTATCCTTTCTAAAGGTGGGTTTTTCCAATATTGCCAATGGTCAATATTCATTTTTGCTATTTTTATAGCCGCTTCTTTAAATAAGTCTAAAACTATTTCCTTTTCGGTAATTTCTATTTGAGAAAACTTTATGTTCATTAATGTATATTCTCTTATTCAGTTTTATTTGTTCAAATTATTGTCAACAATTATATAATAACCATTGCTATTGTTTTACAGATACCATCACAAGACTAATGTACCAAAAGATTTTTATAGTGTATGTGTTTTTTGAAACGGTTGAGGCCGATTTTTATAAACAATAAGTAACATTATGATCGTGTTCTGCGAGTACTTGACTTTTTTTTTAATCAGTGTACCCTCAGAAACTCAAAGACTAAAGACTTGCCAATGTGAATTTTGTTTTTTTTATCAATTGAGATTACAAACCTAAACCGATGAAGACTTAATTTATATTTAAAACTTTTTAATTTTCAAAATGGATTTCCGTAATCGAGTGATTAAAAGTTGGTCGTATATTGCTAATAGAAAAGATAGAAATACAATATCATTTTTTGAGATACTATATACAATTGAAGAATTGGGAATAATTGGTGTTTACATGAACAGAGCGTAGATACATTGGCTTATTATAGCATGTATTTACGCTTTCTATTTTACAATAGCTTTAAAAATAAGTATAATTTTATTTGTTAGCTTTTTTCTTAGGGCTAAAAGCATTTGCGAAAAAAAAGATACCGACTAATGTATACGTTATAAGTTCTGCAAGAAAACGATACGAGAAAAATATATCTACAAAGCTTCGATGATCTGCTAACTTAAACAGATTAGTGAGTATTGCAGTCAGTATTCCCCAGGTTCCACCAATTTTTACTCTGTATTTCCATTTTTCACTCATTCTTGTCCCTTTTTTACAAATATATTAATTTCAATCAGATTGCCAAGAAGAGTTTATTCTGCTGGTCAACAGAAAGAAAAGTAATGTATTTTATATCGTTGATCAGATCAGGAAAGAGTTGTAATACCAAGTGATTTTGATTAAACTATGATCAAGGTGATCCATTGATCATTAAAAATAGGTAGCATATATAAAGCGAACCGAAGTTCGCTTTATTTAAAAATCTATTAAAAATTACAAGCGCCATGCGTAGGTAAAACGCATAATCCATTGCAACAAATATGACCAGGTACACCACAAAAAAATGAATTAGGAGTTGGACAGTACCCATACTCATCTGGATCAGTAAATCCACCAGTAATTGTTTTTTGTACTGATTTGTTTAGTCTCTTAATTCCATTAATGTTCACAATGTTTTTCATAATACTACGGTTTTAAAAGTTATCTCCTAAAGGTATATAATAACACTTGTAATGTTTAGCTCCCACAGTTAAATTTAAATTAAAACTTACTTAAATAGTGTTACTGTTTTATCTCTTCTTTCTTGTAAGGATAGGTAAATCCCGCGATGCAAAGGCAATCTCGTTATACCTAAGTTTGCTTTGTCGTTCTTGAGTTTGCTTCGTCATTCTTCCTCGCAAAGGCGTTCGTTCTCACTCGGTATTGGGAGGTTACAAGGCATTGCAACACATGAATCCATCTCGGTGTTGTCAGGGTTTACTTCGTCGTTCCTGAGTTTGCTTCGTCATTCTTCCTCGCAAAGGCGTTTGTTTCTATTTGGCATTGCAAGTTCATCAGGCATTACGGGGTCACTAGGCATTGCGAGGAGGTACGACGAAGTAATCCCTACCATCAATCAAACACAAACAACCATCCATCAGAGAGATCTTTCCATTCTGGATTCTCCATGTTGATTAGCGCTTCCTTTCGTTTTCTATTTCCTGCTTTAAGTTGTTTTTCTCTGGCGATTGCAAGACCCATACTATTAAGCTCCTCAAAATACACAAGTTTATTACAGTTATATCTTGCAGAAAATGCTCCTTTATAAAATTTTGTTTTATGTTGATATACTCTTCTTACGATATTACTGGTAACACCAGTATAAATAACAGTATTGTTTTTATTGGTAATCAAGTATACGCATGGTTTTTTTATCATCTTCTTATTGTTGGTATTGCGAGACATAAAGCAATCTCGGCGTTCCTGAGTTTGCTTCGTCATTCTTCCTCGCAAAAGCGTTTGTTTCTATTTGGCATTACAAGTTCATCAGGCATTACGGGGTCACTCGGCATTGCAAGGAGGTACAACGAAGCAATCCCAGCTTTCTTAGTGGGATTACTTCGTTATTCTTCCTTATTATCATACGGTATTTGTCAATCTTACTGATATTATGCTTACGGTGCAGGATTTAGCGTATATGTATCTGTTGTTGCATCATATACATATATCTGATAAATATCACCGGTTCTATAACTATTAATATGTTTTGACGAATCAGATAGATTAATATAGGCTTTATAAATACTAGAATAACCATTACCATTAAAAAATGTGAATACTGCAGCATTACTAAAAGAGCCATTGATCTGAAAATCCATTATAGAATTTTTGGCAGCATTTATGATCCCGTACTCATATTTTCCATTAATGGTTCCAGAAAAATTACTATCCATCCCAGAAATAGCATTATAAATTGCGGTATAATCTATAGTAGTTATACCAGACGAGATGTTGATATCTTTATAAACAGAATTTTTAGCATTGTTATCTATCCCATACATGAAATTTCCGCTAATTGATAATCGGTTAAACCTCGTGTTTTTTATGAAATTCCAAATTGCACGTTTAAAAGTACCATTAACTTTAATATTGCTAAAGTTTAATTCATTACTAAGAGAAGCAGATGGACCAACACCAACGATAGCATCTGTTTGATTTGAAACACCAGTTATCTCTATATCATTTAAATTAATAACATCAGGAAACTGAATATTTATTCCTCTATGTTCGACATTTTGAATTTGAACGTTTGAAATGTTTGCCTTAACTCCTTTTAATTCAAAACCTTGATAGATATCATCTAACACTACATTAGAGATCGTTAAATTTTTTATTCTTAAATGATCTCCATTAGAACTAATTCTAAAAGAAGCTTCTTTATCCAGGATATGAGCTTGAGGGTTGATCTCATTAATGCTCGAAGCAATGATGTTATCGACTACAATATTTTTTGCTATTCCGTTATTGATATCGATATTAATAGCATTTACTCCTCCTGTCTGAATCACATTTTCTATAATTACATTTTCTATAGCAGGATTACTAGAAATTGTAGAATTTGGGTTTTGCATTGCTATTCCTCTTAGGCTATTCTCTCCCTTAATGGTTACATTAGAAATCTTAATGTTTTTGGCATGTAGAATACCCAAAGAATTATCATGATTAAATTTTGGAATATATGTTCCTCCTATAAGAGTAACATCTTCTACAGAGTGTTTGTCATTTATGCTAAAATCACGACCTCCGATAGTAATTAAACCTCCATTATCTGTTCCTGTGGTTACTCCAATAAAAGTACTACCATTAAAATCATAGTGTCTACCATCGACACTTAATAGAATCTCTTTATTAACAAGAAAACTTCCTGATGCCACAAATTTCTTTATACAAGGAAATGCATCTATAGCAGCCCTAAATATATCTGATACCGGATTTGTTCCTGTATCGTCTACGCCCCACCAATGAGGAGTAATATATTCTATTTGCGGACAACCATTTACTTTTCCTCCCGCTGCGATTTCAAATATTTGAAATTTCCCAGCCGAAATAATTCCGTTTATGGTTACGGTTACTCCAGCATTAATGATCATCCTGTCCCGTACATTAAAGTTAAGAATTACATTTTCTGGTATCGTGAGGTCTTCAGTAAAAGTAACCGTGTTTTCTGCAATGATTACCCCAGTTTTATCTTCCAGATTAGCAATAGCCTCTGTAAATGATATTGAATTAGGGTTGATAGATTCGTCTAAGTCATTTTCTTCTGTAGTACAGCTATAGAAAATAACCAATAATAAAAGTGACCAAATTTTTAGTTTCATGTTGTTTGTTTTAATGTGATTCAATATTTATAGTTAGTATTTAAAAACTTATTTCTTCGTACCTGGGTTTACTTCGTTGTACCTCCTCGTAAAGGCGTTCGTTCTTACTCGGCATTGTGAGGTCACTAGGCATTGCGAGGAGGAACGACGAAGCTCCCAAAGAACTATTCTTCCTCATCTATGATCACAGGAGTCCCATTACGGCCAGGGGAGCGATACAACTCTCGTTTGGTGGGTTGCTCCTCGAATACATTATCGGCAGCTGCATTAACCTTTTGCAGGATGGCATATAACTCATTAAGTTGCTCTACCCGTGCAGCAGTATCTACAGTACGAGTTCCTTTTTTCTGTTCTTGCTCTTTATTGGCAGTGCGCAAGGCACGGGACAGGGCAGTGGATTGATTTAATAGATCGACAGGTGTTCCTACTGCTTCGAGTGTAGCGCGATGCTCATTGATAGTATCGGTGATCCCTTCCATATACTGGATCATTTTGGTTTGGCTACCACTTATGTTTCTAAACTTACCAATACCAAACTGCTTTTGTATGGCCTTTTTACCGGGGAATGCATCGAGTACCCAATATTTTAATCGTTTAAAGTAGGTACGACAATCCTGCATGGCAATGTCTACAGCCTCTGTTTTTTGTTGCAATTGTGCAACGTTAACATCATCTCCTCCTTCTTTATACGCCAAAGATATTTTCTGCTCCAGATCGGTGATAAAAGCAGCATTAAGCTTACTATCAAAACTTACAAACTCCTCAAGGTCTGTTTTTAATCGATCCAGAATAGTGTCCCCCCATTCTAATAATAGTGTGTCTTTAAAGTTAAAATTACGTTCTGCCATGTTTTTCTGTTTTTAATTTATATTACTATTTCTTTTGAATTTGGTACATATACAGAAATAGCAAATACTCATGACAGCGCAGCTAAGCATCTTGACAACACAGCTAAGATTCTTGAGGACTACGCTAAGTATCATGACAAGAAAGCTAACTCTGTTGACAACTAAGCTGAATGCCTTGACAATACAGCTAAGGCTCTTGACGACTAAGCTAAACGTCTTACAGAAAAGCTAAAGCTCTTGACAACTAAGCTGATGGTCTTGACAAGAAAGCTAACGCTCTCGACAAAAATTATGTATTACTATACTATATATGTAATCTGCAATCGTAAAGATTGCTTTGGGTAGGACATACCATTGGTATATAACGAAGATAGAAAATCTTTTTATGCTATGATGGGTTTTATGTTTTTCTTAAGATATGGTTGCCAGTAGTACAGTAAATCAAGTATCGTCACACTTCGACTACGCTCAGTGTGCAACTATTCTGCAAGCTTAGTGTGACAACTATATATACTATCCTTTCCTACAACTCCACCAAATACTTTAACCTATGATAGCAGTCTCTTGCCAGGGGACGTAGTGATTCGCCCAGGGGTGTGATCTCATACTCGGTGGCCATACTCATAAACGCAGCATAGGTCTCTGCGAGGTAATCGTTTTTTTTCTCGCGAGGGATTTGCATCAACTGGTATATGATCTCGAGGATATCCAGATGATGTATACTCGATCCCTGCAACCCCAATTGCTCTAACCCATAGACCAATTGGCAATGTTTAAGATCCTGCTGTATCAAATCAATAATTAACTGCTCGTTTTTGGAGTGCATGGTGCTATTGTGTTTCACTTTACGAATACGTCGTATAATTATATGACAAACTTAACACTTTTATCGGTTTTGTCAAACTTTAGTATGACAAGAATGTCACATGATTGATTGACATTTGTTTTGTGACTAAAGATGAGCTAAAAAGAAATATAGGAAAAAGAATTGTTGAGCTAAGAACTCAAAAGGGATGGAGCCAATCTGATCTAGCTAGAGCCTGTAATAAAGATAGACAAGCACTGGAAAAATTAGAAAATGGCAAAGTGAATCCTACGATTTATTCTTTATATGAAATTTCAAAAGCACTAGAGGTGTCGTTGCAGCAGTTGGTTAAGTTTTGAGTTTTTTACAGACACGGATTGTAAATCTGTGCCATCGGACTTGTGTTAACAATAGTTATTCTTTCTTGCTTTCCAAATTTATTAATAGGTTTGGAATTAGAGTTTCACTAAATCCAGCAACAACTCCAAATACGATATATCCATAAATTGGCTTTTCTAAATTCTTAACTATTCCAAATATTAAATCACTTTGAATAGCAAAGTAAATTACAACTCCAGCCATTAATGCAATAATCATTCTTTCCAATGAATAAAAAATATATATTAATGGATGTACATCTTTTTCAAAATTCATTTGTTTCAATCTTCTCGTTATGGATATGAAACCTCCAATACTTGCTGCTGTTGAAATATATATTAAGTAGCGAATATGTACTAATTCTTGGAATAAATTATTAGAATAAATTACTATTGATAGAATGATTTCTAGAACTAAAAATACAACTGTAGTTACCAAGTATTTGATTCTGTGTTTATATTGATTTTTGTATTCAGTTTCAATTTCGTCAATAAGTGAGTCAAATTGAGTTTTTGCTTCTTCTGGATTTCCTGTTATTGCATGAGATAAAATATGTCCAATTCTAGCTTTTATCGAAGTGTCATCAGTAACTTTATAAAGTAGTCCTTTCAATTTTGTGAATTTTTCTCTTACTTTATAAAACCTTTCAAGTGGTTCAGTATCATCTTCAATAATAGTATCAATAGATAATTTTATTGAATCGGAAAGATCATTGGTCTTTATTTCATAAACCACATATTCGCTGCCTTTTGAAAATATTTTGGTTATTGTATTTCCAATTCGATCTTTAGAGCCAACTTGATGACTAACCATTCTAGCGATTTGAGCCTCTTTATATTCTTCTTTTGTCATATTATTTGATTCAACTTTAATTATTACCAACGGTCTTGTGTATGAAATGTAGAGTGTAAAAAGACGTTAATGTTTCGAATTAAACACAAAGCCGAATTTTTATATTTTGTTTTAAATTTATCCTTTTTTAAAAGCTAAATTTAAAAAATGGTGTTTCTCGTAAATAAGCACGAACCTTTAAGTTTAGTACTTATTGGTTATGTTTTATAAACGATGTTAGCAGCTGGCATTATTTCCTTTTATGATTAACTCTTAAACCAAATATGCCTTTGGAAAAACTTGATATATAATTTTTGTATTTCAAAATATTCAATAATTCTCTGTTATCAGAATTATCCTGAACTTTTGCCTTTTTATTCTTGTCTGTAATTTTTTCATAATTACTGCCTAAACTTTTTAGAAATTTTTCTATTAATGCTTCATCAGTTTTAAAAAGATTTTTATTGAATATTTTAATTCTATTGGCAATCGAGACACTATTATTTAAGACTAAATTTTTAAGAAGTAACTCATTTATTTTAAATGAATTATCATCTAATAAATGCTGACTGATCAATTTGAGATTTTCAGTGTTCTCTTCTATTGTATCATTAGAACAAGTTTCTAAAAATTTGATTTTTTCTACATTATTTAGAACTTTTGATTTTAAAATTGACTCCAAATCATTAGTGTTTAAAACAAGTTCTTCAATTAGTTCGATAAATTTGGATTTATGTTTTTCTAATAACTCAATGTGTATATTATTGTAGTTTTCCTTTAGACTCTCAAAACTTTCGATTGTTGGACTTATAATTCTATTCTTAATTAATGAGTGAATTTTCTCCTCATTAAGAATATCAATATTTAAGTCGCTATACCACCATGGAATTGAATTAGTAATTAAATCATAAGATTTATTTTCGATTTTGTTTATTTGGATTAAGGCCTTACTGAATACGCTATAAATGTTTTCTTCATTAACCTTAGTTGGAATTTTTACCTTAGATAAATCTGTAGCATTGTCAACATTATTAAGAAAACTAATTGTATAGTCTAAAATTTTATCTTCTGAATTTTGAAAAGAATACAATAGATTCTCCCATTTAGCTTCTATCCTGTTGTTTTCGAATAAGTCTGATAACAAATTATCATCCTCAATAAGCGAAACATCTGAAATTTTGGTTACTACTTTTCTAATGAGTTCCTTCTTGAGTTTTAAACTTAAATCCGAATGATTTAATAATTCTAAGTACGTTTTTTGTTCCTCATTAATATTGGTGTCAATTGTTAAGAATAGGTTTTTTATGTAGTTATCTATGTTGGCTTCAACATAACTAATTAAATTATCAGTTTTTGAATTTTTAAGAGATGAATAATTTGAATTGTCAAAACTTACTTGTTCAAATTCACCATATTTTTTTACAAATTGCTTGACTATTTTTTCGTTAAATTGATAGTGGTTATTATTATAAACAAAGTCTAATATTTTTTCTGGGGAATTGTCAAAGTCTAAATCAATAAATTTTAATTGTAAATCTGTGATAACATTTTTTAGTTTGTCACTATTAGACGTTATATTTAAAAATTCAGGATCTTTTAATAGATAATTTTTTAGATTAGATTGTTTATCTATTTTCTTAATAGATTCTATATCTGTGTATTCTATGATATATTGTAATATTTTATTTAGTTGTTTATCTGAACAAGTAATATCGTTTACATAATATCCCCAAAGATTAAACCAATAACTACTTAATGTTTTAATAAATAGATTTAAATATTCTGTTCTTTCGATAAACTCATTGATGAACTGAATTGAATTAGAGGATTCATCTTTTAATTTTGTAAAAATATATTCTAATTGTCTCTTATTTGTTTTCGCATTTTTAAGTAGAAAATCTAATAAATCATAGTTTAGGATAAATTCTGAGTTAAAATCAATAGGATTAATCTTTTGAATTACTTTATCAACTTTTGAAAGTTTATAGTCAAAATTAAGTTTTTGCCTATTTCTTATACTGATAATAAATTTATGGTCATTCCTTGTTATACTACCTTCGTGAAACAAAGAAATGTAATCAAGATAATCTTCTGATATATAACTATTCCTAAGTAGAATGGTTATAAAATCCTTATTTAAATTTTCGCTAATTTTTAAATCAATATTTTCATTTGATTGTAATAGTTTCGCGATTTTTTGGTTTCTGACTTTTACCTTTTGTTCTTCGAGAATCTGAATTTCTTGTCTTAAAGAATTAACCTTATTTGATTTAATATCAAGAATTTCTTGTTCTTGTTCATCATAGGGTTTCAGCGGATTAACTAATTTTTCAATTTTTGAAAAAGAATCAGGCACTTTTTTCTCTTGATAAGAAAAATTATTATTATTTCTATTATTTACAGGTGTTCTATAAAATAACTCATCACTTTTTAAATACTCAAAGTTTTCGTCATTTACTAATTCGTCAAGTGAAACAGGTTCATTGTTAATTATAAAATAATTGAAGTTGTTTAATAATTCTATTGTTCGAAGAACATATAATTGGCGCAGTTCCTTCGTGTTTTTGAAATTTACTAAACCGAGAGTCCTAATTTCGTCTTTCAAAATTGATATTTCTTCTTCTATTCGGTTTATCTCTTGATTAGAATAATTTGATTTGGCGTTTAGGATATTATACAAGTCACCTTCATTTTTACTTAAAGAAACAAAGTCATTAGGATAAATATTTTTATAAGTTATTATAGCGAATAATTTGTCTTGATTTAATGGAGTTTCTCCTTGTTTTACCTTATATAAATAAAATTCATTTGTTATATTATGAAGTAACCGCATATCATCTATAAAAAAGGATATGTCTTCAATAAAAGTATCTGTTAAATTATAATTATACTTTTTCTTTTTGAAACGTAAAATTTCACTCGAATTGGATGAATTAATTACAGGAATAACAGGAATTATAAAATCAAAAAACTTAATTCTCTCATTGTCAGAAAACATATCATCTCTTACGGCATATATAAATACAGTATTTTTCTTTTTGGTTTTCTCAGAGTTATTTAATAAATGGTTTATTTCCCTAAGTTTTGTGAAAATTTCAGTTTCTTGAAAACGGTCAAGATCTTCAATTATTACTACATTGTATGGTCTTATAGAAAAGAAATAAAGGATTTCATCTAAATGGTGATTTAAAATAGATTTATTAATGCTTTCCCCAATACCTATCTCAGCATTTTGAAATTTAAGTTTATTAATAGTTATCGAGCTAATAATTCTGATTGATTTATATACGAAAAAGAAAATTCCAATTAGCATGACCAATACACTCCCATAATGTAAACCGTCGCAAATAAAAACACTTAATGGACTATCTTTAAAAATACTTTGTATGAAATAAGGGTAAAAATAATTTAGTAATGCTATTACAAAAAGCAAAATGCCTAATGAACTAAAAAAAAGCTTTTTCCCACTATAACTTTTGATTTTTTTAAACCTTGAATCGGGAATGTTTTTGTCCTCTTCATGATAAAATATTTGTTGTAAAATACTTGTTTCAATTAACCTTAAAAGTTCATCTTTTTCTTTTTCAATAGGATTACCATTTTCATCTAACTTAACTTTTTCTTCTTTAAATGTTGCTAGAGAAATGTTTAAAAACCTTAAATCTGTTCCTTTATAATTTTTTTGAAAAGTTTTAAGAATAGTACTTTTACCTGAGCCGTACGGACCTGTAAGTGCAATGTTTTTTATATCTTCATCTTCACGATTTTCAATAGCCCATTGTAATGCTCTTGAATAATGACCTTTTTCGTCACCATTATCAATTGGTGAAAGAGATGAATAGTCCAGTTCCACTGAATTTCTTTCAGATAGTTTGAAATGTAATTTTTCTATTTTTTTTGAAACAATTAATAAGAAATTAAGTAGTCTTTTTTTCATAGGTATATTTTTCTCATAATTGTGGCTAACAACAATATATAGTTGCCCTAATAACTAATACATTCATTTGTTATCCCCTAAAATACAGCAGTACATTTTATAAATTTTACGGTTATCCACAGTGTGGTGTAAAAAGTTTGTTAAAGTAAAAAAGAAGGGTTAGAAAAAATATTTCATTGTATTTCATGAGAGGGGAGTCGGGGGTCGGAAGTCAGAAGTCAGAAGTTAGAAGCCGGAAGACAGAAGATTGAGGTTAAAAGTCATCAGACATCGGGCCTCCATCTTCGGACATTAAGGTTGGAGTCAGAATGTGGAGGTAGGTATGAGTTGTATAGGCACAGATTGTAAATCTGCGTATCGGGTGATGAGGTTATTCATTCACAAATACTGGTTTTTCCTCGTTGTCATGTTCATATAAATATACTACACCATTATTTTCGAACCCCTTTTGTTTTAACGTATTTTTTATGTCTTCAGAGTCGAGCACAGTATGTAAAGCAAGAGCTGCAATAGAGTAAACGGTTTCTTGTATTTTAAGAAAGATATCTAATTCAAAATCAAATGCCCAAGCAATTTCGTCAAATTCTTCGCTTAAAATTGATCCAAGCGCTTCTTCTAATTCAAAATCTATTGGATGATCAGATGCATAGCTTCCATCCTGAAATTCTAAGTATTTTGGTTTCTCCAGATTGATTTCGAATTTTGGTTCTTTAAAGGCAATACCAGAAAAACTTAGATTTGAATTATATTCGAATAGAAGACCATTGAATGATTTATATTCTTCTTTAAGTTCAAAACTTGTTAATGAAGATTCGATTTGTTCTTTAATAGACTCAGTAATTTGCTTTAAATCTATTGTATTCAGGTTTTTAATTGCCGTATGTATACAACTATTCATCTCATCTCCACCTTCTTTTAATGTAGCAATTGATTCGCTGTAAAATGAATTTATAAAATTTTGGTTATGAGTTTTATGACTTTCTAATTCGAGTTTAGCTGTTTCTTCTATAAGATTGGTTTTATATTCTTCTATACTTGATTTTATAGTAGCACTTTTGAGATACTCTAGATTTGTACGTATAAGTTCTCGGTAATGTTCTAGAATTTTTGAATTCATATTTCTCTATTTTTTCACATATAATGTTATGAGTATGTGTCGTAATAGGAGAAAATGTTACTTCGAAAGTTTGAGAAATTCATAAGGCGAACATTTATTGCTCTCTCTTAGACATTGATTTAGATTATATCTACTACTGTCACCCACTAGTCTAAGACTAGCGGTATTGGATAGTAGTTAGCTAAGTTTTGAGATTTTGATGGAGTTCACAGATTACAAATCCGTACCATCAGGTGTTATTGGATTACATACAAATGTATTATATACTATGTTGTTAAATAGTTTAGGCAGGCGTGGGTACAATATCGACCCATACCACTAGATAAGCATTTGGGTCAGATGCCGTATTCATTGTTAGCAGGTTATGACCTAATCGATCCTGAAGAGGAAAACCATAACCACTAGTCAATTGACTAATGCTGCCAGCATAAGAATTATAATTTTTGCTATCACTTTGCGCTCCGCCAAAATAAATGTTGTTTCCACCAGGTGTGGATGAAAAAGAAATCACTGTTCCATCAGGCATAATACCTCCCCACCATTCTGTACTTGATAAGGATCCTATGGGTACGTTATTGCTTTTTGCTGTACTACCAACATAGCCAAAGTTGAGCCCAGCTAATAGATCACCTACTACTTGTCCGTAGACATCGTTAGTTATTCCTGTAGTTTTTGGATTAGAACCTAATGTATAAGGGGAGTTGCAGCCGTAAATTCCTGTTTTATCATTTAGGTCATCAAAAGTAATGACAATATTTCCACCGGTTGTTCCAACTCCGGGGCCTTGTTGTACATTAGGAACACCTGGAGCGCAACCATTTCCAGAATCTGCATTGGGAACTAAGGTTACATTGCCTTGAGTATCAAAACTTGCTGTATAATCATAGCTTTGAGCCTGTGTAGAAGGAGTTCCTGATGGTTGATGTCCTGTACCGACATACGTTCCTGCGATTCTCACTTTTTTATTTACTAATACGGTTTTGAGATAGTTTGTAAAGTCGTGATATAAACCATCATTTCCTAATTGCGGACTGATCACACGAGCAAATGCTGCATTGGGTAATTGGTCCGCAGGTTTGGGAAGAACCGAACCATTTTTGGTTGAAGCGACTGCTCCTGTAGCTGTGGCCATATCAAAACTACTACTGCTAATCTGATTTTTATTAGTAGCATGAGGGGCATTGAATGTATTTAGTGATAATGAAATGGCAGTAAAATCTATATAAGATAAATCTACATCCATTTGTGAATCTTTGATCGTGGGTTCAAAGTATTGATACCTTAGATCAAGATTAGGGTTCTTGTTTGCATCTGGAGTGTAATTAGCGCTCATACCAGTGATTGGACCGCCCATACTGATATAAATCCTGCCAGAAAAGGTTTTGATTAATACTGCTGGGACTCCATTTGGCAAGCCATCTCCAAATCTTGTTCCACTAGTGATCTCTTGCAAACTGTAGGCGGTGTTTGGAGCCAAAGACTTTAAAGTACCCGAATTATCGTAATATTTTCCATCCATGCTTTGATCACCGATGAATTGAATGTAAGTGTCCCTTGGAGTTTCTGAAGAAAACAATAATGGTACGCCATTATTAGCAGCCTGATGATATGTGAATTGAGCGGCATTGACCTTTGGCGAATTATTACCTTGCACAACTACTTGCACATCTACAGTTTCAGCATTTGGAGCTATAGGGTTAGTGACCGTGATCTTATTGTCAGATAGTACATGAATTTGGGTTGCACCAAGAGCTTTAAAATTTACAGCAGAAGCTCCCGTAAAAAATTTTCCTTCGATAGTGATGGTTTCACCCCCTTGAACTGAAGATGCACTAGGGTGAATTCCTGTTATCTCTGGTAAATTATAGTTAAATTTTTTAGGTGCGATTATAGGAGTACTTCCATCAATTAATGTCACCGAAACCGAACCTGGTACTCCAGTATTAGGATTGACCATGGTCATGATAGTATCAGATACAATTTTGATCTTGGTAGCTCCTGCATTCCCAAAATTCACGGCAGGGCTGTTAATACTATTGAAACCTGTTCCGGTGAGTGTGATTAAATTATTTCCTATCAACGAACCTTCTGTTGGACTGATAGAAGAAATTGTAACATTAGTTATTGTAGTTTTCTTTTCCATATTTTGCATGTTTTTTGTGCTGATTTAATCGAGAGCATTACTTATAAAATGATATAAACGATATATATCCTTTTATTTATTTTTATAATCGTATACTAGTCGAGTAGTATTCATATAGTTGCTTCTAGAATTTTGATATTTCCTGAAATTCATACAATTGTTAGATTTTGGAAATACCTTGTATGTAAACTTTTCTGGATTTAAGGTAATTGAGAGTGATGTAAGACATCACCCTCAGTAGTAATTTAATAGGTTATATTTTTTTAATTTCAGTCACCAACCGCTAGAAAAGCGAATCCACTATCAATCAGATTTCCTTGTAAGTCGGTAACCAAAACCTCGCATGTATTTTCGGCCAGAACATTTACAGAGCATAGTACTCCGGTTCCCCAAGGAGTAGCGCTTACGCCTGGTGATTGAGAAAATGGTTTCTCATAATTCACAAAGTAATTTCCTTTTCCTTCTCGTGAAGTTGAAGAAATACCAGAACCCCCTTGATTGGTTCCATCATTATTGACAAGTACATAAACAGATCTCATATTTAAAATTTTATTGGTTAATAATTTTTAAGAATTTTATGGGTAGATTTCATCCTTGCAATACCTATTGGGAAAAAAACTACAATGACTTTTATTTCAATTGCATCCCTTTATAAGCTGAATTTTTAATAGCCGAATTATAGATTTTAGGTTCATGATCTAATGCATTTTGATTTAATTTATGGGCGTGCTTTAATAATTGATTTTTCACTTTTTTATAATTTATAAACCTATACTAGATGGATAGTATCTGTTCATTTTTTTATAAAAACTGATCTGATTAAAAATAGGAAAGAAGTGTATGAGAAAATATTTCATTGTATTTCATGGGAGATAGAAGTCAGAGGTCAGGAGACGGAGGTCGGGAGTGAGGTTTGAGGAGTTAGGAATTTGGTTTGAGGAGTTTGGAGTGAGGAATGAGTTTTATAGACACGGATTGCAAATCTGGGTTGGGCTACTTTGTTGGTTGCAGGTTTATTCTTTGGTTAGATCTTTTGCTGTTCCTCCTATAAAATAATTTTTAGTCTGTAGGTTCCCTTGTTTTATATAAAACATTTGGTTTAAATAAACTACTTGAGAAAATAATTCTTTTTTTGTGAGTAATCCTTGTTCATAATACTCAAAAATGGTAAAAAATTCTTTTTCATAAGATGTTACAGGATTATCATTTGAAGTTTCAACTTCTTTATGTTCAACATGATCTTTTTGATCAGGAATAGGGGCTTTGGAGGAACTGTTTTTTTCTTTTTTTAGTTTATCTTCAGATGATGAAGTAATTTTTAGCTTCTCATTTAAGAATTCAATAAATTTAGCTAGTTCTTGAGCTCTGTTAGTATCTCTATAGTTAAACTCAATTTTTCCGTTTTCGACCCAAACAGATTCAAAATAACCATGACATTTCTTCCCTATTAATTCAAGTTGTTTTTCTTGCGAAATTAAGTCAATATCAAATACATAAATATAAAAGTCTTTTACTTCGGATCTATCTATTAACTTCAGAATTGAATTTCCGTGTATTATGGAGTGTCCACTCCAATTAGCATGAAACGAAAGTATACCTTTATTTACTTTTGTTATATCAAATTTATTAGGATCTGTGACATATATTATTCTTGAAGAAGTATCTTCTTTTATCCCTTTATAAAAATGCTTATTCATACAAATTGTTATGATCTTTTATTTTTCTAATAGATTTATAATCTCTTTATTTTTCATAGCTATGGCTAATGATAAGGGCGTATGACTTTCTGCTTCTACATTTTTATCGGCTCCATTTTCTAATAAAATGCGAACGATTTCTTGATGTCCCATTTCTGAGGCTCTGTGCAAAGCAGTAAAACCTCTATTGTCCTTAGCATTTAGATCAGCTTTATTTTCAATCAAAATATTGAGATGTTCAACTTTATTTGATTGTACAGCATTCATTATTGGGGTTGCTCCTTCAGTTGATTTTGTATTTGGATTAGCTCCTTTGTCAAGCAACAAACTTAATACATTTGAGTCAGCGGTTATTGCCCATTGTAACGTTGAAAGGCCATCTCCCGCCAAACAATTAATATTAGTATTTCGATCTAACTCTAGGTTTATTTTATCTAGTTCACCTCTTGCAATTGCAATATGTAATAAAGAGTGGGTTCTTAGTTTTAACGCTGTTTTATAGTTAAAGTCCTCTCCAAAATATCCGAAATGAGCCATGTTTCCATAAGTAGAAAAAGCCCACATTCCTGCCTGATCTGTATTGCTTGATAAGTCTTTTGGAATAGGAGCGGGGACTGTTTCATTTAAAGAATGACTATATAGTAAAAACATCAAAATGGATTCAGTCATTTTGGATGATTCATTATCAGTGAATTCGCCTGTTATTTCAGTTATTCTTAATTGGTTTTTTTCTTGAGTCGTTTTTGCAACTACAAAAGCTTCTCTCAACCAACTTCTAATAAATAGTAAACGATCATTAATAAAATAAATCGCCCATTTGTTTTCCATTGTTGATGGATTAAACAAAACACCCTCCTCAAGTTTTTCATCTGTTGAAATCGTTAAATCACTGGAAAATGTTCTTTTGGATTTGGGTGAATACTCTGTAAAAGCTGTTCCGTCTTCTTGACCATAAGAAATAGCATTAGTAGCCATTTTAGGATCTTTTGAAGTTGAAAGCATATTTTGAGAAATTGGTCTTAAATCTAAAATTTTCAAACCCCAAGGGTTTTGTTCTGGATTAATCCATTTCAAATTGTATTCACTGGTTTTCTTTTCTTCTTGCTCAGAACTTTTTTTTTGATTCCCTCCAAATAGTTTTTTAAAAAATCCCATAAATTTTATTGATTGTTTATAACGTTCTGTGAATAATATTTTAGTTACCTCAAAGAATAGCTATGCTGTTTCTGTAAGTTTTTATTTAGTTTTATAAAAATCTCCATCTTTCCAGATTCTCCTGCCTTTATACTTTCCACAAAAATCATAAAGTTCGATAAATTGATTTTGATAATCCCTACTATGTCGGAAAACCTGTATTTCTCTATCAACAATCTTAATCCTTCTAAATATTTTGTCTTCTGAAGAATCCATAGATACAAGAAATACAGATTTACGTTTTAATATAACTTTTCCGTTAGAGTTTACCAGCTTATCTATCAATATAACTTTTTTGTGTGGTAATTTCCAAAACAAGAATTTCCGTTCTCTTTCGATTGTTTCTGTTTTGAGCACTAGATTTTCTGTTTCACAACCTATATGTTCGGTTAAATGATCAATTTGATTGTTAAACAAAAACAAGTGAAATACTAAGGTGAATAATGTGATATTGATGTCTACTACTTTTTAATTAGTGCTAGCGATTTGTGAATGAAACGTAGCGAGTAAAAAGATACTATATTTTGGATTAAGCACAGCGTCTAATTTTATATTTTGTTTTACTTATTTATAGACATGGATTATGAATTAGTGTCATCTGGGTGGAGAAGACCGAAGACAAAGATTACAAAAACATCGGGCATCGAGCTTCGTACTTTGAGCGTTAAAATGAGGGGCAGAAGTCAGGTGTTGGGTGTTGGAAATTAGATGTTTAGAGATTACAAAATCATTGGATATCAGGTTACTGTAAATTATGTTTACAATTTAGTTCAATAGTTTTTCAAACATTAGGCGATTTTGTAAAAAACTACCTCTGTCTAGAAACCCACTTTTTGATTATTTCTTTCTCATGTTCTAATGAATAGTATTTCACCTGACCATCTGATTGTTTTCCAAAAATGATATCGTTTTTTGGATATCTGTATTTATATCCCTCTATCTGGTCCTTTATCATATCAACTAATGGTCTATGTACAAATCCTGCTTCTACGGCCTTTTGTACATTAAAATAATATGAGCCTTCTGGTTTTGGCTTCCAGAAAGGGACTACTTTATATGGTATAAGTCCGTTTTTAATTAAAAATTCACCATCGATCCAATATAATTTCTCTGGCATTGCAGTAGCATGAATAAGACTAGAAACATAATCTTTAAATGGCGTTGGTTCGCAGGCAATATTAAATTCTCCAAAAGTATTTTGATGAGAACAAAGCACAATAAAACTCACCAAGCTTTTAACATCAACAGCTTGTATATGATGATTTTTTACATGAGGTAATAATATTTCGCCTCCTCTGTAAAAGCGTATAGGCCAAAAAGGTTCGTCTATGATATTGCTTGGATCTACACTTCTAAAATCTCGCATTCCATGAGATCTGTATATTGTATAATTATCTATTTGTTCTCGTATGGCTTCTTCGGCAAACGTTTTACGAAGTGCATAACGATGTTTCATTCCTTCTGCAATAGATTCAGGACGTTTAGGCAAAGATTTTAAAGGGTCATTTTCAGTAATAAATTTTTTGTTCCAATTACCATAAACAGAAATTGATGATATGTAGTGATAATGACCTATTCTACCTTTAAATTCATCCAAAAAGTCGGATATCGCCTTTGGTGATTTTTGCCAGGTATCTACAACAATATCCCAATAGGTGTCTTTGTATTTTTTGTCGATTGCTTTTAAACCTGCTTTATTTTCCTTTTCCCTATCACAGATTATGATGGGTAAATTGTTGAATAAATGTGTATTTGTCTTTCCCCTATTTAAAAGTGTGACCTCATAGCCAGAGGTTAAAAATTCCTTTACTATACTAGGCCCAAGAAATCCTCTTCCACCTAAAATCAGCACTTTTTTGGAATTGTCATTGTGTATTCCAAAAACATCAGAAGGACTTAGGAAGGTAAGTATTGAAGCAGCTCCTACAGTCTTTAAGAAATCTCTTTTATTCATGTTTTATTGCTTTTAAAGCAAAAAAAGGGATTTAAAAGTGGATATGGGAAGTCCTTAATTAATCTGTACTGATTTCTTTTTATATTTTTCGGGCGTTTCTATCTGTTTTCTTCTTAAGGTTATTGAAGAAGGCAGATTTAGAACTAAAGCCACACTCATAACCCAACCCTTCCAATATTAAGTTGTTGTTTTCTCTTTTTCATTTTGGCTAATGCAGTAACGCTTTTTTTAAAATTAGGTATTTGATAGGTTCTGGCCACCCTCATAATATGGTCATATAATTCTGATAAAGACCATCTACCTTGAGAAGGGCTTATAGATATTTGTTCACTGTCTGTTTTTTCTAACACTATTAGACATTCACTAGCTTTTTTATTGAACTTATCTATCGCCCTTAATTTCTTCATATTATCATGAATTACAAATAAATCGCCTTGCCTGTGACATTTTTATGGTAAAGCAAAAAAACTATTTACCATCGCACCCGGGCTTAGCATCAAGATCTGATGCCAGGCGAATATTGCTTAGCCCAATCTCGACACCTTCTCCAGCGGTAATCATTAATGCAGAGCTAATTTTGGTCATATCAAGACCAAGATTATCAAAGCAACTTAGGCTTATTCGATATTCTTTCCAATCATTGGGAGCGACGATGATATTAAGCGTTTTATCACACGGAGCGTCTGGACCACACATACCAATTTGTAGGGCTGCGTCGCTGGCTGTAAATGATTTTGCTGAGAACGCAAGTTCCATAGCACCATTGGATTGGCGAGACATATCACTTGGTGACGCCGCACTAACCCGTATTTGGTCACGATCTGATTTTGTCCATTGTATTCTTAATGCATCTTCTTGCGCATTGTGGTCGGTTTTACTAATTATCAACCCGCCTACAGATGTAGGGAAACTACCAATTTGTTTGACTAAATCGCCTGAACTTAACCATAATCCCCAAGGTGCAACAGGAGCTCCTTTGCTAAAAAACTCACCTGTAGAGACTACTTGACTATCTTCTAAGCCTGAATCTTCTGAAAGCTGATCAACTGTTGCAGTATCGGTATAAGAAAGACCATAACCCAGGGTAAACAATGGTTTAGCGTCTTCTGATACTACAGCACTCGACGGCCATGAGAATGATAAACGACCTGTGAAATTATAAGAAGGGTCTGTTTGAAATAACAGATCTGAGATACCTCCTCCTTCACTACCAGGCAACCATGCTGCGATAAATGCATCTGACTGGTTGATTTCTGGGTTAGTCCATAACGGACGACCAGATAGAAAAACGGATACAACAGGAATGCCTTTACTTTTAAATTCTGTCAATGTATTTACGTCAAAATCATTAGGAACAAAGTCGAGATTTTCACGGTCCCCCTGAAACTCTGCATATGGATTTTCTCCATAAATGGCAATTACAAGATCGGCAGTTACGCTTGTGTCTGCATTGGCAGAATAAATTACTTTACCACCTGCTTTGTTAACGACTTCTTTTATACCCTCTAGTATTGATTCACCATTAGGGAACTCATTGTTGGTATGACCTGTACCTTGCCATGACAATGTCCAACCACCACATGCCTTGGAGATGCTTTCTGCTCCGTCGCCAACAACCATAATCGTTTTTGTAGCGTCTATTGGTAAAACGCTATTATTATTTTTAAGCAAAACCATGGACTCACGAACAGCTTGTCGTGCTATGGCTCTGTTTTTAGGAAGCCCCAGAAGGCTTTCATCTCCTGCATTTTTACGAGTACTTGGTGCACCTTTGGTAAATATACCCGAGGCAATTTTTACTCTAAGAATACGGCGTACTGCATCATCCAAACGAGTCATAGGAATTGTTCCGCTCTTTACATGTTTCAAAGTGCTTTCATATAAACCTTTCCAACTATCGGGAGCCATATACATATCCAGACCTGCATTAAGTGATTGTGGACAATCTGTATTGGTACAGCCAGGAACTTGACCATGACCGTTCCAGTCACCAACCACAAAGCCATTAAAACCGAGTTGACCCTTTAAGACGTCTGTTAACAGTTCTTTGTCACCATGAAGTTTTCTGCCTTGCCAGCTAGAGAAAGAAGCCATTACGGTTTGTACCCCTGCAGGTATTGCACTATAATATCCTGCTGCGTGCACGTCACGTAATTCTGTTTCACTAATAAGAGCATCTCCCTGATCGACACCTTTTTCTGTAGCGCCATCAGCAAGAAAGTGTTTAGCGCTTGATATAACGCGACCAGCTCCCATAAAACCTTCTTCACCAACACGGCCTTGTAGTCCATAGACAATGCGACTTCCATAGGATTTTACTATTTTAGGGTCTTCAGAGAATCCTTCATAACTTCTACCCCAACGTGTATCTTGCGGTATGGCCAAAGTTGGAGCAAAGGTCCAATCGTGACCAGATACAGTAAGTTCGTGAGCAGTTACTGATGCAATTTGCTCAATTAAGTCAGGGTTGTTCATCGCACCAAGTCCAATGTTATGTGGAAAAACAATAGCTCCACTAAGATTTGTATGACCATGTACTGCGTCTATTCCCCATATACAAGGTATAGCAATCTCAACACCTTCTTTATCAATCGATGCGTTGTAATATTCATCAGCCATTGCCAACCAGGTTTTGGTATCAGCATATGGTAAAGGTCCTGGTGCCGAATTACCACCACTTAATACAGAGCCTAATCGATATTGCTTAACCTCTTCTGGAGTAATAGATCCATTATCTGCCTGGATGACCTGACCAACTTTTTGTTCTAACGTTAGTTTTGGCAGTATTTCATCAATTTGTGCTTCTATCGATGGGTCTAGCGGCAGGGCTTTGATGGTTGGCCAATCTTTTGGATTTACAAGGTTGGCTGATTTTTCTACATCTGTAGTATTCTTTTTTTGAGTACAGCTTAAAACTAAAATAGAGAGCATAACTAATAGTGAGATAGATGAGGTCGAAGACTTGATAGTACGCATATTAAAAATTGGTATTGGTTGTGGTTAACATAAAATAAATGTGTAAGTTACATTTTTTCTTAGTGTATGTAAAAAAGTATGATGGAGTTATTTTGAAATGTTTTTTTTGGATTTTGTATAATGTTCTTGCTATGATTGACATTGGGTTTAAAGGCATATCTGTTGGTTAAAAATTAATCTACTATATTTTACTACGATTGGGTATTATAGATACGGGTTATAAATAGGTGTTGTCTAAGAATAGAGATCATATGTAGTTAAACATAGACATATGAATTACAAATTTAAGAGATATTCATTATTCTTTATTCTTTTTTAGGGCTTGTATACAGTCTATTCCTTTTATAATTCTTGAGCTTATCATTTTTTAAATCTATCCCAATAAGTGATGCCCAAAAGGCGTCTGTATCAGGAATAAACTCATATGCAATATATAAATTTTCGGTTTCCATAGATATAGGTACAGGAAGCATTTTGGATATTGAATATTCATTAATTATAGAATCAATAGGATTCTTATTTTTAAATAAGTAAAAACATTCTTTCTGAATTTTGTTATTGTAAATACCAAATGACACAAAAGAAATGGTATCAGTATTCTTTATCATTTTATAATGAGCGTAAACATTGGAGGGATGAAAAGAATTTTTAATAAGTGTTTTTGCTAAGTATGTAGAATCTTTTTTAAATACAGAGGTTTTACTTAAAACAATATCATTATTAGACATACATAAGTAGTCTTCATCTTTATTAACAATCTTGGTTTTTTCATATGTAGCAATCACTTGACTTTCTAATTGATCAGAGAAATACTCATAATTTTTTCTAAATAATGTATCTATTCTTTCTTGATTATCATTTAATATTATGATTGTATCCAAACCCCTTACATCAAAATATTTTTGAGCTACTGATTTTTTAATTTTATACCTTTCGTGATCCTCAGTTTTTGATATTAACTCTCCTATATAGTCTTCTGTATTTCTATGAAATGTATTGTGGAATGAATCAGGTACAGCTTCATTAAATGCTATAGAGATGTAATAGTCATCTTCTCCATACATCTTCTGCAACATCCCAATATAGATGGATTCTTCTTGTTTATACTCTGAATTTATTATATCGCTAGTTCTTTCTGGAGTTTCAACAGTTTTATCCTCTTTTGTTATAACAATTGAATTATCCTTATTTTGGTTTTTAATTTCCTTAGTACAAGAAATGCCTAAAAAAGATAGAATTATTAAAAGGTATTTTAATGTATTTGTACTCACGATTTGTGTTTGGTTTATTGTAGAGTTTTCTAAAGGAAATATTCTGTATAATCCAAGATAATAAATTGTAATGAATTAGAAATTAAGAATTCATAATTTGAGATTCTGAGATAAGTTCAAAGTGATAAGTAAATTATGATATATGTTTATCAGTTCAGACCATTCGATTTTTTATATGTGTTGCTTTTACCCTTAATATACTCCCAGATCTGTAATGGATTTTTGGTATCTGATGGTTTAGGGAAATCTGTTTGATGAATACAGAAACTAAGAAAATCTTCAATGTGAGTTTGTGGTATTCCTAGTTCTTTAGAATAGGCAACCGTTGGAAACATATTGGCTATTTGCTTTTCTATTTTGATATGTTCATCCAATACCAACCGGTTTTTAAGTGCTTTTGTTTTTCCCGAAATCCTATTCATGATTTTGTGAGTATTTACTGTGATTCCGACTCCAAAAGGACTGCCTTGTAGTTTTACAAATTTCCCGTCATCTGCTTCAAAAAGCAATCGTTCGTTTTTGGTTTTTACCTTCACTTTTGCTTGGGGTAATCCTAAAGAAGAAGAGTTGATAACAGGTTTGCTGTCAAACCGTTGAGCATCGAGATGTATGTTGCCGGTTAAATTGTGTGGTTGTATTGTAACTTCATCCAGATCGATAACTTTTTCTTGTAGATCGATAAAAATCATCTTTTGATGTAGCATAGCCTTTGTTACCATAATTTCTTTTGTTGAGTAATGGACTGCAGAAAACTGTAAGGTGTCGTTTACGTTAACTTCTAGTTTAAAAAGTCCTTTTGCATTGGTAATCGTGGTTTTTTTGTTGTTAAGGTTAATGATCAAAACATTGGAGATGTCATGATTAAGGCTTTGAACCTTACCTATTAGCTCTTCGACATGTTCCTGGGCACATCCAATAGATGAGGTCAATGAAACAAGTAATAATCCAAAAATCTTAAATAAGCGATCATTGCTCACATTTTGGGTATTAAGGTTTTATAAAAAACCTTAAAATTTTGGAGATGTTGCAATGATGATATTAGGTGAGAGATAGGGTTTGGGGTATGAAATGCAACATAAAAAGATACAAAATGTTGGTTTGACAGGTGCTAGCTAAAGTATGTACAACGTTATTTTTTTTTCACAAATGTTGGCAAGAATATATCTTTCATTATTGCAAATGGTAATTTATCTTCTTGTGAATTATATGCACCCCCTGTAAATACAGCCACCATATCTAATGTAGGAAAGATCATAATATACTGTCCGCCGTTACCCGTTGCGGTTTTAGAAATAACTATTTTCTCTTCTATTTTAAACGGAATATTCCACCAGAAATATCCATAGTCAATTCCTGTTATTTTTGTTTTCGGAGTGGTGGATTCCTCAATCCACTTTTGAGAAACAATTTGTTTTTCATTCCATAGACCGTTGTTGAGTATCAATTGCCCAATTTTTGCCATATCGCGAGAGGTCATATATAACCTTTTTCCTGAAGGGATAATCTCCTTATCTGAAGTATGCCCCCAATGTACATTGGTAATACCTAAATCATTAAATACATATTGATCTGCGAATTTGTCAATTGTCATTCCAGAAGCTTGACTTATTATTTCTGCAATCAGAATTGCACCCATAGAACAATAATTGGATACCGCTTCTGGCTCATTGATCATAGGTAAATTAAGTGTATATTGAAGCCAATCTTTTTTTCTGGAAACTTTATCTTCTTGCCCTTTTGATTTTTTATTCCAATCGTTACAATCAAGTCCGCTAGACATAGTTAAAAGGTGTTTGATTGTAATTTTTTCTTTTCTGTCGTCAATATTTTTGGTGACAATCGGGCTTTTAAGATATTTTGATATTGGGTCATCCACACTAGCTATAAATCCCTTATCGATAGCAATTCCCATTAGTATGGATCGTATACTTTTTGTTGTAGAACGAAGATCGTGTGGTTGGTCTGCAGAGGTTGTATTGAAATACTCCTCAATAATTAGCTGATCATTTTTTATCAATAAAACACTATGTAGTTTGTTTTTTTGATTGAGTATTTGGCTGAATAATTTATATATCCTTGTTGTATCTATTTTTTGAGACTGTAAATTGTTCGTTTTCCATCCATCATTAAGTTCTTTTGGTTGAGAATATAGGTAGGTGTTTTGTCCATAGCATAGTGTACTTATCAATAAGGTGAAAAATGTTAGTGTTGCTATGTTTCTCATAATAAATGGGTAATGATCTTGATCCAGGAATCAAGATCGGTTTCTATATTTAATTTTATGTATTAAAGAATACCACTTATAAAAATGGGTTCTATCATTAAACCTTCATATCCTGGTCTCATACCATAGGCTATAATTATTATCTTGTTCTCACTATAAAAATAGACGCTACCCACAAAATAATCTCTGTAACATTGATTGAATTTTAATTGGTTTTCAAAATCAAAGGCTGATTTATCAGATTCGTCAGTGATTTTTAAACCAAATTTTTTAATACATTCAGAACAACCCAATCCATCTTCATTAATAGTTAATTCATCCACAATCATTGTGGAGAAATTAATATTAAATTGTTGGGAATCTGCCGTATTTGTAGTTCTAAATCTTTCACTACTTATAGGAATACTTAATTTACTATATGATTCTGGATTACTTACGCAGTCATTGTTTTTTAATATGTACTCGTGAATAGGTTGATAATATGCCAAATAACCGGTATTGCCTCTTATTATATTGTACTTATCAAGAAACTGGTTATTAATAGCAATCATACTTTTTAGTAGATCATTAACAACGAGTTTATTTGAGGCACCAGGAGTTACGGGTTTGTATTCTTTTTCTAATTCGAACGCATCTATTATTTTGTTTTTTTTGACATCAACAATAACAAATCTTCCTTTCCAAGTATAACTTTCACTGTATGGGGTATAGGTATATATGGCTAGAAAATTACCTGAATCTGAAAAACCAATCAATCTTGCATTAATAATATTTTCTGCATTGCAATTTATTTGAAATAGTACAATGATGATAAAGGAATATATAATTTTTTGCATGTTGATATAATTGAATTTATTTAGAATTTTTCTCAAATTCTAATCGGATATATTCGTTCGATTTTCCTTTTGGTATTGAGGGTGAATTCCATTTTTCATTTAAAACCATTTTCCCAATAAAAGCAATTTGACCGATATGATATGGGTAATGAGCAATTTGTCTAGTTATGCTTTCAATTAATTTGACTTTTTTATTTCTTATGAGAATTGGTTTGTGAAAATTACTTTCATTAATAGAACCTAAAGCATCATAAAGACAATTCCATCCTTTCTCCCATTTTTCAATTAATTCTGAATATGTTAAGTTCTGAGTCTTAAATTCACTTTCTCGATCTCTCCACTCTTTTTCTCCGTCACTCTCAAAAAAATCTGTCCATCGGGATAACATATTTTCTGATACATGGATCATTATACATGCAATATCATTACTTCCCTCATTATATTTCCAATACAAATCTTTCTCTGTTAATTGTGAAATTGTTTTATCTGCAACTTCCTTATAGGATTCGAATTGCTTATTTATATTGTTTAGATATTCTTCTATCATTAGTCCTTACTTTATTTCTGTTTTTTATATAATGTTAGACTTTATTACTGATTTTTCATCGCATCCAGATAATAATTATAACCTTCTAGCTCTTCTTTAGACACTTTTTCTACTTTCAACAATACGGGTTTATCCATTAAGAATCCTTCTTTTGCCATAGGAGCATGCCCGATTAGGAAATTTAAATCTGCAGAGTTTAAGTCGTTTGGTTTGGTTTTAAATTCATCAGAATACATTCTTATATGCACTGCAAATTCATCTAATGCTAATATTTTTGATATACTATAAAATCCATTATCATTTTGGGTTATATAAAGTCCGCCCACTACTAAATCATTAGATTTTTCGGAACAACCTGTCATCACGAATACTCCAATAATTAATATTAGTTTTGAAATAATTCTCATACTACTTCTTTTTCTTAAGTCTACCGTTTAAATAAACTCAATTGGATTATTTTTTATTGATTTTATATAGCTAATCTACCGTAAGATTTACTATAATCCTAATGAAGAATTATAATCAATTTGCAATGTTTTTCTAGTGAAGGATAAGAATACTTTATTATAGAGATTTCTTAAAACCTTTATGCGTTGAAGAATCAAAGCCTAATTTTTCGTAAAATTTAATAGTATCGCTTCTATCAGATTCGGTTAAGAAGATCATTTGCGAGCACTCTCTTTTTTTTGCGTTATTTTCTAATTCGCTCAAAAGGCTTTTTCCTATTCCTTTTCCTCTATGTTCTTTACTCACAACAAAATTTTCCATAACGAGAAATGGTTTACATGCTCCGTACAATTCTTCACATATAACACCTTGTATGGTCCCGATTATTTCTCCGTTCATTTCTGCACCTAAAAAAATGTATTGAGAATCTTTTGAAACCCTCTTAAAGACTTCTTTCATTTTTGTGAGGTTCATCGCATCATCCCAAAATAGCGAATAGAGTTCTGCTACTTGATGTAAATCAGTTTCTTTGAGCCTTCTTATGGAGTAATCTAATTTGGTATTCATAGATATAAGTCTTGATAGTCTTAGAAGAGTGATTTTTCCTTCAAAATTAGGATAAAAACCCCATGTAAATTAGGTAAAAGACGGTTGTTTTTGTTTGGTTATAGATTTTATTTTATATCAAACAAAAACTAAATATATTTATTATGACAACAATTGAATACATCAAAAAGTATGACATCGCCTATTATGGAGGAGGAAATAATAGTAAAAATTATGCATATAGAGCAATAATAGGACTAAGAAGAGATAACGGCAGCTTAATCGGTGCTGCTTATTTTCATAGAGATGCATCTACTCTTCCTAATACAGATTCGATGAGTGGTTCGGGATACATTTATGTACATTATAGCGAATCAGATCTTGAACGAATTGTAGATTTACTTCGTAACGAAGAACCTGTTTATGTGCGATATGTACCAGGTTGGGAGATGGCTTCTATTAATACATCATTAGAACCCATAGGAGAAGAAGAGTTTAACGGGTAAAAGTCAGAGATTTTAATAAGCGCGGATGTTGAAGTCCGCGCTGTTATTAAATGGTATTTTATTTAGTAGCAATTTCTATTCTTAAATCTAACAATAAAAAAGTTATTGTTTTTGTATAATATTGGGTTAGTAAGAGTTTTATTTCTTTTCTTCTAAACAGAACATTTGTTGAAGTTCTTTTGCGCCACTTTTTACATTTTTAGTTTCTCCAAAGTACCAACCTCTTTCAATTATGCATTGACCTGCAGGGGCTTGGTCAGCAAGAGGATAACGCCCAATACCTGGATGAGTGTCAGATTTTGCAATAATAGCCATATTAATTCTTTCAACACATTTAGTGTCCGAATTCGATTTCCAAATAATACTTGAGCCTCTATAAACTCTACCTAATTTGTTATCTTGATACGTACTACCATCAGAATAAACAAATTCGCAAGCTCCATAAATGTAAACATTATAGCTAGCTGGTGATACGTTTGCTATTTCAACAGTGGCAAGCATACCACTTGTGTTAAAATCTTTGGGTTCAATTACAAGGTTTTCTAGTTCATCAAACATTTTTTGATTTTCCATTTTTACTCATTTTTAGTTTTATACCTACTCCTGTTTAAAGTGTGTTTTCGGTTTATTCCCACTTTTGTCATACACTACCTAAAAATGAAATAAAGAATATGTATAACCTGTTGTGCATTTAGGAAAATAATTATAAAAAAAAACGTCAATTCGAGTGTTTTGTCGTAATGACCTCTCGACTGAGCTCGAGGTGACGGAAGACAAAATGTATCGAGAATAGCTTTTTTAAACCAAAATCCTATTCTCGATACACTTCTCCTAAAGTCGAAGCACTCGAATTGGAGGTTTGATTAAAAAAACATCTAAATGCACAGCGGGTTATGTATACTTTTATCTTATCCATACACATTTACTTATTTTTAAATACAGAATATTGTAGGATATGTTTATTTTAAAACAAACATGGTATACAAATGACTAATTCATTTTTAAATACTTGAATCAAAAGAAGTTATTATACCAGGGTTTATCAATACCCGATATTGGGTATTTTAGTTTTTAAAAGCTTTAAGAAAGGCTAAGAAGTTACTTTTATTCTGGATTTTTAATTTAGCTTTTGTATTTTTCCAATGGGTTCTTACCGTATGAAGAGAGATAAATAACTTTTCGGCTATTTGTTGATGCTTTTTGCCTTCTGCAATTAGAGATAAGATTTGTTTTTCTCGCTGAGTTAGTAAATGATATTTGTATTCATTTTCCAGGATAAATTGTTCTTGTTCTATAGATTCAATAAGGAATTTTAAGGTAGATTTTATGTTTTGACAAGGCAGCTTGATGATCATATTTCCTTCTTGATCTACTCCTTCATAAATAATTTTACTTTTTTTATAACCTCGGGTATTTTCAACTGAATTAGTAAGCCATTGTCTTGCTTCTTGCTCTGTAGTAAAATGTCTTGGAACAATGCAGGACTTTGTTTTTTCGAAAGAATTGATTACACTAACATGCGCTAAAATATCTTTACTAACTACAAAAGCACATTTCTTGTTACCGTATGTATAGCAAGGTTTATTAACCATTTCTTCAATCCACATCTGTATAGTTTGATCTAAGTGCAAGGTGAATTTTTGTTGTAACCATAATGTATACATTGGTCTAAACTCCTCATAAAATAAAGTATAGGCTAGCATTTCTTTTTTAAAATCATTGATACAGTCTGGTGAATTATACCAATATTGTATAAATAGACTGTTTTGGACTTCATAGGTAATCGCTAGATATTTCCCCTTGTAGATTTTCATTTAATTTTAACTAACAAAATGATATAGTACAATATGTTAGCATTATATCTATTTTGCGTTTGTAACCCCTTGTAAATGTGTTGTATAAAGATACACTGCTATTTTTTCTTTTTTTTACGGGATTCCATATTGAAGAATGAAAAATTTAAAGACACGAACTGAGCGTACCAAATTACTTTGATGTTATAGGTTTATTCTTATACATTACTTTTTTCTATACTATTTGTCACACTTCGTATCTTTTGAATGTCTAACTTATAGAAGATATGAATGAACATCTAAAAAAACGTATTGAAAAAGCTAATTTGGGTGATAGAAAAGCACTTGAATCGGTTATTATTGAGGTTAAAGATTTGGTTTATAATCTTTCTTTGAAAATGTTACTATTTCCAGAAGATGCAAAAGATGCCACACAAGAAATACTAATCAAAATAGTAACTCATTTAAGTACTTTTAACCATAAAAGTCAATTTAGAACTTGGGTGTACAGAGTGGCTACCAATTATTTACTATCCTACAAAGGAAAACAGGCGAGAGAATTTGCAATGCCATTCGAAGACTATTCTGATTTAATCGATTTGGGGCAGTCTGATATCGTTAAATATTCTAAAAACGATGGTGAACTTTTACTGTTGGAAGAAGAGGTTAAAGTGAGTTGTACACAAGGACTTCTTTTGTGCCTGAATGAGTTGGATAGGATTGTTTACATATTGTCAGATATTCTTGAGTTTAATAGTATTGAAGGCTCAGCAATAGTTGCAATTACAGCCGAAAATTTTAGAAAAAAATTATCTAGGTCAAGAGCTAAAATCAGAAATTTCATGAACAATAAATGTGGTTTGGCAAATCCTGATAATCCTTGTCGTTGCAAAAAGAAAATAGATTTTTTAATAGACAAAAATATGATTAATCCTAAAGATCTGAGGTTTGCAAAAAGTTCAAATCGCAGTATTGATTTGGTACAGAAGATAGGTGTTTTAGAAAAATCAGTTGCCATTTATCGTTCAACTCCAGATTTTCCAACTCCTCAAGCCATATTAGAAGAAATTAAACAAACATTAAATATTAATTGAAGTGAGTAACACTAATTTTAACCTAAAACAATTCATCATTATTACGTTGATAACAAGTATTTGGATAAATGCTTCTGAAGTATTTCGATACTTCGTTTTAGTTATGTCCAGAATAAAATCATTTTTTGAAAACAAAGCTGGTATTGCAGAAATGGATGTCGGTATTTTTTCAATTTGGGGGTTATGGGATACGCTCTTGACTGCCGTTTTGGTATTTACATTTTGGCTTTATACACAAACATTTGAGAATACTTTAAAATCTGTTTTGATTGCCGGTACCATAGTATGGTTGGCTGTGTTTGTGATTTTTTGGGTTGCAACTGCAAATATGGGTTTATCTGATTGGAATATTCTGCTAATTACTCTTCCTTTAAGCTGGTTAGAAATGGTTGTTGGTGCCTGGATTGCTTTCAGGTTATATGCTACAGGTCGCTGGGTGAATTAGTTTGTGTATGTTGTGGGTAGCTTTTAGAAAGAAATGACTCATTATTATGCGCCCAATAGCGGGAGATGTTTTATTTTATGATATGTCAATGCCATTGCAATACACTGCTTTAATTCTTGCTCTGGTATTGTGTGTTTTAGTTTAAACACAATAGCTCTGTTGTTTTCAAATTCAAAAACACCTTTATAAATTGTTTTGAAAGTGGGAACTAGTTTTGAAGTGCATTTAAAATATATGGCATATTGTTCGGGGTTTTTAGATTTCCAATCTATTCTTAAAGTGCTTCCATGTTTAGTAAGATAACTGGGTTCACCCCATTTAAGAGTTTCTTCAAGTGTATTAAGTCCTTCAATATTGGATGCTGTCTTTAAAATCAATTCTCTTAGATAAAGTAATTGTTGTTGTACTGATGTAGGGTAATTATTAAAAACGTCATTGACCTTAGGGTTGCTGATTAGTTCCATTGGGCTTTATTTATAATGATATATACCAATTTATATGTGAAAATACCGTTTTTAATTCTTGATTTTAAATCACAAATAAATTTTCATTTTATTCTAACGTTCACTAGGGTTATCCAAATTGTTATCATTAGCGGGATTTTTATAAAAAGGAAAAATAAATTGTTTTATAAATCCTTTAGGAAATTGAACATCACCCAATCCAGTACCTTCTGGCCATTCTTTTCCCATAGGATAATACGTTCCAAAAATCATATCAATGAAGGGGAAATGAATAGCAAAATTTTTATCATAAGCTTTTGGATCATCAGAATGATGCCAATGATGATATTGTGGAGTTACAAAAACATAACGTAAAAACCCAAAATTAATCCTTGTATTCGAATGGGCTAAAACGGCTTGAATTGCTGCTATTACAATATATGTTGTAAAAACAGAAGAACTAAATCCACAAATGTAAAGAGGTATAAATGTAACGGCTCTTACAGCAATAAGATCAACAAAGTGAGTTCGAGAGCCTGCTAACCAATCAATATCTTTAGTTGAATGATGTACAGCATGAAATCTCCATAAAAATGGAATTTTGTGAAAGAAATAATGACCAGACCATTGAAAAAGATCTGATACAAAAAGGGCCAATAATAATTGTGGTAAAAACCAAATACTCTGTACCCATTCATGAATACCAGATAGACCTAATCCAGAAAAGGCAACAACAGCAGGTAATTGTACTAAAACACCTGTGACTTGAATCAGTAGATGGCCAATTACAAAATATACAAGATCAGTTCTCCATTCGGGATGAAACTTTGTCTGCTCTAACCTCTTAGGTAAAAATAATTCAATAGGAATGAAAATAACGGCAGAAAGAAGGATATCCAGTAATAACCAATCTAGACCTATTGTAAATGATTTTGATTCTATTTCTTTAATTTCAGGAAGTCCCGATGCTAAAAAAATGGCAATGGCTAAAATAATGATGGCAAGAAAACCTAGTTTGGTTTTTTTACTCAATAAAAAACTAGTTAGACTGAATAAAAATGAAAGTACAAGTACACTTAAAAATACCCATTTAATAAAATTTGGGGTATATAATTCTCTAAATTCACTGGTGGTAAGATACTCGGGAAAATAAGCGCAAATTGTTGCTCCCAGACAAATGATTGCCAAAAAGATGGCTAGATAACCGCTTATTTTTCCTTCTCCAATTTTTAAACGTTTGTTTGTATTCATAAATAATTAAGTATAATAGTTTTATATGAAAAATATAAACCTTTCAGATTAGATAAATGTATTAAAAAAGAATGAGTTTTAATTGTCATGCTTCTTGTCGGTTATTTTTTAGTGCGCTAAGTGATGTGAATTTATTTTTCTTTCTTGATTAGAAGTTTCAAATTAAGTGTTTGTACGTTTTACCATAGACAATAGTAAACCACTACATATTAGTAGTGTTCCGATAATTTTATTCTGTAAATGAATTTTCTCTTGATCTTCGAGATATTTCTTCAATCTTGATGCAAATTTGACATAAACAAATAAGCAAATTCCATCAATGATCAAATACGTGATTCCAAGAATAATAACTTGAGGAGCAAATGCTAGGTTTTGGTCAATAAATAATGGAAAAAGAGCAGCAAAAAATACAATTGCTTTTGGATTTGAAGCAGACATAAAAAAACCTTCACTATATAGTTTTAAAAAGCTTTTATTTTGATTGTTTTTTTTAAACTCTCCATATTTGGGAGCAGATATGATTTTCATCACTCCCATATAGATTAAATACCCAACACCTACCCATTTTATAAGACTAAAAACTTCTCCTGAAGAAATTACTATGGATGCTAAACCTAAAGACGATAAGACTATTTGTATAGCATTTGCAGATAAATCACCCAATATAGTACCTGTTGTTTTTTGTGCTCCATGGCTCATACTATTTGCTGATGCCAAAAGAACACTTGGGCCTGGAGTCACTCCAATAATTAAGACCGTACCGATAAAAGAAATCCAAAGTGTTGTATTCATATTACTATGGCTTTTGTACAAAATATTTGTATGCTCTAAAATACAACAACTAATTTTATGTTCAATAGACAAAAAATGGTTGATGTTATACACCCCAACCACTATCGTTTAAAAAATTATTACAATGTTTGTATACTATCTATTATTTATGTCTTCGGTTTTTTGATGGCCCTAATGCACATAAAAGCAGGGAATTCATTGAGCTCTTTATAATGTTTTGGATCGAGTTTTTCGAATTCTTTTAGAGGTTTAGGTTCAATTAACTTGTCAATATAAAAACCATTATTGGTTAAAGGCATAATACATTCATGAAGAGATCGTCTATAACTATGAATTTCAATTGGGTTGCCAAAACCAGACCATGTGCATTGTACAGGTTCAATATCAAAATACCTTGTTGATTTAAAATAAATATATTCAAAAAAAGGATGCTCAATAGAAATGACTAAGTGACCATTTGGTTTTAAAA
The DNA here is from genome assembly GCF_947494415.1 of Aquimarina algiphila. Classification (NCBI taxonomy): domain Bacteria; kingdom Pseudomonadati; phylum Bacteroidota; class Flavobacteriia; order Flavobacteriales; family Flavobacteriaceae; genus Aquimarina; species Aquimarina algiphila. Next base: position 84,393 of record NZ_CANLVC010000003.1, on the reverse strand, counting down.
CTCTATAAAATTCTTGGATGGTTGTATTCCAATCTTCAATATAATGCATAGCTAATGCACATAACACAATATCAAAAGACTCGTCATTAAGTGTTTTAAGAGGTTTTGTTAGGTCATGCACAAAGAATGTTGCAGAATTATGGTTTCTTTCTTTGGCATATTTTATCATTTGAGGACTTATATCAAATCCAACTACATTGGCCTCTTTTGATATTAATATTTGAGTATATTTTCCTGGCCCGCAGGCAGCATCAAGAATTGATTTTCCTTTTACATCAGTAAGTAAACTAAGTGTATTTGGCCTGTCATAATATGCATTATGCGGTTTATGATCGATTAGAGCATTATAATTTTTAGCTAATTCTTCATAAGCTTGTTTGATTTTTTTCTTACTCATATTAGTGTTCTTTAGATAATGTTAATGATAGGCCAGATGACAGTATCCAACCTGCCAAACTAAAAACGAATACTCTGAAACCGATTAAACTCGTAAAGACAAATCCTGTAATGGCTCCAATAATAGATAAAAATATTAGTAAAACACCAAAATAGCCAATCCACTTTGGAAACTTATGTGAACGAATAATTATCCATGAATAAAGCATTATTGCTAAACAGCACCCTACAATAAATATATAATCTAAAGGCTTGTTTATAGCAAAACTATATGCCATTATAGGTTTTAAAACAGAAGAATTCTGTGAGATTTTATCAGCATATTGACCAAGAAAATAGGGGAGAGTTAGTCCATTAACCAGAGCGGCAAACATCGCAGCAATAAGACCAAATACCATAATGATAAAGGCCAGTATTGATGTCCTCCACGGATTTAAAAGTTTATGTGTAAGACCATAAAACCCAAATAAAATAACAGGAAGACTGAGTATAGCTAATGAGTGAGTGATTGTTATTGAGTTTGAAATCGAAATAATTTTTTCTATACTACCTCCAGATGGATGTAATACCATCGTTATGATAATTAAAATAGAACCTGTGATAAGAGAGATTCCTGTGCTTTTGTAAAATTGATGTTTCATTGACTTGATATTTATTTTGAACGTCAAATATCAAATGTTTTTAAAGGAATAGCACTTGATCGAAATCAAGAAATGAATTATGGTTTTAAAAACCGTTTTCTAACTCTGCTTAATGTTTCAGGAGTAATTTTAAGGTAAGAAGCAATTAGTTTTTGTGGAAACCTTTGAATTAATTCTGGTTTGTTTTTTAGTATGTATTGATATTTCTCATCAGGGGTATAATAATTGTCGAAAAGATCAACACGAGATGTAGCTTCTTCTAAAATCTTACCCATCTGAAGAAATGATTGTGATTTTGCAATTAGTTTATGAATAGCATCAATAGAAATTTCATAAACAGAACTATTTTCAAAGGCTTGTATGAAAAATTGAGATGGTTTTCGAGATGTAAAGCTTTTGTGATTAATAACCCAATCATCCGCTACATTCAAATCAATTATATTTTTATCGAGATTAGCATCTATATTATATTGATAAAAACTTCCTGTGATGATAAAACAAAAGGATGAGCAAACATCTCCTTTTTTTAATAATATTTCATCTTTTTTTAAAGTTCGAAATTGAAGTTCTTCTTTAAGAAGTGCTACTTCTTTTTCAGAATATGTTCCTGTATTATTAAGAAACTTTAAAAGTGAATTATTCATTTCGTATGTGGTTTATCTTTAAAAGTTTCAATACATATTTTGAGGTCAAAATATAATACTAATTTTCATCAAACCATAGTTCTTTATTTTTTATAGCGGTTTCCCATCCATAAGGAAAAATACCATGATTATTTTTTGTAATGAGCTCCATGATGTTTGTTGCTCTATTTTGAATAGGAATAGGTAAGGCATAAAATTCTTTATCTACCTGAGTATTGCGCTCATCGTCATGTACTCCATTTTTATGTCGGATTGCTCTTTTCTTACCTTTATAAAAAATAAGTATTTTAATTCTTCCGTCGTCATACTCATTCATTGCAAGTGTTCCATAAGTAAGAATCGGATCTACTAATCCATCTCCATCATAATCTTTTATTTCAAAATATTTTGTCCAAAAAGAGATATAATACTCTTCAGAATAGTTGTCTTCGAGGAAAAAATCTCGTATCATCCATTGTTGGGTGTAATTTCCATTTTCAACTTTAAAATTGAAAGCTTTAATGGCATCAAAGTATTTTTTTTTACCTTCAATTTTGTATTCTTTTTCAGTCATTACAATCATATAAATCCCAGACTTGTCCTGATACTCGTATACACGAAAAATACCATAATCGATATTTAATTTATCTTTTAAGGTATTTGTGAAAATTGAATCGACCTCATTTTTTGATAGTTGTTTGCTTGTAATTTCAAAGGTTTGTCCAAAACAAAAAACACTAGTTGTTATACATATTATGATTAGAATACTTTTCATTTCTTATTGTCTTGTTCTTGCAAAAAATTAATTCTTTATTGTATGTAAAAGACTTAGAATATTTTCCTTTTTATCGATACTATCATAGGCTCCTTGTACAACGTATTCAAAAACTTTATCTTCTTCCTGATAGGTTATATAAATAATAGCTTGATTTACAGTAGTGATATCCATTTCTTTTTCATAATGATAGGTATATATCGATTTCCTCATTTTTCTTAAATGATACATTTTATGCCTTCTAAGATGAGTGCGAAAATTCGCTCTACGAACACTTATATCTTGTCCTATATTAATTTGATTAGCTTCATTACCTTTATATAAAATCTCTTCTACTTTATAATGATGTATGGGATGTATAAAATTGGGTCCGGACATTAATCCTTTTTTAACTTTTTCTTCTTGTTGTACAGAGAATGGATTGTTCTTTTTTACTTTAACTACAATGGTGGATGGACGTTGTAGAATATCATGTAATGATACAGATACTCTTCTATCTCTGGACATAGGTAGACATAATATTAGAGTGAATACTAATGATATAAGTTTCATATAATGAATTTATTACATATAAATAGTCAAATATACTTCTTGAATATGAGGTATGTTATACTGTTTTCAGTGAAAAGGAAGTATCTATAATTTTATTGATTGACTAATTTGATCATCAAATGGAAAGATTTTTTATCCTTTACCCACTTTTTATACTTTTTAAATTGTAGTTTGCTAAGGTTTTTGTCTGGATAAAGCCCATGAAAAATAGTTAATGCGGCCAAAAAACTACCAGCTGTTGAAGGATGAAAATTATCATAGTCGTATAGATTTTGGAAATTGTTATGTTTCTCATACTCCTTCCAGAGCACTCCAACTGGAAATAGGAGGGATTGATTAACTTTTGCAGCCTCTTTATGATTAGCGATTACTCCATCAAATGTGTAATAGTGCTGTTTGGAGGGCCAGACCATAAAAAAGCCAAATTTTGTATTTTTTTCTTGACAGACAGATTTGATTTTTGCTCCGTAGGTCAATAACATTTTCTTTCCAAGAGGTTGAGAAGAAGGACCTTGTTGTGCAATGACATAATCAAAAGATTTTTTGCTCATTATTTTTTGAAAAGTACCATCGATCCAATGGTCTTCTAAAGCATAATTGGGAAAACATAATGTCGTACTTTTTATCGATTCGTCGCAGTTTTTTGCCATATATTCTAAGATCTTAGGGAGATTATTAGAATATGTAAGGCTGTTACCCAAAAACAATATTTTTTTAGTTTCGGTTTGTGAATTAATTGAAAGTGCCCATAAAAGAGTAAAAATGATGTGTAACGGTCTCATACTTTTAATGCTATAGCTCTCGTTCCATCAAATATAAATCTAACCCTTTTCCCCAGTAATCATTTTCGATTTGAATAAGTCTGTAATCAAACTTTTCAAAGAATCGATAGGCCAATTGAGAAGTGGTTACTACGAGTTTTTTTAGTGTAGAATCAGATTTTAATTGAGTTATTGCATATTCTACCGCTTTTCTTCCTAACCCTAGTCCAGAATAATCAGGATGAAAAAATATCCATGTAATTCGTCCAGAATGGTCACTTTCTTTTATGTAATACCCAACTCCTCCGACAATCTTATTTTTATATTCTATGGTTAGATAAGTATGTCCATATTGATGTAGGTATTTTTTAAAATCATCTACTTCTTTTGGATCAAAATATTGAGGTGTATTAAGCTTAAAAATCGATATTAATTCTTCGTTGTCTGATAGGGTATATGGGCGTATCATGTTATGCTTTTTAAAGAATGATTAACAAGAATATTCTGATTGGTATTAAGTTAAGAATTTGTGTTTCCTATTAACTCATGAAATGAAATTACAAAATTTTCTATTTCGATTTTTGTTTTTTCATCCAAAATGTTCCCTTTCTGATCTATTTTGCCTTTAATTCCTTGTATTAATAAAGTGGTGTCGTCAATAAAAATAGCTTCAATACTCTCCATTATTAATTTAAGCTCTTCGTGACCTTTTAATCCACTGGCAGAAGCAGTAATAAGTCCAACAGGTTTGTTAGAGAAAGCGGTTGTGGAGATACACCATTCAATGGCATTTTTTAAACGACTTGGAATGCTAAAAACATATTCTGGAGTACAGATTAAAATTCCGTGAGCATTGGATATAACATTTCTAAATTGGGTTATACGTTCTGGCGTATTATGATCTGTCAGTTCTGTTTTAAAATGTGGTAATTTTGTTAGATCATTAAAAAAGATAAAGTTAAACTCATTTTTCATTAATTCTGCAACGTGCTTAATCAACTTTAAATTGGAAGAGTTATCACTTGCACTGCCATTAATTGCAACGATGTTTTTCCTTTTTGACATTTTTTATCTTTTTTATTAATGAACGGATTACTGATTTTTACTTTATTGTGTCTAATTGCATATATAATATTGGATATGGTTTACCTGAAGCATCCAGTGCAGATCGGTCAAAGATTTTAAACCCATGATGTTCATAAAATTTGAGAGCTTGTTGATTGTCTTCGTTTACATCTACCTTGGTTACATTTAATTTCTTGATAGCATATTGCAATAAAGTTTTTCCTACTCCTTTTCCTATGAAGTTAGGATGTATAAACAACATTTCGAGATTTTGTTCATCAACACCCAGAAATCCGATTATTTTCATGTCGTTATTCCTAACACATTTTAGATTCACAGCTTTGAGATATTCATTTAAGATCAATGGTTTAAAATATAATATATCTTCTTCTTTTAAAAAATGATGTGTAGCTCTTACCGAAGCTTCCCAAATATCAACAAGCTCTTTATATTCTGATTCTTCTACGTTGTAGATTTTATATCCCATTTGATTGCTGTATTGTTTTTATAATTGATTTAGCTCATATTGTGTTTTTTCACAGCATTTTCATTTAGAATAAAGTATCGATGTTCATCCCAGATTTGATTATTCTTAAATACTGCTTTTTGGAATATAGCTTCTTTTTTGTAACCATTTTTCTCAAGTACATGCATTGAAGCTGTATTATATTCAAAAATCCCAGCATAAATTCTAATTAAATTTAATTTTTTGAATCCGTAATGAGTTATTAGGGCTACCGCTTTAGTTGCAATTCCCTTACCCCAGTATGGCTCTCCTATCCAATATCCAATTTCTGCAGATCGTTTATAAATATCATCCTGAACAATAAGACTAATAACACCACATAGTTCGTCATTAAATACAATGGCTAAAGCTTGCCTTGGAAGCTTTTCTTTTGTGCCTAATATAAATGTTTCTGCATCATTTTGATCATAGGGATAAGGGATGTAATCTCTTACATTATCCCATATTTTTTTATTATTGATAAGCTTTGCTACTTTTGGTTTATCTGATACTATAAGTTCTCTTAATCTAACGTTATTATCTTCCAAATTTGATTTAATCTTTTGCGGTCAGTTGATACTTGTTCTTTTAATACCTAATAGTAATTTAAAGACTATAGGTTCTCCTATTCATACTCCAAAAATGATTTATGCTCATAGCACCAGGCCCATTTTTCTTTTGGTTCTGCTGAGATGATAACAGAATGATTTTTATATGTCTGGTAGTGATGACTTGCGTGTTTATTTGGGGAGGAATCACAACAAAGAGTTACTCCACATTCTTGACAAGTTCTTAGATGTACCCAATTATCTCCTGTCTTGATGCATTCTACACATTGATAACGATCATCTTTTTTGATGTTAGCTGTATTAAAATCCTCTAGATGCTCACATATTTTGGTTCGTAGTTTCATATCTCTGCTAAGTATTCATGTACAAATTTAATAGCCATTGCGCCTTCTCCAACAGCAGAAGCGACTCTATTCATAGCTCCTGCACGTACATCTCCTGATGCAAATATGCCTGGGTTACATGTTTCTAATAAAAAAGGTTCTCTGTTCTTTTTCCAGATTTGTTTAAAGTTGTTATATCGAGTAAGATCTCTACCGGTTTCAATAAATCCTCTTTCATTTTTGATAATATCTAATGCTAACCAATCTGTGTAAGGTCTAGCTCCAATAAAAATAAATAAAGCATCAGCTTTTACCTTTTTTGTTTCAGAAGTTGCACTGTTTGAAAGCTCTAACTCTGTTAGTCTTCCATCTGTTCCTGTAGCTTCTGTAATATTAGTATGACCTAATAATGTAATATTATCAATGGCATCAATTTGGTCGATAAGATAGCTAGACATACTACTTGTTAAATCTTTTTTACGGACAGCTATGTATACATTCTTTGCAAACTTAGAAAGATATACCGCCGATTGCCCTGCAGAATTTCCTCCGCCTACTATAAAAACTTCTTTATTGTTACAGGCCTGGGCTTCGGTCATTGATGAGCCATAATAGATTCCTGCTCCGGTATATTCATCAATACCTTTTGCTTCCAGTTTTCTATAATTTACTCCAGTTGTAATTACTACACTTTTGGTACTAATACATTGTCCATTACCCAATGTTATGTTTTTATATCCATCTTTTTCTGAAATAGAAGTTACTTCCTGCGGAGATAAGAATTCTATACCAAATCGTTTAGCCTGTGTAATGGCTCGATGTGTAAGTTCCTGTCCACTTAATCCATTGGGAAATCCAAGATAGTTCTCTATTCTAGAACTGGTGCCAGCCTGTCCACCTGGTGCGTGTTTTTCAATTAATAATGTTTTTAGTCCTTCTGAGCCACCATATACAGCTGCGGCTAAGCCAGATGGTCCTGCTCCAATAATAACCACATCATAAAGCGTATCTTTTGGGTGTGCATTAAGCCCAAGAGCGGTTGCAAGTTCTACAATATTGGGGTTTTTATAACACTCTCCATCAGCTAATGAAACAACAGGCAAATCTGAAGTTGTGAGCTTATGAAGCTCTATAATTTCTTTGGCTTTATCACTGGTTTCTACATCTAACCACTGAAAAGGAAATAAATTAGCAGATAAGAAATCTTTAATATCATGAGATTTTGGAGAAAACTGATACCCTAAAACTTTAATTCCTTCAAATTCTGGTTGAAAATCTAACTGCCAAACATCTAATAAATCATTAAGTGTTGGATATAGTTTTTCTTCGGGAGGATTCCAGGGTTTTGTTAGATAATAGTCTAACTGCACATCATTTATAGCTTTGATTGCAGCATCGGTATCAGAATATGCTGTAAGTAATACTTTTTTTGCGCTAGGATAAAATTTCTTGGCTTTGGTCAAAAATTCCACGCCTAACATTTCGGGCATCCTTTGATCAACTAAAAATAACGCTATAGTTTCATTTTTCTTTTTCAGATCTTCTAATGCTTCTAAAGCATCATTTGCCGAATCTGTACTCATAATTCGATACGTCGCACGATACTCTGACTTAAGGTCCCTCGTAACCGCTCTTAATACTTGAGGATCATCATCTAGTGCAAATATGATTGGCTTTTTCATATGCTTTTATACTTTTTTAGAAATTAAAATTATCAGGATCCGGCCCGGTTCTTTGGTTTTTGTCCAATGCATCGATAAAATTCATATCAGTATTTGATATTTCAAAATCAAAAAGAGCAGCATTAGAGATGATTCGTTTTTGCTTAACCGATTTAGGAATAGTAATCACTCCTTTTTGAAGGTTCCATCTTAAAACAATTTGAGCAACAGTTTTGTTATATTTTTTTGCCAAGTCATCTAATATAGATAATTCAAAAATTTTCCCTTGCATCATTGGAGACCATGCTTCGTATTGGATTTGAGTCTTCGTACAAAAATCAATTAAATCCTGTTGTATCAAGTGCGGATGAAATTCCATTTGATTTACCATAGGTACTATTTCAGTCTTCGATATAAGATCTTCTAAATGATGTTTCATAAAGTTACTGACTCCAATAGCTCGTATTCGTTTTTCTTGATATAACTTTTCAAGAGCTTTCCAGGTTTCTACATATTTATCCTTGACAGGCCAGTGTATTAGATAAAGATCCAGGTAATCTAATTGTAATCTATCCAGGCTTTCTTCAAAAGCTTTTAGAGTAGTATCATACCCTTGATCTGCATTCCATACTTTACTAACGACAAAGATTTCTTCTCTGGGAACAGAAGAGCTTTGTATTGCTTTACCAACACCCTCTTCATTTTTATATATGCTTGCTGTGTCAATATGGCGATATCCCGTATCTAGGGCCCAATGAATAGCATCAATGACTTCGTTGTTATTATCCGCCAGATAAACACCTAATCCTAAATAAGGCATTTCTACACCGTTATGTAATGTAAAAGCCCCTTTTATGTCTGTGATTTTTTTCATCTATATATGATTATTGAATGGGTAAACATACGGTAAAAGTAGTGGTTCCTTGTTGCGAGCTTACTTTGATATCTCCATTATGTTGATTAATAATTCGTTGTACTACTTCTAAGCCCATTCCTGTGCCTTGTCCTATGCTTTTGGTAGTAAAAAAGGGATCAAAAATCTTACTAAGATGCTCCTCGGGAATTCCTTTACCATCATCTGTAATGTCTATTTTTATAAAACGATTGTCTTGATTTGTTTTAATATGCAAAGTGCCAGAATGTTCCATAGCATCAATGGCATTGTCAATAAGGTTAGTCCAAACCTGATTGATATCACTTACAAATATCTTTGGATGCGGGAGATCTTTTTGAAAGTCTTTTTCTAATTGTATGTTTTTCTTTTTTAATTTATGATTTAACATGGTGAGCGTACTTTTTATACCAGTATGGATATTCGTTGCAATTTTCTCTGGAGCTTGATCCATATGGGTATAACTCTTAACGGACTGTACGAGATTAGAAATTCTGTCTGACGCTTCTTCTATTTCATCGACCATTTTTTCTGTGGTCAAAACATTCTCTATCCATTCTATTGCATTCGGAAAATTATGATCACCTGTGATTTGATGAATCTCTTTCATTGCCGGGATCTCCATACAAAAATCCAGCAGAGTTTCAGTTAATTCGAACGCATTTTCTACACCATGATCTTCCAACCATTCTTCTAATTGATCTTCTTTTTCATTACGCTCTATTAGTTTCATGTTGTTCTCAGGGCGATTACTAATTTTGTTAAAAAGTATTGTATTTAAGGCATCTACTTCTTTTTCTGAAATTTTAATTGAAGTAATTCTTTTAAATTTTTCTGGAACATGACTTAAATGCTTTTTTAGTTCTTTGGCACTTCGTAACATGGCAGAAGCAGGATTATTAAGTTCATGAGCTAACCCGGCAGAAAGTTTACCTAATGCCATCATTTTTTCTGATTGAACATTGTTTTTGGTGAATTCTCGCACTCGAGAGGTCATATTATGAACCAAGCTTTCTGTAAGTTCATAATGATCAGAAATCATTTCTTTAAAGAATGATTTTTTAAGAACGAGTATTTCAGTTTCTTCAATAGCCTCTCCATATCCCAAAGCAGAACTAGCTCTTGAAAAAGGAAGTAGCCCACCAATACCATGTTCTTCAATAAACCCTACAAATTTATAATTACCATTTTGTTCGATTTTGATTTCCACTTTTCCTTTTAGCATAATTAAAAGCGTATCAATAGGGTCTCCTTTCTTAAAAACATATTCACCTGCTTTAAAGATTTCGGTTTGAGATTTATCAATCAGCCATTGTAATTGTTTATGGGGAACATGTATAAAATCCGGAATTTGTTGAAGATGCTTTGTGGTGAATTTCATTTTCTAAAATTAATCAATAAAAAAACCCTTTGCAATACTTGTCAAAGGGTTAATTCTTAAGGTTTTTATAAAATTAAGAATCTTTATTTTTAGATTCAATATGTAGCGATTTTGTTTCTTGATCTGGTTTGGCATATTGAAAACGTTCTAATAGCTTTGGTAAAGCATATCCATCTAGTCCAATGCAAGATACGGTTTTAGCTTTATCTAATTGAACCCATCCATCAGGATGTATGATATCTTCATTAAGATAAATATGCTCAATAGCACCTATGATTAGAATAGTATCATTTTCTTTTATGAAATATTCATTAACATACTTACATCCTAGTTGTATAGGGCTGTCTTTTACATAAGGAGCATAAAAATTGTCAAGATATACAGGGTCAAGGTTTGTTTTGTCAAATTCAGAAATACTTTCGTCATATTTGGCAGAAGTATGGTGCGCATCAGCAATGATATCCTGTTGCACTTGATTCACTGTAAAAAAACCACTTTCTTTTAAGTTTCTATATGTGTTTCTAGGAACAGTTGTTGGCCTAAGTATAAAACCTAACATTGGAGGATTACTTCCGATATGCACAATAGAATTAAAAATTGCCACATTCGTGATTTGGTTTTTGCCTTTGGTAGCAATTAAATTGCATGATTTATAACCTGTACAACTATTTATAAGGTTAGCTCTATGCCGAGAAGGCATTTCTGTAAGATTTTGTAATGTATAGTGATTCATTATATTTATAAAGAAATAAAATTACCATTCAAATCTAATTAAACTCATAAGTAATGTCTAAAGAATTCGATGAATATTTTGAAACCAATAAACAGACATGGAATGAAAAAGTGGCTGTTCATGCTGCAAGTGATTTTTATAATATCGAGGATTTCAAAAATGGAAAAACTTCATTACAATATTATGAAATAGAAGCATTAGGAGATGTGTCGGGAAAATCTTTATTACATCTTCAATGTCATTTTGGTCAAGATACCCTTAGTTGGAGTAGGATGGGGGCAAAATGTACTGGTATTGATTTATCCGAAAAAGGAATAGAATTGGCAAAGAACTTAAATTCTGAGTTAAATCTTAATGCAGAATTTGTGAGTTGTAACGTACTGGATACTTCTTTATATATTAAGGATAAATTTGACATTGTTTTTACAAGTTATGGTGTTATAGGTTGGTTGCCGGATTTGAAACCCTGGGGTAAAATGATTGCCGAACGTCTAAAACCTGGAGGAACTTTTTATATGGTAGAATTTCACCCTATTGTATGGATGTTTGATTACTTAGAGGAAAAACCTGTTATGAAATATGGTTATCATCAAAAAGAGGTTATTTATGAAGAATATCAAGGCACTTATGCGGATGAGAATTCTAAAATGGTTAGTAAAGAATTTGGGTGGAATCATGGATTGGGAGAGGTAATCTCTTCTCTTTCTGAAGCAGGATTGACTATCCAATCCTTAAATGAGCATGATGGATCACCTTATGAAATATTTCCTGGTTTGGTTAAAAATGAAAAGGGAATGTATGTAACAAAAGATAAATTATATCCTTTGATTTTTGAAATTAAGGCAACGTTGTAAATTTTGATGGCAAGAACAGTAGGGTATCTGGTAACTTATACCTTATGATCATGTCCTTAATTCACTAATAATCGTTACATTTACCGAAGGTTTTGATGCTTGCATATACTTTTATAAAAGTAAAGTAGACCCTGTTGGATGCATTAAAACTCGAATCTTCTTCAGGATTGTATGTACTATTCCAACGGTTGTTAATAGCAATTAATGTATGCAAACAAAAAATATTGCAATAGTAGGGAGTGGACTTGTAGGTTCATTACTCGCTATATACTTAAGAAAACGCAAGTATGAAGTTACAGTTTTTGATAGAAGACCTGATATAAGAACTATAGAGTTTAGTGGTCGTTCTATTAATTTGGCTATGTCAGTACGAGGATGGAAAACTTTGGATAAAATTGGAATTGGCGATACTGTAAGAGAATTATCTATACCAATGCATAAACGTACAATGCATTTAACAGGGGAGCCAATTTATCATCAACATTATGGTAATGATGGAGAAGCTATCTATTCTATTCCACGAGGAATTTTAAATAGAAAAATGATTACCCTTGCCGAAGATGCTGGAGTGGTTTTTAAGTTTAACGAGAAAGTCTGGGATATAAATTTACCCGAAGCAAAGATTTATACTGGAGAAACAGAAAAAAGTGAATGGAAAGAATATCAATATGATATTGTTTTTGGTTGCGATGGTGCTTTTTCCAGGGTTAGACATAAGATGCAACGAAGAAGTAGATTTAATTATTCTCAAAAATTTCTGGATACAGGATATAAAGAACTTGGTATTCCCGCATATTTAGATGGAACCCATAGACTAGATAAAAATTCACTTCATATATGGCCACGAGGTAAATTTATGCTCATCGCTTTACCAAATTTGGATGGTAGTTTTACATGTACTTTATTTATGCCACATGAAGGAGAAGACTCTTTCGAAATGTTAACCAATGATAATGAAGTTAAGAAATTTTGGGAAATTAATTTTCCCGATACTCTTGATTTGATGCCTGGATTATTAGAAGATTTTAGAAATAATCCAACTAGTGCCTTAGTAACTACAAAATGTTATCCTTGGTCATATTGGGATAAAGTCGCTTTGGTAGGAGATTCGGCTCATGCAATTGTTCCTTTTTATGGACAAGGAATGAATGCTGGTTTTGAGGATATTTCTGTCTTAGATGATATTATAGAAGAATTGGGAGATGACAATTGGCAAGATATTTTTGAAACCTATCAAGAATCCCGAAAGTCTAATGCCGATGCTATTGCAGAGCTGTCATATCGCAATTTTATAGAAATGAGTAGTAAAACGGCAGATCCGGATTTTCTTCTACGAAAGAAAATTGAGAAGCGATTTTCTCAAAAATATCCAGAAAAATGGTTGCCACTTTACTCCAGAGTCACATTTAGTCATAGACCATATGCAGAAGCTCTTAAGATTGGAGATCAGCAGGCAGAAATTATGAGTAAAGTCATGCAGATGAATAATATCGAAACTATTTGGGATACAGAAGAGGTAGAACAATATATACTGAATCTCTTAGAGGTTAAAGACTTCAAATTACAGAGTTAAAGTTAAAATAATAAAAAAGGAGTCATAATTTCATAAAACTATGACTCTTTTTTTATTTCAGATCAGAGATACTATATAATTCCTCAGAAACGTATGGATCTAAGCATAACACCCTGCATTAGCAAGACATGGAATAAAACAATCAAAAAACTCTGGCCTCGATGGAGAGGCACATGATTGTCTACAAGCATCTCTAACTTCAAAACAATTTGTTCCTCCAATAATACTAGTGGTCTCCTTACGTTCTAATCGGCGATAATTAGATTGCTTTAATTGCTCAAATTTTTTCATGGTTTTAAGTTTTAAAAGTGGATACTCAATATTAAATTTCTATATTTTTTTAGATAAATCTTAAGAAAAATAGGTTAGAATTGAATGATATACAGAATGATAAAAGAACAAAGTAAATTTTTAGTATAAGATTGTTAAAATAAAAATTAAAAATACAGAATTGTGTATTCTAATATACAATATTTTGGACCTCTATTCTTTATTTGTTTTTAAGAAATTCTATGTTTAACAAAAGTTTAAAAGCTTGATTTTAATTTTGTTAAATAATTGTGAGTCGTTTTATTGACGTTGTATTATCCAATAATTCGTTTTAACCATTTAAGTTTTTTGTCACTATATGGAGAATATTTTAAATTGAGTTCTATCCAAAATGGTTTTTGCAGAATACTTTTATAATGAGAGAATGTTTCGAATCCATATTTTCCATGATAATTTCCAATTCCACTATCACCAACTCCTCCAAAAGGAAGTGACTGCTCTGTAAAATGCATTACGGCATCATTTACTGCTCCTCCTCCAAAAGAAATTTCATTTAGGATTTTATTTTTTATGGTCTTATTTTTGGTGAATACATAACAAGAAAGAGGCTTGGATAATGTTTTTACCTTTTCGATTGCTTCTTCTATGGTTTTGAAAGATAGTATAGGAAGAATAGGTCCAAAAATTTCATCTTTCATTATTTTATCAGAGAATTCTACGTTTTTCATAATTGTAGGCGATATAACACGTTCTTCTGTGTTACATTCTCCACCAACATAGATTTTTTCTTTATCTATTAAATCTTTAAGTCGATCAAAATTTTTGTCATTAATGATTTGAGTATAGTTATGGTGATCAACATGATAAGCTGCTTTTTCGATCTCCGCTTTCATTGCGGTTAATAAGGAGTCATGAATACTAGAATCAACAAGAACATAATCTGGAGCGATACAGGTTTGCCCAGCGTTTAAATATTTGGCCCAAACCAAACGTTTTGCAGTCATATTAATATTTACATCTTTGGTAATAATAGCTGGACTTTTACCTCCCAATTCTAAAGTTACAGGAGTAAGATGTTTTGCAGCTGCTTGATACACAATTTTTCCTACAGGTAAACTTCCGGTAAAGAATATTTTGTCGAATCTAATTTGTAATAATTCGGTTGTTTGTTGCACTCCGCCTTCTATTACTTTAAAAAAAGAAGGATCAAAATTCTGATTAATAAGTTGAGCCATTGCAGCCGCAGTATTGGACGGAAGTTCACTAGGTTTAAGAATAACAGTACAACCGGCAGCAATTGCTGCTATGGCAGGACAAAGAGACAATTGGTATGGGTAATTCCATGCTCCAATGACTAGTACAGTACCATATGGTTCTGGTATGATATAACTTTTTCCAGGAAGATTAGTTAATCCTGTAGAAGCTTTCTTTTTTTTTGCCCATTTCCTAACGTTTACTAAAGCAAGATCAATTTCATGATAAATTATAGATAGCTCAGTCACATAAGTTTCAAATTTAGATTTTTTGAAATCTTTGTAAATAGATGAATAAAGCAATGCTTCATTTTTCTTTAAAACATTTTTTAATCGTTTTAATTCATTGATTCTAAATTGAATATCTTTCGTAGTATTCGTATCAAAAAAACGACGCTGCTCATCTATAATAGGCTGAAAATTCATAACTATAATTGTAAGTATTCTTGAGAACTTTAAATATAGTTATTTTTATAACGCTTTTTGTTTTTTAAGTTCTCTTTGCATTTGTTTTACGGTAAGTGTACTTCCATCATGACTCCATCCAGGAGGGCCAAATATGTACATGAATTTGTGATACCAGTTTTTGGATTTTTTGGTATCATTCCAAATGTCTTTATATTCATGAGTAAGGATTACCCAGGGATTATATGAGTTTGGGGCATGAGTAACACCATATTGTATTTCAATATTTTCATCTAATGGTTTCCAGGTACCAAATATTCTATCAAAAATATTTAAAAATCCACCATGATTTTTATCCATGTATTCTACATTTTTGGCATGATGTACCTGATGCATGGTATGCGTATTAAATATTGTTTCTATAAAACCCATTTTTGGAATATAGACAGAATGAAGTTGAAATTGCCATAATGCTTCAATTCCTAGGCATACCACTACCATTTCTGGAGGGAAACCTATCGCAGGCATCCACATATAGAATAGGGGTTTATATAAAAGAGTAAACCATCCATTACGTACTGCGGTACCAAGGTTAAAGTTATCAGAGGAATGATGTACAATATGTGCTGCCCATAAAGCCCTTACCATGTGATTTTGTCGATGGAACCAATAATATGTATAATCATCAGCAAGCTGACATAGAAGCCAAACATACCATGCATATCCAAAAGATTTCCATCCCATAATGTTAGTTCGGACTCCGTCGATTTCGGGATTGAAAAACTCATAAACAAAATGAAAAAGGACAATTGAAAAAACGGTTTTGATCAGAGGACCTAATATAGCAGATCCAACACCCATAGTGAGACTTGCTGTTAAATCTTTCCAATTGTATAAATTCTTATGGTCATGAGTTTTGCTATAGGTTAATTCCAATAAAATTAGACCTAAAAAACAAGGTACTCCGTAGACCAAGGGGCTAGTAAAATCCATCTTTCTTTTTCTATTTATTCCGGGGGCGGAATATAGTGAGAATTTCTTAGTAAACCTTTAACAAAGTACCTGTAATTACAGAAAAACTAAACTTTTAACGATTGTCTAAGGAAAAAGATTATTTTACATTTAATAAGGCATTATATGCATCAAGAACATTTTGTATTGCTTTTTTTTCAGCTTTACTTATCGTTTTTGTGTTTAAATCGTCTTTACCAACAAATTTTATCTTAGCTACTTTACTAGAAGCAATAGCTTTAATCATTGGCATATCCAATTCTTTAATTACTCGATCTAACCACTCTCTTTTTCCGCCAGATTCTTCTTTTGAATTAAATTCTCCTGGAGTAGCCTCTTCTATTTCAAAAGTTTTCCCGTCCACATCTATTTC
This sequence comes from Aquimarina algiphila, assembly GCF_947494415.1. Lineage (NCBI taxonomy): Bacteria > Pseudomonadati > Bacteroidota > Flavobacteriia > Flavobacteriales > Flavobacteriaceae > Aquimarina > Aquimarina algiphila. Next base: position 67,777 of record NZ_CANLVC010000003.1, on the reverse strand, counting down.
CATTCGTTGTATGAATAACCAATCTTTTTTGGTAAAATGATTTATAGATAACCCTAACCAAGGTTTGCGCTTTTCTTTTTTACCAATATATGTCTGAATGTAACTCTTATCATTTGATTGAGTAGAAGAATTATCAGAATACCAAGTTACTTCATTAGCTACATCATATTTCTTTTTCATATTAGAAAGTGCCTTTTGGTAGGCTTCATTATTGCCTTCTTTCTGATCTTCTTTTTCTAAAGCTTCAGCATTTGCAAGAATTTCTTTTTCTACTTTTTTTAATAATTTTTTACCTTTTTTACCTTCACTCGAATTAGGAAATTTTTCAACCAAAGCTTTTAATCGATCTCTACTTTTGGTATAATCCAAATTGTCATAATATTCATTTGCTTGCTCAAGAATTTGATGGGGTGTGAGTTGGCATTCTGCAATCTTTTGTTTTAAATTTTCGTTTTCCTTCTTTAGTCTATCAAATTCCTCTTGAGGGACGCCACAACTAACAGCAAATAGTAATGATAGTGTATAGATTATTAAACTTGTATTTTTCATAGATGGAGAGTATTTTATAGTCTATATTAGTGTTGTTTTTATATTAAGAATTATCATCAATATACTAAAAAAGTCCAAAAACTCATAATTTTATGTTAAACGGATTTTTTTGTTATTCGTTTAATAGATTATTTTTGGAATATTAAGGAACTGTCTTTAAAAGATTTAAATTCTAAAGCATTGCCACAGGGGTCATAAAAAAACATTGTAGCTTGTTCTCCAGTTTCTCCTTTAAATCTAATATAAGGCTCAATTACAAATTGCACTTTTTTTTCGATAAGTTTTTCTGCGAGACTTTCCCAGGTTTCCCACTCGAGAATAATTCCAAAATGGGGAACAGGAACATCTTTACCATCTACAGGGTTACTATAGTTATCTTCAGAACTGAGTTTGGGTTTATAATGAATCACGAGTTGGTGACCAAAAAAATTAAAATCTACCCAATGATCACTACTTCGACCTTCTTCAAGTTCTAGAATGGTATTGTAAAAATTTCTGGCTGCTTGTAAATCATGTACCGGAATTGCAAGATGAAATGGAGATAATATGCTCATTGTAAAGGTAGAATTAGTAAGTATTTATTAAAAAAATGAATTCTGATTAATCTTTTATTCTGTTCCATATATCCAGATACATTTTCCATTCGTTGTTTCTTTTTTTCCAGATGACTACGTATTTTCCTTTATATGATATTTCGGTACCATCATCATTTTTATTCTTCCCCTTATATATTCCATAATCATGGGCTGTATCACCAAGAATTACAATTTCCTCAGGGATGATCTCATGTTCTATAGGAGTATATCCTGATGATCCTGACCATCGTTTTTTAATGGCTTCATATCCTTCTATGATAGGAGCATTTGTAGGGAAAATTTTGCCATTATTGGTATAGGCTTTTGCTAAAGCTTCGTAATCTTTTTTTAGGTAGGATGCAGAAAACGCTTTTGCCGCGGCTTTAATTTGTTCTTCATCAGAAAGTTTTTGAGTATTTTTTCTTTTTTTACAGTCAATTTTCCATGTTGGAAAAGAAATAGTTTCTTTTGTGTCTACCCATTCACCTATCCACTTATAGCTATCATTATTAATATCATAAAAGCTAAGTTTATAGAAGCCATCTATACCATTGGGAGCTTTTTGTTTTTTATATAAAACAATTTTCCCTTCTTTTTTATTTCCTTCCCAGACAGATAAAACGGTCGTAGGTTTTGCAGAGGAGTAATAATGTACGTACCATTTACTACTATCCGCAATAAACTGCCGGATACTTCCAGAATGCTTACCATCTGCTTTATTGGTTTGATCCTGAACCGCCATTCCGTTCATGATATATTTAAATTCCCAGGTCATTTTAACGGGCTCTGCCCATGTTTGATCTTGATTGCGAGTTTGGGATAAGCAGTCACATAACCCGATAAGAGGAGCAAAATCCAGAATTTCTTTAGGAGCATTTGGATTAGGTTGTCCAAAGGGATATGCTTCAGAAGGTTCATATTCAGTTTGACCCCATGCGGTGATGTTAAATAAAAAAAACAGAAAGAAAACAGACCTTACCATTTGGTTTATAGATTGATTAGTAAGGTAATTTACTTATTTTGAGAAAGTGATAAACTTTAAGAAGACGAAATTAGGATATAATTAACAACAATAATAAGATTTAATTTCTTCGATCTCTACGTCTTCTGCTTCTTGGTTTAGAAGTATCTTTTTCAGGAAATGTTTTTCTTTTGGAATTATTTCTGAAATTTTGTTTTGACTGATTATTGTGACGTGATGGTTTTGATTCTTTTATCACTGAAGCCTCTTCTGTTTTGCTAGAATCCCCTACATCGGTATTAATGATACGTAACTCTTCTTCGGTTAAATCTCTCCATTCTCCAACAGGAATATCCAACATTACGTTCATAATCCGAATTCGTTTTAGCCGTACTACATCATACCCTAAATATTCACACATTCTACGAATCTGCCGATTAAGTCCTTGTGTTAATACAATTCTAAAATCATATTTATTAATCTGTTCTACTTCGCACTTTCGGGTTACTGTATTAAGAATTGGAATTCCGTTCCCCATTCTTTTTATAAATTCTGGACTGATCAACTTATTTACAGTGACCAGATATTCTTTTTCATGATTATTTCTAGCCCTAAGAATTTTATTCACAATATCTCCATCACTAGTTAAAAAGATGAGGCCTTCACTAGGTTTATCCAATCTTCCTATTGGGAAAATACGTTTGGGGTAATTAATATAATCAATAATATTATCTTTTTCTTCCTGCGATGTAGTACAAACAATACCTACGGGTTTATTAAAAGCGAGATAAACATGTTTTTCCTTGGGACCATTAATTAATTCTCCATCAACATGCACGATATCATCTGATGAAACTTTGGTTCCCATTAAAGGAACTTCTCCATTAATGGTTACTCTTTTTTGATCTATTAGCTTATCTGCCTCGCGACGAGAGCAATACCCTGCCTCGCTAAGATATTTATTAAGTCTTGTGAACGTTTTTTCAGACATATAATTTAAATAATATACAAAGATAGTATTTAAAGATGATGGTTGTCATAAAATCATGATGCTATTAGTTCAATTGTAATTCTTTGATGTTAACATTTCCATCTGGTGAAATTAAAAAGTATTTTGGTTTTATAATTTCTTTCTCGACTGACTTTTGTTCCTTTGGTTTTGGAGTATATTGTAGTTTTATTTCCATACCTATTTGTATAACAGGTTCTACTATTGAAGAATTTATGACCATATCATAATCTTTATATGTGATAGGATCATAATAGTATGTAGTTTGTTTTTTTGCTGTTACAATTCCTTGTTTTTTATTAAATGTTTCTAAAGAAGTGCTATTAAAAGCCTGATAATTCTTATAAAACTCCTTGGGGAAATGGCAATACTTGGTGTCTGCAATTATTGGTTCATATGATGTTAAGTCAAAACCTAAATCTGTATAAAATTGTTGTTTTTCTTTTAAAGTTTTCAGAATTTCTGCTCGTAGTTGTTTGTATACGGCTTGGATATCATTTATAAAGTAATCTACTTTGACAAGATTGTAAATCTCATTATTTGCACAGGCAGAAAGTATTTTTTCAAACTGATTTACATTAGTGAATTTTATATGAAGGTTTTGTTGTAATTCAAAACCTTTAGGTACTTCATTGTATTTTTTGCTGAATAGTTTTTTTTCTACAACCGTTTCATATATAGGAACAAATGATATTACATCGATAATAACATCTTCTCCTAAAACACCTTTACTTTGTAGTTCCTTTTTTACTTTTGCGACTCTCTCTTTCATAAGTGTATTAGTTTCTTGTGAAGTTTTTCCAATTTGCACGATGTTAAAAATCGCAGTATAAGAATCAGCAACGATATTGTTTAATACTTTGGTGTCGATTGTTATTATAGGGTTTGGTACTAGGTTTTTTTGCCTGAATTGCTGTATTTGACCTCCGTAAATATCAGCATTTGCTAATTCTGCAGGAACCATTACATTTTGCCTGGAAATAATTGTTGCATTTCCTCTGATTTGAGCTGTTACAAAAGAACTAGAGAAGACTAATAAGATATAAATTATATTTTTCATGATTTCAATTTATTGTAAATCTATATTGAAGATAGTTTTGAAGAAAACAATAATGAGTGAACAATAGATATCAATTAGGGAAATGTTCTTTTGAAAAAGATATTTTTATAATTGTTTATTTTAATAGCAAATATGAACGAGTAGGAAGGTATAGAACAAGTAGGAAGACAATATAGCTATACTATTAAATTTATTAAAACTTAGACTTTTAAAAAGTCAATAATCATAGTGTCTACTTCATCAAAGAATAACGAATGACCAAAATCTTCTGTAGAGATAAATTGAACTCCATTCCAGTTTTTATTAATACTTTGAGCTTCTGTATATGGTGCAATTTGATCATTGATGTCATGAATAAGCAAACCTGGAGCTTTTAAGCTTTTTGCAAAATCAGAAGCAGAAAATTCTTCAAAATAGTAACCGTGTTTATCCTTAAAATATTGATTTAGGGCAGTCATAAACTTAGAAGAGAGCCTTAATATTTTTTGATAATCTTGCATAATTCTGGATAACTCTGATGGAGGGGCAAGTACAATTAATTTTTCTATTTCCTGATCTGGATACAGATATTGCTGAAATATGGTTGTCATTCCTCCTACAGAATGGCCTAAAATATGATTGGGGCGATATAATTCTATAATCTTTTGAAGGCATTCTGTATATAGTGGTACATTTAATAATTTACCAGAAGAATTTCCGTGTGCTGGTGCATCAAAGGCAACGACATTGTAACCTTCTTCCTGTAATTTTAGAATAAGTGTTTTCCAACGATGTGTATTACTTTCCCACCCATGAACCATCAATATGGTTTCTCCAAGATTAGACCATCTATAGGTTTGGATATAGGTGTCATCAACTACTACGACCTCATCTTCTGCTTCTTCTAAAAAGTACTCTTGTTCTGGTAAAACTTTTCCTTTTCTGGGAGTGCAAAATAGGATATACGCTTTGTGAATAGCTTTTTTTGGATTAAAAAAGAACAGGAGTTGGAGTTGTTTTCCAATAAGTAGCGGAAGGTATTTTTTAAATTTTTCTTTCATTCATCTTCGCGATGTACAGCTTCCATTGTAAATGCCGGAAGACAAATGGCAAGATACTCACATTCTTCATCAAAAGGGTTAGCGTATTGAATCCTTGTGTTTTTTTTAATCTTTATAGATTGTCCGGATTCTAATATTATTTTTTCTCCTTCGATTGTAAATTGTTTTTTGCCTTTTATAATATAGGTGTATTCATCAAATTCGGGTGTTTGAAAAGGTTCACTCCAATGAGGAGGAGCAATCATATGGGCAATGCTAATTTGAGAGTTTTGATCTGTTGCATTACCAAAATGTTCCTCAATTAATTTTCCATCAGTAGTAGGTACAACAAATGGTGATTTTTGGATACTATATTTTTTTTGCATTCTTCTATCCTTTAATTGTTATCCCAACTTATCCAGAAATTCTTGATTTTTGAAGAATCAGGTATATCTGCTTCTTTTATTTCGATATCTGTGGTGCCACGAAACTTTTGAGGTAATTCTTTTTTATCTATAGTAAAATATGCCTGAATACTATCTACAAATATCACAGCAGTGCTTAATGTGTTATTGATTTTTGAGACTTTATAATGATCCTTAATGTCCTTAAAAACTCCATTAGAAGATAACCCAGCTGGGGTTTTATATCTCGGGTCAATTATTTCAATACTTTTGATAATAGAACTAGGACTTGATTTTTCATCAGTTTCCAGAATTAAGAGTTTAGTACCTCCTTTTTCATAGATTTCTATTTCGTTTGCATAACCGATAGACTGATCTCCTGGAGTTCTTTTTGCAATAGAGTCTTTTGCAAAAATAGAGTCCAACTCTTTAACTTGTATTTCATTAGTTAATAGTCCTATTCTATTAGTAGTGATTTCAAAAGGGTCTTGCTTTTTGTCATTCTGACAACTAAAAACAACTAATGAAATAGCAAAGACTTGAATAATTTTTTTTATCATGATAAGTTGATTAAATAATTTCATTTTAATAGTAACGTAAATTATTTCAATAACTTATTAAGTACACCCAAAGCGCCTCTAATAAAAGTAGCGCTAGTCAATACTTTTATAATAGCTTTTTCTGTAGTACTGGTTCTTTTGCTTCTAGAGCTGGAAGAAGAACTTCTTTTTAGTTTTTCTCTTTCTTTTTTGGCAACAGCTTTTGCTTCTTCGGCTTCTGCACTTTCTATTTTTTCATTTAAAAGCTCATAAGCACTTTCTCTATCAATTTCTTCGTTATACTTAGGTATAAGTTTTGATTTTTTTAATAATGTCTTTAATTCATTATCCGTTAATATATCCATGCGACTCATAGGAGCCCTAAGCATTGTAGCTGCTAATGGAGTAGGGCGCCCTTTTTCATCAAGAGCGGATATTAATGCTTCTCCAATTCCTAAAGAGGTCAATATTTCTTTGGTATCATAATATTCAGAAATAGGATAATTCTCAGCAGTGAGTTTGATGGCTTTTCTATCTTTGGCAGTAAATGCTCTAAGTGCATGTTGTACTTTTAATCCCAATTGGCTTAAAATTCCGTCAGGAACATCTGTAGGATTCTGCGTAACAAAATAAAGCCCAACTCCTTTGGATCGGATTAATTTGACAATACTTTCTATTTGATCCATTAATGCATTAGAAGCTTCTTTAAAAATTAAATGTGCTTCGTCAAGAAATATGATTAGCTCTGGTCGTCCGCTATCTCCTTGTTCAGGAAATGTGCCATATATCTCAGCAAGAAGACTTAACATAAATGTTGAGAATAATTTAGGTTTATCTTGGATGTCGGTTAGTCTAATAATATTGATTATCCCTCTGCCATTTTCATCTATTCTACATAAATCCTGAACCTCAAAAGAGCGTTCGCCAAAAAACTGATCTGCACCTTGTTGCTCCAGTTCGACAATCTTTCTTAGAATAGCACCTGTCGATGCGGTAGAAATTCTTCCGTAATCTTTTTCTAGTTCTTTTTTACCTTCTTGCGTAGCATATTGTAATACCTTTTTTAGATCTTTTAGGTCCAAAAGGGGTAATTTATTATCATCACAGTATTTAAATATAATCGATATGATTCCCGCTTGAGTTGTAGTAACATCAAGAATTCTTGAAAGTAAAACAGGTCCAAACTCACTTACAGTTGCACGAAGACGAACACCATCTTGTTCAGAAAGAGAAAGAATCTCTACAGGAAATTCTTTAGCTTCAAAAGGAATGCCTATTTTTTCATGACGTTCATCAATTTTGGGATGCCCTGAGCTTGCTGCTGCAATTCCGCTAAGATCTCCTTTGATATCCATTAAAAGTACTGGTATTCCTTGTTCACTTAGATTTTCTGCAATTACCTGAAGAGTTTTGGTTTTACCTGTTCCCGTTGCCCCTGCAATTAAACCATGGCGATTTAGCGTTTTTAGAGGTACTTTTACGTGTGCATTTGTAATGGTCTCTCCATTATATATTGCTGCTCCCATAGTAAGAAAATCTCCCTTGGTAGTATACCCTTTGTTAATGTGATCTAAAAATGCTTGATTGTCACTCATGATTTGATTGTAATTTTTCATAAAAATAGGAATCTTAACTTTTCTATTAAAATTATAAGTTACTTTTAATGAAAGTAAATCGTATTACTAAACTTTATTATACTTTAATTCATGAAAAAAATAATAGCAATTACCTGCCTCTTTGTATTCTTAGTAGGTTGTGGTACTGATTCTTCAACATCTTCAGATACTGTAATTTTTCATAAAACCCATGAGCCTAAAAAATCAAATGCTCCTTTTTCTGATGCTGTTCAGGTAGGGAACTTGTTTTTTCTTTCAGGACAAGTCGGTATGGATCATGGTGTAAGAAAGTTAGTAGAGGGGGGAGTGACGGCAGAAACCAAACAAACTTTAGAAAATATTAAAGCGGTTCTAAAAGAACACGGTATGAAAATGGAAGATGTTGTGAAGTGTACTGTGATATTAGCAGACATTGAAGATTTTTCTTCCTTTAATGAAGTATATAAAACATATTTTCCGCAGAAACCTGCACGAACTACTTTTGCTGCAAAAGGTTTAGCTGTTGGCGCCAAAATAGAAATAGAATGCATAGCAGTAAAGCAATAATTTTGTTATAATATTCGATTTATAGTTTTGTCTTATAATTCTTTTATCTTATGTACCTTTGCAGCCTTATGCAAGAGAGTGTACAAAAATTGGTGAATGATGGTAAGATGCTTCCTTTAATGGAAGAGTTTTATACCATACAAGGGGAAGGTTTTCATAAAGGAACAGCAGCATATTTTGTTAGAATAGGCGGTTGTGATGTTGGATGTCATTGGTGTGATGTAAAAGAGAGTTGGAACGCTGACCTGCATCCTCCTACAGATACAGGCTTAATTATAGAAAATTCTTTGAAATATAGTGATGTAGTAGTTGTTACCGGTGGTGAACCTTTAACATGGGATATGAGTTTGTTAACCCAGGGCCTTAGAGATAGAGGAGCAAAAACTCATATTGAAACTTCTGGAGCTTATACTTTGACAGGAGAATGGGATTGGATTTGTCTTTCTCCCAAGAAAGTAAAACTTCCTAAAGAAGAGATTTATCAAAAAGCCCATGAATTAAAGTGCATTGTCTATAATAAAAGTGATTTTGCTTTTGCAGAAGAACAAGCTGCTAAGGTTTCTGATCACTGTATATTATATCTTCAACCAGAATGGAGCGTTCGCGAAAAAATGATTCCAATGATAGTGGATTATGTTATGAAAAACCCAAAATGGAAGGTTTCTCTGCAGACCCATAAGTATCTTAATATTCCATAATCAAGTATATGTGTTATACAAAACATCATGACTTAATTAAATAATAAAAAAGACGAAATTACCTTTCGTCGAAAGTAAATGCCGGTTTAATCTGCCTTTTTGATTAACCAGCGATTTTTTGCGGTTACAAGAGTGTATATCCTATAAATTTGTAAGTGTAATTAAAAATCAGGATGTTATGAAATATTTTACTACTATTTTCGGATTAAACTTTAATGTTGTCATTAGTTTTTTAAAAGAACTACCAGGAGCTTCACGATACGCGATGTATAAATAATAAGAAATTAATATGAGTATGTTTTCATATTATGCATTGTCATATGTTTTGAACCTTTAATAAGAGATTGTTTAAATAAAACAATCTCTTATTTGTTTGAAAAGTAAAAAACCTGTTTAGGTTTATTTTTTTGAAGTACTTATTCTTGTATGTCCCTGGAAATCTGTTAATTATTTAACAAAAATCTTGTATTTTTTAATGTCTTTAATTAAATTGATTGAGAATTAATATTTAATGAATCACATATGGGGACATTTTTTACTTTTAAAGGGCTTATTTTTAAAAACATTATTAAATTCTTGAAAGATCTTCCAAGAGCATCTGCTTATGTGATGCGAAAGTGATGAAGACTACTTTTTAGACATTGAAATATTTGTTAAAAACATAAAAAAAAGAGACTGTCCCCCAGCGGTGTATAGTCTCTTTTTTTATATTTGCAATGAAGGGGAAATAATAGTATTTAGAAATAGCTGACCGGTATTGATATATCATATGGCTTTTTTGTAAATCTGAGGGGGTTTAATTACTAGTTTTAAAGAATCAAAAAGGGGGAGAAAACCCCTTAAATACAACTTTTATGTGTGGGAAATTTCTTTAAAATAAAGCGGTTGATAGTTCATTTTTATACCTCACGTCGTTTCTAAAATGCTTTATATCTAAAAACCTTGTTTGAGAAGTGTTAATTTTTTTATCTCAAATGAGATGAGTGTTATCTTTGTACAACAAATTATAAATCAAAAGATTATGAGGCTATTTTACGGTATTTTGGTTATAGATGTAAAGGCATTAAAAGCTTTTTTAAAGCAATTGCCATCGGCTTGCAGTAATGCAATCCACAGATAATTTTTTTAAAATTGTTGAGGGACAATTTTTGGAAATTAAAAAGAATAGTTTGTTAATTACAAAATGAAATTAGGGGGAAATTACCCCATTTTCCTAGTAAAAAATAACAAGCTGATTAGAATGGAAAGTACTAGAATTGAGATTTTTGTGTTTGTTATCGATAAAATCTTGATTTATATCTAAAATGCATAAATAATTATTGAAATCACATCATATTGGTGTTATATTTATGTAGTATTTAATTAATTTAAAAATAACATATGGGGCTATTTTACACGAAATTTAGATTAACTTTTAGAGTCGTAATGGATTTTCTAAAAGAGTTACCTGGAGCGTCTGGTCACGCTATCCACAGATAACTAAAAAAAGAGAGGAGATAATATCTAATCTCTGTTGGGGGAATCATTAGTATCAACAAATACTATATGAGGTAAAAAATAGCATGAAACGTCCGAAGTTTCATGCTATTTTTTTATTGGTTTTTTTAAACTCTAAGTTTCTTGTTTATAGGTAAAAAGGAACTTCTACCCGAGCTTTGTCCCATCCCATAACCATATGGTACCCTTTGTCAACTTTTTTGAAAGCTATAGAAAATACTTCTAATTCCTCTCCACTTGCAGCCGGAACCTTAATTCTTGCAACATCTTTGCTTTCATCATAAGTATATGCTCCCCAGCTGTCTAGGTCAGAATTTAGAATTATAGTCCATTCCTTCTCTCCAGGTATTGTAAATAATGAATATGTACCTGCCTTAACAGTTTTATCTCCCATTTTTACATCCTGAAAGAATTTAATTTCTGTAGCTTCATCAGCACCAGTTCTCCAAACCTTGTCGTAAGCGGCTAAATTACCAAAAATTTGACGACCTTTTTTTTGTGGGCGACTATATACAACTTTGATTTCTGGTTTAGCACTTCGGTCTTTCTTTGCATAAGAAATGTCGGTAGGGCTTTTTTGTAACCCAGCAAATTTTTGAGCATTTACAGTTGATAATGTTCCTATCAACATAATTGCAACTAATAAGATTGATTTTTTCATAAGAGTGATTTTTGTTTTTATGACAGACGTAAAGATATACTCGAACTTACAAGCGAAATGTTAATCGTATCTATAAATTGTGTTAAATGTTGTTTGTGACAGTTTGATAGTATTTATAAAGGTATTGCTTAATATTTGTTTCATTTTTATGGTTATAGTGTTTTTTTAGTTATAATTTGTAGTCTATTTAAGCTTTATTGTTTTTATAATGTAACTATAAGTACATCTTTGACTTCTCAAATCATAGAAAAAGAAGAATATGTGTGGAATTGTTTGTGCTTTTGATTTAAAGCAAGATTCAGAGGTTTTAAGACCTCAATTACTGGAGATGTCAAAAAAAATTCGTCATAGAGGTCCGGATTGGAGTGGGATATATTCAAATGAACATGCGATATTGGCGCATGAGAGATTGGCAATTGTTGATCCGGTGTCTGGTAAACAACCTCTTTTTAGTGAAGATAAGAAGTTAGTGCTTGCTGCTAATGGAGAAATTTATAATCATAGAGAGATTCGTAAGCAATTCGAAGGAAAATATAATTTTCAGACAGAGTCAGATTGTGAAGTGATATTAGCTTTATATAAGGAAAAAGGTGCTGATTTTTTAGATGATCTGAACGGTATTTTTGCATTTGCTTTGTATGATGTGGAGAAAAACACATACCTTATATCAAGAGATCATATGGGTATTATTCCTTTATATATGGGATGGGACCAAAATGGTAGCTTTTATATAGGTTCAGAATTAAAAGCTCTAGAAGGAGTATGTACAAAAATAGAATTGTTTCCTCCTGGGCATTACTTGTCTGGTGAAGAGGGGGAATTGAAAAAATGGTATGTAAGAGACTGGGAAGACTATGAAGCTGTAAAGGAAAATCAAACAAGTATTGATGAGCTTAGAGATGCGCTTGAAGCAGCTGTTCATAGACAATTAATGTCTGATGTTCCTTATGGAGTATTGTTGTCTGGTGGATTAGATTCTTCGGTTACTTCAGCTATTGCAAAAAAATATGCAGAAAAACGAATAGAATCAGATGATGTAAAAGATGCCTGGTGGCCAAAATTACATTCTTTTTCTGTTGGATTAGAAGGATCTCCAGATCTTGAGGCAGCACAAAAAGTGGCAGATCATATTGGTACCGTTCATCACGAAATTAAATTTACAATACAAGAAGGCCTTGACGCTATAAAAGATGTTATTTATAATTTAGAAACCTACGATATAACAACAATTAGGGCGTCGACTCCAATGTATTTGATGGCTAGAGTTATTAAGTCAATGGGGGTGAAAATGGTACTTTCTGGAGAAGGAGCTGATGAGATTTTTGGAGGATATCTTTATTTTCATAAAGCACCAAATGCTAGAGAATTTCATGAGGAGACTGTGCGTAAACTTGATAAACTTCATATGTATGATTGCTTGCGTGCAAATAAATCACTTGCCGCATGGGGGATCGAAGGACGTGTACCATTTTTAGATAAAGAATTCATGGATGTGGCCATGAGAATTAATCCAAAAAATAAAATGATTAATGGAGAACGAATGGAGAAATGGGTTATTCGTAAGGCTTTTGAGTCATATTTACCAGAAAGTGTGGCTTGGAGACAAAAAGAACAGTTTTCTGATGGGGTTGGATATAGTTGGATAGATACTTTAAAAGAAGTAGTTGAAACAGAAGTAACGGATGAACAAATGGCAAATGCACACTTTAGGTTCCCGATTCAAACTCCCCAGAATAAAGAAGAATTCTATTATCGTTCAATTTTTGAAGGGCATTTTCCTAGTGATGCTGCAGCTATGAGTGTGCCTCAGGAGCCATCGGTAGCATGTAGTACAAAAATAGCATTAGAGTGGGATGAAGCTTTTAAAAATATGAATGATCCAAGTGGCCGAGCAGTAGCTAACGTACACGAAGAGGCCTATGAAGCCGAAGAAGTCGTGCAATAAACATACAATTTATTTTTATTACTAACTAGAAGTTGAGTTAATTGAGATGTAAAGCCCTGAGAAGAATTTCTTGGGGCTTTATTATTTAAAAGGAAATTTACTTAGAATTATCTTTTATGTCTTTTCTTTGAGTTTTGTAGGCGTAATAGTGAATTAATGTATTGTATTCATTTTGAAGTGTCTAGGTTATTAAATCAGAAAAGGCTTTAAAATGTTATTATAATCTTAAATTCAATTTAAGGCTGTTTTTATCAGTTTTAAGAGCATTTTTTATTTTTCTGGTACTATTCTTAACTAATTGTTGATAACTCTTTAAATCATCTTTGATAAAACCCTTTTATCCTTTTACTGTTTTTTTATCTTTGTTTGTTGTCAAAAAAATAAAATAATTAATTAAGGGATTTTATGAGCGAAGAAGCTAATAAGAAGAATTACTCGGCAGATAGTATTCAAGCACTCGAGGGAATGGAGCATGTTAGAATGCGACCATCCATGTATATTGGTGATGTAGGGTCTCGAGGATTACATCATTTAGTATATGAAGTTGTTGATAATTCTATCGATGAAGCATTAGCTGGGTACTGTGATTCTATACAGGTAACCATAAATGAAGATAATTCTATTACGACAAGAGATAATGGTCGTGGTATTCCTGTTGGAATTCATAAAAAAGAAGGAGTTTCTGCCTTAGAGGTTGTAATGACCAAGATTGGTGCAGGAGGGAAATTCGATAAAGATTCTTATAAGGTATCTGGAGGACTTCATGGAGTAGGAGTTTCTTGTGTTAACGCTTTATCAGATCATTTGCATGCTATTGTTCATAAAGATGGAAAAGTTTGGGAGCAGGAATATGAGAAAGGAAAGCCTCTTTATCCGGTTAAATCAACAGGAGATACAGATTTTAATGGTACAGTAGTTACTTTTAGACCTGATCCAACAATTTTTCAGCAAACATTAGAGTATAATTATGATACTTTGGCGAGTCGTATGCGAGAATTGGCATACCTTAATAAAGGGATAACTATTACTTTAACCGATAAGCGTCACCAAGATGAAGAAGGGAATAATGTTTCAGAAACTTTTCACTCTGAAGAAGGATTAAAAGAGTTTGTTAGGTTTTTGGATACAAGCCGCAGTTCTATTATTGCTGATGTGATTTCTATGGAGGGAGAAAAGAATAACATCCCAGTAGAAGTTGCGATGATTTATAACGACTCATATGCAGAGAATCTACATTCTTATGTAAATAATATAAATACCCATGAAGGAGGAACTCATCTTTCAGGGTTTAGAAGAGGTCTTACTTCTACACTTAAAAAGTATGCAGATGCCTCTGGGTTATTAGATAAGCTAAAGTTTGAAATTGCAGGAGATGATTTTCGTGAAGGATTAACTGCAATTGTATCGGTAAAAGTTCAGGAACCACAATTTGAAGGTCAGACAAAAACCAAGTTGGGGAATAGAGAGGTGACTTCTGCGGTGTCACAAGCTGTTTCTGAGATGTTAGAAAATTATCTTGAAGAAAATCCTAATGATGCAAAAACCATTGTACAGAAGGTAATTCTTGCTGCGCAAGCACGTCACGCTGCTAAAAAAGCACGTGAGATGGTACAGCGTAAGTCGGTGATGAGTATAGGAGGGTTGCCTGGTAAACTTTCAGATTGCTCAGAGCAAGATCCTGCATTGTGTGAGGTGTTTCTAGTCGAGGGAGATTCTGCAGGAGGAACGGCAAAACAAGGACGTGATCGTATGTTTCAGGCTATTCTTCCGTTACGTGGAAAAATATTGAATGTAGAAAAAGCAATGCACCATAAAGTTTTTGAAAATGAAGAAATCAAAAATATATTTACAGCATTAGGAGTAACGATAGGTACAGAAGAAGATAGTAAAGCATTAAATCTTTCAAAATTACGTTATCATAAGATCGTGATTATGTGTGATGCAGATGTCGATGGTAGTCATATCTCTACATTAATTTTGACATTCTTTTTCCGTTATATGAAAGAATTAATTGAAGCAGGACATATTTATATTGCTGCGCCACCTTTATACTTGGTGAAAAAAGGAGCCAAAAAGCAATATGCCTGGAATGATGATCAGCGTGATATGATTGTAAAAGAATTTGGAGAAAATTCAAAAATACAACGTTATAAAGGTCTTGGGGAGATGAATGCAGAACAGTTATGGGATACGACGATGAACCCAGAATATAGAACTATGAGACAAGTAACCATTGATAATCTTACAGAAGCAGATAGAATTTTCTCTATGCTTATGGGAGATGAGGTTCCACCGCGTAGAGAGTTTATAGAAAAGAACGCTGTTTATGCAAATATTGATGCATAATTAGTGTTTTGATATGATATTAAAAAACCGCCATATATTTGTATGGCGGTTTTTTTTATGGATTTATTAACGTTTTTTCTATATTGCAGAGCCTATTAAACCCAAATCTTATGAAAAAATGTGCTTTACTACTAGCATTACTTCTCGGTCATACAGCTACTTCACAAACAGATATTGATCAAATTCTCGAGATAGGAATAGAGAATGCACAACGCTTTAGTGATGATTATTTTGCTTCGGCAGGAGAGTCACTCATAAATGCAACATCGAATGGATGGTATAATACTGCAAAAGTCAAAAAATTATGGCATTTTGAAGTAGGTATAGTAGGTAATCTGTCTTTTGTCAGAGAAGAGAAACAATCTTTTATTTTAAATGTATTGGATTATGAGAATCTGGCCTTTAGTTCAGGACAAGTAAGTCAGGTAGTGGCTAATGCGTTGGGAACAAATCAAGAAGATATTGTCGTCATAGTAAACCCTGGTCAGGCTTCTGCTTTAGAAGTTGTTTTACCTGATGGTATTGGGAATGCAGAAATTAATTCTTTACCAAGTGGTTTTATTCAAGGATCTTTGGGGTTAATAAAAAGTACAGAAATTAAATTGCGGTTTTTACCAAGAATAAAAGCGGTAGAAGACGCAGAGATACAGTTATATGGAGTTGGTTTTCAACATGAATTTACTGATTGGGTTTATCCATTAAAAAGATGGCCTGTGCGACTTTCGGCTTTATTGGGGTATACAAATATTAAAGGCTTTTATGATATAGTGGATAGTGGTATTGACGGAGTAGATCAGGAAGTTCGGTTAAATACAAATTCTTGGTTACTTACAAGTATTGTTTCTACCAAATTACCTGTTTTAAATTTTTATGGTGGTTTAGGGTATTATTTTGGCTCCAGTGATGCCGATTTATTAGGGACATACCAGATACAAAATGGCCCCTTAGCTTCTGAAACCGTTACGGATCCTATAAGTGTTAAAAGTAGAACAAACGGAATTAAAGCAACTATTGGTGCAAAAGTCCAATATGGTGTTTTTAAGGCTAATTTAGATTACACATTACAGAACTATAATAACCTTTCTCTAGGGCTTAATTTTGGCTGGTAATTAACATACTATTTGTTAATGAATTCGTTAAAGAATTCGTATTTTCGCGAAACAAATATGTTTAATTACAATCAAAAAAAAATACCATGAAAGTTACAGTAGTAGGTGCTGGTGCAGTGGGTGCAAGTTGTGCCGAATATATAGCAATTAAAGATTTTGCTTCAGAAGTAGTATTGTTAGATATTAAAGAAGGATATGCAGAAGGTAAAGCAATGGATCTTATGCAAACCGCATCTTTAAACGGATTTGATACTAAAATCACAGGTACTACAGGAGATTATTCTAAAACTGCAGGAAGTGATATTGTTGTGATAACTTCAGGAATCCCACGTAAACCGGGAATGACTCGTGAAGAATTAATTGGTATTAATGCAGGAATTGTTAAATCAGTATCTTCTAGCTTAATAGAACACTCTCCAAATACAATTATTATCGTTGTAAGTAACCCAATGGATACGATGACATATTTAGTGCATAAAACTACTAATCTTCCTAAAAATAGAATTATAGGAATGGGTGGGGCATTGGATAGCGCTCGTTTCAAATATAGATTAGCAGAAGCACTTGGTGCTCCTATCTCTGATGTTGATGGAATGGTAATTGGCGGACATAGTGATAAAGGAATGGTGCCGTTAACAAGATTGGCAACTAGAAATAGTGTTCCTGTTTCAGAGTTTATTGCAGAAGATAGATTAGAGCAAGTAGCAGCAGATACCAAAGTTGGTGGAGCAACACTTACTAAATTATTAGGCACATCTGCATGGTATGCTCCTGGAGCTGCTGTATCAGGACTAGTTCAAGCAATTGCTTGTGATCAAAAGAAAATTTTCCCTTGCTCAACGTTGTTAGAAGGAGAGTATGGATTAAACGATCTTTGTATTGGTGTACCTGTAGTATTAGGTAGAAATGGTATAGAAAACATCGTAGAGATCGATTTGAGTGATGCAGAAAAAAGCAAAATGGTAGAAAGTGCAGAAGGTGTTAAGAAAACTAATGGATTGTTAGAACTTTAATAACCCATGTAATATAAAATTTGATAAGAGCTGCTTTATGCAGCTCTTATTGTTTAATATAATAGTACTTATGTATATGACATTTTTAAAAGGAATACTTGTGAGTCTTTTATCTATAAGTGTGAGCTCTTGTAATTTTGGACCACAACCAGATAAAGTGATTAAGATAACCTTAGAATTTGATAGTAATCAGCAATCTGATATAGAAACTAATGCTATTGTCGAAGTGCTAAAGAAAAGAATTAGTAAGGTTTCTAGAGATTTTAATGTAGAGAAAGTGACTAATGGCCATCAGATTGCTATTGATTTGAAAACTCATCATGATTCAGAACGAATTAAGAATTTAGTAACCAACCAGGGTAGGCTGGATTTTTATGAAACGTATCAGATGGAAGAAATGATGAGTTTTATGATGAATGTAAATGATATATTGAAAAAAGATAAAGAAGATGAAAACCCATTGTTTGATTTAGTTAAAAGTCAAGGCTATGAAGGAGGTTCAGTACTTTTTAATGTGTCAGAAAAAGATACGGCTTTAGTACGAACCTATTTGTCTGTAAAAGGAGCAGAATCCTCTCTTCCCGCGCAAAGACGATTTGTTAAATTTTTATGGGGAAGAAAAGAAAAAGGTATAGAAGAATTGCCTCTTTATGCCCTGAAGTTAAATAAGCAAGTTAAACCTGCTTTAACCGGAAAAGTTATTAATCAGGCACGTCAGGAATTTGATCAATTGGCAAGACCAACGGTTACTATAGCAATGAACGAAGAAGGGGCTAGAGTATGGGAAAATCTAACCGGTAGAGCCTTTCAGGAAAGGTTTCAGATAGCCATAGTTATTAATGATTTGGTATATAGTGCTCCAGGGGTTATGTCAGGACCAATAATAGGGGGTATGTCGCAAATTACAGGAAACTTTACGGTTGAAGAAGCACAGGATTTTGCTGCTGTTTTAGAGTCAGGATCCATTCCTATGATGACAGTAGTTAATATGGATGTAGAAAAATTAAAATAGATATTTATTTAAAGACTTAAGAAATGAAGTTTTAATTTTTTTATATTTGCCGAATGAAGAAAAAATGGTACTTCGCGATTTTAATCACTGCATTGGCAACACTTGTTGTTATTCAGCAGCAAACCGTAGTACCTAATCAGGAAATTGTATTAGAATTTGTTGATATTGAGGTTACTTCTAAAGAAGCTCAAAATGCGATAACAATTGTAAAGAAACAATTGCAATCCATTGGAGTGAAAAATACCAGAATTTCTAAGGGACTAAAAGATGGTAAGCTCAAAATCGCATATTATAGCGATGCAGATGTAGAGTATATAAAGAGAATACTTTCAGAAGAACAAAATGTAGCGTTGGATCATGTTTTTTATGATCAAAATGAAAATGACAAGCAATTTCCTTTAGATCAAAATTCAAAAGACTATAACCTCGATGTTTATGAAATCCAAAAAAGTACAGATTCTAATGCTGACTTTAATGGTAAATATGTTTTAGAAATAAAACATGAACGTGATGGATATTCTGGTGATAATACATATAGTTTTATTGCAATAATTGATATTGATCATATCAATAGGCTTGTAAAAGTAGCCCAAAAGGTCAATGCAAATATTGCAATAGCAATAGATAATACTTCTCGTAACACTCCTGAAGTAAGAGCTGGACCAATTTCTTAATTGGAGTTTAGCATTTTAAAAACTCCTGAAGACTACCCGTATTTTTAAAAGTTAAAAATGAAGAGTAATTCATAGCTCTTAGAAGTTATTTTAATTTTTAAGTATAGCTTATCACTAGTGTGATAAAGCTTAATCACATCATATTTTAAATCATTAAAAACAATTGTCAGATCGCAGGAGGTGAATTTTATAATTCCCTAATTTTAAAAGGTTTGACCTAAATAAATAAATAATGCAAAATAAAGGACTTGTTAGAGCATTTGCAATTTTATTCGGATTGGTATGTGTATACCAATTATCGTATACGTATTTGAGCTACACAAAAGAAAAAGAAGCTGAGGTTTATGCACAGCAAAAGTATCCCGATGATGGAGAAGGCTATTCTGAGTTAAGAGAAGCTGCAGAACGTAATTATTTAGATTCTATTGGTAAAGAAGAAATTTTTGCTGGTATTACGTATAATGATGCAAAGGATAAAGAACTTAATAAAGGGCTTGACCTTGAGGGAGGTATAAATGTTATCCTTCAAATTTCTGTAAAAGATATTTTAAGTGGACTTGCTAATAAAACTAAAGATCCATCATTTAATCAGGCATTACTGGCTACAGATGAATTGCAAAAAAATAGTCAGAATACATACATAGAGGATTTCTTTTCAGAGTTTGAAAAAATCCCAGATGCTAAATTAGCATCTCCTGATATTTTTGCGAATAAAAACCTAAGTGATGATATCACTTATGACATGACCAATGATCAGGTTAAACCGGTTTTAAGAAAAAAAATAGATGAATCTGTAGCATCTGCTTTCGAAGTATTACGTAAACGTATTGATAAATTTGGGGTAACACAACCCAATATTCAACGTTTAGGAGAGTCTGGTCGTAT
This sequence comes from Aquimarina algiphila, assembly GCF_947494415.1. NCBI lineage: Bacteria > Pseudomonadati > Bacteroidota > Flavobacteriia > Flavobacteriales > Flavobacteriaceae > Aquimarina > Aquimarina algiphila. Next base: position 47,659 of record NZ_CANLVC010000003.1, on the reverse strand, counting down.
CTTAGTTGAGCTTCCTGGTGCCAGAGATATTGATAGAGTTAGAAGTTTAGTGACAAGTACTGCTCAACTTGAGTTTTGGGATGTATATAAGTCAGAAGAAATATTTCCTTTCTTATTTTCTGCCAATAACCTTTTAAAGGAAGAAGCAGATAAAGTAGAAAAAGCAAAAGCTGGAGTTGAAGAAACAAACGAAGTAGTTGCCGATACTACAGAAGTAGATACTACTCAGGTAGATTCTACAAAAACAGATGCAGATGCAGCTATTGATGAATTATTAGAGGATGCAGAGGATTCGACTGACATTGCAGCACAGGTTAACCCATTATTTGATTTAATTGCAGTACAAGGAAGACAAGGTGGTCCGGTTATCGTATCAGTAGAGCAAAAGAATGCTGATCAATTTATGGCCTATCTTAACGATTCAAAAGTTAGAGCGTTATTGCCTGTAGAACAACGTTATGCAAAATTTGCATGGGGAAAGCCTTCTAAAGATTCAGAACTTTTAGATTTATATGTAATTAAAGGAAATCGTGATAATGATCCTGAGTTAAGCGGTGGTGTTATTACAGATGCAAGACAAGAATATAACCAACTTGGAGCAGTAACGGTAACTATGCAGATGGATGGTAAAGGTGCTAAGAAGTGGGAAGAAATGACTGGTCGGGCATTTAGTCAACAAAGTCAGATTGCCGTTGTACTTGATGATGTTGTATATTCTGCGCCGGGAGTAACTTCTGGAGCAATTAGTGGAGGTAGAAGTGAGATTACAGGTGATTTCTCTATCGAAGAAGGTCAGGATTTAGCCAATGTGCTAAGAGCTGGTAAATTACCAGCTTCTGCAGATATTATTCAGTCAGAAATAGTTGGACCTTCTCTTGGGCAGGAAGCTATTGATAGTGGGATCATGTCTTTTGCAATTGCATTAGTGCTTATTCTGATCTGGATGATATTCTATTATGGTAAAGCAGGTGCTTTTGCAGATGTAGCGTTAGTCGTAAATATCTTATTTATCTTCGGAGTTCTTGCAGGATTAAAAGCAGTGTTAACACTTCCTGGTATCGCTGGTATTGTATTAACTATTGGTATGTCGGTTGATGCAAACGTACTTATATTCGAAAGAATCAGGGAAGAATTAGCTAAAGGAAAATCTCAGGCAGATGCCATAAAAGATGGTTTTAGTAATGCATTATCATCAATACTAGATGCTAATATTACTACTGGTCTTACAGGTTTGATTTTATTAGTAATAGGTACAGGGCCAATAAAAGGATTTGCTACCACCTTACTAATAGGTATTTTAACTTCTTTGTTTACTGCAATTTTTGTAACTCGATTATTTATTAATGGATACGGTAAAAATGGTAAAGAATTAGCATTCTCTACAGGGGCTACAAAGAACCTATTTAAAAATATTAATATCGATTTCTTGAAGAAACGTAAGATTGCTTATGTAATATCAGGAATTATGATTTTAGTAGGTATTGGGTCTTTAGTGACTCAAAGTTTGGATTACGGAGTTGATTTTGTAGGAGGAAGAACGTATACAGTTCGTTTTGCTAATGATGTAGTTCCTACAGATGTAGAGAAAGATCTTGTAGCAACATTCGAAAGTGCACAAGCAAAAACATACGGATCAAACAACCAATTGAAAATCACAACAAAATATAAAGTAGATGAAACTGGTGAAGAAATAGACGCCGAAATTGCAAATAAGCTTTACGAATCTTTAAAGCCATATTTAACAGATGGTTTGACGTATGATCAATTTGCTAATGGAGATAAGGATAAACAAGTAGGTATAATGTCTTCTATGAAAGTTGGACCTACTATTGCTGATGATATTAAGCAAGCTGCTTTTTGGTCTGTTTTAGGATCATTGATCGTAGTATTCTTATATATCTTATTAAGATTTAGAAGATGGCAGTTTAGTTTAGGTGCCGTAGCAGCAGTATTCCATGATGTATTAATCGTACTTGGTATCTTCTCGCTTACGTATAAGTTTATGCCGTTTAATATGGAAATTGACCAGGCATTTATTGCAGCTATACTAACAGTAATTGGGTATTCATTAAATGATACGGTGGTTGTGTTTGATAGAATTAGAGAATTCTTCAATGAACATACTACCTGGCCATTAAATAAAAATGTAAACGGAGCTTTGAATAGTACATTGAGTCGTACGCTTAATACATCGTTAACGACTTTATTAGTACTTGTGGCAATCTTTATATTTGCAGTACCATTAAGAGGGTTTATGTTCTCTCTTATTATTGGGGTACTGGTTGGTACGTATTCCTCTTTATTTATAGCAACACCAATAATGTTTGATACGGTAAGTAAAGTTGGTTTAAAAACAAAAGAACCAAAAGAAGAAGAAAAGAAAAAGTAATCTTTTGTTATTATAATTTAAAAAATCCGTTTTGAGTAATCAGAACGGATTTTTTATTTTTAAAAGAAGGGGAATTCTTTATAATGTAAGATCTTTTAAGGATTTCTCGCGATATTCTGATGGAGTTTTGCCAACTAATTGTTTAAAAGCTCTGTTAAATGATGTCTTACTATTAAAGCCTGCATCGTATGCGATTGCAAGGATTTTATAGTTTTCATATTTATTTTTCTTCATTAAGCTTTTCGCTTCATTAATTCGATATAGATTAATAAAGTTATTAAAGTTCTTTTTTAGACAAACGTTCAATACCTCAGAAAATTGATGAACACTCATTGAAAGCTCTTTTGCTAAATCGGATTGCTTAATCTCAAAATTAAGATATGGTTTTTCTTTTTCCATATAATCCAGAATTTTCTGTAGATATTTCTCTCGATCTTCTTGAGTTAAAGAAGAGTTTTGATATGCGTGTGTGTTAGTGTTTTTTTGGACTAAAGAAGAAATGTTTTGTTGTGCCAGTTTATAGATTTTGATCTTAAGAGTTTCGTTTTCATTTTTCAAAAGCATTCTGTCTTCCTTTAATTCTCGTGTTTCTTGTTTAAATTTTCTACTCTTTTTTAAATAGTAAAACAAGACTCCGGATAATAGCAGAAAGACAATAATACCTGATATGATGAAGAAATTCTTTTCTTCTGATAGACCAGCTAAATCTTCTTCTAACTTCTTAAGTTCTATTTCTAATTCTAACTGTTTTGCTTCAGATAATGATGATAGATATAATCCTTTTTTATGATCATAACCTTTTTGATGATTAATTGCCTTTTCAAGTTTTCCTAACTTAGTATAAATGTATGCTAATTTTTGATGAACATACATTTCGGTTTTTCTGTATTCATAAGTAAAAGCTAAGCCTAAGGCGATTTGGAGAGGTTGTTCTGCGTCCTCTAAACGATTAAGTTTTATTAGGGCACTACCTATATTATAGTGAGTTGATGCTATAAGTTCCTTGGATATATTGTTGTCATTAAGCGCTAGTGCGTCTTGACTATTTTTTAGTGATAGTTCATATTCTTTTAGTTGGTAATAATTATCTGCTATGCTATTAAGAGCAGAAATGATGATATCATTACGTTTAAGTTCTTCTCCAATTTTTTTGGATTTTTCAAAATATTCTAATGACTTTTTATAGTTGTTGTTTGCTGCAGATAACTCTCCCAGACCTACATAAATTGCCATTCTATATATACTAGGGCCTCCATGATTATTGACATAGTCAAGAGCTTCTTTAAATGCTTTTTTTGCCTTTTCGCGGTTTCCTATTTCGTTATAGGTATTACCTAAATTAATCAAAATAACAGTGCGTCTTTTGTAGCTTTCTGGTATTAAATTAACTAGTTTTAGGGATTCTAAGTAGTATATTAATGCCTTGTCATATTCAGCTTTCTTTTTATGGTAAATTCCTAACCTTGTAATAGCATCGATTTCAATTTCTTGTAAATTGTTTTTCTTTGCAATATGTAAAATTGAATCTGTATATAGCTTAAATCGTTCATATTCTCCTTTATCATAATAGTAGCTTTGATTCTTTGTAAGCCTCTCAATATTTTCTCTAATTAAAGTTTCTGTATTTGTCTTTTTTTCTTGAGCACGAGTGTGCATAACAATACATAGAATAATGATTATTTTGAGAGCGATTTTAAACATAGGATAATAAAAAAGATTATGTTTTTAGAATTTTTTAAAAGAAATAGAGTCTCCTTTTTTAAGATTCCAGGTATCGGTTAGTTTTGCATTTACTTCAAGTACGTATTGCGCAGGACCTTCAGAAGGTAATGAAGATTCATTCAATGGTTGTGCATTTTTTTGAATACTCACTACTTTGTTGTTGCTATCGATAAAAATAATATCCAGCGAAAATTTAGTGTTTTTCATATAGAAAGATCTTGGAGCTTCTTCAGGAAATATAAATAGCATTCCTTGTTTGTCTTCCATAGATTTACGATACATCAACCCTGTTTGAATTTGGTATTCATTTTCTGCAAATTCGATGTCTAATTTTACAATAGGGCTTGGTATAGAATCTTTGAGGTCAAATAAAGAAAGTTCTCCTTCTTTAGTAAAAGGGATTTCTTTAACAAGGTTTTGATTATTTTCAGTATCTGTTTTGCACGAAAATATACTTAGTGTAGCACATGCGAAACTTAGAATATAAATGCTTTTTCTCATCTGTTTTGAATTTGTGTTTAAAAAGTCAAATGCGTTCTAAAACTAAGTTCATTCATAAATTGGATACTGATTGTTTTTGGAACGATTCTTTTACAAGAGCTAAAAGTAGATAAAAAAGCCGCACCTCAAAAATTTGAAGTACGACTTTTTACAACTAACTAAAATCGGGTATTCATATTTTAATTACTAATCATTACCCCAATCGATTTTTCGAGATACCATCATTATTGTCCCCAAAATCAGGAATAACCCAATACTTCCTACAAGTAGAGCATAGTTTTCTAACTGTATGATAACAAATATGAAAGTATACAATGCGATTAATGAAGCGGCTATGAATCCCATAAACTTAAAACTTTTGAGTATTGCCTTAGAATACATAGAAATAAGGAGGATTACAGAAACGCCTCCTATCGCATATGCTTGTAGAAAACTCGAATGTTCTGAAATCGAAATTAATAGCGTGTAGAACATAGATAGCGCTAATCCAATCATAAGGTATTGAAAAGGATGTATATGGATTTTACTTATCGTCTGAATTAGAAAAAATACTAAAAAGGTTAGTGCAATAACCAGGTATCCATATTTGGTAGCACGCTCACTTTTTTGATATTCATCGACAGGGATAAGTAATTTTACTCCAAAAGCAGAGGAATTAATCTGTGGTAATTCTCCAAAAAACTCTTGTTCAAACTCCCGATTAATTTGTAGTACTTTCCAATTTGCATTAAACCCGCTCTGTGAAATTTCTTTGGTTTTTGGATTTGGCAAATAGTTACCGTTAAAACTTGGAGAAGCCCAATTTGAAGTCATGGAAACATTAGTTTCTCTACCAACAGGAATAAATCGTAATTGTTCACTACCATTAATGATTAGATCGAGACTAAAGTCAATTGCATTTTCTTTTGGTAATGAATTTTCTTTTAAGAATTTAGTTTCTAGAGTATTGGTGTATGAATTTTGGGTATATCTGGATCTTAAAGGATAGCTTTCGACTCCTAGTTTTAATTCCAGGTTACTTTTAATTCCTTTTAGATTTGTAGAGTTAATAATCACTGTAGTTTTATTCCAGAGGATATCAGATTCAGCAATATCTTGTGTTTCAAAATTAGGAGTGGTAAAAGAGCCTTTTATTTTCATATCAGCAGTATATACAACAGATTCATAAATGCTTCTTCCAAGAGTTTCCGACTCTATATTGCTTTCTATATTTAATGTGTTTGGGAAAAAAAATGCATGCTGTATAGTGATGATATCTTCTTCTGAATACGATTTAGTTTTATCATCCCAGGTTTTTTTAAGGGTGTGTATTTGATATGGTACTTTAAGTACCGGGCCATATAATAACACCTCATTTCCCCATTTTTGATTAATTTCCTTAACCACTTCTTCTTGTCTATAGGCTCGTTCCTGAATTAAGTTTTTGATGTAGGATAGTGGAATTAATAATACTAGTATTAGTATTCCAACCATTAACATTCTAACCGTTATTGAAGTTTTGAGCCATTGCCCAAAAGACTTTTTTTGTTTTTGATTTTCCATAAGTATAAAATTTATAGTGTTTGTTTTTAATTATTTTTTTCTTGATAGTATTGTATACATCGATATGTGATGATTAAAAAACCGCCAAAACCAATTGTAAATGCCCAGGTATTAATATGTTGAGATGGGAATATAATTCGTTTTAAAACATCAGATAAAATTCCGGTAGGATCCTGTAATACATCCCAGCTATTCCATCTTAAAACTCTTCCCAGGTAAATTCCGAAACCGCAAAGCAGTAAAATCAGATAGGTAATAATATTGGTAGTTGTTTTTGAAAACTTTTCCCTAAGTAATGTCTGCATCATCCATAATGAAGCGAAACCAATAATTAACCCGTTAATGGCAAAAGAAAGTATCAATAAAACATCGAACCATACTGATTGCAAAGTGCTTAATCTAATATGCTGTAGATCGGTAAGTATATATGGTGAATTAGGCAAAAAGAGTAACCAGATTATAAAACCTAACCAGAACACAAAACGGTTTGTTTTGCCTAAACTAATGAGGATTGTGATACCATAAGGGATACAAGCCAAAAAGAGATTCCAAACCAGGAAAAGATAGAACGAAGAATCGGTTTTTATAATTCTGGTAAGTAAGAGTACAAAACTGAAGGTTACTGCAGTTATAAAACCTTTAATAAAAGGTAGTTCTTTATAAATAGTATTCATGATGCAAAAAAGTTTTGTAAAGGATTATTGATAGCAATAGTGATATATCCCAACGTGACTGGGATATTGAGAATGACTAAAATGATTGTGGTCAGGTTCTCTCTATAATATTGATAATTAATCATAGCATTGGTAATTAGTCCTATAAAAGTGATGCTGTTTAAGACGGTTGCTATGATAACATAGAAGAACCCTATGTCTGCAACTATGCTGGATTGTGAAATCAGGTAGAATAGTAATAAGATAGTCCCTAAAAGAAAACTTATCGTTGCTATTGCCAATGCTTTTTTATTAATAGGTTGTATAATTCTCATAGTACTGATATTAAAATGTGATTTATAAATTTTGAATATGTTGATGTGATTGTTAGCCAAAATAGATAACCTCTGCAATCATTATATATACATATACAATCGGAATGTTTAAAGAGATTAATAATATTGTTATTAGGTTTTCTTTATAGCGTTTGTAGTTGATTATAGCATTTAAAATAAGTGTGATGAGTACTATTGCGTTTATGACAAATGTGATCTGAACATAGAGCATGCCTATTTCTATGGTTTCACGATGTTGAGTGATACTATAGTATAATAAGAGTATGGTTCCTAAAATAAAGCTTGTAATAGCTATGATGATTGCAATTTTATTAATACGCTGTGCTATTTTCATACTTTCGATATTAAAAACGTGGTTTGTAAGTTTTGTATAGGTTGATGTAAAAGTTTTTTATAATCAAGTTGGTAAAAAGTATATGCAGCTTTCCCTTTTTTATATGCTTTACTAAACAATTGGAATTTATCTGGATAGAGTAGAGTACCAAGAAAAATTACAGAAATAAGATATATGCTCCTTTTTCCATTTCCTAAAAGATAATATTGCATTGAAATCTCTTCTGGGACAGACACTCCTGTATTGGTTAATACATGAAAAACATCATGATTCTCTAATTTTGGTTGTGGACTAAAATCATGTTGCAGCATAAAACAACCCAGATGAAACCCCAAGCTTTCTTTAGGATATTGGATTAAAGCTTTTATAGGAATATCCCATGAAGGTTGGTTTTTAAACCATTTTTGATACGGTTTTTTACTCCACTCGTATATTGTTTCTAAAATAAATGCTCTCATTATAATATTTTAAAGTACTTTGAAATTCAAAGTTAATTGATAAAAAAATATAGCTATTGCTTTAATAACTTTTCAATAGCTTCTACATGTTTTTTAAAAGCTTCACGACCTTTCTTTGTTGCGTTGTATCTTGTGTTAGGTTTTCTTCCAATAAAGGATTTCTCCACTTTTATATAGTCTTCTTTTTCCAAAGCTTTAGTATGACTCGCTAAATTACCATCAGTAGCACCGAGAAGTTCTTTCAGCATTTTGAAATCAGCATATTCATTCACCATTAAAACCGACATAATCCCTAATCGAATTCGATGATCAAAAGCTTTGTTTATATTGTTAATTATACTTCCCATTTTTCATTCTTACAAAGGCAAGAATCTTTTCAGATTACATTCTGGCTAGTTTAATATATAATTTAATAACATCAGAGTTAATTCAAATACACCCATTTAATTTTCTGTCATGAAGATTTTGAATTTTCATTAAAATATATCAAACTTCCGTATATAATATGCATAACTCCAAAACCAAGTACCCAAAACCAAAAACCATATCCTGGATATATTGCACAGATCAAACCTAATACAATTTCTATATATCCCAAATATTTTACATTCCCAATTGTGTACTTTGATGCGTTGACAAGAGCAAGACCATAGAAAATTAGCATTAGTGAACCGGTAAGTCCATAATGGTGACTAGAAATTTTTATGATAATGTATATCCCGCCCGTAATTAACGGGATCAGAAATGCAGTAAGCAATCTTTTGGAAGCACTATTCCATAAGGTTTCATTATTTTTTTTAGCTTTTCTAACGCTTAAAATAATAGCAGTTAGAATACTAAGTAATGCTATGATAACTAAATCAATCAGGATATAATAAAAAAGTTTACTGTTTAAAATCAGATATCCTCTACCAATGATGCTGTCTAAATAAAAAGCTACCGCAGCGCCAATAAGTGCGTAGATTCCTGCCATTATCCCTGATAAACCGCTAAGAGAGAAAAAACGAGATGATTTGTTCATCATGTCTTTAATCTCTGTAATGTCTTTTAAGTATTCTTCTGTGCTCATATTAAAAGTACTTTGAAATACAAAGTAAATTTAAAATATTGAATTATGCAAGTTTTAGTATGAATTAAGTTATTCAGGATGTTCTTGCATTTGTAAGAATAGCTTTTAAATGATTTCATAATACTGAATGAAAATAGCGATTGAGGGATGTAAAAAAAGAACCCAATTAGATTGGGTTCTTTCAGTAATACGTTAGAGTATGTCTTAGTATAAAATTGGATCTTGTTGTGGTTTTATGACAAGATTATATTTCTTTTGAATTTACTCGAAATATGGTCGTTCATTTAAAAATAAGAGTCCTTTTGCATTAGCTCTCCATCGTTTTGGAGCTTTATCTCTTAAAATGATAGTACCTAAAGAATAAAAAGATCCTATTTCTAGGGGTCTCATGTCTTTTATTATTGCCTCTGCAGCTGCCATGTTATTGTTTTTAACTAAGTCAACAAAATCAAATATTATGGTTTCTCTTTCGGGATAGAGTTCTTTAATTTTAGTTTTATAAGGCTGGAGGTTTTGTCCTTCTCTAACAGCAAGACCAATTGCAGACCAAATCGTATAATCATTTATTCCTTTTTCAAGACTTAACGATAATGCGGATTCTATAACTTTTGGTTCTGCTCCATCAGAAACAGCTGCTTGTCTTAGGATAACATATTGTAAGTCGTCATTTTTTACTTGTTCAATAGCCGCTTTAATCTTTCCTTTATTTAATAAAGTATACGCATAATCTGGAGAATCTTTAATTTTAAATTCATTTTTCTCCAGATTTTCTATATAATCCAAATACTCTATTTTGATATCTGATCTAAATGCTCCTTTGTCATTTTTCCCAAGTACATTTTGAATTCTTTTTAAATCAATACTTATATAATAGCTCAATGCAGGTTCGTTTTTTATAGCCGTTTTCATGCATTTTTCTGCATTTCTCCAGTTTTGAGAGTTGGCGTATGTATATCCAGCAGCAAAAGCTAGCCATGGGTTATCGGGCCATTTCTTATTTCCTTGTTTAAAGGCGTTGTCTTGTGCTGGCCCATCCCCCATACAACGGGTCTTGAGGTAAAAATAATTTCCATTATTTGGGTGAGAAGCTGCTAGTTTACTATGTTTTTCACATACTTTGGATTTAGCATCTCCTACAGCACTTTCTTGTTGCATTCTTAGAAAAAGTGGATCATCCGGGGTTTTACCTAATCGATCTTTAAGAATGTCGTTAAAACCTTCAAAATTTTGTGCAACACTTAACCAAGTCATAATATGTGGAGACTCACGACTATCCCATTTGGCATGAGAAAGGACCATTGCTGTCATATCTTCTTTAGACTCTACCATACTTAATAAATTTCCCGGAGCAATATTGGCATAAGCGTCCAGAACATCTCTGGTGGTAGATGATCCACTTGTTGACATAGAAGAAGGAGGCTCTTCCATGACATAATCTGCATTAGTAGTACTCCAACGTGCTGCTCCAAGATATTTATCGTTATTGTAAGGTGTGCCTCCATAGAAAATAGTCCATTTTAATAAGGCGGCAGCATTTCCAATATTATAAATATACATCTCAGAAGTAGATTCTGTTTCTGGAGTAAAAGATTCAATTTCTGTTTGATCATCAGCAGAAATTGTTCTTACAGAAATTCCATCAGTAGTACTTAAGGCTATTTTCTTTGAAGTATAAGGATCTAATTCGAGTTCTTTTCCATCAATTTGAACAATAACTTGTTTTCCGAGCCCATTGTAAATAGCAAGGGAGGAAGTGCCGACATAACTTCCGGCAAAAACAGTAATACTTATAATAGCAGCAGCAACAGCTAATTTTGCTATAGAAGGTAGTACTCCATCCGAGGTTTGGAAACGATCCCACCATCCAAGTTTTTTCTGAATAGGTCTTTCTGAACCAGGGATAAGTAAATTATATTTTTCTGGTAAAGATGATGGCATGGGAGCTGGTTGCTCTGAAACTTGTTCATTAAGAACCAGATTGTTTACATATTCTTCGCTTTTAAGAAGGCTTTCGAGTGCAATAGAACGAAGTTTTGATAGGGCAGATTTAATTGTATTAGTCCAACTCTCAATAACTTCCATCCATTTATTGATATTGTCTCGATTGGCATATACCAAATCAAATTTACCTGTATATTCTTGCCAGCTTTTGGTGTCTAGTTGATCGAGAAGTTCTTTGGTAAGTTGTATACTTTCACCATTTACATATACTTTTTGTAAAACTCCGTGAAGATCATTAGCTACTCTAAGTAATCTGTCTAGTTCTGAAGAGGTAACCTTTCCATCTGCCATGACTACATTAAGTACGTTATACAGTACATTTTCGGCATCTTCTATATTTGCGCGACTATGTTCTGCATAATGTAGAATACAAGATAAATTGTTTAAATACTTTTCCCACCCATTGCCAATTTGTTTAGCCGAGGCTAGAGAAACAGAACGACTTAATTGATCATGAGATCGAACTTTACTTTGAGCTTCGACTAACTCTTTATCTACATTTTTAATTACCGCAGGAAGATCTTTTCTTGAGATTTGTTCTCCTCGATACATAATTACTCCTCCCGGTGCTGTAAGTATTTTTTCTTTTAAGGCTGTAAGTAATACATGTTCTTCATTTATAGTTTTAAGAATTTCTAAATCTTCATTTAGTGATTCTGGATATAGGGATGTGATTTCTTTTTTTAAGTCAGCAAAAGAAGTGTCTTTTAAATAAATTTCGGAAGCATTTTCATACGTCCTAAAAAAATCACGATCTAGATAAACACCTCTATATTTTGGATCATAGTATACTTTATCAAATATTTTATTTTGTTCTGCAATACTTTCCTCGGTAGAAAGGGGAGTGGTTTTTATTTTTGCGGTTTCAACTAATGCTGCAGTAATACTTCTTTTTATCTCTTCAGGGTTTTTAAATAGAACCCAGGCTGGTCGATTATCAATAGGAGCACTTACATATATTTTTTTTGCATTGTTTTCTCTATCATGGTCGGCCGGATGGGTTGCCCACATTTTTGGTGGGTTTGCCAATTTTGAGGTAAAAATTCTATTTTTTTCAGGAGATTCTTTTGGGATAATAGGTGAAACGCCATATTCTTTTTCGTTAAGAATATAGCCCATTCGCTCGATAGCATTAGTTTGTAGAGCAAACATATCGACTACTGCTTTTTCTTTATTAAGAGCATGATTAACCATGTTTAATGATTTGTCATAGGCATCATCTGCAGCTTGTAACCTATGTAATGCATGTATAAGAGCATCACTTCCTGTTAAGGATACAGCAATAAGATCTGCATGAAATTCCATTTCTCTAGAAAGTGCTCTGTGCGCAATAACTACTATTTTAAAGCATATTTCTACAAGAGCTCTAATTGACCAAACGATTAGAGATAAAATCCATCCTATCCATGCTATTCTTAGATCTAGATATGAGATGGTTTGAAGGAATTTATCAAGAGCATCTCGCTTTCCGATAATATGAGCTGCGATCTGATGGGACATATATACCCATCTACCAACCAACATAGATCGTTGCGCAAAATGACCAAATTCATGAGCAAGTACGGCTTTAAATTCACCCAAGTTAAGTACATTAATAAGGCCGATACCAATTTCTAAATTTTTCTTTGATGGAAAGAAAAAATTAAGCACCGATAGGTCATAAGATACACTGGCATTTACTCTGCTGGATAAAAACACTTTATGAGGGCGTGGAGCACCTGCATCATCTGCAAGTTGATATAAATAACTAAATAATGTAGGTTCTTCTTTTTCGGTAATTTCTTTTTGATTTGGGTCACCACCTCTTTTTATAAAGAATAATGCTTTGATCATGAAAATAAAAAGGAATAGATTTGGTAATGCAATTACAAAATCCATAAATGCATCTTTGCCTCCAGAAAATGAATCAGAAAATAATCGGTACGCCGTATGCCCAAACCACCATGTTAAAGTAGCATAAGCTGCAACAAATAGTATTAACCCTCCCATGGCAAGCCATACATGTCTCCTAAAAGAAGAGGTAGGTTTTGTTAAATTGTCTGGAACTTTAGCAGAGGTTTTTTCGTAAAGATTTTCCATAAATAATTGTAGATTATCGTATTATTGGGGTGGTTTAAATACAGTTAGGTTGATAAAGTTTTTTTGTTTAGTCCTTGTCGAAGTTAATTTTTTTTAGGAAAAAGACAAATTAAACATTAACAATGCTTTAAGATTTAACAATTCGTAAATGCAATTGCATAGTATTTTAATTGTTCAAGTAAAAAATCGTTTTATTGTTTTTTATTTTTGTGTTATAGCCTTTCTACTTTTTGGAATCAAATATTTTTTTAACCAAAGATTTTAATTCTTCAATCTCATCAGACTGCTTGTCCAATTGTTTTTCTTGTTGAATGGTATACAACGTCAATTCTTCAATTTTTTTAAGTAGATTCATGTCCATTTGGGCCTGCATTACTCCATTTTGTTCAAACTCTTTTGCAGATGGGATTTCTGGTAAATGACTATTTTCTTTAATAAAAGTTTCTACTTCTTCTATACTTCTCAAATTATAATCACTTTTGAATACGTAATCTGGAGCGGGAACATTAAGATCAATTTTTACTTCTTCAGCATGAATATTTCCTTTTACGGTAAGTTTCATATCTGGATTAGTAGTTCCAATTCCTATATTTCCATTTGCTTTAACAATCATTTTTGTAGAATTACTACCAGCTCTAATACTTAAATCATGATTTGACATAGTCGAAATAATTCCTCCGTTAATGTCTGCTCCAATTAAGAATTCGTGCCCATTGTTAGTTTTTAGATTTAGGTAAGAACTTTCGGCACTCCATATACTTAAGTTTTTATCTGGATAAGCGGTTCCAATTCCAAAATTACCATTACGATCAAAGTGAAATTCTGAATCTATACTCCTAATTCTAACATCTCCAATTTTATTCCAAAACAATGTTCCGGTCCAATTACTATCTGTATAACCTAAAAGGGCAGTAATACTAGCTGTAGTATTTCTTTTGATATTTAAAAAAGAAGTCACTTCTTGTGCATTAATATTGAGAATAATCATGACCAAGACTATTGTAAAAATATTTTTTTTCATTTCTTTGATTTATGTAGTTTCCTAGTTTATTATATATGTCTTAATAATTGTAATTGTTACTTAAGTTTTGAGAGAAATTGCTTGTAACCTTAAAATATGTTTAATATATGAACCCTGCAGAACATTATATCCTTACTCAATCAGAACCTTTTAAAACAATTTTATTGCATCTTCAAGTGTTGATCGAGAATACTATTCCTTCTGTAGAATTACTATATAAATATAAGATTCCTTTTTATTACATAGACAATAAACCCTTTTGTTATCTAAATGCTAACAAAGGCTATGTGGATGTAGGGTTTTGGAATGCAGGCCATATCACAGTACATCTTGAGCATATGACTACTGCGGGACGTAAAGTAATGAAATCACTGCGCTATAAAAGCATAGATGAGATCAATGAAACTGTTTTAATTGAAGTTTTACAAAATGCTTATCTCGTTAAAGATAAAAAGTTCTACAAATAGAATGAAGTTTACTTATAAACTGTTTACCGTTTGTCTTATAGCAACCAAATTGCTTAATAGCTTTTCTAAATAGTCTAAGTGAAGCATATTTGCTCCATCACTTTTGGCATTAGCAGGATCAAAATGAGTTTCCATAAATAAACCGTCAACACCTGTAACAATTCCGGCACGAGCTATGGTTTCTATCATGTCTGGTCTTCCTCCCGTAACGCCACTGGATTGATTAGGTTGTTGTAGAGAATGTGTAACATCAAGAACAGTAGTTCCATATTGTTTCATAGTAGGTATTCCTCTAAAATCTACAATCATATCCTGGTAACCAAACATGGTTCCACGATCTGTAATCATAGCTTTATTGTTACCACTATCTTTAACCTTTCTTACTGCATGCTGCATGGCTTCAGGACTCATAAATTGCCCTTTCTTTAAGTTAACCGTTTTTCCTGTATTAGCGGCAGCTACTACAAGATCCGTCTGGCGTACTAAAAATGCAGGAATTTGTAAAATGTCAACATATTCTGCTGCAAGTGCAGCATCTTCATTTTCATGAATATCAGTAACCGTTGGGACTTCAAATGTTTCACCTACTTTACGTAAGATTTTTAAGGCTTTTTCATTACCTATCCCTGTAAAACTATCAATTCTACTGCGATTAGCTTTTTTAAAAGATCCTTTGAAAACATATGGTATTTTAAGTTTTGAAGTAATACCAACTACTTTTTCTGCAATGCGTAATGCCATTTCTTCTCCTTCGATGGCACATGGTCCAGCCAAAAGAAAAAAATTGTTAGCATCTAGATTTTTTATGTTTTTGATTTCAGAAAGATCCATTTTACTTTTTTTGAGGCAGTAAAGATAATCCTTTTAGAATTTGAAGGGAAAGAATTATTAATAAAAGTAATCATGGCAAGAAGTTTGATTAAAACCAAACCATTTACATTAAACACGCAAAATCATGAAGAAAATACTCACAGCAATTTTCCTTTTTAGTACATTATTATTATCAGCACAAAACCAGACAAATAAAGTAGAAAAACAAATGTTTAAAGCCAACTTATTGCTTACTCCAGGGGTAGAGTATGAAGTCGGGGTAAGTGAGAATGCTACCTTAGATTTTAGGTTAGGAACCGGATTGGCCTATGTGAAATCGAATAATGATGAGGATTATGGGGTGTTTCTTACGTTTGAAGGGGCTTACAGGTATTACTATAATTTTGAAAAACGAGCGAATAAAGGAAAGAATACTTCAGGCAATTCTGCAAATTATTTGGCTATGACTACCTATATTGCACATGGAGATCCTATACTAGGAGATTTAGATACAGATATAGATTATGTAGGACAAGTAGGGCCAGTTTGGGGATTTCAGCGCACCTATAATTCGGGATTTAACCTAGGTTTGGAACTTGGAGTGGGGTATGCTTTTAATGATAATGATCAATCTATGGCTCCAATTGTCAACTTTAGATTAGGTTGGGCATTTGGGAAATAATTGATTTTATTAAATTATATACCATTTCTTAATATTAAACAAGCTTTATATGAAGGTTTTGTAAGCTAGATTTTAAAGCTTTTTTAATAATTGAGTTTTCATATACAACCTGTCAAAATAACTCGTACCTTTGCAGCCTTAAAAATGAGGCGTTTATGACAGCTATAAAGAACATTGCAATAATTGCTCACGTAGATCACGGTAAGACTACGTTGGTAGATAAGATTATGTACCATTGTCAATTATTTCGTGAAAATGAGAATACGGGCGATTTGATTTTGGATAATAACGACCTGGAACGTGAAAGAGGAATAACGATTACTTCAAAAAATGTTTCGGTTATTTATAAAGGAACCAAAATTAATATTATAGATACTCCTGGTCACGCCGATTTTGGTGGTGAGGTAGAGCGTGTTTTAAATATGGCAGATGGAGTATTACTTCTTGTTGATGCTTTTGAAGGGCCAATGCCTCAGACACGTTTTGTGTTGCAAAAAGCAATTGATCTGGGATTAAAACCTTGTGTAGTTGTTAATAAAGTTGACAAAGAAAATTGTACTCCTGACGAAGTTCATGAAAAAGTTTTTGATTTGATGTTTGAACTTGGCGCAGAAGAATGGCAGTTGGATTTTCCAACAGTATACGGTTCTGCTAAGAATAACTGGATGAGTGAGGACTGGAAGAATGAAACTGATAATATCGAACCATTATTAGATATGGTTATAGAGCATATTCCTGCACCAAAAATCGAGGAAGGTACTACACAGATGTTAATTACATCTTTGGATTTCTCTTCATTTACAGGACGTATTGCTATTGGGCGTTTACAAAGAGGAACATTGACAGAAGGGATGCAGGTTTCTTTGGTAAAACGTGATGGAACTATTAAAAAATCAAAAATCAAAGAACTCCATACTTTTGAAGGTTTAGGGAGAATGAAAGTAGATAAAGTAGAAGCTGGTGATATCTGTGCATTGGTTGGACTAGAAGGTTTTGAGATTGGAGATACAGTAGCAGATATAGAAAACCCCGAAGGGTTAAAAACAATTGCTATTGATGAACCAACAATGAGTATGTTGTTTACCATCAATGATTCACCTTTCTTTGGTAAGGATGGAAAGTTTGTAACCTCAAGACATATTAAGGAGAGACTAGCTAAAGAATTAGAGAAGAACCTTGCATTACGAGTTAATGATACCGATAGTGCTGATAAATTTTTAGTATTTGGTAGAGGAGTATTGCACTTATCTGTATTGATCGAAACGATGAGACGTGAAGGTTATGAGTTACAGATAGGGCAACCACAAGTAATTATCAAAGAAATTGATGGTAAAAAATGTGAGCCTATAGAAGAATTAACCATTGATTTACCAGAAAATGTTTCTGGAAAAGCTGTGGAAATGGTGACATTGCGTAAAGGCGAGATGCTTAGCATGGAAGCCAAAGGAGATCGCATGGTTTGTGAATTTATGATACCATCAAGGGGGATTATTGGTTTGCGTAACCAATTATTGACAGCTACAGCAGGAGAGGCAATTATGGCGCACCGTTTTAAAGAGTATCAACCCCTAAAAGGAGATATTCCGGGACGTATTAATGGATCATTAGTATCTATGGAAAAAGGATCAGCAATTCCTTATTCTATTGATAAGCTTCAGGATAGAGGTAAGTTTTTTGTAGATCCGGGAGAAGATATCTATGAAGGACAAGTAATTGGTGAAAATTCTCGTGGAGATGATATGACCGTTAATATTACGAAGACTAAAAAATTATCAAATGTACGTTCTTCTGGTGCTGATGATAAAGCTAAGATCGTACCTGCGATTAAATTTTCTTTGGAAGAAGCTTTAGAATATATTCAAAAAGATGAGTATGTTGAGGTAACTCCGAATCATTTAAGATTACGAAAAATCTTCCTTACCGAGGTTGAACGTAAACGAAATAAGATTGTGTAAACGATATAATGAAGTTTAAAATTAAAACCCCAGATTTTTGTCTGGGGTTTTTTTATACCAAATCAAAAACAGATATTCTTGATCTTTTTTTAAATACAACCTGAAAAACTTTACTTTCTCATAGCATATCTACTAGCCCCAGGTAATTGTTTCAAAAAATTCTTTAATGCTTTGATATCAATAATCATAATCCCATAGAATAATTTCATAACCTTACTTTTTATGTGATACAATAATTTTTAAAAAGAGATAATAGAGTACTCTTTTATAGGATAGATTACAGGAATTGGGCCAAACTAATTAATGTTTAGATTTTTATAAAAACTTTAAGAATTTGGAGAGTGTACTAAAAACATCAATACTATAAAAACGAAAAAACCCGAGCTAACTCGGGTTTTTCTTTCGATATTTTGGGGTTTTGGTTTGGGGCGAATTAAATGTTTGGGGGCTTATTCGATATTTGGGGCGAATTGCCGTATTTAATTTCTTTATTTTTTGACATTACAAATGTAATAAGAAAAACCGGAGTGGAACTTGTAAAAAACGTTAAATATTCGGTAAAACACATTTTTTTTACGACAAAAAACACAAATTACTGTATTTCATCAGTTTTAGTACTCGTTTTCGGGAAGTTTTTAAACTCAAATGTTTTCGAATTGATTAAAGTTGATGTTTTGTGCTATCCTTTTCTTTGTACAACTTCAAAAACTTTATTTCCATCGCACTTTAAGGTTTTAGAAGGGTATTTAAGAAGTAAAGCATAATCATGAGTAGCCATAAGAATGGTATTACCATTTTTATTAATATCTTGTAATACTTCCATAACTTCAACAGAGGTTTGTGGATCAAGATTCCCAGTAGGCTCATCTGCTAATATTAATTCTGGATCGTTTAATAGTGCTCTTGCAATCGCAATGCGTTGTTGTTCTCCACCAGATAATTGATAAGGAAATTTAAAATCTTTAGTTTTCATTCCTACCTTATCCAAAACATCATCAATTTTACTATCCATTGCTTTTTCATCTGTCCATCCAGTAGCCTTAAGCACAAATACAAGATTACCTTTTACAGTTCGGTCATTTAATAATTTGAAATCTTGAAATACAATACCCAGTTTTCTTCTCAGAAAAGGAATTTGATTTTCTTGTAATGAAGGAAGATCAAAGTCAACAATACTTCCTTCGCCTTCTAATAATGGAAGGTCACCATATAAGGTTTTCATAAAACTACTTTTTCCTGTACCGGTTTTACCAATAAGATATACAAAATCACCTTTGTTTACTTCTACATTGACATCAGATAGAATTAAGCTTTCACGTTGATAGATTGAAGCATTTTTAAGGCTTAATACCGTATTGGACATAGTTTATGATTCAGAATTAATAGTATTTGGTAAAAGTAAAAAGTTTTCTGTTAAAAAAAATTAGGTATACTAATAGTTTTCAACCAACTTATATAATTAACCAAAATTTAGAATAAATATTTTAGATTTCTAACAGTAAAACAAGAAAGGAATGAATACTTAGAGATGATCACAAGGTAAACTCTGTAGTGATTTAATATTTTTTTGCTAAGTGCAAGACTGTGTTTTCTTAATAAAAGCTTTCTAAATGCAGTGTTTTCAATAGATGACATTCATAAAGAATTCATAATTATAAATTAAGAATGTAATTATCTCGAAAATCTTTCGTTATTAAAATGAAGATTAGGCTATCTTTAACATAAAATTTATCCACGGGAAACGATATTTACTTTTTTATTGTAATACTTAGTTAAATGAACAAATACATCACCTCGATGCTTTTTGTGATTTGCCTGTCTGCACATATATCTGCACAGCAATCCGCAATTTATACCAATGAATTAGTGCAATATAATCAGGCACTAGAATTGTATAACAATAAGCAGTTTCTGGCAGCTCAAACTCTTTTTGATAAAGTGCGTGAAGCTTCAGGAGATGAAAATATTGACGCCAATTGTAGTTATTATATTGCTAATTGTGCTGTCTGGTTAAATCAAAAAGATGCAGATCAACTTTTAGAAGAATTTGTAGTACAATATCCAACAAGTATTAAGCGTAATGCTGCTTATCTTGATGCAGCTACATATTATTTTGATAATGGGAAATATGCATATGCCCGTAAATGGTACGATAAGGTAGATGAAGGAAATTTAAGCCGAACAGAAAAAGAAAAGTATGACTTTAATAATGGGTATGCTTATTTCAAAATCCAACGATTTAACGAAGCTAAAAAATTCCTTAATCAGGTAGAAGATTCACCAGAGTATGGAGCAAAGGCAAAATACTATTTGGGCTTTATTGCATATGAAGGAGATAATTATAAGGAAGCAGATAAATTATTTGATGAAGTTAAGGATTTAGATCAATATAATAAGAACCTATCTTATTTTCAAAGTGACATGAATTTTAAGTCGGGTAATTTTCAAGAAGCTATTAACGAAGGCTTGACTCAGCTACCAAAATCAAAACCTTCAGAAAAATCTGAATTGAATAAGATTATTGGAGAGAGTTATTTCAACCTTGGCGAATATCAAAAAGCGATTCCATATCTTAAAGAATATAGAGGTCGAAAAGGAAAATGGAATAATACAGATCATTATTTCTTAGGATATGCATATTATAAGCAAGGTGAGTATCAAAATGCAATTTCTCAATTCAATAAAATTGTAGACGGCCGCAATGCTACTGCTCAAAATGCATATTATCACTTGGCAGAATCGTATTTAAAAACTGACCAAAAACAACAAGCATTAAATGCTTTTAAGAATGCTTCAGAAATGGATTTTGAAGCTAAAATAAAAGAAGATGCTACATATAATTATGCAAAACTTAGTTATGAGATAGGAAATTCTTTTGAGAGTGCTCCAAAAGTATTATTATCATATCTGGATCAATATCCTAATACCGAATTTGAAGAAGAGATTAAGGAACTTTTAATCAGTTCGTATATCACCTCAAAAAATTATAAAGAAGCAATGGATTTGCTTGAAGGTAGTCGAAACTTTGCAGATAAGGAAGTATATCAAAAAGTTGCTTTTTATCGAGGGATCGAATTGTATAATGAAAATAAATATACAGAAGCCATCTTATATTTTGATAAATCCTTAAAAGAGCAAGTTGATCCTAAGTTTACGGCTAAGGCAACGTATTGGAAGGCAGAAAGTGATTATTTACTTACTAATTTTGATGATGCGTTAATTGGGTTTAAAGATTTTCAAGGTAGTGCAGGAGCTTCTACCACGAATGAATATCAACAGATTGATTATAATTTGGGATATACGTATTTTAAATTAAAACAATATCCTCAAGCTGCAACGTATTTTGATACGTTTTCTAAAAAGGATAATATAGATGAAGCAAGGCAGGTTGATACTTATTTAAGACTAGGAGATAGTCATTTTATATCTAGTAAATATTGGCCGGCTATGGAAGCATATAACCAGGCAATTGATAAAAACGGACCTGATTCTGATTATGCACATTATCAGAAAGCAATTAGTTATGGTTTTGTAAATAAACATAATAAAAAGATTCAGGATCTTGAGATGTTCTTAAAAAAATATCCTAGATCTACGTATCGTGATGATGCTATGTTTGCTCTAGGTGATGTGTATGTGTCTGAAAATAAGGTGCAACGAGGGATTGATGCCTATGATCGTCTTATCCGTGACTTACCCAGAAGTTCATATGTGCCAAAAGCTCTATTAAAACAAGGCTTGATCTATTACAATGGAGATAAAGGAGATCAGGCATTATCAAAATTTAAAAAGGTAGTAGCAGAATATCCAGGTACCGATGAAGCTATTCAAGCAGTAAATACAGCTAGGTTGATTTATGTAGATCTGGGTAGAACAGAAGAATACGCTACTTGGGTTAAAGGACTGAGTTTTGTTGATGTGAGTGATGCAGATTTGGATAACACTTCGTTTGAAGCTGCAGAGAAACAATTTTTGGAGAATAATGATAATGCAGCAATTAATGGTTTTGAAAAATATTTAAATGAATTTCCAAATGGATTACACGCCTTAAAAAGTAATTTTCATCTGGCACAATTATATTTCAAAAAAGGACAAAAAGAAACTGCTGTACCCCATTATGAATATGTATTACAACAGGATCGCACAGAGTATACAGAACAATCTCTTGCAAGATTATCCCAGATACACCTAGAGAATCGCAATTATGAAAAAGCAATTCCGGTATTAGAACGTCTAGAAAGTGATGCAGATTATCCTCAGAACATAATCTTTGCACAATCTAATTTGATGAAATCATATTATCAGTTACTAAAGTATCAAAAGACTATTGAATATGCGGATAAAGTGTTGGCTAATCCAAAAATCCAAAACGATGTAAAAAGTGATGCTAAAATTTTTACAGCACGGGCAGCTTTCCAAACTGTCGATATGGAGAGGGCAAAACGAGCATATGCCGAAGTACAGAAAATTGCAACAGGAGAACTGGCTGCAGAGGCTTTATATTATGAAGCTTACTTTAAAAACCAAGAAGGAAATTATAAAAGCTCTAATGAAACTGTTCAAAAACTATCTAAAGATTTCCCCGGATATCGATTGTATGGGTCTAAAGGATTAGTACTTATGGCAAAAAATTTCTATGGCCTTAAGGATGCATATCAGGCAACCTATATTTTGGAAAGTGTGATTAAAAACTTTACAGATTACCCAGAGGTAATTGATGAGGCAACTATCGAACTTAAAAAAATCAAAGCCGAAGAGGCAAAAACAAATTCATCTATCCAAACCGAACAATAATAATCAGTTATTAAACGAGTTGTATCATATGCTTACATATTTTAAAAAAATGAATAGCCCTTGTAGTTTTTCAAAACCAATTGGGTCTGGAGTATTACTTCTTATAAGTACTTTTATAAGTACAGTAACTTTTTCACAGGAAAAAGAAAAAGAAACGCTTGAAACTGAAAGGGTAGTTATTGTTAAGGCATATACTCCAACAATTAGTGATGCGTTTAAAATTAAATCTACGCCAATTCTTAATGATTCGGTGACACAACAAAAAAAAGAAATTCGATATAGTATATTTTCGGTACCTGTAGCATCAACATATACTCCAGCCAAAGGTCGCGCAGCTAATATTGATAGACCTAAACCCATTGAGATCTATGATAATTATGCAACATTAGGATTTGGAAATTTCACATCGGTTCTTGCAGAATTTTATAGTAACTTTCAGATCAATAGATCAGATAATATAGGATTGTATTTGCATCATAATTCTTCACAAGGTGGTATTGAAGATGTGCAACTGGATGATAAGTTTTATAATACTTTTCTGGATCTTAATTATACTTCTCGAACAAGGGATTATACATACGGAATAGAAGTTGGAGTAGAACATCAGTTGTATAATTGGTATGGACTTCCAGAAATTCCTGAGCTAACGCAAGTACAAATTGATGCCATCGATCCACAACAAAGTTATTTTGGTGCCAAAATTGGAGGGAAGCTTCAATTTGATGATTTATATTTTAAGAAAGCATCATTAAATTATAGATTTTTTGGTGATGCTATAAGCTCTGTAGAACATCATGTCGTTGCAAAACCGACTTTTGAGTTTGAAATAGGAGATAATTTGATTACCACTAATTTTATTGTTGATTATCTAAGTGGTAATTTTGAGAGAGATCTTGACTTTGCTTCGCAAACTCCCAATAAATATGGTATTCTAAATTTGGGAGTAAATCCAAGCCTGGTGATTCTTAGGGATAATCTTACGGTAAACCTGGGAGCAGCTGTATATTACAGTATTGATACAGAAAATAGCGATAATGATTTCTTTATTTATCCAAAAGTTACTGCTTCTTATAGATTACTAGAGGAAGCTGTTATCGCGTATGGTGGTTTAGAAGGAGAATTAGAACAGAATAGCTATAGAGATGCAGTACAACAAAACCCTTTTGTTTCTCCTACATTAATTATAGAACCTACAAATACTTTATATGATGCATATATAGGATTAAAAGGAAAGATATCTGATGTAGTAAGTTATAATTTTAGAGGAAGTTATGTTTCTGAAGATGAAAAACCATTATTTGTAAACAATGCTAGACCAACATTACAACTAGAAGGTTTTGATTATGGAAATTCATTTTCGTATCGTTATGATGATATCAATACTCTAGTAGGATACGGGGAGTTAAATTTTGAAATTAATAAGAAATTTAAACTGGGAGCTTCTGCAGAATATTTTAATTATAGTACAGAAGACGAACAAGAAGCATGGAATTTACCTGAAATCAAAGCTTCAGTGCTTATGGATTATCAAATTAATAAACAATGGTATTTTGGAGCTCAACTATTTTATGTAGGTGAAAGAAAGGATATAAACAATCAAGTTATTGCTCTTCCTTCACTTCCAGAGTCTATAGTTACTTTGGATAGCTATTTTGATGCTAATGTTAATTTGGGGTATCGTTTAAGTGATCAGCTTTCATTTTTTGTAAAAGGAAATAATCTGGCTGGAGAGAATTATGAACGCTGGGTCAATTTCCCAGTTCAAGGGATACAGGTTTTAGGAGGAGTTACTTATAAGTTTAATTATTAGACTAGGTTTCTTAAAAACTAGATTTATTTTTTTTTGTAACTTATAGAGGTTATAGTACCCAATATAAAAGGGAAATATACTCGGTATAGTTTTTGGTACTAATTAAAATAAAAGTATAAAACCTCTAGACAATCATTAAAAACTAAAAAAATATGAAAACCAGTACTCTTCTTATTTTAAGTTTATTTTCGATATCTCTGTTTTCTCAGGATAACTTTAAACTTTATTATGAAGAAACTGAGAATGGTTTTGCTATCCTTGCAGATAATGATGAGTATAGTCCGGTTTCAGCTAAGATAGATTTCAGATTAGAGAATTTAAACTCTACTAATGGAAATAATAAGGTGTTTGTTGTGCCCGCAAAAACCAAGAAACACATCATTACAGATCTAACCGTAATTGATAGAAAAAAACGTATAAAATTAGGGTATGAGTCTACCTATAATCATGGGAATCATAACCTGAAGAAGTATGATACTAACTTTAAGTATTATTTACCGTTTCCAAAAGGAAAAGAATATTGGTTATCCCAAGGATATAATGGCGCTGTCTCCCACAAAAATGAAAATGCGCTAGATTTTAAAATGCCCGTAGGAACTAAAATATATGCCGCTAGAGATGGAGTTGTAGTAGATATAGAAGAAAGTTTTAGTAAAAGTTGTACAACATCAGAATGTGCAAAATATAATAATTTTATTCTTATATATCATAGTGATGGTACTTTTGCTGAATATACTCATATCAAAAAGAATGGAGCAGAAGTAAAGATTGGAGATCAAATAAAAATAGGTCAGTTTATAGGATATAGTGGAGATGTAGGTTGGGCTACCGGGCCACATTTGCATTTTATTGTATTTTTTCAAAGGTTAAAAGAAAGAGTAACGCTAAAAACAAAATTTCTTACAGGTAATGGTAAACAGGCAATTGCTCTTGTCGAAAAAGAAAAGTACACGCGTGGTTATTAACTCCTTTTTTTATTGAACCTCTTTTATAAATTGGATATAAGAAATTCCAACCCCTTTTTTCCTTATTAATAATCCCCTGTTTTCAGGGCACTAATTTTCATTGTTTATGGTGTTTGGTATACTTCCAAACGACTATATCTTGCACAGTATTAAGAATAATTCATTTTAACTTTTAATACGCAACTACAGATGAAAAAGATTAATATACATACGTACATTGTAACCTTTATTTTACTTTTTGTTTTAGCAGCAATCTGCAGCATATTAGGGAATGCCAATGATAGGGGAACACTAGTTTTTACTCCCACGACAGAGTTTTTAATGAAACTAAATACGATATTTAAATTACCTACAGATGCTATTGGATATTCTGGAGTTGTAAAAGGGATATATGGTCTAATAGGAGGACTAATTCTTAATGTTCTGTTATATTCGTTTGCATTTGAACGTTTTGTTTTTTGTTTGAAAAGTTTAAAAAGAAAATTGATTTAAAATCAAAAAATAGATTACCAACTTGACCAAAAACATTATCTTAGAATCGTTCAAATCATTGGTGTGATGCTGTGTGCTCTTGAAAAAAATACAAATACGTTAAAATTCATTTTATTTTTTTTGATACTAAGTAATTTTACTTTTGCTCAAGAAAATATTTCATTTAAAAAACTTATCTCCAAAACCAATAAATACCTCGAATTCTACGGGGAGATTTCAATTTATGGAAAAAATTCATATTCGTTTAATGAAATAGGGATATCTAAAAAAGATCAAAAAGACATACTTAAAAATAAAAAAGACTATGAATTTGTAGTCAGAGACTCCATTGGTAAATATGATTTAATTCTCTTTTTACAGAAAAAAATAATGTATAACTTAAATAGAGTTGTTACTAATGCCGAGTTTGGTAAAAATGATATTACTCAATTACTTAATTCATCTGAATTAGATATCATAAAATCAGATGATGGTAAACTTTATAATTTTTCTATTGATGAAAAAACAGGAGGTACATATAAAAGTAGAGTTTCATTGATGCACTATACAGAATTAAACAATAGTGTACAAAAAGAAGAAGATTCAATGAATGCCCAAAAATCAAAAGTTTATGAAGTTTTTGATGGTGATGGCTTTACTGGTATTTTTTCGATACCAACAACAGAGGGAACTAAATACGTGCTAACACAACAAGTCAGAGGATGCTCGTTTTGTTTTGTAACTAGTGCAATGTTGGTAAATTACAAAGACGGAATATTTCAACAAGACTTTTCATACTCTCTTGTTTTGAGGGATTGGGATGGAGGTGTTAAATATGAGCCTAAAACAAGAATGATATCGGTAGATTATAAAACAGATGACTTAACAACCGATTGTAATTGTAAAAATTACATTGAAAGTGAATCTAATAATAATGACCAAGACTATTTTCAAAATGTGAATCAATCAAATACTTTCAAATGTCAATGTGTTTTTATGTTTAACGGATTGAATTTTGAATTAGTAAAAGAGTGTAAGGAAAAAATAATTGAAGACTAGTTTTTAATGTATTGCTATATTCTTTTGCATTCGAGCATTTTGCTTTTTGTTTGAAGCGTTTAAAAAGTAAGTCAATTTAAAAGCATGATCAGAAACTAAACTGATATAGGATACCTGACTTTCTTTTTTAGAATTATATAGAGCATATCATAAATATTTAAGTTGATGACAAGAATTAATTTCCACATTTTTAGTCTATCAGTAATTGTACTTTCTGTTTTAATGACCTATAGTGTTATGGCTGAGTACGCCAGTGAAGAAGGTACACTAAGTTCTAATGCAACATCTATAGTTTTGAGAAAAACGTATACGGTGCTTATGTATCCAACACAAACATTGTTTAATTTGATTAGTGTCAAAGGACAAGGTTTTTCCATTTTTATTATTCGTTTTATTTTTAATATTTTATTATATGGATTAATAATAGAACGTCTCATTTTTTTATTTACTTTTTTAAAAAAGAGAAAGACTAAGTAATAACTAATAAAAAAGTAGAAAAAAGTTTAGAATATTAGATGTGTCTACAAATCTGATTTTTTTACAGATTAAGAGTGATTAACTTCATTATAGGTTCTATAAGAAACATTTCTTTTCTTGTGAATTTTCCTATCTTTCCTTCCTAAAACAAAAACACATCACATCATGATTAAAAAGACACTTGCCATGGTTTGTCTCACCTTGATTTTTACAGCTTGTAAAAATGAAACAACCACGACAAAAGAGCCCACAGAAGAAATTAATGTTAGCGCTAAATTTAATGAGATGCTGGACAACTACTATGAAGAAGGTTTACAGCTCAACCCTGTGCAAGCAACTTTTGCAGGAGATAATAGATTTAACGATCAATTCCCAAATCCTTTGGCCGACGAAACCGTAAATAAATCTAAAGCGTATTTTCAAAAATATAAAGAACAATTAGCACAGTTTGATGATGCTACATTATCTGAAAGCGAAAAAATGACCAAAGCAATTCTCAATTGGGAATGTGACATGAGTTTAGAGGCGTTTAATTTTAAACAAGACTATTTTCCAATAGATCAAATGTGGTCTATTAACCTTGTCGCTGGGCAGTTAGCTAGTGGTTCTAGTGCTCAGCCATTTAAAACTGTAGAAGATTATAACAATTGGTTAAAGCGTCTTGAAGGATATATTGCATGGATGACCTCGGCTGAAGCAAAAATGAAAGAGGGGATGACAGCAGGATATGTGTTGCCAAAATCTCTAATTGTAAAAGTACTTCCGCAATTAGAGGCATTGACTGTAGAAGATTTGGATAAACATCTTTTTTATACTCCCGTTAAAAATTTCCCCGAAGGTTTTACAGAGGAGGATAAAAAACAATTAACTGAAGCATATAGTAAAATGGTATCTGAGAAAATCATTCCCGCTTACAAAAGTTTACATCAATTTATGAGTACAACTTATATGGAAGCAGGAAGAACCAGTTCTGGGATTTCTGAAATCCCCAACGGAAAAGAATTTTATCAATATCAAATCAAGTTGTATACCACGACAACAATGACGGCTGATGCAATTCATGAATTAGGGCTTGCTGAAGTGGCAAGAATTTCTTCTGAAATGGAAAAAATCAAGGAAGAAGTAGGATATACAGGTGATCTAAAATCTTTCTTTGATCATGTACGTAATAAGAAAGAGTTAATGCCATTTACAGAACCTCAACAAGTTATAGATAATTTTAATGCGATTCATGATCGTATGAAACCACAAATTGAAAAATTATTTGATGTAAAACCAAAAACACCATTCGAAGTACGTCGCACAGAAGCATTTCGTGAAAATTCTGCAAGCGCAGAGTATAATCCAGGATCTTTGGATGGAACACGACCAGGTATTTTTTATACACCAATTCCCGAGGTAACAAAGTATAATACATATAGCGATGAGTCACTGTTTTTACATGAAGCTATTCCAGGACATCATTATCAGATTTCACTTACCCAGGAAAGTGAAGAATTACCAAAATTTAGAAAAACATTATGGTATAGTGGATACGGAGAAGGATGGGCGTTATATAGCGAATCTTTAGGTAAAGAACTTGGGTTGTATACAGATCCATATCAGTATTTTGGAATGTTAGGTGCAGAAATGCATCGCGCTATACGTTTGGTGGTAGATACTGGATTACATTCAAAAGGATGGACTCGCGAACAAGCAATACAATATTCGTTGGATAACGAGGCTGAATCAGAAGCTGGAATTACTTCAGAGATCGAACGTTATATGGCGAATCCCGGGCAAGCGCTGTCATATAAGATTGGTCAGTTAAAAATAAGAGAGTTAAGAGCTAATGCAGAAAAAGAATTAGGAGACAAATTCGATATTCGTCAATTTCATAATCAAGTATTAGAGACTGGGTGTGTTCCATTAGCATTGCTGGAAGATAAAATCAATACCTGGATTGCAAATAACAAGTAATTATTATTCTATATCGTTAAAAGAGGTTGTTTAAAAGCTTTTAAACAACCTCTTTTTTTTTATTTCTTTTTAAGCCACTGTTCAAAATATAAATTCTCAATTTTCTTTCGCAGTCCAGAGTTTATAATTTCTATGGGTTTTACATCTGAACTTAGATTTATCAAATACCATATTTTTTCATCATCGGGTTTAAATTCTAAATCAGAATTTGTATCTCGTATGGTTTCTATCATAATTTGATCACTTTTAGGTATTAGTGTATATGATATTAAGTCTTCGTTTTTAGGAGATAACCTTTTAAATTCAGTGCCGTCTGTCCTTGATATAAATAAATGTTCAGGATCATTATGATTAAGCTTTTTATCTTTATTATAATCAATATCTCCAATTTTATATAAAATACTTTTAGATAAGATTGCCCCGGTTTCTTTAATATTTACTATATAATCAGTAATCCTCATCTTAGATTCAGTTAATAGTCTAGTCTGATTAGAGTTTTTGTCATAAAAAAGAATATTCCAATATCTTGGATAATCTGCCCAGGAATATTCATCACCACTATATCTGCTAAATGTTTTTTTTCTTTCTGAATGTTGTGTAGTAATAGGTAATAAAACCTGAGAGGTGCTATCTATAAAAACAGGTTTGTCGTATTCAAATTTAAAATTGGTTAATATAGAATCAATCTGATGTTGAGTAAGGTTTTCATTTTCTATTATTTCAATCTTAGGATGATCTCTATCACAAGAATACATGATAATAATTAATAGTAAAAAGAGTAGTTTTTTCATGATTTAAAGTTTTACTAAAAGGTGTGAAAATTGTAAGATTTATTGTCCTAAATTTATTTCTTGATGATTAAGGAAATTAGACAACCAAAATAAAGAAAACCTATGACATTTTAATTGTACTTTTTATATTCATAGTAGTATATTATGATATACAAAAAACCGCCTTAAGACGGTTTTTATAGTAAAGTGGGTAGACACTATGACGATCACGCTACAGTTTCTTCTTCTATAGTGATATAAATGATAGCGCCAATACTAATATTGAGTGACAAACCTAAAGCAAATATTTTTTGAAAATTAGGGGATAACCTCCCTTTTTGTTAAGGGGTGTTTTTTGGAATTATACCCGTTGTTACTGCTGGGTATTGGTCAGATAGGAATAAAAATTTAATGAGGTGAAATCAAAAATGTATTATTGTAATTTAAAATAATGCTCAGATACAAAAGGACATTTTTCTACTTTTTCTATATTCATAGACCAGGTTACACTTGTTATTTTCCAGGAATTATTGACTAGCATGAGTGACCAGTACTCTGTACCCCAGTTTTGAACTGTAGAATTAACAGCCAAAGTATAATCAAAAGATATCGTTGCAAACTGATCTCTTACATCCATTTTGATATTATAGAATTTTTCTTCAGATCCATCTGCTAGATTGTTATAAAATGTTTTGTAATCACTAGAAGTAAAAACAAAATCAGGCATTTTCTTCGCTACCATTTCTTTTGATTTATTGGTGAAAATAGCAGCCCAGGTAATAGAATCATGTAAAAATAAATTAGAGAATTTTTCGAAATTATTGTGTTCTATAATTGAGGTTCTAAAATCCTCGATGACTTGTTCTAATTTATGATTAGTAACATCACTGCTTTGTGCATTTGAGAAAAATGATAAGAAAGTTAAGCCGATTACTATAATTTTAAATTTCATAGAAAATGTATTTGTTAAGATATATTTACGACGAATCCGTTTCAATTTTGTTACCAATACATTAGAATCTATGAAGCAGAAGTGACTGTTTTTTTAATAATCTAGATGTAATTATTTGATGTTTGAATTCTTATATTAAGAAAATCTTAACCACTTCACTACTAAGATATATTTACATTTAGGCCTTTAAACTCAACTATAATGAAAAAATTTCCTTTATTATTTATCATCGCACTATCTGTTGTTTCATGTCAACAACACAAAGAGAAAGTAGATTTACTTGTGCTAAATGCCAATGTATATACAGTCGATGATGCATATCCAAAAGCTGAAGCCTTTGTGATAAAAGATGGTAAATTCTTAGATGTTGGTAGTAATGATGAGTTGTTAAATGGATATGACGCAGGTGATACTTTGGATGCTAAAGGAAAAACAATTGTGCCAGGATTGATTGATGCTCATTGTCATTTTTATGGACTTGGATTACAACAACAAAAAGTTGACTTAGTTGGTACTAAAAGTTATAAGGAAGTATTGGATCGTATTGTTGGATTTCAAAAGGAAAAAAATGTGCCATTTATAACCGGAAGAGGTTGGGATCAAAATGATTGGGAGGTAAAAGAATTTCCAACAAAAGAAAAGTTAGATAGTTTGTTTCCTGATACCCCGGTGGCTATTACAAGGGTTGATGGTCATGCGATGATTGTAAATCAGAAAGCCTTAGATCTTGCCAAAATTACAATTGATACAAAGATAGAAGGTGGAGAAATTGTTCAAAAAGAAGGAAAACTCACAGGGGTACTTATTGATAACCCTATGGGATTGATTAGGTCGGTTATCCCTCAACCAACGATAAAGGAGCAGATACAAGCACTAAAGGATGCAGAAGCGATTAACTTTAGTTATGGATTGACTACAGTAGATGATGCTGGATTAAGCCCAGAAGTAATTGCTTTAATTGATAGTTTGCAAAAAAACGATGAGTTGAAGATTAGAATGTATACTATGGTGAGTAATGTGTCAGAATACGTAGATTATTATTTAGAAAAAGGAGTGTATAAAACAGATAAACTGAATGTTTCTTCTTTTAAGGTATACGCAGATGGAGCATTAGGATCTCGAGGGGCTACATTAAAAGAGCCATATTCAGATAAAGAAAACCATCATGGAGCAATGGTAATAGGGAATGCTGATTTTAAAACGTTAGCAAAACGACTAGCAGGATCTCCATTTCAGATGAATACACATGCTATTGGTGATTCTGCAAATGCAGTAGTGATGAAAACATATTATGAAGTATTACAGAATAAATCAGATAGAAGATGGCGTGTAGAGCATGCTCAGGTAGTAGCTCCAGAAGAATTTGATATTCTTAATGATAACTTGGTAATGAGTGTGCAACCCACCCATGCTACCAGTGATATGTATTGGGCTGATGAGCGATTAGGAGAAGATCGTATTAAAGGAGCATATGCATATAAAAAATTACTGGAAAAAACGGGTAAAGTTGCTTTAGGAACTGATTATCCTGTAGAACATGTAAGTCCTTTTTATACTTTTTATGCCGCAGTAGCACGAAAAGATTTAAAACAATATCCAGAAGGAGGCTTTCAAAAAGAAAATGCGCTTACAAGAGAAGAAACGCTAAAAGGGATGACTATTTGGGCAGCATATAGTAATTTTGAGGAATTAGAAAAAGGAAGTATAACCACAGGGAAATTTGCTGATTTTGTAATTCTTGAAGACAATATCATGGAAGTCGAAGAAGATCAAATTCCAAAAATAAAGGTAAAAACTACATATTTAGCAGGAAAGAAGGTATATTAATTTGTTGTACAAATCATAATATACTGATCAACATAAAATATTAAAAAAAATAGACCTCATTCGATTGTCTGTTCGATTTTTGATTGTTTTTTGATTGTTTTTGAAAGAGGCCTATTTAATTTTCTTTATCTATGTTTCGGTTTTAAGTGTTCTTTTATTAATTCTGATCATCCAATTTTACTTTTAGGATTGTAGGTTCGTATAATTTTTCCATAGGAAAAAGAGATCCATCTTTATTGAAACTTCCAAACTGAGCATTTGCGATATAGTACAACTCATCTTCTATCAAAACACCAGTTGATGGATTATTCATCATTGGATGATTATATTCTATTAGTATCGTTTTAATGATTGTATTCTGTTCTGTATTAAGTACTAATTTTCTAACCGAATTCTCATCAGGTTGAATACCAATTAGAGAGTTTTTATAAAAATATAGCCCATCAACGCTTTTTTCTTCTGTTACTTTAATACCTTCAAAACATTGTAATATTTCTTTTTTACCAGTTTTGATATGTACACGGGCAATTCCTTCAGTACAAGCAATAAACAAATATGTATTATCATTAGAAATCGTTATTCCATTAGGATATCTTAATTCAGAGAGGTCAGATAAGACTTTTAATCGACCTTCATCTTTTTGTATAGTATATAGTTTAGGTTTAGAAAACATATGGGTAGCATATATATTTCCAGATGCATCCAAAGTAATATCATTAAAGAAATGAACTTCTCCAGGGATATCTACCCAATATTTTTTAATAAGTTTCCCGGTTGTCAGGTCGTACTTAAAAATTCCAGAAGGGCGACCTTCTATCGTGTCGTTTTTGGTATATCCAATAAGGTTATTTCCTCCAGAACTACATACCCATAGATGTTTTCTTACCGGATCAACTTTCATCCCAATAATCATATGTAAACCATCTTGTTTAGGTTTTATAAAGTCCTGATATAGTCCATCTTTTGTTCGTTTTATAATTTTTCCTTTTCGGGTACTTCCAATATAAAAAGTTCCATCATTGTTGTCATATGCAACATTTTCGGGTAGCAAATCTTTTTCAGGAATTGTAAAAGCTATAAAACTTTTATTAAATTGTTCTATTGGTTCTTGAGCGATTCCTGAAAAACTAAATCCAGCAAAAAATAAGATGTAAATAACCTTCTTCATTGGTGTTCTTTTAAAAATGCGAATTACATAAAGTGTTTTCCAGCATAACTAATGTATTTCATAAAGAAATCGAAAAGATTAATTTTATATAAATCTTCATTTTTTTGATGTGTGCTTACTCTTTACTTATGTAAATTCATTACACATAAATAAATTATGGGTTTACATAAATTATAGGTTTAAGTGAGTGTCAAATCCGAAAATCCTATAGCTTTGTTATCAATGAAAATTAAAAGCATCTGGTTTCATATAGGATTTTGGATTATATATACTGCTATATTTACTGTAGTTGAAGCTAGTTATAAAGGAAAATATACAGAGGCATTAGCTTTTGAGCTTATGAATATGCCCATGCGGCTTATTGTTGTTTATTTTAATTACTTTGTTTTACTTCCTAGATTTTTATTGCAAGGAAAAACAGCAAAATATTTTACATATACACTATTAACATTAATTGTTGCAGGGTTTATCCAACGACTAGCCAATTACAAGATACTATCCATGTTTTACTCTGATTTGTATGATTTTGGAGTGTGGCTACCGTATAAATTTCTGCAGACTTCTATGATTATTGCGTCCCCTTTAATTCTCATTATTGGAATTTCTGTGATATGGAAGGTAGCAGAACTGCAAAAGCGAGCTAAAACCCTTGAAAACGAAAAATTACAATCAGAGTTAAAATACCTGAAATCGCAGATCAATCCTCATTTTCTTTTTAATACATTAAATAACATTTATGGATTGTCACTGGAAAACTCGAAAAAGACTCCTGAATTGATTCTCAAATTATCTGATTTTCTTAGTTTCTCTCTATATGAGAGTACTCAAAAATTTATTCTTTTAGAGAAGGAAATCAATTTATTAAATGATTTTATTGATCTTGAGAAATCTCGATTCGACGATAGAGTAGCAGTAGAAGTATCCATCCCAGAAAATATCAATCAGATATCTATACCTCCTTTGATTTTGGTACCATTTGTTGAAAATGCTTTCAAACATAGTTTAAAAAATGAAACAAGAATTGCCCATATATTTGTTAAATTAGAAGTTGTCGATGGTCAATTGATCTATGAGGTTAAAAATTCTAAACCGGATCAAACTATTGAGGATTCCTCTCCCAAAGGTATCGGATTAGAAAATATCAAGAAAAGATTAAATATTTTGTATGATGATCAATACGAATTGCAAATTGAAGATGAGGATAAATTATACTCTATTGTATTGAAAATTAATGTATAAAGATGTGATTGTGTTTGAAAAATAACTGTGAAATGACTCAGACTAATAAAATAAACAGATGAAACTTCAATGTATTATAGTAGATGACGAGCAGACTGCTAGAAATATTTTAAAAAAGTATATCGGTGATGTTTCAAACTTAGAACTAATTGCAGAATTTAAGAATGCCCTGGAGGTTCTTGATTATCTTCAGAATAATCCAGTAGACCTGGTTTTTCTGGATATAGAAATGCCTAAACTTTCTGGTTTGAACCTAGCAAAAATTATAGAAAATAAAGTCAAAATAGTTTTTACCACTGCACATCGAGAATTTGCTTTAGAGGGATTTGATCTTAGTGCTGTTGATTATTTATTAAAACCTTTTTCTTTTGACCGTTTTCTAAAAGCGATTCAGAAAATGACACCTCAATTTTCTAATATTGTTATTCCTCCTGTTACGGATCATATTTTTATCAAAGCTGATAAAAAAATGGTAAAAGTCAATTTTTCAGAATTACTTTATATCGAAGGTTTAAGTAACTATGTAAAAATTCATACTATAGAAGATACATTGGTTGTGTATGAAAAAATGAGCGATCTTATATTAAGGTTACCATCACAATCTTTTATGCGTATACATAAATCCTATATCGTAAATACCAGAAAAATAAAAACATATACAAAAGAGTATGTAGAAATTAAAAAAATGCATATTCCTATAAGTTTAACCTATAGAAATACTTTGTTGTCATTTTTAAGTGGTTCTTAATTGTCTTTACAAAAGGTGTATACGAATGATTTGGTTATATTCATTTTATCTTCCACCGTTAGCTTGTAAATCTGCAATGCATTGAGGGTCCAGTTCTGGAATTACATCTCCCATACCCATCATACCACTGCCAAATTGTATAGCCGCTTCCATTAGACAATTAGAAACATTACAGTGACCTTCAGCTTCTTCATCTTCATGTTGGGATTGTAAAGGACTTCCTAGGTCGACTAATCCCATTAGGTGAGCAAATTCATGATTAAGTGTAGCAATTTCTACTGTGCTAAGAGCAGGGGAGTTAGGCCTTGCGTTTAATGCCAGCAATGTACCTTGATAAATAACCATAGAAGTGTTGAGATAAGCAGAGCCCAAAGTTACTTGTTCAGTTGTGTCATCTTCTCTACTTCCATCTGCAAAATATACATATACAGTGATATTACCATCTTCATTGAATAATGTTCTGGTATCATTTTCTATTTCTGCAATTTCTTCGATAGTAAAAGGAGCTTTACCAGAAGAAGGAACAGAACGTTGAGTAATGGTAATTCCATCGGGCTTAAATAATCTTTCCTGCAAAAAATCTCTAAATCCATTTACAGCAGTAGCTGATGGTTCAAACCCTTGTACAGATACCATTTCTATAGTGATACTGGTAAAATTTGTAGCGCTTAGAAGGTCATTCGCAGAACTACCAAGTGGTTGTTTATTGTTTACCTGTAAGGCATTAGTTGAAGGAGTATTATCATCATCATTAGAACACCCAATGAGAATAAATGAAGAGATCAATAAGTAGGTTAAAAATTTTGTTATTTGCACAGGAGTATTTTTAAGGATTAGTTAGTGTTGGTAAATAAACGAATTTACACAGTATCTTATTTTTACTTTAACATTGTTTTTGTATGTACTTCTGTGCTACAAAGATTGTACCATCAATTTTAGTGTAAGAAGTATTTTTTTAAATTGCTAAAGTAAGTCTGGCTAAGTAGTCGTTGTTTTCTCCTTCAAATAACAATTCGGTTAAAAAACCATTAGTATTAGCTGCATTTTGTAATGTATTATAGTCAATATATAACCAGTCAAATTTTTCTGATTCTTGATTTTTATATTGTAATGAGTACCTCATTTCGCCATAATATCCAGCAGATGCATCTACCCAAAAACCCCCATCATCATCTTGAAAAAGATATGAAATGTCTGAAGAATCCATAAGAATTTGCCCACCAGGAATTAAGAGTCTTTTTATATGTGTGAAGAACATATCAATATTACTCAAAGTACCTATAATGCCACTCCCATTCATTAAGAATAGTATAGTGTCAAATGATGTGTGATTATATTGAAAAATATCCTGAGTCAGCGCATTTTGAATCCCTCTTTTTTTACAGATTTCTACGGCACCTTCCGAAATATCAATTGCAGTCACATAGAGTTTTTTTTTGTCCTGAAGAAATAGACTATGACTACCTGCACCGCATCCAACATCAAGTACTTTTCCGTAAGAAATATCTAATGCTTTTTGTTCTATTTTAGGCATTTCTGGATAAGATCTGAAAAGATAAGGTATAGGTATATGATCATCATCAAAATCATCAGCTTTCACGACAATATCTTCTGTATATTCCTTATTATAAAAATCTTTGATAGCCTTTCCAAAGACATCTGTATTCATCCTTTTTGGGTTTATGATTTTGATGGTTATGATTAGTGCTTAAAAATCTTATTTTTGCAGTATGCAAGAATTTATAGATCAATTACCACGACTGGCCAAAGATAAACATAACGAGAATAAAAAGTTCTTTGCTAAACTTAAAAAAAAACCGCCCAAAAAGTTGGATCATATCATGCAGGATTTGCACGACGAAGAGTTTAGTGTTACCGACTGTTTGTCTTGCGGAAATTGTTGTAAAACTACCGGGCCATTGTTTACAGATAAAGATGTAGAACGAATTGCAAAATTCTTAAAGATGAAACCCAGGCAATTTGAAGAACAATACTTGCAAATAGATGAGGATGGAGATTTGATTTTACAAGGAACGCCTTGTACTTTTCTTGGAGCAGATAATTATTGTAGTATTTATGAAGTAAGGCCAAAAGCTTGCCGTGAATATCCTCATACAGATCGTAAAAAATTTCAGCAAATATCCAATTTAACACTAAAGAATGTGGCTATATGTCCTGCAGCATTTAATATTGTCGAAAAGATGAAAGCCAGGTTACCTTTGTAAATATTATTACAAAACAAATCTCCCTATATTTTCTTTTATAGAAAACATAGGGAGATTGTATTTATCGTGTGTCTGTTATTTAGAACTTATTATAGTCCTTTTTTTAAATCTTCAATAGTTTTAGCCATTACTACTCCAGGTAATTTTATTGGAGCTGCAACTTGTGCTAAAAATGTACCTTTTACTTCACCAGTTTTGTATGTAGTAAAACCAATACGGTATAACCCAACAGTTAATGCTTTAAGAGGATCACTTACTTCACTTTTATATCTTAATAGTGAGTTGTATTTACTTCCACTAGGTTGTTTTGGCATTTCACTACTATCATCATTACGTTCTAAGGTAGTCCAATTTGCATTTTTTGCACCTTCTTCTGTAATATTATCTTTACTAATAATATCAGAACGCTCTAATGTAATATATGTATCAAAGAAATCTTTAGATCCAGCATTTTCTGTATACGCAGCAGATGAAGTAGCTCCCTTTACTTTAGTTTTACCTACAGGAGACATCATTCTTACTCCTAGTTCTGGTGCTACAGCAGGTATCCATACATAGATATAATAAAATTTCTTCCCATCTTTTACTTCATCTTCGTTACCAGGAGCTGCATATCCCATGTAAGATACAATATCAGTATATGGTACTTTTATAGTTTTAGGACCTATTTTTTTTTCAGTTAAACCACCAAATTTACCAAGTTTTTGAGCTTGAGTCTCGACAGATGTTCCCAAAGCAAAGATGGCTAGTAGAATTAAGATTTTTGTTTTCATAATAATTGATTTAGTTATAGTTATTAATGATTAGTTGGTTAGACACACGCATTATTTCTATTTAATATTTTGTTAAATATATTGAAATAATTATTTACGCAAATATGAACTTTTCTAACGAGAATGATACTCATAATGAAATATTATATTTTTAATCAATTTAAGATTTTGATTTTCAGTGATTTGCATCGATGTTTCTCAAAAGTTTAATGTGTGTTTGTAATTTGTTTTTGATGTATAGAACAAGATGACCCGGTTTCACAGTATTCGTAGTGTAGTGTTATGGGGATTCAACAAACCCCGGGTCATCTTTTAAATTGATTTTAGAAATCTATATCATCACCTGCTTTTGCCGATGCAAATTCTGCATTGTATTTCTCCATAAGTTCACCCATTTGGAGTGCCATACGTGTATCTGTAGCCATTTTTGGAGACCAGTGCGCCCCTACAGAACTCCAATCGGTAACTGTAAGCCCATATTCTTGTAAAATTGAAGCAGCATCTTTTCCTTGTGTAGCTCCCATGTTTTGATGACACATAATTTTGATATATAGCTCAAAATCTTCCATTACTTCATTTAAACCACCACTACCATTAGAGCTGCTTGATGCTGAACCTTGATTAGTTTCTTCACTTGCAAATTTTCCAATATTTGAATTCATAAATGCATCACCATACACCTTTGATATTGCAAATGTAGTATCTTGGGACATTCTTGCCGTCCACTCTGCAGAGACTTCATCCCAGATAGGTTTTTCGGTTCCAACTACTTTTAGTACTTCTTCTAGATCCATACCTCCTGCAATCTTCGCATTAGCAGCAGCCCAGGTTTCCATATCAATCCCCGAAATAGGATCTAATAAACCACCTGCTTCTGCCGCTTCTACATGAGCATCCATTTGAGCATCTAATTTAGCTTTTTGTTCTTTTAAGAAATCATCTGCAGCATCATATGCTTTCTCTTCTGCATCATCTAATAAAGCTATTCCCCATAAAAAATGTTTTTCATCAGAGAATCCATATTCATTGATCTGATCATTAAACTCTTCTGCATTATTGTCTTTGAGGTCTTTAATATCGTTTAGTATATCTGTAGCATCATCATGAGAAAGTTCACGAACTTGCTCAGGCATTACAAATTTATTTACATATCCGTACCTTCTTATGCCAGAAGGAAATTGATTATTAAGGTCAACCCAATGAGGCTCGTTTAAATTTGGTTTAAATGGCCAGACATCATAGTTCTCGTTAGTATCAAGATCCTGAAAAGAAAGATCTGCACATGGCCATGTAGTATAATCATAACTATGCCAATCCATGCGATCTAGTACTAATAAATAGTCTCTATATTCATCTTTGTTTTTTCCTGAAACATTTTGATATAATTCATTTATAGTGCTCATAGTCTTTAATTTTTAAGATTGATTTTGTATTAAAATTGAGATAATATTTCTTGTTTTTTTTGTTTGTACTCCTGCTCATCGATAAATCCAGCATCAAACATTTTTTTTAATTTTTCTAATTTTTGCATTGGATCATCATTTTGTGGAGGAGTGTTTTGTTGTTGTGGAGATTGTTGTTGCGAAGCCTGCTGTCCTTGGTTTTGGTTATTCTGATTATTCATCATGTTCCCTAACATTTGCCCCATTCCTAATCCAGCTCCCATTTGCATACCAATGTTACCTCCTCCTTCATTTTTTGCCATATTTTTTAAGGCTTCAAGTTGTTGATAATCTTGATAACTAACGCCTAACTCTTTCATTGCTTGAGCTTCTGCACTCATATCTGCAATTCTTCCTATTCTAGTTTTGGTTTCTTCGTCAAAACTGGTGCCTTCTATTCTAAAATCAAGCAATTCAAATCCAAGCTCGTCAAAAATCTGAGTGCATGAATTCTTAGAAAATGATGCAATTTCATTACGATGTTTATCAATTTCTGTATAACTAAAAGAAGCATTGGCAAGAAAATCACTTATTGGCTGAGTAATTCTGGATAAGATAACTTTTTGTATGGCCTTTACAGGATAATAATCATCACCAGCGATCACATTTCTAAAAAAATCAACAGGTTTTGTGATTTTAAAAGAGAAATTTCCAAAGGCGCCAAGTCCCACAGGAAAATTATAAACAGGATCTTTATATGTAATTGGAGAAGGAGTTCCCCAACGTATATTTTGCATTTCAGCCTTTCTGTAAAAGAAGATACCTACTTTATGAGCAGATTCAAACTTGTACATAATGTTTTTGATCGTTGTCCAAAAAGGAATATTTCCTGTTTTAAGGTCATATAGGCCCTCTTCTTCAAAAAAGCCTTCCACTTTTCCTTCGTATACAAAAAGACACCCTTGCCCTGGACCTACAATCAACTTTGATGCGTTTTTTATTTCATCTCCGTCTTCTGTCCATTTTTCAAAAAGAGTTTCAGGTTTTGGATCTTGCCATTCGATTACCGAACGTAATTGATTACTAAATGAATTTGACATAGCTGTTCCTTTTTAGAATTACTAATAGTTAGTTAAAAATGCTGTTTTAGCTT
Source organism: Aquimarina algiphila (assembly GCF_947494415.1). Taxonomy (NCBI): domain Bacteria; kingdom Pseudomonadati; phylum Bacteroidota; class Flavobacteriia; order Flavobacteriales; family Flavobacteriaceae; genus Aquimarina; species Aquimarina algiphila. The sequence continues at coordinate 5,848 of NZ_CANLVC010000003.1, read as the reverse complement.
TAAAATCTTTTTCGTAGCGATCTTTATAATCTGGGATAATTTCAATTCTTTTTTTAAGATAAGTCTCTACATATTTTTGATATATAGCATCTAATTCTTCTTTTTTGTGGATTTCTTTACTTTTAAGATAATTTTGAAACTTAAGCTCCTCGTGGTGTAGGTAATGTTCTAGTGCAGCTTCTTCACCTAAAGCATGAACAGCAAAATGTTCTATATTTCTAGCTTTGGTTCCAGGTTCAAAAGTGTTTACAGTCTGACAATACTCACATGTACTGTAATAGGATCTAAAAAAATTATCTTTTACAGGAAGTTTTGCCTGACATTGTGTACAACAAAAATCTTTGGATAATGTATCTTTTACTTCCTGAACTAATTTTTTTGCTGCATCTGCAAAAATTTTAACTTCGTATGATTTTAGTTTTTGTTCCAAATCAAATCTGGTGTGGAACCCTTTGTCTCTTTCTTTATTAAATTGATCTGAACCAAAATCGACACCTGCGTTTTCAAAAGCTTCTTCAACTTTTTCATCCCAGGTATCATCTATTTTATAAATCAAATCACTAGCTTGAGAATAAATTCCTTGCCAGGCATTACTAAAGGTAGTGGTCTCAAAATCTGTAGCTTCGAATAATACAGGTAATGCAGCTTCGGTTTTTTCTAGTACTTCTTGAAATCGTTCTTTAATTTTTTTGAGAAAACCATCCCATCTATTTTGTGTTTCAGTGAAAGACATAGTTGTAAGGAGTTGTTAGTTGTATTTTAATAGAATTGACCTCCGCAGAAATCACAATACTGAAGATCTGTATCATCAGGTCTGGCTGCTCCGCAACCTTTACATTTCTTAGTTTCCAGACCAGCATTTGTTTCTTCATATTTTTTGGTAGAAGAGATTGCATTGGCTAGAATATCATCCAAAAGATTTTTTTCTTTTTTTGGTTTTTCGTTATCGTTTTCTTGCATTTCGAATCGTGGGTTTTAGAAAAAAAAGAATTTGACAAAAGTGGTTATCCCCATATTTTTGTATTAAAAAATATAGGAATAACCATTGGGATTAATATTCCAATTTTATATTATAACCCTTTTTTTAAGTCTGCAATAGTCTTTGCCATAACTACTCCAGGAAGTTTTATCGGAGCTGCAACTTCAGCTAAGAATGTACCTTTTACTTCACCAGTCTTATAGGTTGTAAAACCAATACGGTATAATCCAACAGTTAATGCTTTAAGAGGATCGCTTACTTCACTTTTATATCTTAATAATGAGTTGTATCCGCTTCCGCTTGGTTGCTTAGGCATTTCACCACTATCGTCATTACGTTCCAGGGTTACCCAGTTAGCAGCTTTTGCAGCCTCTTCGCTAATGTTATCTTTACTTATAATATCAGAACGTTCTAGAGTAATGTAAGTATCAAAATAATCACTAGAACCAGCATTTTCTGTATATGCTGCAGATTTTGTAGCCTTTTTGATTTTGGTTTTACCAACAGGAGACATCATTCTTACTCCTAGTTCTGGAGCAACAGCAGGTATCCAAACATAGATGTAATAAAATTTCTTTCCGTCTTTTACTTCATCTTCATTTCCAGGAGCAGCATATCCCATATAGGATACGACATCTGTATATGGTACTTTTATAGTTTTAGGACCAATCTTTTTTTCAATAGAACTACCAAATTTCTTTAGTTTTTGTGCGTTAGCGTTAAAAGTGCTTCCAAAAGCTAGTATTGCTGCTACAATTAGAATTTTTGTTTTCATTTTTTGGTTTTTATGATTTATTAAATGTGTTTAAAAGTTTTTTACTCTATGGTAAAGGTTACCGTTACAAGATGTTTTTGAATTTCGTCTGGCTTGTACATGTTTATGTATTGTGCTTTGGTATCAGAATTCACAACCTTTGTGATTTCACCTAATTTTTTACCAAGTCCTTCGGCTGCTTTTTGCGCCTTTGTTTTAGCATCTTCTACAGCAGTAAGGGTTAAGTCAGCCCATTCTTTATTTGTTTTTTCCTTTGCATCTGCTTGTACTTGTACTACAGTTAAACCGTTCATTTTCTGTTTGATAATTTTCATTATCTCTTCTTCAGAAGTTGAGGTGTAATTGTAGTATGCAACATCATTTACTTCTGAGTAAGATGCATACAATTGATAAAGAATATTTTTGCTGTATTTGCTAAAATCAACACCTATAGCTTTTAATTTGTCACTATACATTTGTTGTACCTCTGCCAAACTTTTGGGTTCTAGCTGCTGGTACCCATCTGCAACGATTTGTTTTAATGAAATAGTGAGAAAATAACTGCTAACTTCTACTTGCTTATTAGCTTCTCCAACTACGGTTAATGTTTTACCATTTTCTTGTGCTATACTTGGTGTAATAGCTAATAGTAGTATAAAAACGAGTTTTTTCATGATAAAAAGATTTTGATACACTTATTTTTATTTACCCAGTAGAGGTAGTATGGCAATTAGCATAACGGCTGCTGCAAAAATGATCAAGCCTATAAAGTGATACCAAGGAGTTTTGATGTGGTTATTTTTGAAATCAGTAAAACTTGTTATCAACTCTTGGTTTTGAATTTCTCTTTTTTCAAAAGCACCTTTACAATGACCACAGACGGTGTATACTTTTTTTCCGATAGGAAAGAATGGTATCCAAAATACGTGGAAGTATTTTTTATACCCTTGTATCCACATATTATTTTGTGTATTACAATGCGGGCAACTTCCTCCTTCTAATTGTTTAGGTTGTATTGTAGAAGAACCTGTTCCGAATATGATCATGATGTATTACTTTATAGGTTTAGATACTTGTTATTCTAGAATTTTAATTTTGGTTACTTTCAATTATATAAAGAATAAGAAAGAAGCAACGATCATCCAACAACCAACTATGATTCCTAAGATTCCTAGTTTACCTTGTTTTGGAGCTAATTTTTCTCTAAGCTGATTAGCTTTTTCTTTAGCTGCCTCGTTTTTGGATAAAAAGAGTTTATTGATTAGACCAAAACCTAACATAAATCCTAAAATAGCTTCGATAATGTTTCCAGCTAATAGCGTTATCCACCAGATAGGATATGTTGTAAGCCATCCTAGGTTAAGAACTGCAGAGATAATTCCCCACACTCCCCAGAAACAGAATACAAGTCCGATCCAGCCTTGATAAGGTTCGATTTTTTCTAATAGTTCTTTTGCATTTGGTTTTTTAGATAGCAATAATGATGGTACTGCTATAATACTCAATAGAATTAAAGTGATTCCCCAAGTCATAATTTTAGTTTTTAAGGGTTAGTACTTGTTTTTTACTTTATATGTTTTTTAAAATGCCTCTATATCTATTATTTGTATATATCAAGATGTGATATAGAGACTAAAAAATCACAGTACAAAGATGAGATAGAAGCATGGTGAGGAAAACACCTTTTCTAGTGAAAAACAATACCCTGAAAACAGGGGGGTATGTTGAATGGGTATCTAATTTTAAATTCTACTAATACTGATAATCATGAATAGTTTTATTCTAAATAAACTGTTTTTTTTTAAGTATTAAATGATTTTGAGTATGATCTATAAAAGGAAGTAGTAATTAATGTAAGAATTGAAGAGGTGTTTTGTTTTGAAATTAAAAACCCCCTGAAAACAGGGGGGTGTATATTATGGTAAAACCCCATTTATGGTGATAGATGTCGATAAGATCATGAATAGTTTTGTGGCAAACGAATTATTTTTTGAAGTATGGGAAGTATAAAAGGAAATATTCAGATAGTTAAGCTTATAATGTTAATTATTGCATTTAATTTAACTTATAGTGGTGTCAAAGCTCAACAGCTTTATCCAGCAAGTTTTGATGTGGGTACTTTAAATGGTACAAATGGATTTAGAATACCAGGGATTAATCCAGCATCTCAGTTTGGAGCAGAAACCAAATTTATAGGAGATATCAATAATGATGGTTTGGAGGATATTGCTATTACTGTAAGTCGCGCTGAACGCAGAGGGGTAATCGGTGCGGGAGTAGCATATGTTATTTTTGGTTCAGATACAGGGTTTCCAGCTTCAGTTGATGTTACTGCTCTTAACGGCACAAATGGTTTCGTTTTTGAAGGAATTGTTGAAACTGAAGCAATTGGATTGGTAATAGAAGGAGTTGGAGATATTAATGGGGATACTATTGATGATGTTATCATTGGAGCAAGTAGATTTTCTGAAGGAACTATTGTTTTGTATGGTAAAGATACAGCGTTTAATGCGGTTATGAATAGGAATGATATCAATGTTTCTACCGGATTTGTTATCGCCACAACTAGTATTTCAACCCAAGTAAATGACATTGGTTCTTTGGGAGATGTAAATGGAGATGGCCATAATGATTTTATACTAGGAAAAGGAATTGGAGGAGATACCTGGATCTTTTTTGGGCGTGATTCCAATTTTCCGGTAAGTGTTGATGCATCTTGGTTAGACGGTACAAATGGTTTTAGAACTTCTAGATATAATAGTTCAAGGGCAGGATATTTAGTAGGAGGGGCTGGAGATATCAATCAAGATGGCTTTAATGATATCATAATAGGAGAATGGTCTCGGAGTGGGACTCTGGGAACTGGAGGACAAAGGACACGTTTACTTTATGGTCGAGCATCTTTTGATCCATTGGTAGATTTGGAAGCTCTTGATGGTACAAATGGTTTTACTATTGATAATTCTGGAGGTGGTTTTTTAGTATTTACAGGGACTTTGGGAGATATTAATGATGATGGAGTCGATGATTTTTTCTCAGAACAAAGTGCAGTTTTTGGTAAAAGACGAACTGATCCACCTTTTCCTTCTCATATACCATTAAGTAGTATTGAAGATAATACTCTTGGGTTTAGAATCCCTGGATTTTTGACTTCGGCTTCAATAGGTGATGTAAATCAGGATGGAATTAATGACTTTATTGCTTGTTATGGAGGAAGAGGGTCAGACCGTGATGCCTATGTCATATTTGGAAGTACTACTGGATTTCCTGATCCTATAGATGAAAGTACTCTTGATGGAACTAATGGATTTGTTATTCCTGGTTTTAGAGTATCTAATATAGGAAGGCCCATAAGTGGTGATGGTGATGTTAATGGGGACGGGATTGCTGACTTTATTATAGGGAGCCCAGGTGAAATACCGGAAGGAAGTACAGAACGAACAGGAGAGGCCTATGTTGTTTTTGGAGGAGATCATTATGCTATACCATTAAATACTGGGTACCCTCAAGCAATTGATGAGACTTTATCAGGATTTACATTGGTTGTTAATGGACCAGAAACAGGAATAATACACTATGCCATTTATCCAGGTAATTTTTCTGGAACTCCAGATCATGACGATATTCTAAATGGAACTGGAGCAACTACTAACGATAATTTTTTAATGGACTTGGCTAATTCTGATATTGAGGAAATTATCTCTTCTCTTATGTCTGATACGGTTTATGATGTATATTTATTTCTAGAAGACGGAGTTGGTAATCAAGGGGAAATTTATCATATAGATAATGTAAGAACACTCAGTCCTTCCTCTTCAGTAAATCTTTCGGTTTCACCAAATACAGGTACAGAAGCTGCAGGTACAGTAATCACGGTTACGGCTACTTCTTCGACAGCTGTAGTGGGTGATCAAACTATTGATCTTGCTACTACAGGAACTGGAATTACAGCCACAGATTTTACTTTAAGTGGTACTACGATTACTATTGCTGATGGTATGACCACAGGTACTGTAACTTTTACTATTGTTGATGATACTGATGTAGAAGGTACAGAAACGGCAACACTAACGATTAGTACCCCATCATCAGGTATTACTCTTGGAACGATTACA